>CAXUFL010000031.1:0-54747 GCA_964250455.1 uncultured bacterium
AACGCGCGACATTCACCTTGGCAAGGTGACGCTCTACCACTGAGCTATACCCGCTTGAATACGTTTACTAATATGACAGAGTCGATCGGGCTTGTCAAGACGCAGCGACGAAAACTTGCAGCCCGGATTCGATTGATAGCGATCGAGGAGTGCGTTAATTCTCTGATAAAAAGACTGGCAGGCTAAAATGAATAAAGCACTTTTGTGCTCGCTTTACCCTTAACGCTTAAACATTCGATGGTTCAATATACACTTGCTCAAAGTCCAGAAATTATTTTGAACGTTCCCGGCAAAGACTCGGCAAAAGCACGGGAAAAAGCAATGGATCAACTGATGGAACTAATGGATGAAGGAAAATTGCCAACCGACCTTGCCGATGGCTTTGGCCCAAAAAACTTTATCGAAATCAAAGATCCGGGTTCGACTGTTGCCGCAGACGAAGACGCAATTAATCAAGCGGTTCAGGTTTTGAGTAGCCTTGCAACGCTGAAGCTAAAAGCCCAGGAATTTCGCAGCGAAGCGCTTCAAGCTCGGCAGCAAATTGACGTTTTGTTTACCGATGATTTAGTCAGCGAAGAAGAAATCAACCAGCTTAAAGAAGGATTTAAAGTTCTCAAAAGCTACGCTCAAACAAATTTGCGATATCGAGAAGCTCGCGCTCAAGCTCAAGAAGCTCGCACCGTGTTAGATCAAGCCTTGCGATCGGCAGATCCTGAGAAGAAATAACACCGCGCTAAAAGCCTCTCCAATTCCAGCACAAGTTAAACTGTCGTATTATGATGAAAATACCTTAGTAAAACTTCATAAATCGAACTGTGACTGTTGAATCTCTAAAATCCTCGGCGTTTGAGAAACTCACTTGGAACTGGCAAGGATATACGATTCAGTATGCAACTGCGGGCGTCGGTCAACCGTTGCTGCTGATTCATGGCTTTGGAGCCTCGATCGGGCATTGGCGAAAAAACATTCCCGTTCTTGCTCAATCGGGATATCAAGTTTTTGCGATCGATCTTCTCGGCTTTGGGGGATCGGATAAGCCGCCACTCAACTACACGGTTGATTTGTGGGTGGAAATGATTCGCGATTTTTGGGCAGAAAAAATTCAGACGCCCACGGTATTCGTTGGAAACTCGATCGGTGGTTTGCTGTGTTTGATGGTGTTAGCAAATCATCCTGAAATTGCGGCGGGTGGCATTCTACTCAATCCCGCAGGCGGACTGAATCATCGACCCGAAGAATTAACGCCGCCGTTGCGGTTTGTGATGGGCTTGTTTGCGAAGTTGGTTAGCTCTAAGCAGTTTGGGAATTGGATGTTCGATCGCGTGCGCCAAAAAGCGCGGATTCGCAGCAGCTTAAAGCAGGTATACCGCAACCCCGATGCCATTACAGACGAATTAGTTGATTTGCTGTATGAGCCGTCTTGCCAGCCCGGAGCGCAACGAGTGTTTGCATCAATTCTGACTGCACCACCGGGGCCCAAGCCGATCGATTTGCTGCCTCAAATTCAAGCCCCGATGCTGGTGATTTGGGGAGAAGCAGATCCCTGGACGCCGATCGCGGGGTCTGCGATTTACCAAAATCGAACGCGATCGCACGATGTAGAATTTGTGTCAATTCCTGATGCAGGGCACTGCCCGCACGACGAACGCCCAGAACTCGTTAACCAGCACCTGATTGATTGGCTGAAGCGAAAGCTAAATTAACCTGAGATTAGAATTTCTATCCTAATCTGCCTGGCGACTCCTATTAGCTGCGCAAGAGCCATTAGCCTCGCGGCTAATCGAAGTCCGCCTAGACTTCACCCAGAACTTGTCGTGAAGGAACCCGCTTCGGGCGGGTTTTGTCTGGTTAGCCGCGCCTTCAGTCGCGCCCGCTTAATCGCAACTGACATTCAATTCAGCAAATGATTTCAACCGCGAACCGATTCGGGCGTGGGTGCTGTTAGGGTGTAAGCTTCAGCCGTAGCGATCAGCGTCCATCCGGCTTTGCGCATCTTTTGATAGGTTGTCCAGCCTTTTGACGCGCCTTTAATTTGCAAATCGGGGACGCGATATTGAGCAAACGCCGTGTAGGGTTTCCAGGGTTGCTGAGCCGATTCGCGCAGATGCAGGATTTTGTGGGTATGACCGAAAGATTCTAGCCAACACATTTGTCCAGCCATGATATTCATCTCCTTTAAAACACACTGAGAAACTTTAAGCGCTTGTTTTGCGATGTGTGAAGCGATCGGGCTTGAGCGCAATCCAGCCCATGAGAAAAAATGCAGCCGTTAAAATCTGAAGCACATCCGAAGCGCTTAAGGTGCAATCAGAAAGAGCCGTTGTTCCGCGTTCTATAGTGCCATATAGCCAAGCGGGAATACATAGCGTCCAGATTCCTTGTTTAAGCGACGCTAAAAACTGAGCAGCATCAGAAGCATTTCGTGGTTTCATAATCCGATTTAAGGCTGAGAGGTAGTTTGCTTCAAAAGCATTGCATTAATTTACGATTAGCTTATGTAAGCATTTCTAAAAAACCATTGATAAAAAGGCAGAACTGTGCATAAGCAATTTTCTTGCTAGAGAGGTAGAACAAATTGCTTTAAGCACTCAGGAGCGATACAAGGGACACAAATCAAAGTAAAATCGTGATGCAATAATAGACACATCGTTTTGTAGGCAAATCCTTGAGGCATTGCCGCAGGTTTTAGAGCCTTGCAAATCTAGTTTCCTTACGGTTAATTGCCGTTCTACATCAAAAAAACTTGGTTGTTTTTCAGAAATGAGAGTAGATATAAAAAAGCACACTGTTTTATCACAGTTCGCTATCTTTTGTTAAACGCTTTTAACCTTTATTTCTGCAAGCCTTATGATCCCAGTGGTCGCGTCTGAAACTTCTTTATACGAATTTGTTGCAAAATCGCCTGTTGCACCAACGGCAATGCATATAAGCGCTGCAACTTTCAAATCGCTGATGAGTAGCCTGCTCGATTTACTAATCGAGCAGCAAATCAACGCGATCGTGTGGGCCAAGCTTCCCAAAGGCGAAGCTTGGAAAAGCGAACTCGATCGGTATCGAGCCAACGGCAATCCGGCGCAGCAGGTTTATTCGTTCAAAAATCAGCGCGACTTAGACGATCTTGAAGCGGTGCCCTCGATTCAACTCTCGCTCGACAGTCCGCTTCGTCGTGAGTATTTTCTATTGATTTGGTCGAAGGATTTTTCTGCTTTGCTCGTGGCGCAGCGATCGAAAGCTTTGTTTAGCGACTCGCTGCGAAGTCCAGCAAAATGCGACAGCACGACCGAAGACGAAGGCACCGAGAAAAAGCAGTCGCTGATCGCGCTTTTGTCGTTAGAGTCAAAGCTGACACAAGCTGCGATCGAGATGCTACGCCCCGTTGCTGGAATTGAGAGCCTAACACTGGAGTCTGGAGACAGCCGCGAAGGTGATTTACGAGCCGTTGAGCCTGAGCGGACAGCACTCGTAGCACAACTGCTGGCAAGACACATTCAGCGTCAAGAAGAACTGTGGCAACGCGCCAGCACGCACCGACGCCAAGCCGAGTTAGCGAATCTGCTCCAGCTTCAAAACGAAGAATTGCTTAACACCGTTCGCCTTAAAGACGAATTCTTAAACAACGTTGGACAGGAATTGCGCACGCCGTTAACAAATATGAAAACGGCATTAACACTGCTGAATTCTCCAAATCTCAAGCCGCCGCAAAAGCAGCGCTACATGGATTTGTTAGTGAAAGAATGCGATCGACAAAGCTCGTTAATCCGCAGCTTATTAGATCTTGTGAATCTCGATTTGATGGCAGAGCCGAGCATTATTCAGGCGTTACAGCTTATTGATGTGGTTCCGGCAGTGGTCAGCACTTATCAACCGTTAGCTGAGGAAAAAGGAGTGCGGTTGGCGTATACCGTACCGGAAGCCTTGCCGTCGATCGCTTGCCTTAATAACTGGCTCAAGCAAATTGTGATCAATCTGCTTAACAACGGCATTAAATTTACGCCGCGTGGGGGACAGGTATGGGTGCGAGCTAGGCAGCAAGGCGATTACGTTCAGCTTGAATTCAAAGATACAGGCGTGGGAATTGCACCCAGCGAAATTCCGAAAATTTTTGATCGCTTTTACCGCGTGCGGCAAGCGATCGACGAAGACACTGGCGGCGCGGGGTTGGGCTTAACGATCGTGCAGCAGCTTTTACTGCGCTGCGGCGGTTCGATTTCCGTTAAAAGCCGCATCGGAGAAGGATCAACGTTTAGCATTTTGCTGCCAATTTATCGAGGTGACGAGAAAAGCGACGGTTAATCCGGGTGAATCAGTAGGAAAATAAGAGTCAGCCCTTGATCGCGCCTTTTTATGCCAATTACGATCGCCGTTGATTCGGATCAAATTAATTCCCTAGATTTATCGCCTGCTTTAAGCGCGATCGAGCCGATTTTGAAAGAGGTGCGATCGTACGAACAGCAGGTCCAGTTTAAGGTCAACTATGTTCTAGACCCAACTGATCCCCGTGAACTGTCAGAAGTGCCGGAGATTCGGTTGTGGTTTATTCGCTTAGATGCGATGTACCCGTGGCTGCCGTTTCTGCTCGATTGGCAGTCGGGCGCGTTAGGGCTTTATACAGCAATGCTGGTTCCGCATCAGTTTCATCCCACTGAAGGAATCGAATTCAATCCTGAAGCGCTAGAAATTTTTGTGATGCAAAAAACGTTTGCGCTAATGAATTGGCTCAATCAACAGCAGATCGAATCTCGATCGCGCCTTAAAGCGATGACGCAAACGTTAGGCTACGAACTCGATGACGAATTTTTTGTGATGCTAGAGCGTTATTAAAGGCGCAGTTCGGCAGATTGATCGTTCACTCAACGCGAAGAACAAGGTTTTTCGCGGCGTTGTGGGTGCTTTCTAAATCTTCCGATGAGAACGTGCCCTCCGATTAAAATCGGGGGCTACACAGACGAAGTGCGCCTCCGCGCACTAACAGCCAACGAGATAGAGCAACCCGTGGGTGGTTTTGTCTGTCTAGCCGCGCCTTCAGTCGCTAGGCAGGTTGAGATGCTTATTCGGAACTCAGGTTAGGTAGCTCTCCCAAATTCATCAGCGTCGCCAGCGTCTTTTGTCGAACTGACCTTAACCGAACGGTGGGCGATGCTGACGCCAGGGTTGCGCTGCTTCAAGCTGTGCCGCTAACGATAAAATCGTCACTTCATCGGCAGGCCGCCCGACAAGCTGAACCCCGATCGGCAACCCAGTTGCATCAAACCCCGCAGGAATGCTGATTCCAGGTTGACCAGTAACGTTAAAGGCAGGACACGGCGCAATCCAACGAATGATTTGGTCGAGCGTTCTTGCAGAACTGAGTTTTGCCCATTCTCCGACGCGAATCGTAGGATGCATGTAGGTGGGAAACAACAGCACGTCGAATTGATCCCACAGTGCCACTACTTTTCGAGCAAACGCTTCAAGCTGATGACGCGATCGAATATAGCGACCCGCAGAGGTAAATTTTGCTCGCCACCACAGCCACCGATTCACGCGCTCTAGAAAAAAGGGCGGAATTCCTACGTCGGTTTGTGCTTGCCAAAGGACAGTGAACGGTTCAACCATGTCTCCAAAATTCGGCGTGAGCGGCTCGATCGTGTGTCCAAGTTCTTCAAGCACTCGTGCCGTTTTTTCCACGGCTTGCACACAAATCGGATCAGCACTGCCGATCGGCTCGATCGCGCTGACAAGGGCGATTCGTAACGATTTCGGCGATCGCTGCGTGGCAGATAGAAACGACGATTCAGGCATCGGCAACCAGTACGGATCGCCACTTACATAGCCTGCCGTGACGTCGAGAAATGCAGCAGCATCGGCAACGGTGTGTGAAAGCGAACCGTTGACGGCAAATCCGCTAAAGACTTCGCCGATCGGCGCGAGGGAAATGCGTCCGCGTGAAGGTTTGAGTCCGACTAATCCACAGCACGCTGCGGGCCCGCGAACCGAACCGCCACCGTCGCTGCCGTGCGCGATCGCACACAGTCCTGCTGCAACGGCGGACGACGAACCGCCACTTGAACCGCCTGGAGTGTAGTCTAAATTCCACGGATTTCGAGCGGGAGGGAATCCGGGCGGTTCGGTGTACGGAAACGATCCAAGCTGTGCCGTGGTTGTTTTTCCAAGCAGAATAAAGCCTGCTTGCTTGAGTTTTTTCACGATTAAATCATCGCGGGTTTCAATGCGGTTGCGGAGGATTTTTACGCCGTAGGAACAAGGAACGCCATCGACTGGATTGAGATCTTTAATCGCGATCGGCACCCCAAAAAACGGCGGTAGCTCATCGGTTTGCATAAGCTGTTCGGCTTTAGCTTTTGCATCGTTTCGAGCCGCATCAGCCATCACGGTGACAAAGCTGCCTAACTGGGAATTGTATTGGTCGATACGAGCCAGGTACAGCTCGGTTAATTCCACCGGGGAAAGTTGCTTAGAGCGAATCAGTTGTGCTTGATCTAAGGCAGAAGTAAAGGCTAAATCAACAGAATTCATAATCTATCCCAGAGGCAGAGTTAATTAATGTTTAAACTCAGAAATACTGGTTTGTAATTTGTGCGGTTTACTCGGATTGTGGCATGAGATTTGATTGCTCGATCGCGATCGGCGTGCCAATTAAATCACGGTAAACTAGCCCAAAGCACCCAGGCAACGGATCGATGGAGTCATCAGTGGATTTAGGAACGCTCTCAGAGGGAAATCTGCCGCAGCAGATCGCCCCTTCACCAGAATCACCCGAACTCGTCACAGGCTCTAAACCTGTGTTTCCGCTCTTTTCGCAGCCCGAACTCAAGCTTTCTAAATCCATTATTCGATCGAGCCTCCGCGCTTCAACGCTGGATGGAATTTTTGCCACGGTTTTTTCTAACATTGCAGGCGGCGTGCTGCTGAGTAATTTCCTAGTTGAGCTTCACGCTAACGCAATCGAGGTGGGAATGTTGGCTTCGATTCCGATGGTGGCGAATTTAATGCAGCCGTTTGGCGCGGTTTTAAGCGATCGCACCGCGAGCCGTCATAATTATTGCTTGTGGATTTATGTACCCGCACGATTAATTTGGCTGTTGCTGCTGGTGGGAATTAGCGCATTTTGCTGGGGCAAAATCGAAGATCATACGCTGGTCGTGTGGACGCTGGCGATCGTGTTTGTCACCCATCTTTACGGAGCGTTTGGCAGTGCGTCTTGGTTGTCATGGCTGGCTGCATTAGTGCCGCGTCGATTGCGGGGGCGATACTTCAGCATTCGCAATAGTGCGGCGAATTTGACGTGTTTGATTAGCGTGCCGATCGCGGGCTGGTTTGTCTCGACCTACGCGGGCGGATCAATTTCTGGCTACGGCATTGTTTTGCTAATCGGGATTATTGCAGGCATTGTTAGCATCGGGTTTCAATATTTTATGGCGGATGTGAATCCGAAAGAGCAAATTGCGGCGCAAGGATTGATCGAGCCAGATTCATCGTTGAAAACGGCAATCGCGGCGGTTGCTCAAGATGCTAATTTTGTGCGCTTTTTGATTTATTTCAGCTTGTGGATGTTTGCGGTGAATTTGAGCGCTCCGTTTTTTAACTTTTACATGCTGGATAATTTGGCGATCGACGTGAGTTGGGTGACGATTTACAACAGTTTAACTGCAGGCGCAAATTTGCTGATGCTGATCGTTTGGGGCAAGCTTGCCGATCGCGTGGGCAATCGATTTTTGCTGTTGACGGTGGGCGTTTTAGTGTCGATCGCGCCGATTTTATGGCTGATTACCAGCGATAACACTTTGTCGCTTTGGCTGTGGTTGCCGTTGCTGCACATTTTTACTGGAGGAACTTGGGCGGCGATTGAGCTTTGCAACAACAACATTCAGTTGAGCATTGTGCCGCTTAAAAATCAATCAACTTACTTTGCGGTGGCGGCTGCGATCGCGGGCGTGAGTGGTGCATTGGGCACAACCGCAGGCGGACTTTTGGCGCAGTTTGCGCACTACGGCGGCTTGCCTGGATTGTTTGCGCTGTCTACGGTCGTGCGGTTTGTGGCGCTGGTGCCGTTGATTTTTGTGCAAGAAGCGGGGGGTCGATCGATTCGGGAATTGCTGAAAACAGGGTTTCGATCGGAGTCTGAGTCGGCTGATTTGGAGCTATTAAAGAAACCTTAGAAACGATAAGAACATCCATGTCATACCCGAATAGAATCGTGCTAATTTACAGCCCCCCTTGCGCTTGCTCAATCGTCCGAGGAGAAATTTGAATCGAGGAAATTGAGCGCACGATTGCGGAGTTCGTAGTATTCGGGTGAATTGCGGATTGCGGCGCGATCGCGCGGATGCGGAAACGGCACATCGAGAATTTCGCCGATCGTGGCGGCGGGTCCGTTGGTCATCAAGACAATGCGATCGGACATGTAAATCGCTTCATCCACATCGTGCGTGATCATCATTACCGCTTGGCGATTCTGTTCCCAAATTTCTAACACCTGACGCTGAAGTTTGCCGCGTGTCAAAGCATCGAGCGCTCCAAACGGTTCATCCATCAGCAGCATTTTCGGACGAATTGCCAACGCTCGCGCAATTCCGACCCGTTGTTTCATGCCACCAGAAATCTCGTCGGGGTACTTATCCGCAGCCGCCGTGAGATTCACCATTGCCAGATGCTCGTTGACGATTTGCTTTTTCTCAACGGCTGACAACTCTTTTCGCACTTCATCGACGGCCAGGCGAATATTTTGGCGCACCGTCAGCCACGGCAGAAGCGAATATTGCTGAAACACCATCATGCGATCGGCTCCAGGTTTGCGAATTTCGCGTCCTTCAAGCCGCACCATTCCCCCGGTCGATCGCTCCAATCCCCCAACAATTTTCAACAGCGTGGATTTGCCGCAGCCAGAGTGACCGATGATCGAAATGAATTCGCGATCGCCGATCGTTAAATTAATATCATTCAGCACGACTGATTCACGACCGTCGGGTGTTGTGTAGACTTTGTGCAAATGATCGATCGCTAAAAACTCAGACGCAGCAGAAACCGTTTGCGGCGTGGATTCATTATTAATCATCGAAGGCTGCGTCATACAACTCCTTTAAAAGACTCGTGAACTAAGAAAAATAAACGGCGGTGGGTCGATCGGCGCGAATCTCAAAGCTTTTGAGGTAGCCGACCGGATCGCTCGGATCAAACGGCTTTTGATCAATAAATGCTTTGGCGGGTTCCACTTTGAAATCATCCTTTGGACAAGGAATTCCTAGTTCTGCGGCGACTTCGCGATAAATATCGCTGCGCCATGCAGTTGCGGCTAACTGGTCGGCGTTTTTGGGAATTTCTTTGATTTGTCCCCAGCGTGCGGCTTGCGTCATCAGCCACAGCGATCGCGATCGCCACATAAACGTCGAGTGCTCGTTAGCTTCTTGCGGAACGCTTTTCGGCATGTCAAAAAATAGCGTCGTCGCGTCGGATTTGACGGTGCGCGATCGTTTGTCAAATCCCCCGTAATTATAGTCCCCAACGATTCCGGGTCGAGTGAGTTTTGGTTTGGCTCCGGTAAACGATCGGTTGGAAATCAGACGAGCGACTTCTTCACGATTTTGATCGCAATATCGACACGCTTCGATCATCGCTTTGAGCAGCGATCGATAGGTTTTCGGGTAGTTGTCGATAAACGGCTGCATCACGCCGAGCAATCGATCGGGGTGTCCGTTCCAAATTTCTCGACCTTGTGCAAACGTAAATCCAATCCCTTCGTTTCCGACAATGGCGCGAGTGTTCCAGGGTTCCGCCACCATGTAGGCCTGCATCGCCCCGATCCGAACGTTGCTCACCATTTGCGGGGGCGGTACGATAATAATGCGAAATTCCTTGAGCGGATCGACGCCTGCGGCAGCCGTGACGTAGCGAACAAAGTATTCATAAATCGCTGAACTGAGAACCACTGCCCAAACTCGCTTTTCTGACGGCAAATTGTCAAAATAACGACGAAAATCTTGTCCGAACGCTTCAAGATTGCCGTTGTACTCAAACCAGGGTCGAATTCCAGATTCCCACATAGCACGATTCATCGTCATCGCATTGCCATGATGGTGAATCGTCATGGCAGCACAAAGCGGAGCGTGACGTGCGCCTTCTGCCCCGATTCGGGCATTGGTCACTGCACCGCTCACGACTGGAGACGCATCTAGCCGCCCGAAAATCAAACCGTCTCGCGACGTTGCCCAACTTGCTTCGCGGCTAAGGCGCACATTCAAACCGTATTTGCGAAAAAAGCCTTTTTCCCAGGCGATCGCAAACGGCGCACAATCATTCACAGGCACATAGCCGATCGTCAAATTCGGTTTCTCAAGCTGATCGGATTTAACCACGGGCGCGATCGACATTGCTTGCTCAGACAGTTGCTGCGGGGCGCGATTGGCGCTGATGGCGCACGAGGATAGCGAAGCGCCCGCCGCCGTCACGCCCGCTCGGTAAAGAAATTCGCGTCGTGTCCAGATGTTCATAGAAGTATTTGAGTTACGTCGATCGTCGTCGATGCGTGACCCTGCGTTCGAGTTGCGCTAAGGCAAAATCAAGCAGCAGTCCGGTCAGTCCGATCACCAACACCGCCAAAAATACCGAACTCAGATTTAATCGGCTCCATTCATCCCACACAAAAAAGCCGATGCCAATTCCGCCCGTGAGCATTTCGACGGCAACGATAACCAGCCATGCAACGCCCAAGCTAATCCTTAATCCAGTAAAAATGTACGGCAAGCTTGCAGGCAAAATGATTTTGGTCATTCGTCTCCAGCGCGGCATCTCCAACACTCGCGCTACATCCAAATAATCTTTTGGAACGCTTTGCACGCCCAGCGCCGTGTTGATAATCGTTGCCCAAAGCGACGTAATGAAAATCACGAAAATGGCAGACGGATCAGCCAGATTAAAGATTGCAAGCGCGATCGGCAACCACGCAAGCGGCGAAACAGGCTTAAAAATCTGAATCACTGGATTGAGTGCCAGCATTGCTTTTTCAGACATGCCAATCAAAAAGCCTACGGGAATTGCAACCAACGCGCCCAGTCCAAACCCGATTAACACTCGTCGCAGGCTTGCTAGTAATAGCCATCCTAACCCCAAATCTCCCGGCCCACGCCGATAAAACGGATGCAGAATGTAATCTAGATTCGCCATCAGCGCTTCGGGCGGCGTTGGCATTAATTCGTGTTTGAAAAGCGCGATCGTCCACCACACCCCGATCACGCCGAGAAATCCTAGAATCGGAAGTAAAAAGCGTTGACTAGTGACGATCGGTCGAACGGTGCGAACGGTCGCATGAGTCGCCACAGCAAAAATTGCTGCTAAATTCAGGTGCAGGATCATACATTAACTCCAGAGTCAATACTCCCAAAGCCGACGAAGTTAGCTGACGGGCGAGGGCTGAGAGATGCCCTCCTTTGGATTAAGCAAGAATCGAACTCTGTGCTTTCACAAAGGTAAGCCCCGATATCTGGTTCCTCCGCTTCAACGAATCGCGCTAAGGGCGATCGCTAAATTAAGCTGACCGACTCAAATCATTTCTAGGAAGCTTAGCATTGTTTGATTCAATTGAACAATCTTTCTTGAGAAAGGTTGAAGGTGATTTAAATAACGCTGTGTTGGAGTGTCGGTTTGACCGAGCCAACTTCGTTCGTACAGCGATAGTTTTGTCTGCGTTATATTTTTAACCAATCTGTTTACTTGAAACCCGCTTATGCTCGGATCGCTTAAATCGGAGATTTGAGCTTTAATCCGGGTGAAATTAGCGCTTAGCACTGGTACAATCCTCGCTAAAATAATGAGTATGGAACAAGAAGTCATTACTCTACTTTCGAGCCGCGAAATCGAAAAGATGCGTCGTGCAGGACGGCTCGCTGCACAGCTATTAGATCATTTAGAACCGCTTGTAAAACCAGGCGTTAGCACGCTTGAATTAAACGATGAAGCTGAGCGCTGGACGCAGGCACACGGTGCAAAAAGCGCTCCACTGGGCTATCATGGTTTTCCCAAATCGATTTGTACTAGCGTTAACGAAGTTGTTTGTCACGGCATTCCCAACGCTAAACAGATTCTCAAAGACGGTGACATTATTAATATTGATGTGACGCTGTTAGTCGATGGGTATCACGGAGATACATCGAAAATGTATTTTGTCGGAGAGCCTTCGCCGCTTGCAAAACGATTGGTTGAAGTCACCGATAAATGTCGTCAGTTAGGAATTGAGCAAGTTAAACCCGGAGCGCGGATCGGCGATATTGGAGCTGCGATCCAAGAGTATGCAGAGTCGCAAGGCTTTTCTGTGGTGCGTGATTTCGTTGGTCACGGCGTTAGCAACATTTTTCACACCGCTCCGCAAATTCCGCACTACGGTAAATGGGGAACGGGCAAAAAGCTACGTCCGGGAATGGTGTTTACAATCGAACCGATGATCAACGAAGGCACTTGGGAAGTCGAAGTGCTGAAAGACAAATGGACGGCTGTAACGAAAGATCGCAAACTCTCAGCCCAAAGCGAACATACGATCGCGGTTACGCCCACCGGATATGAAATTCTTACACAGCTTTAAAAATTGAAGGCTGGCAATTCTAACTTCCAGCCTCTACGCCGTTTAACCGATCATTTGTTGTCGAACGGCTGCACGATATTCAGAATTGAGGTATTTTTCTTGCAGCGATCGCCATTCTTGCCAAGCGTCTAATCGATGTCGATTCAAATGATTTGAAAACGTAGGAAGCTGTGCTTTAACATCGTCGAGATGCTGATTAAGATACTGTTGCAAAACAACGCTATCTTGAATGTGACCTAACACTTCTTGAATGTGCTTGAATTCATCGACTTGGGCTTTGTAAGCCTCGTCGTAAAACTCAACAAATAGTTCAGTTTGATAGCGAACTCGCTTCATTTGTTTACGCAAATCGTGAAGCTGATTTCCAAATTCTATTAACTGCTGCTGCACAAATTCAGGCGTGATTGCATCGAATTTTGTTTCTTTTCCAACCGCCTGCGCTCCGACAAGCCAAGCCGGATGCAATAGAATTTGACCGACTAACGGCACCAACAAATCCGGTAAAACTTGCTCGATCGAAAGCTGCGCGATCGGTTCGTATTCGGGTAGCGCTAACCAATCTTCAAACCCTTGTTTAAAGGCATCGTAGCGATCGGAATGCAGCGTTTTTTTTAACTCAGAAAAATGGTGCGATCGCTGATGCTGTAATCTTTTAAGAATGCGTTTGAGCGTATCTTGCTCAGCTTTGGGCAAGTCAATTTCTGAGGTGAATTCTAGCTGCATCACATCTAAATCGCGCACCTGTCCTAACGTTTGCGCAAACGTGCGAATTCTGCGTTCACTGGTGGCTTTGGGTAAATCAAGCGCAAATCCAAACACCTGAATTGCGGTGCGCAACCGTCGCATTCCGACGCGCATTTGGTGCAAATTTTCTGGATCTTCGTCCGCTAAAACGTCGGCTTCGTGCTTGATCGATTTCTGATAATGCTTTTGCAAGGCGCCATAGGCAGCACCGCCAAGCGTTTTGTAGGGCGATTCGCGAGGGGATGCCGCTTCAGGTTGCAGATCGACTTGAACATTCATAACGCTTCTGGATAGAAACTCTACTAAAGACCCTTTATTGTGTGACACAACAGTCGGATAAGCATCCTGCTTTAGTTTAAGAATCGCTTTTTCGACGTGCGGCTTTGTAGAAATCGATCGTTACAGGGTGCCTTTAAACAATCCCTGGGGACGAAACAGCAGCACTAACACCATAATGAACAGCGCAAATCCAAGCTTGTACTGTGGCGTGAAAACGTGCGTGTTCATAATGAAATCTGCGATCGGGTTTCCTGCCAACGGCGTGAGTAAATCACCCAATCCGGCTCCAACTTCTTGAGCAATGCCAATGGTCAAACCGCCCGCGATCGCGCCGTAAGGATTGCCAATTCCGCCTAAAATCACCGAAGCAAACAACGGCAAAATCAAAAACCAGCCCATATTCGGGCGGACTGCTTCCACCAATCCCAACATGCTGCCGCCGATCGCCGTTAAACTGCCCGCGATAATCCACGTCCAAATGATCACGCGATCGACGTTAATTCCCGTCACTCTGGCTAAATCCAAATCATCGGCAACCGCTCGCATTGCTTTGCCAATTTTCGTATTCTGCAACAAATAATGCAGCGCTGCGATCGCCGCAACTGCTAATAGAATCACCAAGATTTTATTAAATGGAATCGTGATTCCGAAAAACGATAAAGCGCGAGTAATCGGGAGATTATACCGTTGAGTGCTGCCGCCCCAAATAAAAATCACGCCGTTGCGGATAAATAACGCAAGTCCGATCGACATAATAATCAACGTAGTCGAAGTCGCGCGTTTTGCTCGCATCGGTGCCCATAGCAGCTTTTCGCCGATCAGCGTCACGCCAACGGTTAGCAAAGCAGACAGCGCGATCGCAATCCAAATATTGACGCCTGCGGCATTAATAAACAGCGTAAAATAAGCCGCCATTGTCATAAAATCGCCGTGCGCAAAATTCGATAACCGCAAAATGCCGTAGGTCAGCGTTAAGCCGACCGCCGACAGCGCAATAATGCTGCCCACAGAGATTCCATTAACAACAAGCTGCACGAGTTGAGCGAAGAAAGCATCCATGAAGCGAACGATCGATACGGTATCGCCTGATTGTGCAACAAAATTGCTTGCAATTGCAGCAGATTTTGAAAAATTGGCAATAAAAAAGCAGTCCCTACCCGGTTTGGACTGCCCTTGTGTTAGACGATGAGCTTCTCAATCTGTCCGTATAATGCCGGAGATTCTAGGCGGATGCATCATCCTTTAGAAAGATGCCGTTCTTCATCACAAATCGCCTTCACAGCCGCTAATGCGATCGCCTGCGGGTAGATGCGATGCTCTTGTAAATGAATTCGATTTTGCAGCGTTTCCACGGTGTCTTCGCTTAAAACCGGAACGGCTGCCTGCACGATAATTTCGCCGCTATCCACTTCGGGCACAACCAAATGAACGGTGCAGCCTGTTATCTTGACGCCTGCTTTCAACGCTTGTTCCACGGCTCGATTGCCTTTAAAGCTAGGTAGCAAACTCGGATGAATGTTGAGGATGCGATCGGGAAATGCATTGATTAAAACGGGCGTTACAATCCGCATCCAGCCCGCCATAATAATCCATTCAACTGAGAACTGCTGCATGGTTTGCACGATCGCGCGATCGAGGTCTTCTCGCGTTTCAAAGCGCCGATGATCGATCAACACCGATGGAACGTTGAATCGTTTGGCTCGATCGACAACCTTTGCATCTGGATTGTTATAAATTACCGTTTGAATCTCTGCGTTAAGCATTCCGTCTTGAATCGATTGTGCGATCGCTTCAAAGTTGCTTCCACTTCCCGATGCCATCACGCCGAGCTTTAAGCGCGGACAATTTGACAAAGCAACAAACGGCGGAGAAATTAATGCAGTGGAATCAGACAGCACAGAAGTATTCATGCAATGATTGAGCAACCGTTGAAAGCGTGGAAGTATTCCCTTAACGTGAGTTCGATCAAAGGGGTTGGCTTCGATGACAAATTCGAGAAGCTTGCCAAACTCTCCATCGCGAGGGATTTAAAAAGGCGCAACTCACACCCTAGCGAAAAAACTGTGGAACTGACGTTACACTAACGCACCTTTGATTACACTCTATGCGTTCCGATTCTGTCAAACCTAATTCTCGCTCTTCAGGATTGTCGCGAATGCTCGATCGCGAAGCCGTCGCCGCTTGGATTTTTCTCACTCCTGCAATCGTGCTGCTCGGAATCTTTGTGCTTTACCCGATCGCGTATTTGTGTTTTCTCAGCTTTACAACGGGCAGCTTTACCCGTGCCGGAATTCGCTGGATCGGATTGCGAAATTATTGGCGCTTGCTGTTAAGTCCTGACTTTTGGCAAGTTGTCGGAAATACGGTTTATTTTACGATCGCAACCGTGATTCCGAGCTTAATCATTCCGTTGGGATTAGCAGTATTGCTTGATCGATCCGTTGCCTTTCGTGGGGTTCTACGCGCCGCTTATTTTATTCCGTCGATTACGTCGCTGGTTGCGGTCGGTTTAGGCTTTCGCTGGTTGTTTCAAACCGATGGCATTGTGAATCAAGCCTTAAATGCGATCGGCATTCCTTCAATTGGGTGGCTTCAGAGTACGGTTTGGGCGATGCCCGTTTTGATTTTGCTTAGCGTTTGGAAGCAAATCGGCTTTAATCTGGTCGTTTTTCTAGCAGGACTGCAAACAATTCCAATCAATCGATATGAAGCCGCAGAGCTTGATGGTGCGGGAGCGTGGCAGAAATTCTGGTATATCACTCTGCCGGGATTGCGATCGACGATCGTATTCGCCACGGTGACCACCGCAATTTTCACGCTGCGCAGTTTCGAGCAAGTTTACATTATTACTGGCGGCGGCCCGTTAAACTCGACCAACTTGCTTGTTTACTTTATGTACGATCAAGCCTTTGCTCAATTTGATTTTGGCTACGCTGCCGCCGCCGCCACGGTTTTGCTTTTCGTCACGCTGTTACTCGTGTATTGGCAACTGCGCACCCGCGAAGAGTAGGTTTACTGAACTTCGGGAAACGTGCGTTTAAATTCATCGAGCAAATCATCCATTTCTTCTAAAGCTTGATTCACATCGATTCTCAGCGTGCCTAAATCTGGTTGCTCTAACAAGCGCAGCAGCGATTCGCGCTTGCCTTCGATCAGTCTAATGCGCTCTTTAATCGTTTCAGCATCCATTTCGATCGCCCTCCAATTACTTTAGAAACAGAATATTACTAACTGTTAAGACTCTTTCAATTCTAATCGGATTCGCCTCGATCCGTCGAAGCGGCTCAAGGTCAAGATTGAAGGGGTTTCTGCCTTTTGGTGGATGAAAATTTGTAGAAAATTCATGAAAAAAGCGAAAATTGCGATCGCTTGTGTCCGGTCTACGAGTAAAGTAAGGGGTACTCGTGAATAGCGTTCATTTGATTATCAGACTATGAGCAGAAAAAGTCACCAACCATTTTGGGCTGTTGTGTTTGTGTGCAGTACGGCAGGCGTGGTGCTAGGCGGTACCGCAAGCTGGGCGGAAAGCAATCAGTGTTTGCAGGCGAAAGAAGTGACCAATCAATGCCTGATTCAAGATCCTGTCACAAAGACCGCAGAAGGAATGGCGGCAGGAATGGTTGCCGGGTTGGGGGCAGCCGTGGGCGTTACAGTGAGTAGCCGATTTAAGCTGTAATTTTGATCAAACGATCGGTTTGAACCCGTGAATGCCCTGGCGATTTAAATGCGGCTACACAGACGAAACCACGGGTTAAGAGTGACTTTCTTAGTCCACGGAGGTGGACTTCGTTTGTGTAGGCGCGGTTTGAACCGCCCGCTTCTTCAGATGCCGTCTAAAAACGATAAGGTCGATCGCCCACCCAAATCTGAATCGGAACGGCGGTTCCCTGGGCATCGACCTTAAGTTCGATCGCGCTTTCTTGCTTTTGTTGTGCTTGCTCAAAAGCTTGATTCACATCTTTACGTTGATTTTCTGGCAGATAATACGTTTCTAATCCGTACTCGATTCTGCCGAAATTAGCCACTCGACCTTTCAGAGCTACTTGGTTTGCAGATAAATTAGTGGGTCGATCGTGGCTCACGTTTACTAGTTTCCAGGGTTGACGCTTGCTCGTACTCGGTGGCGCTTGCAGAATCACGTATAGCGTCGTATTTGGAACTAAGTTATCGCTCCGACTGCCCGACGGCAAGGTTTGTTCTTTGAGCAAAGTTTTCCATCCAGGCAGCGATCGCAGTGCATCAACGCTAGAAAAATCGTAATTTAGCGCGATCGAATAGCCGCGCATCAGCTCATACGAATCGATCGGAGCCGTTTTTAGAATGACCGTTTTCCCGGTTAAGTGCGTATAAATTGCCTGAGCGGGAATGGCTGCAATCAAAACAGTTTGCAGCGCGATCGCAATCCAAAACCGCCATTTCATAAAATTACTCCCGAACGATCGGCGCGAACCGCCGGACATAACGCTCAAACCAAAGCCCCGCCACAATCACACCCAAACCGCACAAGACAAAGATCAGCGACTTCAATAAAAGATTCGTTTCATACTCTAAAAGACGGCTGAAAATTTGGATGATCACCAGCACGATTCCAAACCAGAAATTACGCCGATTGCCGATCGCTAAACTACTCCGAATCGCTCCGATTCCTAGCAGGGCCAGTATTAAATTAAAAATAAACGTCGCAACGGTCGGAATCGGGGCAATCCGAATGTGCCAAAAATTTACGATCGCCGTTGTCACAACAAACAATCCGATCATCATCGTATTAACGTTGATTCTGAATCGTCCGGTGCGGTTTCGGGCAAATCTCAGCAAATAAATCCATTGCACGATCGCGACGCCCACTAATGCCACAACGCTCGGTAGCGATTTCCATTGAGCGATCGCGCTAAAGTACCAAAAGCTCGATCGATCCGCCGTCCAGCCCCAATGAAACGACAGCCAATAAAATAATCCACCCAGATAAAGCACCGCCAACCGTCGCGCGATCAATTGAAACGGTCTTAAATCCGGATCAGAATTCCGCCTAAAAATGCTCCAAATCGTGTCGTCATACGCCCAAAGCAAAGCAGCAGGCAGCGCTAATAATATCCAGGGTAAGACACTGCCGCGAGTTAAAGTGGCACTCAAGCTGCTGATCAGTGACGAACTAACGGCGATCGCGCTCAGTGTAAATAAGGTTTTCGATCGACACAGATACGCCAGTGGAATGAACAGAATCGCAGAAACGATCGGCATCTGCGGTAAAACAACGTCCCAAATTGATGAATTCCCGCCCGCAAACGTGTCTGACCAGCCGATCCAATACCCGACCCCCACCAGCAAAATTGCAAACGCTCCCAGCGAGGCGAGCCGCAATCCGTACGCCAAACTCAAGACGCCGCTTCCCCAGGTGAGAAACAGCGCATCCGACGATCCGCCAATGTGAAACAGTTGCGTCATTAGCATTAGGTTCGCACCCAGCGTCAGCGACCCCAGCAGCAATAGCGCTTCACCCAATCGATGCTGAGCGCGATTCGATTCGCGAAGCTCTGAAGAATTGCCCGTTGGGTGCCACAGCCTAAAGCCCGCAACATTAACGCCTAAAAACAAGCCAAACAGTAAAACCACTCTGGCAATGCGTGGGATATCTTGCCAATTTGCCGCCACAAACGTCAAAATGCCTAATCCAATCAAGATGCATCCGATCGTGAGCAAAATCAGCGTGAAGCGGTTTTTTGCATGGGCATCGAGTCGATCGAACTCGTAGCGATCGGACAATTGCTGAAACTGAACGTCGCTAATTAAATTATCCCTACGCCAGCGTTGCGCTTCTTGCAAAAGCTGACGTCGAAACGCTTCAGGGAGCATCGTCTAACCCTCCTGATGGTGTGAACCGTAGAACCGGGACGCTCTACTTTTAAATTTCTCACACCTCAATCTCAAGCTAGGAAAATTTATAAGTAGATGGACAGAATTATTTATTGCCGCGCTTCGACTGCGCTCAACGCTCCAGACCCTTATCTTTGCGGGTTGAGCGCAGTCGAAACCTAAACCCCACGATGAATTTAACCTTGTTCACCGACTTACTGCTGACTTAACTTGTAAATCTGTTACGACTTTAAGCGCTCAATCAGGGCTGCATGGTCAGTCGAACTGATGCCTTGCTGCAAGACCGCTAAGACTGCTTGCATATTTCCATTAAGCAGGTCTGAAACTGCCAACCATAGCCCCGGAAAAATAACACTTTTGATGATGCCGCTTTGATCGGCGATCAGTGAAATGTATTCACCGTCTTGCAGATAAAACCAATCGATCGTGTGATCGAGCACGCGCCAAACAAGATATTCTTGAACCCCGTTTCGACGATAAGCGCGTTTCTTGTCGTGCAGATCGATCGAGGCACTACTCGCCGCAATTTCTACTACTAGTTCCGGTGCGCCTTCAAGGTAATCATCGTCGCTGATTTGAGCTTGTCCACTCGATTCGATGATCAAAACCGCGTCGGGCTGAGGTTCATTGTCTAAATCTAATCGCACCGTAGAATTATCGCCGATCGCAACTCCGGGTGTTGCGGCTTCATACACGCCGAGCCAAGTCATCATTCGTCCGTGTGGTTGACCGTGACTCCTAAACCGTAAAGCAGCCGCCACGTACACTACTCCTTCAATTAATTCTGCCTTGAGCTTTTCTGGCGTTGCTGCATAGCGCCGCTCGAATTCGTGCCGCGAAAGTCGATCGCCGCTCTCTAACGGAGGAACCGGGAATGTGCGCTGCTTTTGAAAAGTGTCAACCATGCTTCAAAAGAATTCAATTTGATCGAATTCTAACGCTTTAGGTTTTGCGCTCTCCGCTTTTGATCGGTCTAGTTTGAGGCTGGTTTTCTTTTGGGCGTGGGGCTTGAGTGTGGGGCTGATTGATTTGAAGCTGTTGGCGACCGTTGCGGATAATTCTCAGCATTTCGCCCATTTGGGCTTCCATATCGCGCAGCACGCGATCGGCGTATTCATCCGCCCCGGTTTGCACGTCTTCGCATTCTTCGATCGCGCGGCGTCGCATTTCTTCAAGGTCTTGCTGGGCCTGACGCCGCATCTGCTCGATTTGGGCGATCGTTTGCTGCTGCACGTCGTCGCATTCTTGCTGCACTTGGGCGCGGATTTGCTGCGCTTCGCGTTCGGCTTGCTGAATAATGCCGGATTCGTTCATAATCTGCGCGGCGCGGCGTTCGGCGGTCTCGACGATTTCTTGAGCGTACTGCTCGGCTTGATCGAGAATATCTTCACGCTGGCGCACGATTTCGACTGCTTCGTGAAACGCTTCGGGTAGACTCAACCGCACCAAATCGAGCTGATCAAGAAAGTCATCTTCGCTAATCAACGTTCGACGTAGGAAACGTGGACTATCGAGAATCATTTCTTCGAGTCGGTTGAGTTCGCGTTGAATGTCCACTCCGCTTACTCGTTGAGGCTCGGTGTTCGTTGGGTTCACGGTGTTGTATCCGTCAGGGCTGGTGGCTGAGTCTTGGCGTAGCATCGGTAAATATCTTCAGCGACGTGTTTGGGGACAAGGTGATCGATCGCGCCACCAAAGCGGGCGATTTCTTTGACTACACTACTGCTTAAAAAACTGTACTCGTTCGAGGTTGCGAGAAAAACCGTCTCAAGATGAGTTGAGAGCGTTTTATTAGTATGTGCCATTTGCAGTTCCATCTCAAAGTCTGAGACGGCTCTGAGTCCCCGTAGGAGCGCATTTGCACCGCGCATTTGAGCATACGTCACCGTCAAGCCTTCAAAACTATCGACTTCCACATTAGACAGGTGCGCCGT
The DNA here is from genome assembly GCA_964250455.1 of uncultured bacterium. Lineage (GTDB taxonomy): Bacteria > Cyanobacteriota > Cyanobacteriia > Leptolyngbyales > Leptolyngbyaceae > CAXUFL01. Next base: position 21,400 of record CAXUFL010000031.1, read on the forward strand.
GGCCAAACGAATTTGGTCAAGACGCTGCTGCATCGGGAAAAACGGCGTTTTGTTCGGATTGCGTAAAACGGCAACAATGACGCGATCGCACAGTAGCGCACCTCGCTTAATAATGTCGAGATGCCCGAATGTCACCGGATCAAAGCTTCCTGGGTAGATGGCAATCACTACAGAAATTCAGTAGCTGTACTGAGGGCAGTTGATGAATTTTTCTACTTTACCAAGAACAAATCGATACGAACGATCTTTATTTCAGTTTTATTTCTGCGATAGGCGCTTTACGGCTTCACCGCTCAATAATTGATGGGTTTCAAGCAGAAGATCCGGAATGACATTGGCAAACGGACTTTGCGCTAGGCAGGGACGCAGCTTTTCTACATCGATCGCATCGACACGCGCACCGGGAAACCAGTCGCCTGCTTGTCCAAAAAGGTTGTATCTCGCTTTGGCGTATTCCACCATATCGTAGGCGATCGCTAAATTGCGCAGCCATAAGATAACCGGAATGTTCAGCCGTCCTGGGGTTTCATCGATGCTTGGCAATCCGACGCGCCAGTTTTTCATCCAGTCTTCACCGAGTCGATCGACAGCTTGGTTTGTCCAGCGCTGCAAAATCGGCGGCAGAATTTCATCGGCGCGATCGATTAAAGGCAGGGTTTTTAAATGCTCATCGAAGTCTTGGGGACAAGCAGCACCAACGCTCAGCGTGTGCACTTGTAGATGGCTAAGACAAAATAAATTGTTGAATATGATCGGGCTTAAAGGCGCACACAGTTGGCGCACCGTTTCGGGCGGGTCGTAGAGTCTGCCGCCTTTATCTGAGGGGCTAATAATGAAAACGCCCATATCGTGCTTTTGGGCGGCTGCGATCGCGCTCCAATTTTGTTGATTAATGTAGTACCAGTGTAGATTCACGTAATCGAATTGGTTCGACTCGATCGCCCGCACAATCACATCGGTTGGCCCGTGCGTGGAAAATCCCACAAAGCGCACTTTTCCCCTAGCTTGCAGTTTGCGCACTGCATCAAGACAGCCACCCGGACGTAGGACTTGTTCGATGTGCTCTGGCGTATTAATGCCGTGCACGCTTAGTAAATCGACGTAATCGAGCTTGAGATATTTGAGAGATTGCTCAAACTTTTGTAAAAACGCACGAGAATCCGACGACGGCGAAATCTTGGTTTGGGCAATTAGCTTTTCGCGGGGGAGCTTTGGCAGAATTTTGCCAAGCTGCATTTCCGATGAGCCGTAGCCACGAGCGGTTTCGATGTGATAAATGCCTAGCTCAAATGCTCGATTAAGGGTTGCTTCGAGGTTGGCTTGGTTATCTGCGGGAATGTCACGCTCTGACACATCTTGCCATTTGTATTGATAGCGCATCCCGCCGCAGGAAAAAACGGGCATTTGTAGGTTTGTGCGTCCAAAGCGTCGATACAGCATGATGCAGGTGGGTAGTCGTCAAAAACTATCCTAGCGAGTAATTTTCAAAGCGCAGGTTGAAGCGTGCTCGAATTTGAATCTATCGCCTCAAATCGATGTAAGACCATTACAATGAGCAGATTATCAGGGTTTCAATCCGACGCACCTTCAATCCACTCAACCGATTTCACTCTGCGATCGCTCAGAATATTCCGATTCGATTTTAGTGAGCAAAACGCCGAGCTTCGGTGAAAACTGGTTAAACCGTAAACTTTAAAACGCAACTCCGATGCAGTCATTTTTATCGATCGATGAACTCGAACAGGTTTCCCAAGAAACCTTGCTTGTGATTGATGTCCGAACGGAAATTCAACAACGATTAGAAGAATTTTGCGATCGCTTAACGCAAATTCAGCGCCGTTTTGATCAAAAAGGCATTCCCGACGATGACACGACTACCAAAGCGACCTACGAACAAATTACGTTAGCGATTCGACTTTATCGATCGCAGCTTCAAAACGATTTGCCAGAACTCAGCCGCCGTCTCATAGAAGCCCGCCAATCTTTAGCCGACAATTCCGAAGACAGCAGCGATATCGATTTAATCAAACAAATCATCGAAGAACGCCGCGAAGAGCAATCGCAGCGTGAATACGAAGCCCAACTCAGCAAGCAGCAATCCGAAAAATTAGTGCAAGAACGCCACCAAATCGCGGATCAACTGCTAAATCGCATTGCCGAACAAACGAGCTACTACGAAGCGTCTTACCTCGCAATGGACGTTTACCACTACCGCGAAGATTTGAAGGGCGTTGATCGCTTAGAAGAAGTCGTCGAAGCGCTATACAACCAAGTTCAAGCCAATAGTGGTCAACCTGTTAATCTCTTCGGCACGGCAATCCAAAAGCTCAAAATCATGGACGCTCACGCTCGAAAACTGTGGTCGCAGCAGCAAGCCGAGCCAAAACCCGTGATTGAAAAGAAATCAAACGGGCGCACCGAGGAAAAAGAAGAGAAATCAGAAAAAACCGAGTCCTACGCCCATTTACGCGGAAAAGTCGTGGTATTCGGGGGACATACGACCACGCGAACTTATGTTAAAGAACGCTTACCCAAAGTTTATTTTGTGTGGTCAACGGTCGAAGATGGCTTGCTAATCGTCGATCAAGCCGTGCAGCAAATTCAAACCGCCGATGTCGTTTTGCTGCTTACCGATGACACAAGCCATACGGTAACGCGCAAAGCAATGGCAGAACTTAAGCGCTTGAAAAAGCAACCGATCGAGCTGCATCACGAAGGTGTGAGTACGATCGTTGAAAAAGTGGCCTGGAAACTGATGTTCAAGTCATGCTAAAGCTAATCTGAGCTTCTGATAGGAATCTCAATCCGCCTGGCAACTGAAGTCGCGGCTAATCGGTTCCTTCGGAGTTGCGCTTTGCGCGAATCTAAGTCCGCCTCACGCGGACTCCCCAAAATTTGTCGTGAGGTAACCCGCTTCGGGCGGGTTTTGTCTGTGTAGCCGCGAATTTATTCGCCAGGCTTAACCGGAACTCACGTTAAAGCCACTTAAAAGAGGAATGAACCGTTGAGTTCATTCCTCGAAGCTTAACGGCTACTGAATTTATTTCGATTCAGTTCAAAATTGCCATCGACAAAAGCATTCATTTCGGTTCCGGCTTTGTACGTGACCGTTCTACCTTTAAACAGCAAAAATAAAGGATTGACGATCGCCGCCGCCGCCAAAAGCCCGCCTGCATTGCCGCCACCTGTGACTTGATTGGCTCGCAGCAAAACGCGCTCACCACTGGTCAATTCAACTTCTTTAACCGCGATTTCTAACTTGCCTTTTCGTCCGAGCATTCCTGACGGTCGCGCTTCAACCACCATGCCTTTTGCGGTTGCACCGCGAGCAATCACGATCGTATTGCCCACTCTGACATCCTCAGCAACCTCAAACTCGATCGGATCGTTATTGTGTGAAGTCGCTGAAGAAAGCGTTTGCTTTAGCGTTAACTTCACAGGCGTTCCATCGGCCAAGCCAAATCCCATTGGAGCGATCGGCGTGCGCACCGATTGAGAAGCGGGGGGTAAAGGCTGCTGAGCTGCTTGAGCCAACAGCGCACCAGAGCGAATCGGAGCGGCAACGGCGCTGAGTGGCGCAAACGTCAATCCCTCGATGCTTAAAACTAAAACTGACGCAGCAATGAAAGCTTTTTTCATAATCAAGTGACCTCTAAGTGGCAAAGAACCAACTGCTTCGGTAATTGCAGTTAGTTCTGGCAGAGGCAAGCTTATGCAAAGCGTTTCCTAGCTGCAATTTTCACAATCCTACTGTCAGAAACTAATTTATAGTGACGATCAGCGTAATTCTTAAGATCAGTATTGCAGGAAGTGAACTTTTGTAGAAAAGCCCTTCTGCGGACTCAGAATTTAAGACAAAAGAGACAATTTGTAGAGTGTCCTGCACGATCGCGCCTGAAGATCGCTAATTTAGTAAAGATAGGAATCACTCAATCCCTTCGATTACAACATAACGGTGTTTGCGGATACACAAAAATGCTTGAGCCGTTAATCGAATTAAAAGGCATCAGTAAAACGTTTGGGGACAATTTGGTTCTCGATCGTGCCGATTTGACCGTTTACCGGGGCGAAGCGCTGGCAATTATCGGGCCGTCTGGAACGGGAAAATCAACGGTTTTGAGAATTATTGCCGGACTGCTGGCTCCCGACGAAGGCGAAGTGTTGATCAACGGCAAGCGGCGCAAAGGCTTGATCGAAGACGAAACCGATCCGATTCACATCAGCATGGTGTTTCAACAAGCCGCGCTGTTTGATTCGCTCACAGTTGAAGAAAACGTTGGCTTTTTGCTGTATCAGCATTCGCGCTTACCGCGCCGTCGCATTCGTCAACTCGTCGAAGAACGCCTCGAAATGGTGGGTTTATCGGGCATTAGTAAGCGTTTTCCTTCAGAGCTTTCCGGCGGAATGCGAAAGCGGGTAAGCTTTGCGCGAGCGATTATGTCGAATCCGGAAAATCCCGAGGATTCTCCGGACGTGCTACTCTACGATGAGCCAACGGCAGGACTCGACCCGATCGCATCGACGGTGATTGAAGATTTGGTGCGCGATCTGCAACGCGGTCAAAAAGCGTGTCAAAGTTATGTGATGGTAACGCACCAAAACAGCACGATTCGTCGGACTGCCGATCGCGTGTTGTTTCTTCATCAAGGGAAAGTGCAGTGGGAAGGCAAAGTCCACGATATTGATACTACTGACGATCCGCTTATTCAACAGTTTTTTAGCGGAAGTGTGGTCGGCCCTATACAAGTGCTTGGATAAAACGTTATGCGACGAGGACTGGCATTACAACCCCGAACGGTTCGAGAAGGCACTGTAGGCTTGCTGATTTTGGTCGGTGTTGGCTTGTTTGCCGGATTAATTTTGTGGCTCAAAGGACTTAATCCGGCAAACCGCAGCTTTGAGGTGATTGCCGATTTTGTCACGATTAATGGCGTTCAGGTCGGGTCTCCGGTGCGCTATCGTGGCGTAACGGTCGGACGCATCGCCCGAATTTCTCCAGGGGCAAACGGCGTCGAAGTCAGAATCGATATTAGCCCTGCCGATTTAACGATTCCGCGTGATTCTGACCTTACTGTGAATCAATCGGGGTTGCTCGGTGAAACCGTTCTCGACATTTTGCCACGTAAAGAAATCGCGCCGGGTGCGATCGCTGGAAAACCGCTAGAGCGTGATTGCAACCGCGATGTTATTTTGTGTCAAGGCTCGCGCATTCAAGGCACGTTGGGCATTAGCACCGATGAATTAATTCGGGCAACAATTCGCTTTGCTGACACCTACAGCAGTCCGCAGTTTACCGGAAACGTCAATGCGCTGACCAAAAACAGCAGCGTTGCCGCCGCAGAAATTGCCCAACTCAGCCGCGAAGTAACCGGACTGGTGCGATCGGCTCGTCAAGAAGTCGGAACGTTTTCAGGCACGGCTCGATCGATTACGGCAACAGCAAATCAAGCGACCTTGACGATCGCTCAAGTGAATAACTTACTAACCGCGAATCGAACCACGATCGTTTCAACGCTCGATAATTTGAACGCGACGAGTACGGAACTGCGATCAACGGTGTCTCGCTTGAGTCCGGTGATCAATCAAGTTCAACAAGGCAATTTGATTCGTAATTTAGAAACGCTTTCAGCAAATGCGGCCCAAGCCTCAGCAAACTTCCGCGATGTGTCGAATACGCTAAATAATCCCAACAGTTTGACAACGCTGCAACAAACCTTAGATTCAGCCCGTGCCACGTTTGAGAATGCCCAGAAGATTACTTCGGATCTTGATGAATTGACCGGAGATCCCGCGTTGCGTGACAATCTGCGAAAACTGATCAACGGCTTAAGCGGTTTAGTATCATCAACGCAGCAGCTACAGCAGCAGGCGCAGGTCGCGCAAATTTTATCAACGCCACTGCCGCCTGCTAATCCGCAAGCCGCCCAACCACCCCTACCTTCATCGGAACTGCGGCGATCGGCGATCGATTCCACCTCGAATAACCCTACACAACAAACAGCAGAGCGATCCGCGCCTACGCAGCCGTAGCTTATCGAGTTGCCGAGTTGCGGTAAAGTGTGATGAATTGCTTCAGTATTGTCTGCTTGTTTAAAAATGCATTGGATGACTTCGGCTATTATCACGGGTGCGATCGCTTTTGCTGCCACAAATGTCGATGACTTATTTGTGTTGATGTTATTTTTTGCTCAAGCCGAACGGTACCTAAAATCACAAATTTATATCGGTCAATATTTAGGATTTACGGCGATCGTCGTTTGTAGCTTACCCGGATTTTTTGGTGGATTATTGATTCCCCAAACTTGGATCGGACTGTTAGGAATTATTCCGATCGTGCTAGGTGTTCGAGCGTTACTAAATCGCGAAGATGAAGCCGAAATTCAAGGGGTTAATGCTCGATCGAATGCGTTGACTAAGTTTTTACTTCGCTTTATCAGCCCTCAAACGCTAAGCGTAGCGTCGGTAACGTTTGCTAATGGCGGCGATAATATTGCAACGTATATTCCGTTATTTGCCAGTATTGAACCTGAGCGATTAATTATTGTGCTGGTGACGTTTTTTGCGCTGGTTGCGGTGTGGTGTTCGATCGCAAGCTGGCTTGCCAGTCATCGAGCGATCGAACCCGTTTTAGTTCGCTACAATCGCATTTTGGTTCCGCTTGTTTTAATCGGATTAGGAATTTATATTCTGATTGAAAACGAAGTTTGGAAAATTTTTGCTTAACTCCAATCGTCGCGTTTTGCGCCTCGACCTTTATACACTTGTGCGGCGGCGTGAATTTGGCGCGTTTTTTCAAACAATGAGTCTTCGGTCAAACTCCACTGCATCAGCACTTTTTCTAAATCGGCTTGGATGTCTCGCGCACCGGGAAAGCCGCCGTAGCGCATTTTCAATCGAGCGAGTTCGGAAAGGTTGTAATCGTTTGGTTCGCCGTTGAGGAGGGTATTTACGATTTGTCGATCGCTCATCCACAAAGGATGCTGCTGATCTTTCTGCTCTTGCGCCATAATTCACCGTGCAAAATCACGCTCGCTAGTATAGTACGTCTTGCTCAGATTGCGCTATGCACCAGTTAGAAACCGATCGATTGCAGCTACGTCAGTTTCGGTACGAGGATGTCGATCGCGCCGCAGACATCTTTAGCAATCCTCATGTGATGCGCTACGTTTCTAGTGGCGTACAGACCAAAGAACAAACGAAGACCCGCATCGAATTATTTTTGAAAGGTTGGGAAGAACGAGGATTCGGAATATGGGCGATCGTGCACAAACAAACCGATCAGTTAATGGGACGCGGTGGATTAGTTTATCTAGATGGTACGCCAGAAGTTGAGTTAGGCTACTTGCTGGATCAGCCTTACTGGAATCAGGGATTTGCAACCGAGTTTTCTTGTGCAGCATTGAGATTCGGATTTGAGCAGATTAATCTTGATCGCATTGTCGCAATCGCTCAACCTGCAAATATTGCGTCTCAGCGTGTGATGCAAAAAGTGGGTATGACCTTTGAGAAAACCGCGCACTATTACAAAACTGACGTTGTGTATTACGCTATTTCAAAGCATGAGTTCTATAAATTGCATGGATAAACTCGTTCTCCTGAGTTTCGATTTAGAAGAGTTTGATATTCCCGAAGAATACGGGCAATCGATCGACGAAAGCACAAAGTTCAAAGTATCGCTTGAAGGACTCGAAGCGGTTTTGAAACTGCTCGATCGATTAAACGTAAAAGCAACTTTTTTTATCACGGCTAACTTTGCCATTCATCATCCGTCTAAAATTATTGAAATTTCTAGAAAGCACGAAATTGCTTCACATGGGTTTTATCATGCTTCGTTTTGTGTGGAAGATTTAACCCGATCGAAGCAAGCGTTAGAAGAAATCACGAATCAAGAAGTCATTGGTTTTAGAATGGCGCGGCTTCAGCCTGTGGACGATCGCGCCATTCAATTCGCAGGCTATCAATACAATTCGTCTATGAATCCGACTTATTTACCTGGACGATACAACAACTTTTTCAAAAAGCGGATTCCTTATTATTCAAATCAATTACTCAACGTTCCAGTTTCAGTAACCCCGTTGATTCGATTTCCTTTGTTTTGGCTGAGCTTTAAGAATTTGCCAATGCCGATTTATAAATTTGCTTCCAAAATCACCTTAGATTGGGATGCTTATTTGAATTTGTACTTTCATCCATGGGAGTTTACGAGCCTTCGCGGATATCAACTTCCGGGATACATCAAAAAGCGATCCGGGCAGGAAATGCTCGATCGCTTAGAGAACTATTTAATGTGGATCAAACCACTCGGAACGTTTGCAACCTTTTCTCAATTTCAAGACAGTCTGAATCCAGTCAACTTATTCAAATCTTAATGAACGCTGTGTTCAGAATTCTTGAACTGCATGGCATAGCGCTTTTCCGGGTCAATTCCGTTAAACGTTGGCGGCATCCAAACCCGGACGACTAACAGCACCGCCATCACGATTAAAAATGCACAGGTGGCTAAAATTTGCGTCCATTGAACTTCAAGCACGCCGCGCACGATCACTTCTCGTAAAACAGATACGATCGCTACTTCAACCGCAACGCCGATCGAAACGCGCTGCTCTTGCAGATAAATAATCAACAATCGAAATAGCTCAACCAAAATCAGCAAATACAAAATATCAGCCGTAACATCGCGAAAATGCAACGGCGGCATCAGCGAGATAAACATCGCCCGCAATTGAATCACCATCACACAAAACAAGCCAATGCAAAGCGACACAACAATCAAATCTTGAACCGTCTCCAATGCCGACACAACATAACCTCGGCTCAATCTTGGAAATCCAACATTCGGTTCCGATGTCTGCTTTAACGATCCCTGCATGAATAGCGCTCCTTGTGTGGACTAGCTCCTACTTTAAGTTGAGTTAAGTTTATTATTCAAGTTCCTTTACATCAAATTATGTTATTAACTTAATCACGAGTTTGATTGAGTGGTTTTTGCCGCAACTAACCCTGGTTCTACTCAATCGTAAAACGATTCAAAAGCGTCGATCGAGGGCAAAGTGTATCTTGAATTGTTTGTAAGAGTGCTTCCTAATTGGACTTAGATCTGCGTTTGATTAATGGACGATCAAGGCGAAGCGCGAGTTTTTATCTCAGTTCGCTGCACGAATCGCAGTTTGTTCGAGGGGCTGTACTCGCCAAACCGATCAGCGTTCCAACCCCAACCCCGACTGTAACCGTAAGAACGAGTGCAGCATAGAGTTTGAAGTAGCTGAATTTGTTTACTGCCTCCGGATTGTCTAGCCTGCGGGTGTGATCCTTGACGCTCTTGTTGTTAGAGTCAGTTCCAGAGTTGCTAGAGTGAGTTCCAGAAAAGCTAGGCGTTGGAACGCTAACAGAGCTTCCACTGAATCCGCCAGAGCAACCGCTAGACCCACTACAACCGTGACTCATATTGCCTCACTTTCGCTTTGCATTGCCGTGTCATTATGCTAAAGCGAAAAAGGCGAATCCTCAAGCGATTTTTATATTTCGTCTGGATTAACTCCAAGTTGACGCAAGCGTTGTGCAAATCGATCGGCCCGTTGACGTTCTTGTTCAGCCCGTTGACGTTCTTGCTCTAACCGTTCAATGAGTTCCGTGTGACTCAAGAACCGAGTGTTATCGGGACGATAAATTTGTAATTCCGCTCCTGATAAATCAAAGCGAATTCCTAACCGTGGACTCTGCCAGTCCGCCATTTCTTCAATTTCGTCTAAAAAGTCTTCAGCTCTTAACCAGCCTTTAAGCGCGTTTGTTTTTGGATCGTAAAGGTAATATTCCTCGATGCCGTAGCGATCGTAAAACAACAGTTTACGATTCATTTCCCGTCGCGTATTGCTCGGAGACAGAATCTCGAACACAACCTGCGGTGGAATCGCTGCTTCTTTCCATTGCTGATAGCAGCCTCGGTCTCCTTTTAGACGACCAAACACAACCATCACATCCGGCGCAGTACAAATCTTGTCATTGCCTTCGATCGGATACCACAGCAAATCGCCCGCCACAAAAACATTAGGATCGTTCGCAAACAGCGATTCAAGATTTTCTTTAATGACAACAATCCACCGAAACTGTTGGGTATTGTCTGCCATCGGTTTGCCGTCGCTTTCGGGATACTCGATCGTAGGCTGTGAGTCAGCTTGTACTTGACTTACCATTGCTAAATCCCCGGATAGGTTAGCTGCTTTAAGCGTAGCAAATGCCTGCTTTACAGTTGTTTCAAAACAGCGCGAATCACGTCTGCTTCAACTTGATCGGTGACAATCACCGTTCCGATTTGGCGAGGAAGCACAAATCGCACTTTGCCAGATTTTACTTTCTTGTCGCTCGAAAGCGTTTTGATAATTGCGTCGATGTCCATTGCTTCCGGCAAGCGGACAGGTAAACCAGCTTTTTGAATCAAGGCTTCTTGTCGATCGCACTCCGCTTGATCCCAAAGTCCCATTGCTACGGCAATTCGTCCGGCTGCTACCATCCCGATCGCAACGCCTTCTCCGTGATTAATCGTGCGATATCCGGTCAAGCTTTCCACGGCGTGCCCGATTGTATGACCATAATTGAGAATTTCCCGCAGTCCCGATTCTTTTTCGTCTTTGCTCACAACGTGGGCTTTTGCTTGCGCCGATCGCGTCAAAATCGTTTGCAGCAGATTTTCATCGACAAATCGAATTTGATTTAATCGTTTCGCCGCTTCAAGCTGAGCGAATAAATCAGCGTCCCAGATAATGCCGTATTTGATCACTTCTGCGATCGCTGCTCGAAATTCCCGCGCTGGCAGCGTTTGCAGCACTTGTGGATCAATCAGCACCAAACGCGGCTGATGAAAAGCCCCGATTAAATTTTTGCCTTTGGGATGATTTACGCCAGTTTTCCCGCCGATCGCCGCGTCCACCATTGCAAGCAACGAGGTTGGTACCTGAATCACGTTTATTCCCCGTAGCCACGTTGCCGCCGCAAATCCGGTCATATCTCCGATCACGCCGCCGCCTAAAGCAACCATGATCGACGATCGCTCTAGCTGATTTTCAAGCGCTGCATCATAAATTTTTTGCAGCGTTGCCAGGGTTTTGTAGCGTTCTCCCGCAGGCAAAATGCACGACGCTACGGTAAATCCTGATTGAATCAGCGACTCGATCGCGCCTTGTCCGTACTGCTTAAAAATCGCAGCATTCGACACGATCAGCGCTTTTCTACCCAGCTTGGGAATCGGTTCGATCCAAGTGCCGATCGCGCTTACGGCTCCGGGGGCGATCGCGATGTCGTAGGAATTTTGCGGAAGCGAAACAGGAATAATAGACTGCATGATAAACCGCTTTAGAAAACAACTGATTAGCCGATTTTACGGTACTGTGCTTAGCACCTGATGATCATCCTATGAAACAGCTCGGCAAACTAGTCATTCAAGATCGCAAACTCACAAATTATCTTTTGGTTTACCAGGACAAAGATGATAAGTCTGAGTTTTTAAGCTTCGGCCGACTACACTCTACAAAATTGGCAAATTCTTAAGCAAGACATTTTGATGTCTGTTGAAGCAGCGCCTGTTGCCGAAGTCATTCAAACAGAATGGGGAATTCGGTTTAAAGTCCGAAGTCGATTAGCGGGATGTATCGGAAAGTCGCTTAAAGTCGTCACAATTTGGCAACAAGATCAAGACACAGATACAATCCGATTATTAACGCTTTATCCTGACAAACTGTAGCAGGAGCTAAATAATGACAACAATCGACTTGTTTCAGTGGGTTGTCTTAACGCAGGATGTTCCTAATAGTCAAGTCAAAACGGGCGATCGTGGGGTTGTTGTAGACCACCTGCCCCCTAATTCAACGCAGCGTGAGCCAGGATACGCGATCGAAGTGTTCCAAGATGGAGAAACGCTTGACGTGGTTTCGGTTCCGGGTACTTGGCTCGATGCACTGCCCGAAACTTGGGGAACTGCAAGACCGGATAAAGCCTCGTGAAATCTTGTAATTTTGGGTGAAGCACTATGATTGGGAATCCATTGTTTTGTATAGTTTTGTTAGGGATCTTAGGAGGTAAGTTTATGTCAGCCGCGATCGCATACGTTTTGATTATGGGCGGCGCTATCGCCCTTGCTTACGGTTTGTTCTTCGCTTTTCGCGCGATCAAACTAATCTAGGCGTTGCTCGTCATTCGTGATTTTTCGATTGCGAATGACGAATTTTTTAGGTCGAGAAATGCCGCATAGCTTCAGCACATCGAACATGGTCGCGCAGTAAACAGGCAAACCAAACGTGCCGGGATTAATCGGATTTTCATAAGTGAAGTGGCGATATTGCAAACAAAATCGCTCCCAAGCGTCGATTTGAATCCGAAACAAAACCACAAACACATCAATCAGCCATAAAAGCGGAATCTGGAAGTAGATGCGACGGTTAAGGTACGTGCACAAATCCGCGATCGCTTGATTGACCGTAATTTTTTCATTGCCTAACACCACATTTTGCGATTCAGGAAGCGGATGATCGATCAAATGCCGCACGACTTGAGCAATATCGCGACCGTGAATAAAGTGAAAGCTGCCGTCCGCCCGGAAAAATCGAATTAAATCTGTCCATTTCACCACGTCTGCAATCCCCGACGACAAATGCGAAGCCGGATATCGATCGCCTTCACTCAATCCGGTTAGTTCGCCGCCACCGAGTACAAAGGTTGGAAATAGCGTGATGATTTTGGGTGCATGGAGTTCGGTTAGCTTTTCAAAGCAAACATACTTTGATCGCACATAATCGCTGCCGATGTCGATCGCTTCTGGCAACAGTTGCCCGTCTCGCGCCAGAATGCTGGCCGTTGAGAAATAAAGCACTTGCTCACACACTATTGGATCAAGCAGTTTGATTAACTGAAGCGTCCGCAAAATATTGATGTCCTGCACGTCATCGCCGCCCCACGCCGTCGCCGCCAAAACCGCACAGTTCATTGTTTTGAGCAAATCGCCATGCTGCTCGATATCGCGCATATCTGAGCGCAAAATCGTCACACCGGGACGCGCTTGAACATCGATCTTGAGTTTGTCAGGATTTCTGACCAGCAGGAAAAGTTCGTGATCGGTTTCTTGAATCAACGCTTCAACGAGGTAATGACCGATGCAACCACTGGCACCTGTCACAAAAATTCGCTTTGAGGTCATTGCAGAAGAATTAAGAATGAACGTAGAGAAAGGAGAGGCATCAGTGTGAGGAATGCGTATGAATTACCAGAATAAACTCATCTGCTCAAATCCGATACCTTAATCTTTCTTGATCCCAATCGTTGATCGGGACAATCCCCTTTCTCATCGTTTAGTCCTAATAAGTGGTTGCTAAGAGTTGATCAACCTGTTTGGCAGTTTCAAAAAAGAAAGCTGCATTTTCTTCGGGTGTGGTCGGTAGGATACCGTGTCCGAGGTTCAAAATGTGTCCCCGGTTTCCGGCTTTGCGAATCGTATCGAGAATGCGATCGCGAATAAAGTCTTTTGAGCCAAACAAAACGCCGGGATCAAGGTTGCCCTGCACTTTCACATCTTTGCCTAACCGCGCCCGCGCATCCGCCATATCGACCGTCCAATCGATCGTCAGGATATCTGCCCCCGCTTTATTCATGCGCTCTAACAATCCCGCGCTTCCGGTCACCAGCAAAATCAACGGCGTGTCCGGGTGCGTTTGCTTGATTTGACGGAATACGCGCTGCTGATACGGCAATGCGAACGTGTCGTAATCCTGCGGGCTAAGCTGTCCTGCCCACGAATCAAACATCTGAATCACCTGTGCCCCAGAATCGATTTGATAACGGGCATAAACGGCGATCGCGTCGGCTAATTTCTCAAGCAACTGATGCAGAATTGCTGGATCAGAAAACGCCATGTTTTTGATAATCGAATACGTTTTCGATCCTTTCCCTTCAACAGCGTAAGCGGCCAGCGTCCAGGGTGCGCCGACAAATCCGAGTACAGCAGCTTGATCGCCGACTTCTTCGCGCAGCGCTTTTAGAATCGGGCGAATAAACGGCATCGACGATTCGGGTTCGAGCGATCGCAAATTGTCGATCTGCGCTTGCGATCGAATCGGATCGGCAATAATCGGTCCTTTGCCTTCGGCAATGTCCATTTCGATCCCCAACCCAGGAAGCGGTGTTACGATGTCTGAAAACAAAATGACGCCATCCGGCTTAAACGCTCTCCAGGGTTGAAGCGACACTTCGATCGCCACTTCGGGAATTTCAGAACGCTCCCGAAACGACGGATAGCGATCGCGCAGTTCCCGGTAAGCTTTCATGTAGCGTCCTGCTTGACGCATCATCCAAACGGGCGGACGATCCAACGCCTCGCCGCGTGCTGCACGCAATAATAATGGAACCTGGGAACCCGTCATGGAACGCCTCTTAGATATCATGCCTTGTTTCAATTGTTTTCTAGCCTATCACTCTGTGGCTGCCGCTATCGCGTCAAACCCTTGTAATGTAACGGTTTTGAAATACTCGATCGTCTTTTAGACGGAGACTCTTTATCACACAACTGGCCAAATAACAGAGACCGATCTCAAGCTTAAGTATGATTAACCTTTTTCTAGGGTTTCATACGCTGTAACTGTTCACAAATTCTATTGAACGAGGCTAAAACAGTGAAAACTCAAAATATCTCTAAGCTTGCGGGTAAAGTTGCATTGATCAGTGCGTTAATGTTGGCTCCGGGTGCGGCTGCATTTGCACAAACGGGTGGTACCAGTGGAACGGGTACAGGTGGATCTGCAACAGGCACTGGCGTGACGACAACGGACACTGGATATCATCAAGAAGGTCGCAACGGCTATTGGGGATTGCTCGGTTTGTTGGGTCTGTTTGGCTTGTTGGGACGCAACAGCAAGCGTGATGAAGCAACCGCATACCGCGATCCGGCAGACGTAGCTGGTACTAGCACGACGACTCGCGATCGTTATTAATTTGATTAACAAAACTACGATCGAGTCGTAGAGACGGCATTGTGCTCAAAAGTGCTGATGCGTCTCTACGGGGTGTATTACGATCGAGGTGGAAACTAAACCATCGGAATCGCGTTTGTGGGAACCGTCCGATGGTTTTTCCATTGCAAATTCAAGCTCGAATCGTTCCGGTCATCGGGGAACTCGCGCTGGCGTGGGATTTCACCGCAATTCGTCCGGCTTGGTGGGCTAAGCGTCCCGCTTCGGCGGCGAGGTGCATTGCTCGTGCCATCATTGGCGGATTAACCGCCTGCGCGATCGCCGTATTAATCAGCAATGCATCGGCTCCCATTTCCATTGCTTGAGCGGCTTCGCTGGGTGTTCCAATGCCCGCATCTACAACAACGGGAATTGTGGCGTTTTCGATAATAATTCCAATATTGGCAGCGTTGCGAATGCCTTGACCCGACCCGATCGGCGATCCCAACGGCATCACGGTGGCGCATCCTGCTTCTTCTAACCGCTTGGCAAGAATTGGATCAGCGTTGATATACGGCAAAACCGCAAAGCCTTCTTTTACCAGTTGTTCTGCCGCGTCAAGGGTGCCGATCGGATCAGGTAAAAGGTACTTCGCATCGGGAATCACTTCGAGCTTGACAAAGTTATTATCTTCTTGCCCTAAAAGCTTTGCCATTTCCCGACCGAGCCGCGCCACCCGGATCGCTTCTTCTGCGGTTTGACAGCCTGCGGTGTTGGGCAGCATCCAGATTTTGCTCCAATCTAAGGCGTCTGCGAGTCCTTCGTGTCCGGGTGCGTTCGTTTGCACTCGACGTACGGCAACGGTGACAATCTCACAGTTGCTCATTGCAATACTTTGGCGCATTTCATCGAAGTTGCGGTATTTTCCGGTTCCGGTCATCAAGCGCGATCGAAACGATCGACCCGCAATAATCAAGCGATCGTCTAAATTTTTATCGAGTAGTTTATCTAAAGTTTGCATGGTGTCCTCGATTCCTGTGAGAATTTTCATTATCTCGAAGATCCAGTCTCGCAAATCTTGAGCAAACTTGAAGCCTGATAATGGAGATCAATACGCCTAGATTGCGACTTAGACCGTTGGCGATCGACGATCTAGACCCCTCGCGCAAATTTACCGAAATCCCGATGTGATGGCTATCGGGTTCATTCAAAGCCTGCATCCCGTGAGCAAACAGAGACCCAGTTAAAAGCAATGTTGGCGCACTGGGAAACGTATGAATTTGGTCGATGGGCAATCTTGGATCGATCAACGCAAAGATTTATCGGTCATGCCGGATTAGGGCACGTTGCAGCGCTTTCAGAAGTTGAAATTAATTATTTTGGCAAGGTCATACTGGCAACAAGGACTTGCAACCGAAGCGGCAACCGCGATCGTGCAATACGGCTTTGAAACGTTGCGGCTCGATCAATTGATTGGTCTTGCCCATCCAGAAAATTTTGCGTCGTGTCGAGTGCTAGAAAAAATCGGATTGCGCTACCAGAAAAATGTTGAGTTTTACGGATTTACTTGGCGTTGCTATAAGTTGAATTGCGGCTAGTGGAACGTCTTAAGCAACGAATCGAATTTCTAAGCTTAAAGTTAAGGTTTACTTGTTTTGCTGGGAAATCGATCGTCTGAGTAGTCTCGTATGTAAAATTTCTTGCAAGCCAGGACGCTAGAAAAACGTCCTTTATCCGATTTAAGAAAAGGGACTTTTGGTTTGCCATTGTCTACTGATTCTAATTAGGCGTTGGATTTAGCTCGTCTACTCCCACTCTGCTTGTTCTTCGGCTTCGGCTTGCACGATCGCGGTTCTTAGAAGTTGCCAATCGACACGATCGCTTTGTTCGTTTTGGACTAACACTCCACGCTGTAAATGCAGCACGCGACTGGCTCTGCCAAACTCCGAAGGATCGCAAATTTGTTGTGCCCAGTTTAGATCATGGGTTGCGACTAAAACAGTCTGCTGTGTTTCGAGTAAAATTTCTCGCAGTCGATCGCAGCGTCCCGCATCTAGATTTGCAGTCGGTTCATCGAGCAGCAAAATCGGCGATTGACAAACTAAAGCGCGAGCGATCGCGATCCATTGCCGCTCTCCGGTTGAAAGCTGGAGTTCGGTACGATCTAGCCATTCACGCGGAATGCGGAGACGATCCATCCAAGTCTCGATTCGAGCGTCGGTTTCTTTGAGATTGCGTAACAGCAGTGGATATCGTAACGCTTCACGCACGGTCATTCCAAACAGTTTCGGCTCTTGCGGAACAAAGAGAATTTGCTGACGAAGATCGACGATCGCAACGTCGCGAAGCCGTTGATGCTCAACGTAGAGTGTGCCGTCGATCGGATCGATTAAGCGATTGAGCAATCGCAGAAGAGTTGTTTTGCCAGAACCCGATGCACCGACGATCGCCACAATTTCAGATTTGGCGACTTCAAACGAAATGTTGTGCAGCAGATAATGCATCGGTGGCAGCGATTTTTGAGCGTGGCGCACCGCACCCGCCGCAAAACTCACTTGCTCTAATCGAAGTTGAACGCTCAAAATGCTTCACCTTTACGCCAGCGCGATCGCCGTCCAAATCGTCCAAGCGTCGATCAGCAGCAACAACACCGTAAACATCAGCAAAATCAGATACATCCAGGGTTGAGAAAGCGGCTTCACGTCAGTGGTATCAATTCCGGTTTCTGCCTCAACTCGCCGCACCAATCGCGCAAATCCTGCCACGCGCATCGGCAACAGATACCCCTGCTCAGACTTGCTCAAAAAATAATACACCAGTCCGCCTTGTCCGGTAGAACGCGGCTTCAGGGCTTGCACGTCTGACCACGCCAACTGCCAACCTTTCCGAAAAAATCGCGGCACCCATCCGGGATAAGTCACTTGAATTCCGGTTGAATCGACGATCACGCGCTCGGTTAGCGCTGCATAAATAACCACAAAGCCGATCGCAATTCCCATCCAAAGCACGTTTGCCGAAACCGGAGCATCGGTAGCATCTGCCAAAAACGGAAGCGGCGTTGTCAGCGCAACGTACAGCATTAGCAACGTGATCCGAACAAGCGGCGAAATCCGAAACGTATCAGGCGTTTTCGAGTCAGAAGTCATGGGATTTGGCTAACAGCAACACTAGAACGTAAAACAGATCGATCGGCAATCCAGCTTAGGATTTTTTGATTTACTTCGTCGGGGCGTTCGTCGTGCGGGCAGTGCCCTGCGTTTTCTACTTCTACTAACTCTAAGTTCGGATTCAGTTTGACACAATACGCCGCCAGCGACGGCGGCACGAATTTATCTTGCTTGCCCCAAAACAACAGCATCGGGATTTCGAGCGTGGGTAGAATTGCTCTTGCGGTGTACTGCGTGACTTTTGGCGTGTTGACCATTGCCCGCAGTGCATTAGCGGCTCCACGATCGCGAGCGGGCAACGATAAAATTTCCACTAATTCGTCGGTTACGCCTTCTGATCCGGCATACGCCTGCCGCGCCCACGCTTTCACCAATCGCGGACTGCGCAACACTTGAAAAAATGGATTAAAAACAATAGGATTCGTAAAAATCGCTTTTCCCAAAGCCGCCACCGGACGCAGCGTTTTCATTGTAGTTTGCATCCACGCAGGCGTTTCTAGCACTGACGAATCCGGCAAATTTAGCATCACCACGCTTTTTACCATTTCCGGGTACGCCGCCGCCGCCGCTAAACACACCAGTGAACCGATCGAGTTTCCAATCAAAACCACTGGCTCTTGCACAAACGTTTGCCAAAAGTCGTGAACCTGCTCGATCCACAGCGTCACGTTGTACGGTGCAGTGGCTTTTTCAGAAGCCCCAAAGCCAAGCAAATCTAGCGCATACACGGTATGGTGTTGGCTCATGATTGAAACGTTATGCCGCCAATGCCCGATCGACGCACCAAATCCGTGAATTAATATTAATGGCGACGATTCGGGGTGCTGAGCACGCACATACGTATAGCGAGTTTGCCACCCGCGCCATACCCAATCTCGCTGACTTCCGATGCGCTGTTGCCAATGTAAAGCGTCTGTCACAGTTTCCAACCGTTTGATTCCTTTTCGATTGTAGTCAATTCCGGCGCTTGAGCCGCTTCAGTACGCACTCTGGCTGAGTTAGATAGAATTAAAGTTAAGAACTGGTCAGAAATTCGGTCAGACTGAGTAAAATGACGAATACGATCGTTTCGCTTATTCTGACAACGGTTTGCGAACGCGCAACGATCATCGCTTCTGGTGCAAGGAGTTCGCGTAATGTCCTATCAATCATAAAGGTGCCTGTGGTAGAGAAAATCGAGAAAAGACCCAATCGGGACATGCCCATTATCAACGAGCGGATTCGATTTCCCAAAGTTCGGGTAATCGACGCCGACGGTTCGCAGCTTGGAATTATGGCGGCTCGCGAAGCCCAACAAATGGCAGACGAGAAAGAATTAGATCTCGTTCTGGTCAGCGATAAAGCCGATCCGCCTGTGGTCAAAATTATTGACTACGGTAAGCACAAATTCGAGCAAGAAAAGAAAGCCAAAGAAGCCAAGAAAAAGCAGCATACGGTTGACGTTAAAGAAGTCAAGATGCGCTACAAAATCGAAGAGCACGATTATAACGTGCGGCTTTCTCAGGCTGAGCGCTTTATCAAAGGCGGCGATAAAGTCAAAGCAACGATTATGTTTCGAGGACGAGAGATTCAGCACAGCGATTTGGCTGAAACCCTTTTAAAACGCATGGCAACGGATCTGCAAGAAATCGCGGAGGTGCAGCAAGCTCCGAAAAAAGAAGGGCGAAACATGATGATGCTACTGGCTCCGAAGAAGTAAAACGATTCAAAAATAGCATCCGTTTGAAAGGGCACCAACCAGAGTTTTGATTGGTGTCCTTTTGTTTTTGGCAGAATGAAGCAGTTTTGTCCTTTACGCTCAAAGACGTCGCTCAAGAAAACTAAACAGGGAGAAAACCTTATCAGTTTGCGTCAAGAGCGAGCAGAGGAGCCAAAAGTTTGCTACTCTACCAGACTGCACGGTTAGGATTTAACGCGCCTTATGATCGAAGTTGAGCATCTCAGCAAAACCTACGGCTCTACGTCTGCGATCGCAGATGTCACTTTTTCGGTTGCTCAGGGTGAAATTCTCGGCTTTTTAGGGCCAAACGGAGCCGGAAAAACCACCACGATGCGAATTCTCTCTGGCTATTTGCCCGCAAGCGAGGGAACCGCAAAAATTGCGGGTTTTGAGGTGCACGAGAATTTGATGGCGGTCAGGCAGCGCATCGGATATCTGCCCGAATCGCCTCCGTTGTATCCAGAAATGACCGTGCAGGGATTTCTGAACTTCGTGGCCCAAATCAAAGGGGTGAGTGCCGGAGATCGATCCCCGCGCATTCAGTCGGCACTTGAGAAAACGGGACTAATCGATAAACGAAATACAATTATTCGCAAGCTTTCAAAAGGGTATCGGCAACGAGTCGGAATTGCGCAGGCGATCGTTCATGATCCGCCCGTGATTATTCTCGACGAACCAACCGTCGGACTCGATCCGCGTCAAATCATCGAAGTGCGCAACTTGATTCGACAGCTTGCAACCGATCACACAGTCATTCTTTCGACGCACATTTTGCCAGAAGTCAGTATGACTTGCGATCGCGTCGCGATTATTAATCGCGGTCGCGTCGTCGCAACGAATACGCCTGATCAGTTAATGGCGCAGTTAAGGAGCGGATCAGGCTATGAGTTAGAAGTTGAAGGAAACTGGAACGCGATCGATCACTGTTTGAATATGATTGAGGCCGTGAAATCAGTCGATCAGGTTTCGTCGATAGGACATCGTCATCGCGTGCGCGTAGTTTCAGACGCAGAACCCGGACGCGACATTGCACGAACACTCGTGCAAAACGGGTTAGGGCTGTATGAAATGCGGCGCGTGCAGGCCAGTTTAGAAGACGTATTTTTAGAGCTAACGACCGAAGAAAAGCCTGTTGAGCCAACCGCGTCAGAAGCCGAGGAAAAAGCATGAAAACCGTTTTGTATAATATTTTCGCGATTTACCGACGCGAAACGATGAGTTATTTTACGTCTCCGTTGGCGTATACGATCGCGGCGATTTTCTGGCTGATCGCAGGCTTTTTATTTAGTGCAACGCTCGATGCGATTATTCAGCAAGCGGCACAATACGATCAAGCAACGGCGGCGGGAATTACCACAGCCCCGATCGATATTCCTTATGAATTCATCCGCACGATTCTTAGTGTAATCGGATCGCTGTCGCTGTTTGTGTTGCCGATGTTATCAATGGGGCTTTATGCCGAAGAACGAAAGCGCGGCACGCTCGAATTGTTGGCAACGTCCCCGTTAACCAATTGGTCAGTGGCGATCGGTAAACTATTAGCTGTGTTGACGTTCTTTTTTACAATGACGTTGCCGCTCTTGATTTACGAAGCGATCGCGCTTGCGACCGTTAATCCACCGATTCAACCGAGCGTATTATTACTCGGTCATGCTGGCCTGCTGTTGCTGGCAGCGTCGATTCTGTCGTTAGGAATGTTTGTTTCTTCACTTACCGATAGCACAATCCTGGCAGCAATTTTTACATTTGCATTAGTGCTAGTGCTTTGGGTACTTGATTTGATTACAAAAAGTTTCGGTGGCGTTTGGGGAGATGCGATCGGACATTTATCGCTATTAAAGCATTACACAAATCTAACGCAAGGCGTTTTAGATACCAGTAGCCTTGTTGTGTTTGCAAGCTACATTGTACTTGGCGTTTTCTTAACTGCTCAATCGATCGATGCGTTGCGATTCCAGCGCTCTTAGCTATGAAGAAACTTAAGCCTGTTTTTAATGTCCTGAAATACTCGATTTGGCTCGGTTTGATGCTCACGATCGCAGGCCTTACTGCGGGCATTGTGGCGAGCGAATGGAGTGCCATTCCGGTTGGCATGATCATCGCTGGATTGGTGATCATCGGACTGTGGATTTTGTTTGTACCGCTTCAATCCGGGTTTTTTGGGCGTCGATCGACTCAAGCCAGCACAAATGCGGTGATTAGCACGATCGCGGTTCTGGTCATTTTAGGATTGATTAATTTTCTTGCTGTGCGCTACTCGAATCGCGTGGATTTAACCGAAGCGGGTGCATTCACGCTGTCGCCGGAAACGCAGCAAGTGTTGCAGGAATTACCCGCGCCCGGTGTGAAAGCCTATGTGTTTTCAAACGATCCAAATCCGCAGGATCGAACGCTGCTAGAAAATTATCAACGTCAATCCCCAAAGTTTAAGTTTGAGTACGTTAATCCTGAAGCAAATCCAGGCTTAGCAACGGCGTTTAATATCAAAAACAGTGGCGATAATCGCGATGTTTATTTAGAGCTGCAATCGAGCAAACGGCGGCAATATTTGCAGTCGATTAGTTCACAAGTTCGATTGTCAGAAAGCCGCTTAACCAATGGAATTTTGCAGATTACCAACGATCGACGCCTTAAAGTGTACTTTCTACAAGGACACGGTGAGAAGTCGCTAACTCAAGGAGAGAATGCAATTGATGCTTCAGTGAAAGCCCTTGAAGATAAAAACTTTATCAGCCAACCGCTTAATCTTGCTCAAGCCGGAAAAGTGCCAAATGATGCTTCGGTTGTTTTGATTGTAGGAGCGACTCGTTCGCTGCTTGATGCGGAAACAAAAGCGATCGACGCCTACCTTAATCAAGGCGGAAACGTTCTACTTGCCGTTGATCCAGAGCAAAAAACTGGACTCGATTTGTTGCTCAATCGTTGGGGCATTAAATTTGACGATCGCGTTGCCGTAAACGCTCCGGATCAGCAAATTTCTAATGCAGGGCCCGCCGTAGCGGTAATCACTCAATACGGCACGCATCCGATCACCAAAGATTTTCGCAACGGGATTTCGTTTTATCCGCTTGCTCGCCCGATCGACATCACACCTGTCAACGGTGTTCAAGCTACGCCCTTATTGCTTACCGATCCGAAAAGTTGGGCAGAAAGCAACCTGAAAGAACAGCCGCTCAAGCTTGATGGCGGCGATCGACCTGGCCCGTTAGCGATCGGCGTTGCCTTGACTCGCCCTGTCACCCCAACTCCGTCGCCCAGTCCGGCTTCGACTCTAAAAGAATCGCGCCTCGTCGTGTTTGGCAATTCAACGTTTATTGTGGATGGTTATTCAAATCAGCAGCTTAACGGCGATGTCTTTCTCAACTCAGTCACTTGGCTGAGTCAAGAAGCGCAACAGCCGCTTTCGATTCGGCCAAAGGACATTAAAAATCGTCGCATTAACTTAACCACCCAACAAGCCACGATTTTAGGATTGCTGGCGCTTTTGATTGTTCCATTGTTTGGCTTTGCGATCGCAGGCGTCGTTTGGTGGCAGAAACGCTGATTTCGATGCCCCTAGATTTATCTGACTCGGAAACGCGCAACTGACCCTACTTTAACGTGAGTTCGGGATCACAAATGGCTTGAATAAAGTCTGAATCGGTGGATGGGCGGGTCGTGGCACAAAACGCGGGCGCGAATGCATTCGCGCCCGCTTATCTTTAAGTTCTCTTAACGAATTCTGAATTGGTACCTCAACACGGCATGATGAACAAGACTTCTTAACAAACCGGATCGCTACACGATCATGATTCGATGGCTCTCATCGGTTGCAGGCAGTGTTTCTGTAACGGCAAGTTGTTCGCTGTTAGCTTACACTCTCGTTGCCCCTAGTTGGACAACGCCTTTACCTGCCCGCCGTTCACTTGTGCTTGAAGAGCCTACGTCGTTGCTTTCGGTACGCGATCGCACCTTGTCCAATGTCCGAATCAAAGTTGTAGAAATCGATCTAACGAATCCTGACACGTTAATCAGCATCGGCTTGGCTAACGGCGCAACGCAGGCAAACAGTGCACAATCGACTCGCGGCGCTGAATCGTTTCGGTCAATGGTGCGCCGATTTCGAGCGGCAATCACGATCAACGGCACGTTTTTCAGCATGGACAATCAACAGCGCGTGATGGGAAACATGGTTTCTGGCGGACAGTTTCTCAAGTACAGCCCGTGGGAAAATTACGGCACGACACTAGGCATTCGGAGCGGCAATCGGCTTGAAATGGTGACGGCTCGCATCGACGGCAAACCGCAGTGGCAGCAACACTGGTTTTCACTAACTGCCGGCCCGCGACTGCTTAGAAAGGGTCGAATTTCAATTAATCCCCGACAAGAAGGCTTTAGCGATCCAGCGATTACAGGTGTGGCACGGCGATCGGCGATCGGGTTTTCCCGTACAGGCGATCGCTTATGGCTCGTAACCTTTCCACAACCGATCACGCTGAGAAAAGAAGCGCAAATTATGCGATCGCTCGGCTGCGATCAAGCCATGAATCTCGATGGCGGAACGTCGGTTGCGTTGGCGGCGGGCGATCGTATTTTGCATTCGCCCGGACGACCTTTAACGAATGTGATCACCGTTTACGATGCAAGATTTCCTGCACCTGCACGGTTAAAGCAGTCTTGGTACGAGTTTCAAAATCGCCAATAAGCTGCCTCCAAATCAGAGAATTAACGGTAAAATTGCAAATATTTTTTAGTTCGCGAATCGAAATGACCACTTACAGCCCGCAAGATTCAGAAAAAATAGACCTTTTAATCGATCAAGTGGGTCGACTAACCGAAGGCATTGTAGAACTTCGATTCATTTTGGTTGATGGATTTGCAGAGCTTCGACACTCGATCGAGGCACTCACCCGATTAACTCAAGAACAAGGACGAAATTCAGAACAACGTCATCGTGAAGCAATGGCACGGCTTGATCGCGAAGCAGAAGAGGCAAGGCAGCGTCATCGTGAAATGATGGAGGAGTCAGAACAGCGTCATCGTGAGGCGATGGAACGCTATGATCGCGAAGCAGAAGAGGCAAGACAGCGTCATCGCGAGTCGATAGCAGACTCAGAACAGCGTCATCGCAAGTCGATGGCAGACTCAGAACAGCGTCATCGTGAAGCAATGGCACGATTCGATCGCATCACCGAGCGGCAAGACCGTGAAATCGATCGATTAATTAGCCTTGCCGAAACGATTCTTCAGAAAGACTAGAATTCGCGCTACAACGGTTTTTGAGCGGGAACGCCGATCGCTCTTGGAAATTCTTTTGGCGTCGTGCGAATTTTACGAATATATAAACAGTGACGCACGCTCCGAGTAAGTGGAGTTTCAAATCGGTCGATTGTTTCAAGTTCGCCGCCTAGCTGTGCGATCGCTTCGTTTAAGAGGGTGGCTTCTTCGGGCGTCCATTGTCCTCGATACAGAATTGCACATCCATTGATTTTGAGCAACGGCAACGCATACTCCGCACAAATCGAAGCCGATGCAACTGCTCGAATCGTAGCGAAATCAAAGCGTTCTCGATATTTAGAAGTTCGTCCGGTTTGCTCAACCCGATCGATTAACGTTTGCACAGTTTTCAACTCCAACGCTGCGATCGAGTCTTGCAAAAAATTAATTTTCTTGCGCGTCGAATCAAGTAGAGTAACGCGCCAAGTTGGAATCGCAATCGCGATCGGCACACCGGGAAACCCGGCTCCGGTTCCGATATCAATCAACGTCGCGTCAGGCTGCGAAACACGCGGAAAAATTCCCCGCAGCGAATCCCACAGATGCTTTTCCCAAAATTCTTGCGCTTCTACAATCCGAGTCAGATTGAACTGACGATTGCTTGTTAAAATCAATTCGTAAAACTGCTGAAATTGGCGCTGTTGCTCTTCGTTGGGGTGCCAGTTTAAAGTTTTCTGCCACAAATCGCGCATCTCTGGCAACTCATTGATCGCCATGTTTAACATCCAATTCGTTCAAGCTTGCCCTGAGTGGGGAAAGACTCGATCGACGCTTCTTTGAGTTCTCCGTGATTCAGCGTCCAAATGCGATCGGCGATCGGGGCTAACTCGCTGGCATCGTGCGAAACCACCAATAAGCCCCACTGCTCTTTTAGTTTTGCTAGTAGCTTGACGAGCTGCCGTCGCATTGACCAGTCTAATCCCGCCGTGGGTTCATCGAGCAGCAAAAAGCTAGGCTGTCGAATTAGTTGCACCGCTAAAGCAAGGCGGCGCTGCTGTCCACCGCTTAGCGATTGCGGAGACGTAGACAGCGCCAGATGATCTAAACCGACTTCGTTTAGGGCTTCGTGAATGCGATCGGAGCTTAATTCTGGATGTCCGAGGCGCAGTTCTTCGAGAATTGAGCCGCCGCAAAAGTGCCGTTCGGGAAACTGAAACACCAGTCCGCAAAGCTGCTGCATATTGAGAAAATTGAGTTCTTGATCGCGCCAGAAAATTTCACCGCTTGTTTGCTCAGCCAGTCCCGCCAGAATTTCGAGAAGCGTGCTTTTTCCCGATCCACTCGGCCCGACGATTAACCCTAACTGCTGTGGCGCAACTTGTAAATGAATCGATTTAAGAATCGGAGTCGGCGTTGCGGTCGGATGATACGACAAATCACGAAGATGAAGCATTGAGGGAAGATACTAAAGAACGGGCACTTTCGTTTAGTGTACTCACTCCGGAGCCATCTGGCATGATTCGGATTTGGCGGAACTCTCGATCGCGCTTTGTCGTCTTGCACCCTTGCGTTAATCATTTCAAAATTCTATGGTGAACTGGCTTTCTCGCTCTACACAGCGCATCGGTTTTGCCGCCGTGCTGGTTGGACTTCTGGCAAATCCCTCGTTTGCAAAAGACCCATTTAGAACCACCAATCAAAAACCGATCGACGATCGCACCGAAGCCGTGTTCCGATCGGTGTTTGAAAAAGGCGACTACAAAACCGCGCAAGCTCAGCTCGGTCAAGCCCCCACCAGTGAACCGTTAGCCAATGCCCTGCGAGCGGCGCTTGCTTATCAGCAAGGTGATTTGAACAGCTTGAACACATACGCCACTCAAACCCGCGAAACAGCCGCACAGCTTAGCCGCACTGATCCCCTACGCAGCAATATTTATCAAGCCACGGGCAGCTTTTTAGAAGGCGCGTATATTGTCAGTTCTCAAGGAATCGTAAACGGCATTCCGCAGGCGCTTGGCAAACTTCAAGATGCATTCGGCTATTTAGACGCGGCCGAAAAAATCGCACCGCAAGATCCCGAATACAACTTGATCAAAGGATTAATCGACCTCAATTTAGCGGCGAATGTGCGATTGCCGCTATCAAGTCCAGATGATGCCATTCAGCGTTTAGAGCGGTATGCGGGCCCGCGCTATCTGGCTGATTTTGGCTTGGCGCTAGGATACCGCGATCTCAAGCAGTACGATCGAGCGTTGGCCGCGATCGATCGCGCTTTGCAAGCGGCTCCAAACAATCCGCAGTTTAGCTATACCAAAGCTCAAATTCTCGTGCGGCAAGGACAACGAGCGCAAAGCATTCCGTTGTTTCAAAAAGCGCTGAGCAAAAGCAATCAGCTTCCGCCTAGCATTGTGACTCAAATTCAGCGCGAACTGCGTTTAGCCCAACAGCCGCGTTAAGGTTCAACAAACGTTAGGCTAGAGAAGAAGAATTTCTAGCCTAACGATGCAAGTTCAATTTCGCGAATTCGATCCGTTTAACGTGTGGATGTGGATCGAGTTCAATACTGTGCCGTCTGAGATGGAAAAGCAGTACATCGAAGAAGCGTTTAGCTCTTGGTTTTTCTTGGGCAAGCTGGGCGGCTTTAATGCTGAAAATCTGCAAGTTCAAGAAATCGGGTTGGATATCAGCTACATGAGCTACGACGAAGACACCGCCGATTCGAGCCTGATGGCCGTGATGCACAACATGGGCGATATCGAGTACGAAGGCAACTGGGGACGCTGCTGGTTTGATTTGGGCACAAGCGATGCGATCGCGATCGACATTCTAATCAATTCTCTGCGTCAGCTCAGCAAAGATTTCGTGACGATCGATCAGTTTATTGTGGGGGGTGAGAATGAAGATTGGCGCGTTCCGGGCAGCAGCGAACCCGGATTCGTGATGGACAATCAGCGCAATTAAACGGGTACGGTCTGCATTAATAATCGTCGAACCGCTCGATCAAGGTCGTTCGGTGAGCAGGGCTTAGTGACATACGCATCTGCGCCTTGCTTTAGTCCCCAGTAGCGATCAAAAGCTTCGCTTTTCGTCGAGCACATCACCACGGGAATACTACATAACTCTAAGTCGTTTTTAATCCAGCGACAGAGTTCGTAACCGTTCATGCGCGGCATCACCACATCGGTAATGACCAAATCCGGTGGGCTTGCCTGCATTAGGGTCATGGCGTCGAGACCATCGATTGCAAGGATTACGTCATACCCCCGTTGCAGTAATTCCTCAGCCAGCATTGCTCGCACAACAGCGCTATCATCGACCACTAAAACCAAGCTCATTGATGCATTCCATGACGATAAAGTTGTTCTATTAAGGTCTTCGCCGTTAATGTGGATGGTTCCGAATAAAATGCGTGAAAAAAGCGTGAAGATGTCGCGGGGTTTTGCGATCGTCTCTTCACGCTTTGTCCGTGAAAGCAAAGGTCTTGAGGAGACCGTCTTTTAGAGTGTTGGGTTATTGCCTAGAACGTCTGGCGGTTGAAACCGCGCCTACACAGACGAAACCTGCCTTCGCAGGTTAAGAGTTAGTTCCAGAGAGGAGTCCGCGAAGATGAACTTCGTTTGCGTAGACCCGTAGCCGCAGGCAATGCGCGAAGCTAATGGCACTTGCGCAGCTAACTTTATTTGCGAAGCAACTAGCGCAGCGATCCGCCAGACGTTTTAAGACTCCGATCGACCCATCCCACTTACGCCACAATTCCTCGAATTTATCGATACGATCGCGTCAACACATCTAGCTGCGTAACTTCTTCTGCATCGAGCGACCAGCCCATCGCACCTGCATTTTGGGCGGCTTGATTGGCATTTTTAGCACCCGGAATCGGAATCACATTTCCTTGAGCGATCAGCCAGTTCAGCGCAACTTGAGCGGGGGTTCGATCGTGTTTCGCACCCATTTCGTTTAAGGTGTTGATCACCGGACTCAGCTTTTCAAGTCCTTGTTGAGAAAAGCGCGGATCTAACCGACGCGCACCCATAACCGTATTTGCTTGATCCGGCGTGTATTTTCCGGTGAGTAATCCTTGCGCCAATGGGCTGTACGCCAAAATCGTCACGCCGAGTTCGCGAGCCGTATCGAAAATGCCGTTGCTTTCAATCTCGCGGGTAATCAGCGAATAGCGAACTTGGTTTACGGCTAACGGAACGCCTTTTGCAGCCAGGTAGTTTTGAGCTTCGCGCATTTGATCTGCCGAATAATTGCTGACCCCGATCGCGCCAATGCGACCGCGCTTCACTTCTTCGGCTAACGCTTCCATGAGCGTTTTCTTGCCCATGAGAAAATCAAACGGCATGTGCACTTGATACAAATCAATGCGATCGAGCTGTAAGCGCTTTAAGCTGTGATCGATCGCGTCATGCACCGCACTGGCCGAAAACCGCCACGGAAGCGGCATGTACTTTGTTGCGATATGGATTGGCTGACTCGTTTGCTTGATAAACTGACCTAAAAACTGTTCTGACTTGCCCAATCCGTAGATTTCAGCCGTATCGAAAAAGGTCACGCCAGCATTAACCGCATTGTCAAAGGCTTGTTTAAGATCCGTTTCGGTGTAGTCTTTGCCGTAGCTCCAGAAAAACGAATCGCCCCAAGCCCAAGTGCCAATACAAACGGGCGGTACGGTAATGCCCGTGTTTCCTAACGTAACTGTTTGAGTTGCAGTGTCCACAGCCGTTTGCCTATCGATTGTTAAATTTCTTTAATTTCTAGTAGACCGCATTTTTGAGCGTTCAGGCTCATTCCTTGTGTAGAACCTGACTGTTTACAAGTCACATTCACGTTAGCTTAACCTTGAATCGATCGGCTTCGTTGCTGCCTCACCCGCAAATGAATTGCGGGCTAACGGAAACAAAGGCCCTTCAGGACTCGAATGCTGGGTGGTCTTGAAACTTAGCTGCCATAGCCCGCAAATAAATTGCAAGCGATGGCAGGCGCTTTCCGGCTTCGTCGAACTCACGCCACATTAAGGAATGTAATCAGCACGATCGAGCATTTTGAATTCTGTTTCTACAATGAAAGTTGAGGCAGACTAAGGAGAAACTTTATGCGAGCAGTGCTAATGGCAGGCGGATCGGGAACGCGACTCAGACCGCTTACCTGTGACCTGCCTAAACCGATGGTGCCGATTTTGAATCGACCGATCGCTGAGCATATTATTCAGTTACTCAAACGTCACCAGATTCGAGAAGTGATCGCAACGCTGCATTATTTACCCGATGTGATGCGCGATTATTTTCAAGACGGCAGCGATTACGGCGTGCAAATGACGTATGCCGTCGAAGAAGATCAGCCGCTTGGAACGGCGGGCTGTGTGCGCAACATTGCCGAATTGCTCGATGATACGTTTTTAGTGATTAGCGGCGATAGCATTACTGATTTTGATTTAACCGCCGCGATCGAGTTTCATCGTCGTCAACACTCTAAAGCTACGCTGATTTTGAAGCGCGTGCCCAACCCGATCGAATTCGGCGTTGTCATCACCGATGAAGATTACCGCATTCGCCGCTTTCTCGAAAAACCTTCAACCAGCGAGGTTTTTTCCGATACGGTAAACACTGGAATCTATATTCTTGAACCCGAAGTTTTATCGTATTTGCCGCCGAACGAAGAAGCGGATTTCTCAAGAGATTTGTTTCCGCTTTTGCTGGCTAAAGATGAGCCGATGTACGGCTATGTTGCTGACGGCTATTGGTGCGATGTTGGTCATCTCGATGCCTATCGCGAAGCTCAGTACGATGGATTACTGCGCAAAGTGAAGTTAGATTTTGCCTACATTGAGCGATCTCCCGGTTTGTGGGTGGGCAACAACACGTATATTGATCCGTCTGCCCGCCTCGAAACGCCTGCGATCATCGGGCAAAACTGCCGCATCGGGGCGCGAGTGACGATCGAAGCCGGAACCGCGATCGGCGATAACGTCACGATCGGAGCCGATGCCGATCTTAAGCGTCCGATTATTTGGAACGGGGCGATGATCGGCGATGAAGTGCATTTGCGGGCGTGCGTGATTGCGCGAGGCGCACGCATCGACAGGCGGGCGCATGTTCTTGAAGGTGCGGTCGTCGGCCCGCTTTCGATGGTCGGTGAAGAAGCGCTGATCAGTCCTAACGTGCGCGTGTGGCCGAGCAAAAACGTTGAATCTGGCGCAACGCTCAATACAAATTTGATTTGGGGCTACACGGCACACCGCAATCTGTTCGGACAGCGTGGCGTATCGGGATTAGCCAACGTTGATATTATTCCAGAATTTGCCGTTAAGCTCGGCGCGGCGTATGGATCAACGCTCAAGTCTGGTGCTCAAATAACGGTCTCACGCGATCAGCGCACGATTTCGCGCATGGTGTCTCGATCGATGATTGCTGGCTTGATGTCGGTCGGCGTCAACGTGCAAAACCTCGAAGCCACTTCAATCCCGGTAGCGCGGGCGGTGGTTCCGACGCTCGGCGTGGTTGGCGGCTTGCACATCCGAATTCATCCCGATAAATCTGATCACATTGTGATTGAGTTTCTCGATCAAAAAGGCATCAACGTTTCAAAAGCGATCGAGAAAAAAATCGAAGGCGCTTTCTTTAAAGAAGATTTCCGTCGCGCTCCGATTCAGGAAATTGGCAACGTCGCGATCGCGCATCAAGCGATCGATATCTACAGTCGCGGCTTCGAGAAAAATCTCAACATCAACGCCGTTCAGCACAGTAGCTCAAAGGTGATTATCGATTATGCCTATGCTGTTTCCGGGGCAATTCTGCCGCAGTTGTTAGCGAAATTCGGCTGTGATGCGGTTGTGCTCAATGCCAGCTTGACGCAAACTGCGCCGACGATCGCCGATCGCGAAAGCTTGCTGAATCAATTAGGGCACGTGGTCGAAGCGCTCAAAGCGACCTTTGGCGTGCAGGTTTCGGCCAACGGCGAACAGCTTATTCTCGTCGATGAAACCGGAAGCCCGATCCGGGGCGAAACGCTAACGGCGCTGATGGTTGACACGATGTTGACCGCACATCCGCGATCGACGATCGTGGT
Source organism: uncultured bacterium (assembly GCA_964250455.1). Taxonomy (GTDB): domain Bacteria; phylum Cyanobacteriota; class Cyanobacteriia; order Leptolyngbyales; family Leptolyngbyaceae; genus CAXUFL01. The sequence continues at coordinate 53,481 of CAXUFL010000031.1, forward strand.
TCCTGTTCATGCGTCGAGTGCGGTTGAGCAAATTGCACGCCGTCACGATGGACAAGTTATTCGCACCAAAGCTAATCCGACCGCTTTAATGGAAGCCTGTCAAGCGAATCCGCACACGGTTTTAGGAGGAAGCGGCGAAATGGGCTTTATTTTTCCGCAGTTGCATCCCGGCTTTGATGCCATGTTTTGCATTGCCAAGCTGATTGAACTGCTAACCATTCAAGAACGCACGCTGGCGCAGATCCGAGCGGAGTGTCCGCGTGTGTCGCACAAAACATATTCGGTGCGCTGTCCCTGGACGGTGAAAGGAGCGCTAATGCGTCACTTAGTCGAAAGTCATCCTGCGGAAATGCTAGAAACGTTTGACGGCGTGAAAATCTTTAATCCGGAGCGCGATGATAGCTGGGTGCTGATTTTACCCGACGCAACGGAACCCCTAATCCACATTTACGCTAATAGCTCAAACCGGGGTTGGGTTGATGAAACGCTGCGCGAATACCGCTTGCGCGTGCAAGAATTCGTTTACCAAGAACAAGGAATCGAAGAAGCTAGAATAGAACAAGTGTATTGATTTGCGATCGCCAATTCGGTGATTTGAGTAAACCGATAGGCAGTAGAATAACCTTCACGCTCACCCATCCTGCCCATTTCATTTTTAGCCTTATGAATAGCATCATTTTGCTGGCGGAAATCGTTCAAGAACCGCAACTGCGCTTCACGTCAGACAATCAAACCCCGATCGCAGAAATGCGCATTCAGTTTGCCGGATTGCGCCCCGAAGATCCACCTGCCAAAGTCAAAGCGATCGGGTGGGGCAACTTAGCGCAGGAAATTCAATCGAAGTATCGCGAAGGCGATCGCGTGATCGTTGAGGGACGATTGAGCATGAATACGGTCGATCGACCCGAAGGCTTCAAAGAAAAGCAAGCAGAATTGACGATTCAGAAAATTTACACGCTGGACGGCGCAACGATTTCAGATTCCATCAGCGAAACGCCGCCCGCTTCGACTCGCCCTCAAAGCCAACCTCAAAGCCAAAGTAACGCCGCTCCACCAGCGAGTGCCCCCGCCAGAAAACCCGCGAAAGCACCCGCCGCGCCTGCTTTAGAAGAACAGCCAGAATTAGACGACATTCCATTTTAAGGAGTGCGATCGATGTAACGTTCGATTTAGGTTCATTGCGTGAGACGCCTGGCGACTCAGTTAGCTTCGCGCATTGCCTGCGGCTACGCGGCTACACAGACAAAACCCGCCTTTATCGGGTTAA
>CAXUFL010000032.1:0-54082 GCA_964250455.1 uncultured bacterium
GAGGGCATGTAGCTCAGGGGATAGAGCACCAGATTCCGGTTCTGGGTGTCGCAGGTTCGATTCCTGCCATGCTCGTTAACAGAAACGCCTTGAAGGTAATTTGCTTTCAAGGCGTTTTGACTTCAAACGTGATCGTTCTCGATCGCAAAATTATCCGTTTAAGATAAGAAACATCCACTTCTGCAACAGGGCTGCCAATGCTAGAGCATAACCCACTGCAAATTCTGCCAACCGAATACGATCTGCCGGATACCGATGATCAGCCTGTGGACAACGAACTGCAACTTTTAGCGCCTGCATTGCTGCGGGCGATTTTGGCGTTGATTTGGGCAGAGCGGTTTGACTGGTTTCTTGGGGTCAACATGGGGCTGTATTATGACCCGACTTTGCCTGCGATCGGGCCGGATGGATTTCTTAGCATTGGCGTACCGCGTCTGCGATCGAGCGGCAAGCTGCGACTGAGCTACCTGGTTTGGCAAGAACAAGTTATGCCGCAGTGGGTGTTAGAAGTGGTTTCGCAAAAGCCTGGAGGAGAATACACCGAAAAGTTCCGAAAATACGCGAACATGGGCGTTCTCTACTACACGATTTATAATCCTCAGTACTTCCGCCGCGACAAGCACGATCCGTTTGAAGTATATCGATTCATCGATGGGGTTTATGTGCAGCAAAGCGGAAATCCGGTTTGGATGCCAGAAATTGGTTTGGGCATTGGAACAAGTCACGGCACTCATGAAGGCGTGACTCAAGAGTGGCTGTACTGGTTTGATGAAACGGGCAACGTGTATCCGGCACCAGTTGATGTTCTTGCTCAAGAACGGCGGTTGCGCGAACAAACCGAGCAAGCCCTAGAGCAGGAACGTCAGCGACGAGAAGCGGCAGAACAGCAGCTAGAGCAAGAACGCCGATCGCGAGAAATCTTGCTCGATCGACTGCGGCAGTTAGGCATTGATCCAGAAAATTTATCGTGATTCTTTACAAACCGATCGTGCGATTAGGAAATCCGGCGGCATCAAAATAACGAGTCTGCCCTACGCTTTGATACTTCAAAATCGTTTTTAATCCATTTTTTGCGGGTTTAGATTCGAGCTGTGCGGTTTTGAATTCGGCACTTTGAGCACCGTTCGCTAAGGCTTCTTCGAGCACACGCCCGATTAAGTCGCCGCGATGCGGAATCTTCAGATTGAGGATTTTCGCCAACGTTATGGCAACATCCGCATTGCCAACCGGAGCCGGATCGACAAAGTTAGTTTTGAAATCAGGCCCGATCGCCGTCATCGTGTTGTAGGTATCAGCGCGGCTAAAACTACCATGCATTCCTTGCCCTTGCTGTAAGCCAGTGTCCGCAATCTCAGCTCCGCATAGCGTTAGCGTGCCGCATCCGGTATCAAACGATCGGAAATTCACGACGATCGCAGGCAACGGCGTTCGAGATTTGCCGCGTAGATTAATCGCGCTAAACGGCAGCGTCCCTGGAATTGGCTGCAACGCATCATCGATAAAGATTCCACTCACGTAATCTTGATTCAGCAGTTCAGTGACAATTCTTTGCGTCGTTGCTTTACGATTTTTAGCATTGGGCACATAAATCAAATCTGAGCCGCCGTTTCCCGCAACCACGACGTCAGGCTGATTCGGATTTTTGCCGATTACAGCATTTTTGCCATACTGACCTTGAGACGGCTGAATCGGCGCATAGGTTTTGTCGGGGTCAAATAAAGGGAGGTTGAGCGCACGAGCGAGATCGATCGCTAAAAATCCCGGTGGCAAAAAGCCTTGTGGAACCTCTTGGTAAGACAAGGTTGCTGCGTAGCTCGATTTACTTTCTTTGCTAATCGTGGAAAATCCATGATCGGATGTAACAAAAATATCAGTGGTTGCCGTTAATCCGAGGGTTTCTAGGGCAGATTGAATTTGAGCTAAATTTTGATCCGCGTTGCGACGAGCGGCTTGAGTCGTTGCGCCATTAATCCCTGGAACTAATTTGTTTAAGCTGTCTCCGTGGTTGTGCTGCGTGCCGTCTGGATCGCGTGACCAATACACCATCACAAACGGCTTTTCGCGTTGCTTAAAGAGCGGCAGAACGACTTCGGTTGTGGCATCAACAAAGAATTTTTGCTGAATGGTATTTGCTTGCTTCGTACCAGCTTGGCTACTGCTCCCGGGCTTGCCGTTGTCGCCACGAGAAGGAGTTGCAACTGCCAAATTTTTTGCTTTAAGGGCTGTAATGACTTCATCGCGGAGCGCAATTCCCGTAGTCGTTCCGGTTGAGTCATCGATAATAATGGTTGGCTCTCCGCGTTTGAGCGTGACATCTTGAATCAAGACAGGCCCAATTTTACCGATCGCTGCCGTACTGTATCCGGCTTTGCGAGCGATCGACAACAAGCTTTCTTCGTTTAGATAATTGCCGTTGTGGTATTGGTTGACTTCGTTAATCACCGCATTGTTTTCAAGAAATGGAACAAGCGTTTGATTCGCGGTTTTTGCTTTGAAGCCGACGCTGATCGTATTGCCGAAATCTCCGGTATCACCGAGATAATGTCCGGTCGCGATCGCCGATGCGTTTGCCGTTGTGAAAGTTGGAAATAGCGAGTGGCTGTTAATAAATTTAACGCCTTGTTGCTGAATCTTTGATAACGTTGGCATGTCTTCTGCATTGACCGAATTGAAGCGTAAGCCATCGGCAACAAAAATAATTGCGTTGTGCTGAGTTGATTTTGTTGCGGTGTTATTCGAGCAAGCAACCCCAACGAAAAGCCAAATCGTGACTAATGCCAGAAATATCCAACGAAACCGACGCAGAATAATCCACATCTTGAAACTACTGATGATTTGATGACTGGCATTACAACACGTTTAACATTCCAGCGCATGTTATCTAAAACACATCTATTCTATTTCCTGACTAATGCTCGATTCGATTAAACTCAAATCGAGCGGAATAGTTTAAGCTGACGTTGAGAGGTTTCTTTATGCAGCGATTCAGAATCGGGCTTCAACGAATTGCGATCGCGCTTGGTTTTATAATTATTTCGGTTTTATTCGTTTACTTGATTCAAGTGTCTTCAGCCGTGACTTCTGCAACCTTACTGACCGATCCATTTCTTCAACTGCCAACAGAATCCTCGGTTCGAGTTGTTTGGTTTACTGAGTTTGAAGGCGTCCGGCATACGGTTACTTATGACGCAAAAACCGTTTCAGCAACAACGACAAAACTAAGGCGATCGCGCGAAGACCAAGATTCTAAAATTAGCAATCCACCACCACGATTAACGCAGCGAAACATTTGGCGGCACGAAGCGAAAGTCGATCGACTCGAAACCGGAAAACGCTATCCGTATCATGTAACCAGTGTGCGCGAAGATGGCGCAACCGTTGAAAGTGCAACCTTCACGCTCACGTCGAAACCTGCTGCAACGCAAGCGCTCAAGATTCTTTTGACGTCAGATCACCAACTCAAACCAATGGTTCCAGCGAATCTGCAAAAAGTTGTAGAAACGATCGGCTCAGTGGATGCGGTTTTTATGGCAGGTGATTTAGTGAATGTCCCGGATCGCGCTTCAGAATGGTTTGATGACGATCGCGGCAATGCTTTTTTTCCCACGCTGCAAGGACGCGCCAACTACACGCTAAACGGAACGCGCTACACCGGAGGCGCAATTCTTCAGTCAACGCCGATGTACACCGCGATCGGGAATCATGAAGTGATGGGGCGCTTTTCAAACACGCTGAGTTTAGATGAGCAATTTAGCGATGCCTTTCCGCGTCATTTGGCTCAGCGTTCAACTTTGTTCAATCCCGATTCGATTAAAAATCAGTCTTACAATACCGACACCTACGAAGAGATTTTGACGCTTCCAGAAAGCGCGTCGGGCGGCAAGCAATATTATGCAGAAACATTTGGGAATGTGCGGCTAGTTGTGCTGTATTTAACGAATGTTTGGCGCACACCGCAATTAACGGCGGATGCTAAAGGCAAATATCGAGAGCGCGAAGCCGATTTTGACTGTCCGGATCGCTGGGGGCATGGACAAATAATTTTCTGCTCGATCGCGCCCGACAGTCCGCAACGAAAATGGCTGACTGAAGAACTTAACAGCCAAGCGTTTCAGCAAGCCCAATACAAAATTGTGATGTTTCATCACCCGCCGCATTCGCTCGGCGATAACATTGTGCCGCCGTACACCGATCCGATTCAAACCATTGATCCGCGATCGCGATCGATTCGCTATGAGTATCCGCAATCCGAGGATTATCTGATTCGAGATTTAGTTCCAATGCTCGAAAAAGCGGGCGTACAGCTTGTGCTGTACGGTCACACTCATATTTGGAATCGCTTTGTGAGTTCAACGGGAATGCATTTTCTTGAAACCTCGAACGTGGGCAATAGCTACGGCGCTTATGTGGGCGAAAAGCGTCGCGATGTGCCAAAAAACTCAGGCTATGCAGAAACCGGGAATCCAAATGGATTAGCGCCTATAGTGCCGTCGATCGCACCGCTCCGCGATGCATTAAATCAGCCAGTGCCGTACATCGCCAGCAACGACGTTACTGTTTTTAGCGTTTTTGATACCCAAACTGGAACGGTCAGCAGCTACCGATTTGACACCCGCAAATCAAAGTCCGAGGTGATCAAATTTGATGAGTTCACGTTGGGAAGAACGTAGAAAACCGAGTCTTTACCCTTACATAACAGGCGTTCCGATCGAGCCTGGCGAAGGCGCGGCTCTACGGTCAATCCCCCTCGCTTCGGGCGGCTTACGTTCCGAGCGTAGTCCACATCAGGCAGACTTGCTGAGCGGTAGGGAATCGGGTTTGAGTCAGTTTAACCATTAGCCCGCAATTCGTTTGCGGGTCAACGAAGTCTAGGACGTTTAAGGCAGTTTCTAGGCACAAACCATAGAATCCCAAGTTAGAAAATCGGCACGTTAAATACCAATCCTGCACCAAAAATAAAGCCATTAAAATCGATCGTTCGTTCGCTGGAATGTCCAAAACTAAACCCACTAAAAATATTTAATTGAGCACGCGGTGACACGGTGTAGGTTACACGCGCCGCCAGTTGATGATAAAGATCATCGCGATCTTGTTGCAGAAAATGCGTCCAGGTAAATTGATAATCTAACGCAGTGACTAACTTAGGTGAAACCGAATAGCTCAACGTAGAAATAAACGTGTTGTAAACGCGGCTACTGCGAAGCGTTGAAGTGGCATTGTTAGGATCGGCAATGCTCCACCGAAATAAGTAAAACGTTCCCAAAGCAAGGCGAGGCGATAGCGTATCTTGCCGACTTAGCTCAACTCGAATCGATTGATCGCTAAAGAATCGATCGCCGCCAAAAATCTGTTGCAGTCCGGTTGCCGATCGAAAAAGCTGCTGATTGCTCCAACCGATTTCGCCCGACAAACGCGGCGTAATGCGATGAAAAATTCCCGCTCGAAATCTTAGTTCATCGTAGTTAGACGATGCGCCACCGTTGACGCGCCCGATCTTGGCATAGCGAAGCAGGTTTGCATCGATCGAGGTCACCAAAAACGTTCGCCGCCCGATCGCAGGCGCATAAAACAACGTAATGCCCGCTCGAATTAAGCCATCGTCAACCGGATCAACGCTCGACAAAACATTTGAAGTCTTAAAGTAATCGGTTCTTGCGATTAGAAATGCTGATGGCTGTTTTGGCGGAGTGGGAATCGCGATCGGGATTTCTGGCGTAGCCCGTTCTTGCAGTCGAAGAATTCCTAAATCTGGATCAGTAGCTCCGCTTTTTGGCTGTACCACAACTTCATCGGTTCGCAGCGTGCCAAGCTCCGGATCACTTGGCGCTGGAGTCATTCGCAGTACACCAATCTCCGGATCTACGGGCGATCGATCAAGCACCGATTGGCTTATCTGAATCGAGGTTGCGGCATAGGTGCAGTTTGAAGACCTACCTTTACGCAGAATCGACAATTGCCAGCAGCGATTCGGCGGTCTAGGACGGGTAAAGCCGCTTGTAATCTTTGTTGCTGATGCGCCTTCAGGCAGACTCGGCACGGAAGCAACCGTACTGCTTGTGGGGGGTCGATCGCTTCGCAGATCCTTCGCTAAGTAAGAAACACTCGACGCCGCTAGGAACTTCTTAGGCAAAGTAACGGTCTGATACTGCGGAGATCTTTGAGCTAACAGCGCAGGCTTTAGTGCAGTTTCTTTAGAGATTTTAATGGCGGGTATTGGATTAGACCAAGCCTTTGGTGCAAAACCGAGAATTAACCAAACGCCAACTTGACTCAATACTTTGTAATGCACATTACTAAGCAGAGCTGCTTTACGCGAAGATTGTGTAGACGCATTCAGGAATTTCACGGTGCTCAACAGTGTCAGACTTCAACATTTAATCAATCTTTCGAGACTCCGATCGCCAATCATCCGGCAATCTTCTCTGCTTTACATTCAGCTTGCGCACCCCCTCGCTCCGGAAGACTTTAACAACTGTTGCATACGGCAGAGGTTCTTCGTCAGTTTACTGGATTGTATAAAGACTTTTTAAAGCTGAAGCGGGATCAAAATGAATTTTTCCTCAAGCATGTAAAGTATTGGTGAAGCGTTTGATCTGTATTTTCACTCATTTCGGTCATCTACTACGAGTGGAACTTAGGCAAATCGATCGTTTAGGCTCCCGTTTGCTCAGCAAGTTCGATTCAGTTTAGAAAAGCCAGCGCGATTTTACAGAGATATTCACAAAGATATCTGCTTCAGCAGATCGTGCAGTCCGACTTAATTGAATCTATTCGTTTTGTTTTTCCTGTTCTTGGAGCGTCTATGTCTCGTAAATTGTTCCTCACCATCACCTCGATCGTGCTCGGACTCAGCACGACTGTTTTTGCAAGCGCTGCTCATGCCGTGACTCCCCTGACTTCTGCGGAAATACGGGAAATTGTGCGTCGAGTTCAGCTATTGCCAAAAGGGAAAGACCCCCGTGATGCGGTACTGTCAGACATGATGCAGCCCGAAGACGGACTCCGCACGGCTCGATCGTCGCGTGTGGGCTTGCGCTTCAACGACGGATCATGGGCGCGAGTCGGAGAAATGGCGCTGTTTCGCTTTGTGCCAGGAACTCGAAATTTTCGCCTCACCAATGGAACGGTGCTGCTGCTGATTAAGCCCGGACAAGGACGCACCACGATCGATACCCCAAATGCTTCCGCAGGGGTCCGGGGATCAGCGCTGTTTGTGCGCTACGACGAGCAAACCGAAACGACGATCGTCGGCGCACTCACCAACAATCCCGGTGGCCCAATGGAAATCGTGGATAATTCCACTGGGCGCAAATTGCCGATCGAAGCCGGACAAATGGCAATCGTCGATCCGCTTGGCGTGCGGTTATTTAATTTTGATTTACATCGCTTTTACGAAACCAGTGATATTGTTCGCGGTCTAGATTTGCAACGTCAGAATCCCGCACCTCACATTGAACCAGGAATTGCGGCAGTACAAGCGGAAACGGCTCAGGCATTGCGCGAACAAAAGCCGATCGCCGGAACGGGCGTGATCGAAAATCCCAGACTGATACAGCTTACGCCGACCACTGGAGAGTTTCCAGCAACATCGACACCGAATTCTGCATCAGGCTCTACAGCTCCCACTGGGCAAAACGCTCAGTCTTCACAAAGCACTTCGACGACACCAAATCAGAGTACTTCAACGACACCAAAAACCACGCCAGAAGCAAATGCAACCCGTGCAGGTGCAAAAGCTCCAAATTCAACCTCCTCTGGAAATCAAACGACTCAAGATAATTCCAATTCTCATACTCCATCGGGAACTGCTCCTGACAGTAGTACTGGAAATAGTTCTGGAACCCCGACGGGCAATGCAAACAGTGGCACCTCAACGGCTGGATCTAGTTCTACGACGCCAGCCAACACAACATCTAATACCCCGTCTGGTACCCCCAGCACGACTAACTCAAGTTCTAACGCGGGTGCTTCGAGCGGTGTCACCTCTGGCAGCACAGGAACTTCCACCGTGCCTGCTAATTCTGGGACTGCTTCAGGCACCCCACCAAGCGGTAACTTCAGCAATCCTGTGAGTACACCGCCATCGACCACCGGGACAACTCCATCGAACAACGCCACGACCGGAACAACGATTCCAAGCACTCCAGCAAGCAGCAGTGCTCCAACGCCCGGCAACGCCACGGGTGGCAATCCTGGAACCCCATCAACTGCAACAGTGCCAGGCAATTCTGGAACTGCACCCAATGGAATGGGGCCCAACAATTCTGGTAATGCGACCAGTCCTATCACAGGGACTGCGCCAGCCAATCAGCTTCCGGGCGTCAATCCGCCCGCGAGTACTCCAGTCACCGATAACTCTCCAAAAGCAACGCCTAATGATCCGTCTCAAGTGATTCCGGTGACGCCATCAACACCTGCATGGCAGCAGAAACCCACTCCACCGGAAACAACCCCGAATCCAGCTTCTAATCCAGCTCAGCCAAGTGGAACGACTCAGCCCACAAATCCGCCTCAGTCGACGAATCCAGCTCAGCCGATCGAGGCAACGCCAGCGAAAAATGCCATTCAGGCTCCAAATCCATCTCAATCTGTTTCGCCGCCTCAGTCGCCATCCTCACCCACAGCGCCAGTTGCTCCAACAGCGCCTACCCCAGCAACGAATCAACCGACAGCACCGATTATCCCTCCTTCTCAACCGACAGCACCTGTTACCACTCCTCCAGTTCAACCACCAGTACCGATCTCAGCGCCGACCCCGACCCCGCCTGTAATTTCCCCAACCTCCAATCCGGCTGCTCCGATTCAACCGACTGGAGGACTCCCAGCAACCGGAGCACAGCCTGTTGTAGTGCCACAAATCCCTAATCCTGCCGCTCCACCGCAACCCGTCCTGCCTCAAACTGGGCAACCCGTGAATCCGGCTGCGCCTACTCAACCTTTGCCAACAGCCCCTGCGTCTACGACACCTTAAAATCGATTTAAAGTTAGGAACGTCGATTTGGCGTTCCTAGCTTCTTTAAAGGTCAGCAATTTTATAAGCAAAACTGTTAGCGCCTAGTGGTGAAATTATCAGTAGAATGAAGAGCGACTATTCTTCCACCTCTAGTAAGGCTTGTTAGCCTTGCTCAGAACCAATCTAAGATGAAGGCTGTAAAGATTTTGTCATGGCAGGGATTTGAATGGCTATGAATCATCGTCGTATCTTTCTACTTGCAATTTATGCAACTACTTTGATTCCATTAATTAGTATTCCAATTTTAAGTTCTATTCAAAATCCTGCTGCTGTAAATAGTTTGATTGCCTTTCAGTTTATTGCTGGTAATTGTCATGTTGGCTTAACGCCTTATTTCTTTACTGACCCACAGCTTCATCCATTTTTAAAACAACATAAGAATATTTATTTCGTTCTTCCCATCGCTGTTATTATCACAACTGCTGTTGCTTTTTTCTACGCGCCGCCTGCTATTGCGGCAACCTTGCTTTTACTTTATTTTGTTTGGCAAACTTGGCATTATCAGCGACAAAATTTTGGTGTTTTGAGTTTTTTAGCTGTGCTGACTCGCTCCGGTTCTGTCAGCCAACACGAAAGGCAGCTTCTAAATCTAGGCGTTATTGCTGGAATCTTTGGATTGTTTAAAAAGCAAGGGCTGCACACCAATACGCCGATCGAGCGGTATGTAGATTTGTTTTATAACGCAGGCGCTCTACTCATCGTTGGGCTGCTCGTTTATTTGATTTACACGCTGATTGTGCAGCCTAAAATTATCAGCAGCCCGATTCGGTTAAGCTTTTTGCTGATTTCTACTTTCTTTTATCTTCCTACGTTTCTGTTTGACAATGCGATCGCGGCTATTTCAAGCTACGCATTAGCCCACGGTTGCCAGTACTTTGTTTTTATGAGTTTTACGGCAGCAAAGCGAGAAAACGCTAAAATTCAGCTCTTGACGCTGTTTTCGCTCGGTCTTTTACTAGGTTCTTTGACTTTCTACTTAACGAGCATAAAAGGTGCGCTGGGCGTTTTGTTAGGGATAACAATGTGCCATTTTGTGATTGATGCTCACATCTGGAAAATGAGCCAACCGTTTCAGCGTCAGTATTTGAAAAACGCTTTTGACTTTATTTTTGTTGATTCAAATAAAAGCTAAACCGTGCTTTAGCAGATTGCACAGGTTTGTATTAAAACACCTCTGGATCTAAATCCAGAGGTGTTTTGATTTGAAGAACGTTTATCAGGCGAATTCACGATGCGGATGTTACCAAGCGTTTGCGCAACGATTCCGATCGACGTTTTGCCGTTGGATTGTTAGGATCGACGCTAAGGGCTTGATCGTAAGCTTCTAGTGCAGGTGCAGCAAGCTGTTTACGCTCATAAGCGTGCCCCAAATTATTCAGCGCTGTGACGTAATCTGGAGCGATCTTCAGCGCTTCTTTGTAGTTACGAATCGCTAAATCGTACTGCTCTTGCGCAAAATACGCAAACCCCATCGCATTCTGCACCGCGGCTAAATCAAGACCTTCCAGCGTTTCGAGTTTGAGCGCCTTTTGAAACTGCGCGATCGCTTGCGTGAATAACCGTTTATCCAACAAAATGCTGCCGAGTTCGTAATATTCTTCAGCCGTGCCTTTCTCTTTGCTGAGTTTACTTTGCAAACGAGAAAGAGCACTTTCAACCCGCCGCGTCTTCAGAACTTGCTGAAAAATAAAAAACGCAGCGCTTACGAGCAGCAGCAGCAAAATTGAGATGTAAAGAATCGGAAACGATGTTTTATCCATAAGGCGTGTTGAAATGTCTCCCTCTTCCAGGGTATCTCAAGGTAGACCCCAGTAGGTAGCACGCTGTTGCAGCCATCCTTCGGATCTCCACTTCAGCACAATTTGGTTAATGCTGCGGCGAAGTTCGTCGTACTGCACGCCTTTAGGCAGAACAATCGCCAGCGCTTCGGTCGATAAACGAAACGGCAGCACCCGATACTGAGGATATTCCTGTGCCCAGCCCGCGAGAACGGTGGCATCTGCCGCAAATCCAACCGCTTGACCCGCTTCGAGCAGTTGGCGTCCAGCTTCATAAGACGCAACGCCGATTAGCTTGGCTTGTGGCAGTTGATATCTCAAAACCGCGATCGTGCTGGCGTCGTTGAGCACTGCGATCGATTGATTCGCTAAATCTTGCTGCGTTTGGATTGCCGCATTTCGCACAATGATGCCCGTGCCGTCTAGATAGTACGGTTCGCTAAAGGCGACAATGCGCGATCGAGAAGCCGTAACCGTGATGTGGGCAATCGCGATATCTGCCTGTCCGTCTAGAACAATTGAGAGTCGATCGCGATTGTTCACCGCTTTGAGCGTGACCGCATTTGAGTTGCCCAACAAATCGTGCGCCAGCCGTTGCGCGATGTCGATTTCAAATCCTTGTAGATTGCCTTGTGCGTCTCGAAATCCAAGCGGGCGAACATTGTCTTTGACAGCGACAATCAGGCGTCCACGCTGCACGATCGCAGGCAACTCAGCAGCCAACGAACAAGGGGGCGCAACCGCTTGCGTCCCCAATAAAAACCCAGCAAACAGGCTGACAACGCTCGATCGCACTGTCTTAAGCTTGTGCAGCCCGCTCTAAAACTTTTGCAAACGTTGCTGGATCAAGCACGGCAAGTTGAGCCAGCATTTTGCGATTAATCTGGATGTCTGCTTTTTTGAGCTTACCGATCAGTTGGCTGTAGCTCATGCCGTGCAGTCGAGCCGCCGCATTGATGCGAGTAATCCACAAACGACGAAAATCGCGCTTTTTGTTGCGACGATCGCGGTACGCATTGCGCAGCGCCTTCATCACCTGCTGATTGGCGGTGCGGAACAACCTGGAGTGCGAGCCGCGAAAGCCTTTGGCGAGTTTAAGAATTTTTTTGCGGCGCTTTCGAGCAACATTGCCGCGCTTTACCCGTGCCATGATTTGATTTCCTTAAGAACGAATACTGTTTGTGTGAGCAAAACCGCAAGAAGGCTTAGAGATACGGCATCATTGCCCGAACGTTATCTTCATCGCGCTCATGAACGAGTCCAGATCCGGCAATACGTCTTCTGCGGCTCATGCTCTTATGATACAGAAGGTGATTTCCGTGGGTGTGGCGGCGCTTGATTTTGCCGCTTCCGGTCGCTTTAAAGCGTTTCGCGGCAGATTTACGGGTTTTAAGCTTTGGCATGGGTTTGCTCTAGTTTCGACACAGCTTACAATCTTACACCAGATTTCGATCGTTTAGCAAAGGGATATGTTTGGGATTGAGTCGAGGTCAGCGAGAATTAAGATAAGATTTGCTCTAGATTTTAGGAAGTTGCGCAATGGAAGTGATACCTGCGATCGATTTGCTTGAGGGTCGCTGCGTTCGGCTGTATCAAGGCGATTATGCGCGATCGCAAGTGTTTAACGATGATCCGGTTGCCGTAGCGCGGCAGTGGGTTGAAGCGGGTGCAACGCGGCTGCACTTGGTTGATTTGGATGGCGCAAAAGCGGGGCATCCGGTCAATTTAGACGTGATTCGATCGATTGTGCAAGCGGTGAGCGTTCCTGTTGAAGTTGGCGGCGGACTGCGCGATCGTTCTAGCGTTGCGGCGCTGTTGTCGATCGGAGTTCGTTGGGCAATTTTGGGAACGGTTGCGGTTGAACAACCGGAATTAGTCGCGCAACTGTGCGGCGAGTTTCCCGGTCAGATCATTGTGGGAATCGATGCTCGCAATGGGAAAGTAGCGACAAAAGGCTGGCTTGAAACGTCTGAAGTGTTAGCGACAGAATTGGCTGAACGCATGGCGCAGCTTGGAGCGGCCGAAATTATTTACACCGATATTCATCGCGATGGCACGATGCAAGGCCCAAATCTAGAAGCGCTGCGGGAACTGGCGACGATCGTCGCCATTCCGGTGATTGCTTCCGGTGGCGTGAGTTCGCTGACCGATTTGCTCGGTTTGCTTGCCTTAGAGCCGCAGGGCGTGACGGGCGCGATCGTGGGTAAAGCTTTGTACACAGGCGATCTATCGCTCAAGGAAGCGGTTCGGGCAGTGGGACAAGGACGCTGGCAAGATATTCCACCGGATTTTGGCTCGTCTGCGTTTGCCTAGAATTTGCCGAGTTGCAGGTAGGGCACCTGTAGCGATGCCCTATCTATTTTCTACGCGCCAACGGCTTCTTTTGCAGCGTATAGCACTTCTGCGGTAATTTCACCAATGCCACGATCGCGAGCAAATTTCTCGGTGTTTCGCTTCACTTTGCCGCGCACAAATCCGGGAATTTTGTTTAATTCCGCCAATCCGTCGCGGCTCCAGTTGAGATCCGAATCTGCCGACACCGATTTAGTGATCACTTCTTTGGTGTCGTGACCGCCGAAGATTTCGAGCAAATGGTCTTCCATGCCCAACGTGAACGAGTTGTAGATCAAATCCACAATCTGATTCGTGCCTTCGTAGCCAACAAACGGTTTATAGCCAACCGGGAAGTTTTGAATGTGAATCGGAGCCGCAATCACGCCGCAGGGAATATCGAGTCGTTTACCCACGTGCCGCTCCATTTGCGTTCCAAAAATCGCCGCAGGTTCAAGACGTGCGATCGCGTCTGCAATGGCTCCGTTGTCATCGCTGATCAACACATCATCGCAGTATTCGCTTACCTGTTCGCGAAACCAATCGGCATCGTGTTTACAATACGTTCCTGCCAGCAATACATGAATGCCCATTTCCCGCGCCAGAATTTTTGTAATCGCGGCGGCGTGAGTATTATCCCCAAACACAACGGCTTTTTTTCCGGTCAGGTTTTGGCAATCGATCGATCTCGAAAACCAAGCCGCCTGCGACACAAAGCGCGTTTGATCATCGATAAACGCTTCGTAATCCACAGTTGCGCCTTGCTGATTCAAAACGCGCTGAATCGCTCGAATGCAGCGAGCCGTTTCGACGATGCCCATCGGGGTAATATCGACAAACGGCATGTTAAATTCCTGCTGCAAATACTGGGCTGAGAGCATCCCAATTTCGCGATAGGGCACCAAGTTAAACCACGCACGCGGCAGCGATTTCAATTCGTGAACGCTGGCTCCTTCAGGAACGATCGCATTGACTTCAATGCCCAAATCTCGCATTAATCGCTTTAATTCGGTGGCATCGTGATTGTTATGAAATCCGAGCGTGGTCAATCCAAAAATATTAACCGATGGCGTTTCGGTCTTGCCGTCGGGAAGTTCGCCTTTTTTGCGGGCTTTTTCTAAATAAAACTGAACGATTTGCTGCAACGTGCGATCGGCGGCTTGCAGTTCGTTAGCGCGATAGTGATTCACATCGGCTAACAGCACATCGCCTTTTGATTCAAGCTGAGCACGATCGCAGAAATTCTGTAAATCTTCTTGCAAAATGCTCGATGTGCAAGTCGGCGTCAAAACGATTAAATCGGGATGTTCTTCTTTGTCTTTGCGCGTGATGTTATCCACTACTTTTTCCTGCGAGCCGCGTGCAAGCACGTTGCGATCGACCACGCTGGTTGTCACGGGCGTATAGTTCCGCTCGCGTGACAGCATCGATCGCATCACATTAAAGTAATCATCGCCAAGCGGCGCGTGCATGATGGCATGAACATTCTTAAATGAACTGGCAATGCGGAGTGTGCCAATGTGGGCGGGGCCTGCATACATCCAGTAAGCCAATTTCATATCGTCGGATCTCCATAACTGCTGAAGCGGGGAATCGCTCTTAGCATTGTCCCAAACCTGAGTAATGGATTTACGATCGCAGTTGTTGAAGTTTACATGTAGCGATGTTGCTCAAACATTGATTCTGTCTAGAATGTGGCAAATTTAAGCGGATCGATCCGCGCTTCTAAAAGCAATCATTCTTATTGTTTTGCAACCATTCCAAGCGGCAATTCATCGCGACTGTTGAGCAAACTTAATGCGTTGCTTCAAAAGAAATTCCCACGTCAACAGACTAAAGCTCTGGCTCAATACCTAAAGCTCTTAGTTGAGCCGCTAGACGTTCTGATCGCTGCCGTTCTTGTTTTGCTTGTTCTGCCAGCGTGGGCAGCCAGCTCTCCGCAGCGTCGTACCAACGAAGCCAAATGCCTTCAACACCTTCGTAAATTCCGCGCCAACAGCCGAGTCCAAGCTGAACGTCCTCGATCCAAAACTTGCCCTTTGACAAGTCAAGCTCTTGATATCGATCGACCCGCAACCGAAAAGCTCGAAATCGATTTTCATAGCGATCGAACACCGCGTAATAAGGCACGCGCAAAATCTGTTCGTAGACTTCCCACTTAGTGGGAGGATTATCGACGTCGCGGAGCGTTTGCCCTAAATCCTCGTCTTCTGTTCCGGGTGAAAGCAATTCAACCACCAAAAGCGGACTTATTCTTTCTTGCCAAATTACATAGCTCAAGCGTAAATCTTGCTGCTGGATTGATCGCGGTACCCCAACGACCGTAAACCAATCCGGACGCTTGTACCAGAGCGTATGACGGGCATCGTAGTACAAATTGATGTCCGTCCCGACAAAAATTTCATCGATCGAGAAATTGGGCGGTCGAAAGGTTTCGCGCAATAGCTGCGGCTGGAAAACATGGAACTCGTCGGGCACACCAGAATCAGTCGGATCTTCGCTTTTGAGATCATACATGGTAGGCAACGATTCGCTTGGCGGCAATGGGGGTTGCTGGTACATAAGCGCTGTTTTCCCAATCTTTTAGCGTTCCTAAGATTTTACTTAGATCGCGTCTGTTTCAAACTGTACTTTGTCGTAAATATCAGCGATCGAAATGTTCAAATCAATAGACTTTAAAGCTACCTCTGTATCTTGCTCATCGTATGAGTGAATTGACCACTGCTTCTGACCGACTCGATGAAATTGTTCAATTTCAGGTTTGTATTGATCGATCAAAATGTACTCTTGAACGGTGGGAATCGATCGATACATTTTAAGCTTTTCATTCCAATCGTAAGCCCTTGTCGAATCCGATAAAACTTCAATAATAATTTGGGGATTCGTAATGGTCGTCTTGCGATTCAGATAATATTCCGGCTGCTGAGCAACAACCATTACGTCCGGGTAAGTTGCTTTGTTGAATTTCAGAATCCATAGCTTTACATCTGCCATAAACACGTCATAAGCTTGCCCCTTCAGACCCAGACTCAAGGCAATGCTAGCGTTTAGCGAAATTCGATTGTGGTCAGTCGTTCCGCCCGTCATTTCAATAATTCGTCCGTTATCGTACTCGCTTCTAGCCTCTGCGCTGTCTTCTAAATCTAAATATTCTTCAACGGTGTAGAGGCGTTGTTCTTGGGCGGGAATTGCTTGAGTCATCACCGTTCCTGCAATCGATGGCGTTATTGTAGCAAACGAAAATGCCTGCCAAATCGCTTGAAATCCAAGAGACTCGGCAGGCACTACGTTTTCGTAAATCGATTTAGAACAAACCGAGGGTCAAACCCTGGCTCACCGGGAACAGTGCGCCCACGCCTAGCCAAACCGTCACAAGCGTACCGAATAAGAAAACGGCGGTTGCGACCGGACGGCGGAACGGGTTTTGAAACTTGTTCACGTTCTCGATAAACGGAACGATGATCAGTCCCAACGGCACCGAACCCATCAACACCACGCCTAAAAGCTTGTTCGGCACCAGGCGCAGAATGTTGAACACAGGGTACAAGTACCACTCAGGCAGAATTTCGAGCGGGGTTGCGAACGGATTAGCAGGCTCACCGATCGTGGCTGGATCGAGGACTGCCAAACCCGTGCAAAGCGCGATCGCGCCCAAAATCACGACCGGGAAGATGTAAAGCAAATCGTTTGGCCAAGCGGGTTCACCGTAGTAGTTGTGACCCATGCCTTTCGCCAACTTAGCCCGCAATTGAGGATCGCTAAGATCCGGTTTCTTAAGTGTTCCCATCTAAATAAAGGCTCTCCTTTCTACTTTCTAGAAGTCAGCAGGTTGGAAATTTGAGTTCCGTTTACAACGGGCCCGAAATTCCTTGCTTACGAATCATCAAAAAGTGCACCAGCATAAACGCTGCGATCAGCCACGGCAACACAAAGGTATGAGCGCTGTAGTAGCGAGTCAGCGTAGATTGACCCACACTTGCACCACCCCGCAGCAAATCCGCAATCAGCGTACCAACCACCGGAATGGCTTCGGGAACGCCGGACACGATTTTAACTGCCCAGTAGCCGACTTGATCCCACGGCAGCGAGTAGCCCGTCACCCCAAAAGATACGGTGATAACCGCGAGTGCTACACCTGTCACCCAGGTTAATTCACGTGGCTTTTTGAATCCACCTGTCAAGTAAACCCGGAACGTGTGCAGAATCATCATCAGCACCATCATGCTGGCAGACCAGCGATGGACCGATCGAATGAGCCAACCGAAGTTGACATCGTTCATGATGTACTGAACTGAGGTAAATGCCTCAGCCACAGTCGGCTTATAGTAAAACGTCATCGCGAATCCAGTCGCGAACTGGATCAAAAAGCAAACAAGCGTGATGCCGCCGAAGCAGTAAAAGATATTGACGTGGGGCGGCACATACTTGCTGGTTACGTCATCCGCGAGTGCTTGGATTTCTAAGCGCTCCTCGAACCAGTCGTACACATTTGCCATAAAGCAAGCGTTCCTAAAAAAATGATTGCTGTTTTTGAACTTCCTGAGAAAGGATTCTAAGATGAGGTTCATCTCAAAGGTCGGTTCAAACGACCAAAACTCGCACTCACGCGGAGGCGGGTATTGAGTTTGGAGGTCTACTTCTCTATCTTAAGCGCAAGGCGAAAGACGCGAAGCGGATTCCAGAACGGTAAGTCTTCATATAAAAATGTAACACAGGAAAAAGCTGATTACATCGTGGATGAAGGCTATTCACTACGGTTTTGCGCGGTTTGAGACTGGATCAATAGACTCCGATAAATCTTAATGATTCTTAAAATCTGATTTTATTCTGTGAAAATTTTGAAAGTCTGGAGTTTCTCTGTCACAGTAAATCAAATTGGGATCATTATTAAAGTTTGGCGCTATTACCCATCGCTATGGAAAAACGATTTGCTTGGATTCGCTCGCTGGCTGTGGTGTTGGTTGCGATCGTGGTGATGTCGATCGCGCTGCCTGCTCAAGCGCTAACCGAAGAACAAAAGTTAGTCAATGAAGTGTGGCGGATTATTGATCGAGCGTATGTCGATCCGACTTTCAATCATAAAAACTGGTGGGCGCTGCGCGAAAAGTATCTGAAGCAATCGTTACCCGATCGAGACGCGACTTATGGCACGATTTCTCAAATGCTGGCGGTGTTAGATGATCCGTTTACGCGCTTGCTCAAGCCGGATCAATACCGCAGCTTGCAAACGAGTACGTCAGGAGAATTAACGGGCGTAGGCTTGCAAATCGCTTTAGACGCTGAGACAAAGCGATTAAAAGTGATTTCGCCGATCGTGGGATCTCCTGCCGCCGAAGCGGGCATTCTTCCAGCCGATAGCATTGTCAAAATCGATGGCGTCGCAACCGAAAGCTTGAGTTTAGACGAAGCTGCCGAACGAATGCGCGGCACGATCGGGAGTCATGTTTTGTTGACGATCGCGCGTGAGAATGAACCAGAAAAAGAATTTGACTTGCGGCGCGATCGCATCGAGTTAAATCCCGTAGTGGCAGAACTGCGGCCGCAATCGAACGGTCAGAAAATTGGCTATTTGCGATTGAGCCAGTTTAATGCAAACGCCACAATGGAAGTAGCTCACGCGATCGCTCGACTTGAAAGACAAGGCGCGGATGCTTATGTGCTCGATTTGCGCAATAATCCGGGCGGATTGCTCAATGCGGGAATTGAAATCGCTCGATTGTGGATCGATCAAGGCGCGATCGTGTACACCGTGAATCGTCAAAGTACGATCGGCAGCTTTGAGGCATCTGGCCACGCCTTGACCCAAGATCCGCTTGTGGTTTTGGTGAATCAAGGAACAGCAAGCGCCAGCGAAATTTTAGCCGGAGCACTCCACGACAACGGACGCGCTACGATTCTTGGAGAGAAAACCTTTGGTAAAGGGTTGATTCAATCGCTGTTTGATTTGTCGGATGGTTCCGGGTTGGCGGTAACGGTTGCCAAGTACGAAACGCCCAATCATACCGATATTAATCGCCAGGGAATTCAACCGGATCGCGTTGTGGCACTCAGTAAACCGTTAACGTTAGAGCAAGTGGCGACAAGTGACGATAACCAATACCAAGCCGCGATCGAAACTTTAGTTGCCGATTCTCTGGTGGCAGGAGCGAGTTAAGTGTGGGAGCTGAGCGCGTTTATCACGATCCGTTGCACGGTGCGATCGCGCTTAACTGGAGCGATCCGACCGAGGCGCTGTTAATCCAACTGATTGATACACCTGCGTTTCAGCGATTACGACGGATTCGACAACTGGGGCCAGCGAGTTTAACGTTTCACGGAGCGGAAGGATCGCGGTTTACGCATTCGATCGGGGTGATGGCTGTCGCTCGACGGGCGTTTGATCGAATTGCGCGAGAGTATCCGCAACTGTGGCGGCATCGGACGATTGTGCTGTGCGCAACGCTGCTGCACGATATCGGACACGCGGCGTTTAGCCATACGTCAGAAGAAATTTTTGGCAACGATCACGAATTATGGACACGTCGAATTTTGCGCGAGTCAGAATCGATTCGATCATTGCTCGATCGACATTCCCCGGATCTCGTGACTCAAATCGAACAGGTTTACCTTAAAAAGTATCCGGTTCCACTTGTTTGGCAGTTAGTTTCAAGTCAGCTAGATTGCGATCGACTCGATTATTTAATGCGCGATAGTTACTTTACAGGCGCGTCTTATGGACATATTGATTTAGATCGAATTTTGATGGCAATGCGCTACGATCCCGTAACGCAACAGTTAGTGATTGCGCGTAAAGGAATGGCTGCGATCGAGCATTATTTGATTGTGCGGTATTTTATGTATGCTCAAGTGTATAACCATCACAAAAACGTTGCTGCAACGTGGGTTTTAGAACAAGCCTTTAGACGAGCGAAATTAGTGGTCGATTTACAAGCCGATGAAACCGTTCGAGCTTGGTTAAATGGAAATTGTAATCACTTGATGTTAGAGCAGTACTTATCAGCCGATGATGGCGTATTTCTATATCATTTGCAGCGTTGGCAAAATCATCAAGATTTCATCTTAGCGGACTTAGCTCGGCGGTTTGTCGATCGGGATTTACTTAAAGCAATGGATATTTCGCATCTTGAAAAACACGAGCAGAAACGATTATTTGAAAAAGTACAAAGTTGGGTCGATCAGATTGGGTTTGATGCAGAAATTTATTGCGGATTGAGAGTTGCGGTTAGTCGCGGATATACGCTTTACAATCGAGGAATTAATATTCAAACAACGCAGGGATTACGAGAAATTGGGGAACTGTCGCCGCTTGTGCAAACGATTTCGCAATCGATCGAGCGGGTTTGGTTAATTTATCCACGCGACATTGAGCCAGGTTTATTAACATTGGTAGAACCCGTTTCATCTCAGTTGAGTTTTAACGCAAATTTAGAATAAGAACTGCCAGCTAACTCAGATTCCCTTCCGATTCTTGAGTCAGCTTTTGACCGAGTTTTGGTTCGGTGCCATCGAGGAGTCGCGCAATGTTAGCGCGGTGGCGCCAAATCACATAAGCACCGCCGACGATCGCAAACCCGACATACGGTAACGGCTGTGCGAAGATCACCATAAACGCGATCACCGCAAGCGCTCCGACGATCGAGCTAATCGACACAATTCGCGTAATCGCCAAACTGATTGCAAACACACCAAGCGTACTCAATCCCACCATCCAATTCATCGTCAGCAAAACGCCTAAACTCGTCGCAACCGATTTTCCGCCTGTAAAATTCAGCCAAATCGATTTGCTATGGCCGATTAGCGCCAGCAAGCCCGCGATCGTCACCATCATCGGTTGCCAAACAGCGAAATTAACGCCGACGATTTTCGAGTAGTAGAGCCATCCGGGTAAATGTGTAAAAGCAAAGTTAACCGCCGCGATCGCCAACGCCCCTTTCAGCGCATCGATTAGCAATACGACGATCGCGGGCACTTTTCCGACCGATCGCAAGACGTTTGTTGCACCCGTTGATCCTGATCCTTCTTGCCGAATATCAATTCCTTTGAGCAATCGCCCTGCTAAATAGCCCGTGGGAATCGAGCCAAGCAAATACGCCAAAATCAGCAGTAACCCGTTGTTGATATACCAAGTCATAAGCAGGAATGAAAACGATCAATGAAGGTATTGTAGAACGCGGCTACTGGGTTTCTAGTAAAGATAGGATTGCTGCTGAATCATTTGCTGAGGACTCGGCGCAAAAGCCAACCACAACGGAAACTGCAAAATTGCAAGCGGAATTGAATCTTCGGTTTCGTCGATGACAATGAGCGGTAAATCGCCGTCTTTTTCGATGCGTTCGGCTTTTAAGGCAACTTGCTCAGGCGTCTCGAACAAGCTGATGTTGCGATCGGAGCCAAAATCACTCCGTGTTACACCCAGACAGTCTTGCAGCCCGCGCCGCCATTCGCCTAAGCGCTCTGGAGAATTTGCTAAAACCAGCGTGCGAACGCGATCGCCGTACAAGCTATACAAAACTGAAATCGTCGCTGAGGCAATCAAAATATTTTGCAATCTTGATCCCATTGTGCGAACCGCTCCGCGTCCACCCTGGCTAAAAAACCAGTTTGACACTCGCTCAGCGTGAATCGGCTCAAACGTGCGTCGCAGCTTCCAAACTGGGCCGTAATAATCGGGCTGGTTGCGAAACTGGTCGAGAATGCTGCGAATCTTGCGGGCGTCTTCTTGAAACGTTTGCTCACCAAACTTAGGAGCGATTACTCCTTTGGGGAACTGCGAGGCATTTGCGGACTTCGTAGATTCGGGCGCTTCAGGGCGCGGGGTAGGCTCTGACTGAACCGTGGGTAATTCAAGCTGTTCTGCTGCCAGCGCTAAATCTTGCAGACTGCCAACCAAATAATCTTTGAAACTTTGGACTCGAATGGCGATGTCTTGAGACGCACCCGCAAACGTCGTTCTCATTTCGTTGCGGATGCGTTCTTGGCGGCGTTCAAGCTGTTCGATCGACAACTGCAACGTTTGCTTACGCTGTTCTAAATCACTCAAACTTTGCTGCATCACGCGAGCGATCGAGCTTTGGGCTTGAGCAATTTGCGCTTGTAAATCGTCACGAGTTGCTTCAAGCGCGGCAATTTCTCGTTTCAGCGCTTGCTGAGATTCAAGATCAGACGATTCAGAAGGCAGCTTTAACGCTGGCAACGCCGCTTCGGGATCGATCGCGTTCGGGGTTTGGGGGGGCAACTCATCAGAATTCATACAATGCACAAATAAAAACTAAACAATTCGGGTTCTAGGCTTTAGGAGCGCGTTGCTCTAGGCACATTCGTAACATTTTAGGATCAAAAATAATCGGGAGAAAGTGAATACTTTTGACTTCACGAAAATAAAAGAGAATCGGCACCGATGACCCAAAAATCTCCCAGTTTTGCCACTCGCGATACGGAAAGCGTCGAATCAACGTTTCGCCGCGATAGATATCTAAATCGGTGCTAGTAAATTGCAGCTTGAGCAAAGCGGCTTGAATCAGCAGAAACAAGCCAAACAGCGCGATCGCGCCTGCTACCCACTTTTGCACAAACAAAACGGCAATCGCACTTAAAATCAGCACGATCGGGATGTTGTAGCTGGGTGCAAGCTCGATTGTTTGACCGGATTCAATTTCATTGGCGTTTGTCACAGCGATTGCCCTTTACATCACGTCACATTCCATTCTAAAGCGATGTGCGTTGAGGCGGCGATTGTTCTGTTTGATCGAGGGGTGCGCACGCAAAGATTCATCAACATCGGCTTGAACGCTGATGCTTGCAGGTTAGGGTAAGAAAAGGATTTAGGGACTCTCTGAATGGCGACTCAACGACGACCCGCGCAAAATGCAAAAACGCAACCGAAACAAGCTGCAATCCCAAAGGAGACCACTAGTAATAATTCACAAGCGCCTGCAACCGAAGTCAATCATGCAGAACTTGCGACCAAAATCGATGAATTGACAAAAGCTTTAGAACAAGCCCAGCAAAACGAAAAGCATCTCGAACAAACGATCGAACAATTGCAGCTTAAAGAACAAACTACGATCGTTCAGCAGCTACAAACAAGCGTTGAAAAAACTAACCAAATGCGCAGCGAGCTAGAAGAAGCTCAACAAACCGCGCTGCGATTAGCAGAACAAAATCAGTCTCTAATTCAAGAAAATACAGAGATTAAAACGGCTTTTGAGCAAGCTCAAGAAACCGAAAAAGGCGACGAAAAAATTATTAAACGTTTACAAACAAAATTAAACGAGCAAACTGAGATCTCTAAACGCTTGCAATCGAATCTAGAACAAATAAATGATTTGAAAGCTGCGTTAGAGCAAGCCAAGCAAACCGCGAAAAATCTAACCGAAGCTAACGAAAAACTAACCGAAGAAAACAAAGCGCTCCAAGAAAAGCCAACTCCTAAACCAACCGAACCGAAAGCGCAATTGTCTTTGCAATCTAATAATGATATGAGAAGTCATCAAGAGATTTTACGCGCTCGTCAGGCAGCCTCGCTTTCGCATCCGGTTTTTCCAAATAATCCAGCTTCTACGTCGTTTACCGATCAAGACATCGGTTGGGTAGATTAATCAAAGCGGCTTCTGTTATGCGGCTCGTCGAAATCAATGATCGGCCCTTTCGGAACAATTCGCGTCGGGTTGATTTGCGTTTGGCTCATGTAATAGTGCCGTTTAATGTGGTCTAAATTGCAGGTTTCCTTGAATTCGGGATGCTGATACAAATCTTTGAGGTAGTTCCACAAATTCGGATAATCTGCAATTCGACGCAAATTACATTTGAAATGACCGTGATAGACCGAATCAAATCGAATCAGCGTCGTAAACAGACAAATATCGGCTTCCGTGAGCTGATCGCCGCAGAGATATCTTTGTCGATCGAGCACCGTTTCCCAATAATCTAAATTCTCAAACAGTTCTGTAACGGCTTCGTTGTAAGCCGCTTGCGTTGTAGCAAAGCCCGATCGATAAACTCCATTATTAATTGGCATATAGATTTTATCGATCGTGTCATCAATTAGCGATCGCAGATCGTTTGGATAAAGATTGATCGGATTCATTGCGATTTCTGCAAATTCAACGTCAAACATCCGAATAATTTCGCGTGACTCGTTATTGACGATCGTATTTCTTTCTTTATCCCACAGCACCGGAACTGTGATTCGTCCGGTGTATTTCGGATCGGCTTTAAGATAAATCTCTTGCAAATACTGAGCGTGATTAACCGAATCAGGAATCGCACCCGGAGCATCAGAAAACGCCCAGCCTTTATCGCTCAAAATTGGATCGACGATCGACAGTCCGATCGCGTCTTCGAGTCCTTTGAGCTTGCGCATCATCAGTGTGCGATGCGCCCACGGACACGCAAGACAAACATACAAGTGATACCGTCCTGATTCTGCTTTGAAGCCGCTCGAACCATCGGCAGTGATGCGATCGCGAAAGGCAGTCGGCGTGCGGTTAAATTTCCCGCTTTTGTCGCGCTCGTTCCAGTCGGTTGTCCATTTGCCCTCGACCATCATTCCCAGTGCCATTGTTTTTCCTCCTGATGCGTGATCGTGCGCTGCTTGTATTTGTAGTCAACCTTTCTAAACCGATCGGGGAGCTAACAGCCGTTCTCCCTCAAATTGCTAAGCCAAATCAAACACCAACACTTCCGCCGATTCTTTGCCCGCGATCGTTAACGCTTCTGTTTCACTGAATGCGATCGCATCACCTGCGCTTAAAACTTGATCGTCAATTTGCACTGAGCCGCGTGCAACCTGAATCCAAAGGTGTCGATCGCGATCAAACTGCTGAGTCACCGTTTCACCTTTATTTAGCGTCGTGGCATACAAATTAAGATCTTGGTGAACGGTGACCGATTCGTTGCGTCCGTCGCGTGACGCAATTAAGCGCAACTGACCCTGCTTTTCTTGGGGCACGTAAAACTTCTGCTCGTAGCTAGGTTCAAGCCCCGCTCGCTCTGGCAAAATCCAGATTTGCAGAAGATGGACCGGATTGGTTTTTGAGTGATTGTATTCGCTGTGGGTGATCCCGGTTCCGGCGCTCATGCGCTGCACTTCACCAGGGCGAATAATCGATCGATTGCCCATGCTGTCTTGATGCTCTAAGGCACCGTCTAACACGTAGGTAATGATTTCCATGTCGCGATGGGCGTGGGGCGCAAATCCGCCGCCGCCAGCCACGCGATCGTCATTGATCACGCGAAGCTTGCGAAACCCCATGTGCGCCGGATCGTAGTAGTTGGCAAACGAAAACGTGTGATAAGAATTCAACCAACCCTGATCAGCATGTCCGCGTTCTTCAGCTTTGCGCAGCGTCATCATTGTTCGTCTCCTCGATTGCGACGTGATTGTTTGAGTTCGTACTGTATAAAACTAAGATAACAGATTAATTGTTCTAATGCAAACAGTTGCAGATTGTTGCACGCAATCTACTTCTGTCGAACTGTCGTTAGGTTAATTCCGTTTGCGACGATGTTTCTACAGGGTTTAGAGGCGGTGCAGAAACCGATAAATAAATGCCGATAAGGACGATCGTAAATGCAAGCCCCTCAAATATCTTGATCGTTTCTGAAAAGACCAGCAGTGCCAAAATTGCGCTCAAAATCGGAACGGCTAAAGTCGCAACAGAAATCAAACTTGCAGAAAATCGTTTCAAACTGTAGACAAGCAACCCATGTCCGAGCATTTGAGTCAGCAATGCTAATCCTAAAATTGCCGCGCCGCTTTTCCAAGACGGCGGAAAAAGCGCATCGCTACTGAGTAAAGCGGTGGGCAAGGCGAGAACGCTGCCGATCGCGCATTCACTCATGGTTAAAATCGTCGTGGGAAATCGCGATCGAAGCTGTTCAATAATCAGAATTTCAACCGCAAAACAAACCGCAGCCCCTAACGCAGCAAAATCACCGAGTAAGCTATTATCGGTTCCACTAAAATCGTTGATGCCGATCGCGATCGTGCCTGAAAGCGCGATCGTCATTCCGACTAAAAACCGCAGGTTAAATCGCTTTCCTAAAATAAGCCACGCTCCCAACGTTGTGAAAATCGGCAGCATATGCGTGAACAAAGCCGCTTTTGCCACGCTGGTTTGAGTAAATGCCCACGCTAACAGCATCATTGATGAAACAAAGCTCGTTCCCGCAATCAAAAGCAGAATCCAATCGATCGACCGAATTTGTAATTTTAGCGCTTCGGTTTGGGGGGTTTGTGCAAATTGCAGCCCGTTCCAAAGCGCAAACCCAATGGCCGCAATTCCTAAACGGTTGAACGCGATCGCAGTTGGACTCATTTCTTGTCCAGCAACCACAAAGAAAATAGCACTACAAGAAATGGCAACCAGCGAGACACAAAGCGCGATCGCAGCCGTCACCGACGTAGGTGCCGTTTCCTTTGATAATGAACTGAGTCCGGGTTGCGTTGACTGAGCGGTTTGATTTTCCATGCGGTGAGGGGATTAAGCGTACCTAGATTTTGCCAAATTGGCACCTGTTTCTTCTGCTCTCAAGTTACGGTTTGAACACATCTAAATTTGATTGGAGATGTTTATGAACCATCCATTCAGCCTACAGCTAGAAGATTTAGAAACGTTAGATTTTGAGATTTTACCGAAAGAAACGGCGGTTACGGGTGCTCAAGCCGAGGTGACTACGCTGGCAATCGGCGAAGAGGGCGGTGATTTTGGCATTCATCCGATTCCCCCGATCGCCCTTCCTCCTTGTCTACCCTGGAAACCGTTTCCGAAGCCGATTAACCCGCCGATCAAGCCTCCGATTTATACAACGCTGGCGCTAGGTGAAGAAGGCGGCGATTTTGGCTTATTGTTCTAGATTCACTTAGTCTGGGCAGAAGGTTTCGTCTGCCCAGTCGCTTACTACCGCATTAACAGATTCACCAATGAATCGGTGATCGGAAAATTGGTTTGCTGCTCAAAGTGAATAAACATTGGACTCGGATTCGCTTCAAGAAACACATAGTCGCCCGTTAGAGTTAAACGCCAATCGATCGCAGTCCATTCTAAAAACAATGCGTTTGCGATCGCGATCGATTGCAGTCGAATCGCTTCGGGTAATACGATCGGTGTTAGTTTTGCAGCCGCATCTTCACGAAAATCTAATGCAGAACTCTTAATTTCGGCAGCATACACCGTTTGATCAATCACATACGTGCGAATATTCGTGCCCGGAATGTACTCTTGCAGCGTTACGGGCGCGATTTTTAAGCTTAAGCGCAACCGTTCAGGCTGCAAAAATTCGGGTGTGACCCATTGAGCATGAGCACCTCCATAAACGGGCTTAAAGATCAAAGCTGAATGTCGATTCACAAATTCAACCAAAGCGATCGCATCGTTTGTTACCAGCGTATCGGGAATTTTGACGCCTAGCTGATGCACGGTACTAAGCTGCAACGGTTTCTCTTTGTGAAATTGGTAGGCTTGCCAAGAATTAACCCAACGGATCGACGGCAGTTGCAGCAGCGATCGTAAAACACTCATGCTGTCATTGAGCGCAATTCGCTGCTGATTGGCTTCAGGTAAAGTTGGAATCGCGACCCCCAAAAAAGAGCGCCAAAACACCGATCGGATTTCGTGTAGCGCCAGTGTTTTTGTCGGCAGTGTGATTTGACCCGTGCGATCGCCAGGAGACCAAGACAACTGGCATTGCGTCGGAAAATAACGGGTATCCCAATATTCAACAAACGCGCCAGCGTTTTTTAACGCTTGGTGCAAATGAACCGAATGAGGATCATCAGCATTTCCCAAAATCAGAATGTTCATGTTTTAGCAATTACAGTGCTTTGAGAACAACTGTGACTATCACCGTTTGAAACTTTTACTTCCACCGTTTGCTGCACATCGCTATCAGCATCCCCGATCGCAACAGCTTGACTCATACCTTGAGCCACAGTTTTACCATCGGTTGAAGCAGTGCGTTTTATGAAAATTCTTGTATACTCCATTGTTTCCTCCTGATTACCTCAACTGTTTTTCTGCTGAACTAAGTAATTTAGCTCTTCTTTAAGCCACTCTTGAAATAACCGATTCATAATTTCTTCTTGGATTTCAGGGGTTAATTCTGCGGATAAAAATCCTTCGACCATAAATAAGTGATGCCCCTGCTCGGTTTGCACCGGATACACAACTTGATTCGGTGCTGCCCCAAAAACAACCGCCGCAATTTCTGGCTTTAAGCTCCAGCGATAAAGAACGCCTTCAAAGCCGCATTGATACCGACGATTCAATTCAATGTCATATAAATGAGCCGCTTCGTAAAAGCTAATCTCGCCTTCTTCGATTTGATAAAACACTTCTTGAGCAAGCTGCTCGTAAGGAACGATGATTTGATAAAGAACAACGCGATCGAAGTCTAAACGGTTTTGAGCAAAAAATCGTTCGACCTCTGATTCAAACATCGCTCTCTTGAGCTTTTGAGACAGAACTTGAGCATAAATGCCTTGTTCCCAGTCTTCAGGCGAAACTTGCTGCTCGACAAGCCAAGCAAGCGCGTCTGATGCTCGTTCTAGTCGAAGCGCTCGACGTTGGCGATCAGCTTCGGCTTGAATTTCCTCAGCGCTGACATTCAAACCCCGATTTTGCGCCGCTCGATCGATGATTCGCTGAGACAAAATTTGCTGACAAACTTGTTTGAACTGCAAGCTTCTTTTAAGTAGATCAATAATGTCATCGGCTTCGATTATTTGAGAAACAAATGATTCTGAATCGTGAGTCATGAGCTGGGCATATCTAGCAGAATTTAGCTGAATCATTCACAAATTCTGTAATGTTGTAATGACGATGAAAGTTCAATTATTATCAGTTGAACTTTTTTCCAAAAATGAATTGAGATTAATGGTTGAAAAAGCTAGAACTTGACAAGTCAGGTAAAACAAAAACCTCAAATAAAACCGAATAAAAACTTATAGCAATCCTCTGTGGATTGTGAGAATTTTCTGCCCTCAGTCTTGACGCTTCTCAAAAGCACATCGAAACTGTTTTTGAAAAAGCAAAAGACGAGGGCAAAGTTTTACCTGACATTAAAGCTGTGATGGCTAGACTACAAATCAACAAAAATCTTGTTTAATACCGAGTGCTAGAAGAACTCGCGTTTGCATTCATCGACATCGAACTGCCGCTAAAGCTTGTAGACGTTGCACTAGAGTAAACGGTCGCGCTGGCGTAACTGGTACCACTAGAAGCAAAGGCAGCACCAGTTGCGGTAGCTTGCGAGCTTGTGAAATAAGATGAGAAAGTGACAAGTGCACTCGTGTTTGCCAAAGTGAAAGTTTGTTGCCCGGATGCAGTTGTAAAAACGCCCGCCGCAGCTACTCCAGGCTGTGCGATCGTGACGCCAGTTACAGCAGCAAAAACGCCGCCTTGTAGACGACTAGCAGTGTTGCTTGCTTCGACATCACGTTCTGCGTCGATCGTCACCTGATAATCTAAGTCCTCAATTCGCATTACTCTTTCATTAATAGTTTTACAGGGAACAGCAAAAACCACGGAAGTTTAACGAACTTCCAGTGGTTTCTACGCAAAATAGCAGAGCGATCAGCTACCGTTTTTCAAGTTAACAGTTGGAAAACGGTAGCTACCACTTGTTAGTGAATAGGAATTGGATTGATCACGGCAACCGAAGTGCTTCCAGAGGTAGAGCCACCACCGAGATAAGTCACAGCAAAGGTATCAGCC
Source organism: uncultured bacterium (assembly GCA_964250455.1). Lineage (GTDB taxonomy): Bacteria > Cyanobacteriota > Cyanobacteriia > Leptolyngbyales > Leptolyngbyaceae > CAXUFL01. The sequence goes on from CAXUFL010000032.1 coordinate 29,838, forward strand.
TTTGTGAATGAGTAGCTTGGAATGTATCCACTGTACGGATTGACCGCATCTGCTTTCGCGCCCGCAGCAGCACTGTTGCTGAAGGTTTTAGGTGAATTGACATTCGTTTCAAAGCTGTTCTTCGTATAGAAAGAGAAGTTAAAATTGTCGTTTTGAGTAACTCCTAGCGTTCCACCTTGAACTGCGATCGATTCAGAAACAGCTTCTAAGTAATTCAAGTCCGAAATCAACATTGTCTTAGCTCCTTGAACGGTGTTTTTAGGTTGTATCAACTCTGCTTGAATTGATAATTTCACTATAAGTTGTTTAATTCTATTTAAGTTGCCATTTTGGCAACTTTATCATCAAAATCTAGCATCTTAAACAGATTTTTCCAAGTACAAAAGCTGCTTAGTTATTAATAACTAAGCAGCTTTTGTACTCGACCTGAGCGAATTGAAACAGTGAACGTTTTTACTTCTAAAAAAGCGGGAGAAAACGGCTTAAGAATGTATTAATTGAAATTGGAGGGACACTTTGTCCTATGGTGGTCGTAACACTTGATGAGGATGTTACTGTTCCGTCTACATTTTTAGTCGAAATGGTCACCTTTGTACCAGGCAAATTCTCAAAAACCAGTTGAGTACTTGAAGGAACACCAGACAGCGTTGTGCGATACAATTCTGTTTCACCAACAATCAATACAAGGCTACTTCCATTCAGATTCAACGAAACTTGATTTGGAGCAGCACTGCCTCTGATCGATGAAGCGCTTAAAGCATTTTCTAAATAACCTAAATCACCAATGTTCATTATCTTTGACACCTCAGTTTTTTAATGTAAACAAACCTTTGGCAGCTTTTTAGCGACCGCCCTTTCTTTGCCAGCGTTCTCAAACTATTTGTATCGAGCTTGAACCCGTTAATGTTGCCATTTTGGCAGAAGTTAAAGAGGTAACGAACCCGTTATGACGATTTGAGAAAGTTGATATCAACGTTTGAGTAAATTGCTGTGAGCCGAAGCTTTTATTTGACTAGCAAACCAATCTCCAACCGAGCCGCCTTTTAGTTCGGAAGCTTTCTCTGGCACAGTTTCTAAATACGCTAAGTCGCGAATTTGATTCGATGTAGACAACGATCGCACTTCAGGACTAGCCTGATCATCTAAAACAGGTTGATTGAATTGATTTTTCTCAATTGAACCATTACGTTTGCGGCATTGAGCATTATCTTTAATTAACCGATTGTAAGTTCGGTAAGGAATATAATGCAGAGGATTGTAGCCAGCAAATCGCAAAATTAGTACGCAAGCCCAAGAATATTTACCCGATAGAATGGCTTCAATCACTTGAGTAAACTGCTCAGGACTCATGACTCGATCGAGCGTTTGGTTTGAGCTTTGCGAACGAAATGCTAAATGATTCATTTCTGATTTCTCCTGATTAAAGTTCAGATTAAACGCTATAAGTTAACTCCGTTTTGTAGCTGTTTAATCGGATCAAGTAATACATCCACAATCCGCCGATTTCGAGTCACAATTTCAACGGTGCCAGTTTGTCCTGCCTTGAACAAAACTCGCGGGTTTGCGGCTTGATCGACGGCAACTTCGACTTGATAAACTTGCCCAAGTTCGGAATGTGCCTGAGCGTCGGGCGAAATCCGAGTGACTTGACCGGAAACAACACCGTAGCTTTGATACGGAAACGCATCGAATTTAAGCTGCACGGGCATTCCAACTTTGACCAATCCCGCTTCACGGCTTGGAAGCAGCGCAGACATCACCAACGGCGCGTTCTGCGGCGAAATTTCGGCAAGCGGCTGCCCGATCTGCACGACCTCGCCCGCGTGCTGGACTTGCAGCATCGATACTAACCCGGTCACCGGGGCGGTTACGACTCGCTGTTCGCGTTTGGCTTGCGCTGCTTTTAGCTGCGTTTGCGTTTGATCGATTTTGGCTTGCAGTTGCGAAATTTGTAATCGTAGCTGTTGCAGTTGCTGTTGAGCTTCTAGCTGATATTGTTGTTCTTCAGCTTGTTTTTGCCCGAGTTCAACCTGCAATCGATCGACCGTGGTTTGATTTTGTTTGAGATTGCCTTGATGTTCGGTTAAACTGCGCTGACGATCGCGCAAATTCTGTTCAATCTGAAAAATTTGATCTTGCGAAATAGCGCCTTGCGCAACAAGCGGCTGGAATCGCTTCAGTCGTTCTTGTTGCGCCGCCGCGTCTGCATTAAACTGCTCGATTAGCGCTTCGCTCGTGTCAACGCTGCTCTGAGCTTGCGCGATCGCGACTTTTTGCGCTTCGGTTCCTGCTTTCGCGATCGTGCTGCGAGTTTGAGCCTGCAAACTAAGCTGCACCAGTAAATTCTGCGTTTGGCTTAGCTGAATTCGATCGGCGGCAAGCTGCTTTTCTAACGCCTCGACTTCGGTTGTCGCTAGTGCTGAATCAAGTTCAAGCAACGGTTGTCCGGCTTTTACCAGTTGTCCTTCTTTGACCTGCAAGCTGGCAACTTTGCCAGTTTCAGTGGGATTGACTTTGTAGACTGCGCCTTTGGGAATCAGCTTTCCTTGAGCATAAGCGACTTCGTTGATGTGACCAAACCAAGCCCAAGCCGAAAACAAAAGCGAGAATCCTAATCCTGCTAACGCAAACCGCACAGGCAGCGCTGAAGCAGGTTGATCGAGCAACGTTTGCACCGACGGAGACCAATGGGCGTCAGGCTGGATCGCAATTTGTGCATCGCTGGGTAAGCGAGATTTACGATCGTCGAAAACACGGTCAAACATAAGCCTGTCCTGCTAGAAGTTGGCAGATGAATAAAATATTAAGAGCGGCAGAATCCCGAATAGATGCCAATTTGGCAGTTTCTTCATCAGATCTCTCTATAGATCGAGTTGCTGTTGGGCTAAGTGATAAAACAAACCTTGCTGAGCAATTAGATCATCGTGCGTTCCTTGCTCGACGAGAACGCCGCGATCGAGCACCAAAATTCGATCAACGTGGCGCACCGTGGATAATCGGTGGGCAATAATAAACGTGCTTCGCCCGCGACTGATGCGCATCAAATTGTGCTGAAATCGCCGTTCCGACTCGGTATCTAGCGAGCTTGTGGCTTCATCTAAAATCAGAATGGCAGGATCACCTAATAGCGCTCGTGCGATCGCAATGCGTTGACGCTGCCCTCCGGATAAATTCGCGCCCCGCTCCCCCACTTTTGTACTGTAACCGAGCGGTAAATCCTGAATAAATCCGTGTGCTTCTGCGAGTTTGGCAACTTCGACCACTTGCTCTAAGGTAAATTCTGGACGATAAAGCTGAATGTTTTCTTGAATCGTGCCAGAAAACAAAAAGCATTCTTGCGGAACAACGCCAAACTGGCACCGGAGCGACTGCGGTGAAACGTGCCGAATGTCGTGTCCGTCGATCCAAATGCGACCGCTTGTCGGATGATACAGCCCTTGCAGCAGTTTAACTAAGGTACTTTTCCCAGACCCACTGCGACCCACGATCGCGATCGTTTCTCCGGGTGCTACGGCAAACGAAAGATTTTGCAGCGTGTTGCGCTCTTCGGCTTGATCGTAGCGAAACGTCATGTTCTCAAACCGCACTTCGCCCCGAATCGGCGGTAAAACGAGCATCGGTCGTCCGGGTGTTTCTTCGGGCTGGGCTGAAAACACATCGTTTAAGCGCTCGACGGAAATCAGAATTTCTTGAAATTCGTCCCACAGTCCTACGATCGACAACACTGGCGCAATCACACTGCCAATCAGCATATTAAAGGCAACAAATTGCCCGATCGTGAGTTCGCCGCGAATCACCAGCATCGCACCATACCACAGCAGCGCTGCACTACCGAACGCATTGATAATTCCGCCGATCGCTTGCAGTCCGTTGGCGAATTTTTGTCCTTTGAACTGCACATTTAGCATTCGCGTTAATCGCTCTTCCCAACGCCAGCGCACTTCTCGTTCTGCTGCCGCCGCTTTAATCGTTGAAACGCCGCTTAATAATTCAACCAGCAACGAGTTTTGATCGGCTGCTTCGTTGAAAATTTCACGCGAAATCTTCCGCAAAAACGGCGTTGCTGCAACCGTCAAAATGATCATTGGCGGAATCAAAGCGACAACAAGTAAAGCAAGCTGCCAGTTGTAATAAAACATCAATCCGAGGTATACCACCGCCATAATGCAATCAAGCCAAGTTGAAACAGCTTGTCGCACTAAAAAGGATTGAATTTTATTGTTTTCTTGTACGCGAGTGATAATGTCTCCGACTTGACGATTCTCGAAAAAGCTCAACGGTAACATCAACGCATGGCTAATAAATCCGCTCACTAACGTTAAATTGAGGCGATTGGAAAAGTAATCGAGCAGGTATTGCCGTACCGTTGTTAGCCCGATCCGCCAAACGCTAAACAATACAAGCCCGATCGCGAAAACATGCAGCACCGCAACGCTTTTTTGCACCACGACTTTATCGAGGATGACCTGCGTGAATAACGGTGCCACTAATCCAAAAAGCTGAATTAACAGCGACACAAAGATAATTTGCCACAGCGTCGATCGATACACCCAAAGCAAGCCCCAAAACTGTCCGAGCGTGGGTTTACTTGTTTCAGCCGTTTTGAGTTTCTCGGTTGGATCAAGCAAAAGCGCGTAACCTGTCCAAGAATCAAGAAAAGCTTTTCGAGGTAAGCGAGTTTTGCCGCGAGCCGGATCAGCCACTAAAACATGCGTGCGATCGACGCGATAAACTACCACGTAATGATCGCCTTGCCAATGAGCAATCCAGGGCAGTTTTTGGTCTGCTAATCGTCCTAAACTAGCTCGTACCGGACGCGCATGATAGCCGATCGTTTCTGCGGCGATCGCGAGCTGCTTGAGCGAAGCTCCGGATCGTTTCACTTGTGCTAAATCTCGGAGTCGATTGAAATCAAACCGTGCGCCCCAGTACTGACTAATCATCGCAAGACACGCAACGCCACAGTCTGATGAGCTTTGCTGCTCGATAAACGGATACCCGTGCCAAAATGAAAAGCGCTGTTTCGGCTTCGGAAAGCGAACCCGGGGCGATTTCTTCGAGAGATCTGCTAAAGCCGATCGAGATTTTGATCGCTTTAAATCTGCTCCGGATGCTTCTCGATGCGGATGAAGTACCGCAACGGGCGATCGCTGCTCAGTGCTTAATGGTTCAGACCGGGAATCTTGCCTGAGCAATGGCGTTGATTGCTTTGGCAGGTCTTGCAGTTGGTACAAAACAACATCGGTTTTCGCGCTCCCGTCGATCGAGGTTTGGCTCCAAGTTGCGCCAATGGTAAGCGTGCCATCGCTCGTTTGAATTTCACCGTGTCGCAGCCAAACACGAACCGCATCATCAAGCTCGATCGATTGCCCCGCAGGAATGTGAATTTCTTCAATAGCAGGCAGCAACCGTTCAATTTGCGCACTGTTAAGCGTTTGTCCAGCTTCGGTGTACGCCTTGAAAAACAATAAGCGCTCCTGCCGCGTCAGCTTTTGCTGCAAAACCGCTTCTAGACTTGGGGTTTGCTCTACCCAGTTCTGCCAAGTCGCGATCGCAATGCGGGCAATTTGACCATCACTCGCTGCGATCGCCCGATAATCAACGGGCATTTCACAAGACTCGCCACCAAAAATATCACCCGCCTGAAACACGGCAACAGACGATTCGTGCAATCGATCGGCGCGGCGACACAGCAGCCGCACCCGTCCTGCGCACACCAAGTAAACAGAACGTTCACGGTGAACAGAAGCACCTAGCGTCGTCGAAGTAGTATTTTCGCAAATCACGTCGCCAAGCTGAAACGAGTTTAAGCAAAGTTCTTGACTGATGTCATCAATAAGCTGAGGGTTAGTTTCTTGAAACGCGAAAGCTTTCGAGAGTGCGTCTTGAGCTATTGAACGGTTAGAAAGCAATGCGTTTCCTTCGGAGTTGCGCTTTGCGCTAGTTGATAGCTTGAGCTGTGTGTCTAGACTCATGGAATAACCTCAAGACTCAAGGAAATGGGCCAACGTTGCACTTATCGACACAAGACTACAAAGCATTCGTGCAGCGCGTGCCACACGAACTGGATAAAGTTCTCAGGCTGATTTAACCGAACCAGCTTCTAGGATCGGGCAATTTTTAGTTGAATCAATGCAATGGATAACCAGCATCGATTCAGCCGCACAAAACTTACTTCTAACTATTTCTGCATCACCAGTCAGCGTTCATGAAGCCAAATCGGTTGGCATCGGTTAAGTCAATCTGAGAGGAGCGTAACGACTTTCTAACCCTACTTGACTTGCTTCAGCCGTTTATTAGCACGACGGTTTTAATAAAGCTCTCAAACAACCTACATCAGTTAAATGAAAATGACAAGACAACAAAACGACAGCTTTCTGGTCAATAAATCTCGATCGTAAGCCTAGCAATGCTATCGGGACTTCATAAAAAATATTAATCTTCTAATTTTTTATTCAAAGCAAATAGTTCTTAATAATTAACAGTTTGAGCATTTGTTTGTTATGGAATCTATTGATAATTTCGCTTGTTCAATTATCAAATTAACGATCGCATTCTGACGAATTTAGACAATGTTCAAAATGCGACAACGGTACTTAACAAACGACAACGATCGTTATCCCACATCGATTACTATCTGCACTACCGTAAACGTTGGGAGTTTGAGCATCAAAATGGGCAACCTAAACCCAGAGTACGATTTGGTACGTTTAACTGTTGCTCAAGTTAGGGTTTCGTGCGTGCTCGGTGAGGCTCTGTAGCATAGGCAAATTAGAGTTTGTCGAGCACAATTAGTTAACGTACAATCAAGCAAAAAAGTAACTCCGAAAAACCGAAGCAAGCTTGGCAACGCCGAATTGCAGGGTCAGCAACTCCAAAAGCAACTCTATGTCTGAGACGGTAGTACAACAATCCTCTTCTACAGGCGTCAACCTCAGCTTCGATGTTGAACTGCGCAAAGTGTTTAAGGTGTATCACGGCGAAACCGCCGTGCGCGGAATTGATTTGCAAATTCAGCGCGGCGAGTTTTTTAGTATTTTGGGGCCGTCCGGCTGCGGCAAAACCACCACGCTGCGACTAATTGCTGGATTTGAAACGCCCAGCGCTGGAGAAGTTTTGATTCGGAATCGATCGGTGAATCAAGTTCCTCCCCACAAACGCCCTGCAAACACGGTGTTTCAAAGCTATGCGCTGTTTGGACACATGACCGTCCGCGAAAACATCGCGTTTGGATTGCGGATTCAAAAGCTGAGCCGTTCAGAGATTCAAGCGCGAGTGGGTGAAGCGCTAAAGCTGGTCAAAATGGAAGACTTCGCAACTCGATTTCCAGGTCAGCTTTCTGGTGGACAACAGCAGCGCGTTGCGTTAGCGCGAGCATTGATCAATCGTCCGGCGGTTGTATTGCTCGATGAACCCTTAGGTGCATTAGATCTCAAACTGCGTAAAGAAATGCAGGTTGAACTATCCGCGCTGCATCGCAACTTGGGTGTAACGTTCGTGATGGTGACGCACGATCAAGAAGAAGCGCTGTCTTTGTCTGACCGTATCGCCGTAATGCACAACGGCAAAATCGAGCAGATTGGCACTCCCGCTCAAATTTACGAGCGTCCCCAATCTCCGTTTGTGGCTGACTTTATCGGAGATACGAATCTGTTTCGCGGCAAAATCGAAGGCGCACATCCCGCCATGCTTTGGATTAGAACCGAAACCGGACACAAGTTTAAGGTGCAACAAACCGAAACAAGTCAGTCGCTAACCTCGGGGCGAGTTGTGGTGAGCGTTCGTCCTGAAAAAATCCAGGTTCGCTTAACGCCGCCCAAAGAGCCAATGAATTGCTGCGAGGGACGATTGCAGGATGTGATGTATTTAGGAACGCACGTTCATTATTGGGTGCAGTTGACCTCTGGCGATCGCATCACGGTTCGTCAACCTATTGCAACTCCTCCCGCCGCTAACACGCCAATTTACCTTTGTTGGAGCGCGGCAGATTGTCTCGCTTTGCCGGAGTCGTAGCGCGATGCCTTATTTTTCCTCCCGTCGCTCTTTTCTCAAAACGGCTGCTGCTAGTCTGTCAGGATTTGCTTTTTCTAGCTGCGGCTGGACGCTTGCTAAAGTGCAAACCGATCGCACGATCGCCAGCGCAACTGATGAGCTACATATTTACACTTGGGCAAACTATATTGATCAAGCGTTAGTGGATGCGTTCCGCGCTAAAACCGGAATCAAAGTCACGTTCGATGTGTTCGACTCGAATGAAACAATGCTGGCAACGTTTCAAGCAGGCAAAGCAGGCGTTTACAGCGTTATTTATCCGTCTGACTACAAAGTGACGCAAATGATCAAGCTCGGCTACCTCAGCGAACTTGATCATGCTCGATTAAGCGGAATCAACTATCTGCTGCCGCGCTTTACAAAATCGGTTCACGATCCTGGCAATCGCTACAGCGTTCCGATGAGTTGGGGCACAACAGGTTTAATCTACAACACGCAGAAGCTCACAGCGCCGCCGATCGATTGGAATTACCTTTGGGAAAATCGAGATAAATTAACTCGTCGTGTAACGTTGATGAATGATGTTCGCGAAGTAATGGGAGCAACGCTACGATCGCTCGGTTATTCGTACAATTCCACGAATCCAACCGAACTTAAAAAAGCCTTTGATCGCTTAGTAGATCTCAAGCCGACGATCGCTACGTTCACAACCGATGCATGGCGCGATCAGCTACTCGCGGGTGATTTAACAATGGCGATGGTTTACTCATCAGATGCCGTATTAGCCATGAGTCAAAATTCAGCTTTGAAGTACGTGATTCCTGCAAGTGGAACTTCGATTTGGAGCGATACGATGGTGATTCCTAAAACGGCTCCGAATCCTGATGCTGCTTACGCTTGGATCGAGTACATGCTTCAGCCCGATGTTGCCGCAACCGTGACCGAGCGGTTGATGTTTGCGACCCCCAACCAAGCAGGCTTTCAGCGCTTGCCTGAGACTTTGAGAAATAATTCGAGTTTGTTTCCGCCCGCGTCGGCGTTGGATAAATCGGAATCGATCGCACCGCTTGAGCGAGAAGCGTTAGAGACCTACGATCGCTATTGGACAAAATTAACCAGTAGCTGATTCAATAAAAACGTTCTAGTGACCGTTCAATTCCGAAGAATCTAGACAAATTATCTTGAGCAAGTTATGAGTTAAAGCGCTTTATCAAAGTAAAACAATTGCTGAATATTTTCTTCTAATAATCTTCATCGAGCGTCAGCAATTCTACGAACGGAACTTAATTGCAGCGAGTGTTAGGCTCAACACACTTCTTTCAAGGACTTGTCTATGAATTCGTTGCAAAAGCTGCTGCTCTCTACGTTAGGCATTTCGATCGCGGTTCTCAATGCTCACGCAGCGAGCGCTATCACGCTCTCGATCGGCGGTCAAACTGCCGGAGCAGATGGCTACAAAACCAAAACAAACGGCGCAACCACGATCGACTTCAACAACCTCAACAACGGCAAGGCTCCCACTTCTGGTTTCATTAGCTATACGCTAACCGGATCTTCTCAAGTTGTTTATGGCAATTCGTCCGGGCATTACGCAACGCCAATGGGCGATTCTACCCGCTATTTGGCAGTACAGCCTGGCGGCGATGCAACGCTGAAATTTTCCAAAGCGGCTGATTATTTTGGTTTGTATTGGGGATCGGTTGATGGTTACAACTCGCTGGATTTCTACAAGGGTGAGAAGTTGCTCAAATCCTTTAGCGGACACGATGTTTCAAAAACTGCACAAGGAAGCTGGACGGGCGCAAGCGATAACGTCTATGTTGACTTCTTTGCAAACAAAGGTGAATCGTTCGATCGCGTGGTGATGCGCTCTAGTTCGCCTGCCTTTGAAACCGATAATCATGCGTATCGCTTAGCAAAATCAGTTCCAGAACCAAGCTTGATGGTCGGGTTTGTGGCAGTTGCATTGCTCGGTAAAACCGCTCTTCGTAAACGCGAACAAGCGTAGATTAAATCAAAAAACTCCTAAATGTTAAAAACCCTTGATCAGGCGATCGAGGGTTTTCTTGATTAACCTAACCTAAGTTTTGAATAGAAGTCTCAATCCGCCTAGCGACTGCGTTTATCGATTAACCCGAACTCACGTTCGATTAATAAAAGTTGTAAAATTCAGCGATCGATTTGTATGCTCAATCGAGAATTACAACGCTCAAACGCTTTCCAATCTAAAGTGGGTATTCGTCGATCGAGCATTTTATCGCTGCGCAATTGTGTCACAATAATCTATTCGTGCGAGTAGCGGATTTAGCAAGCTTCCCAGATTTGCAGTCGTAGCCAATCCTTTTAATCGAACTAACGTTAAATTTAAAGTGTGAGGTTGCAGTTAATACACATGGGCTATCCCGCAGTTTTTCTGGATAAAGATGGAACGCTAATTCCAGACATTCCTTACAACGTTGATCCAGCAAAAATCGAACTGGCAGCAGGAGCAGGAAGAGCACTACGATCGCTCTCCCACAAAGGCTATAAATTCATCGTGATTTCAAATCAATCTGGTGTTGCACGCGGCTATTTTGCTGAATCCGCATTAGTGGGCGTTAAAGAACGATTACAGGCGTTATTGCACCTTGATCGGGTAACCCTTTCAGGATTTTATTACTGTCCCCATCACCCGACAGGAGCGCTTAGCGCAGGGCGCAACTCCGAAGAAACCCGACGATACGCGATCGATTGCCTCTGCCGCAAGCCAAAACCCGGATTAATCCTCAAAGCGGCCAAAGACCACGACATTGATTTATCTCAATCGTGGATGATCGGAGACATTCTCAACGATGTTGAAGCGGGACGTAAAGCAGGCTGCAAAACGATTTTAATCGACAACGGCAACGAAACAGAATGGATACTTTCGCCCGATCGCATTCCGCATTATCGCGCTGTAGACTTGCTTCAAGCAGCAGCGATTATTCAGTCATCGCGTTGAGTCTCTATCTCTAGACTGTATATTTTTCGATTATTTTTCTGTATTGATATCTTAACGCTTCGGGTTGCACGAATAGATTCATGAGTGATTCAGCCTTGATCGAACAGTTTTCGCGATTGCAAATTTTGGTGATCGGCGAAGCGATGCTCGATCGTTATCTTCACGGTTGCGCGACGCGATTGTGTCAAGAAACGCCCGTCCCGGTTGTGACGCTTTCTCAAACAGTCGATCAGCCCGGAGGAGCCGCGAATACTGCCGTTAATCTTGCTGGATTGGGAGCGCAAGCGACATTGTTATCGGCGATCGGCGATGATTGGGAAGGCAGTCAGCTTCAACGAGTTTTAATCAATCATGATGTTGCAACACAAGCGATTTTAGTGTCCCCCTATCGCACGACACTCACCAAACAGCGCGTAATCAATGACGATCAATTGTTACTGAGATTTGATCACGGTAGCACAAACGCGATCGACGTTGAACTAGAAAGTCAATTCATCGATTTATTAAAAAGCACATGGCGCGATTACAATGCAGTGATTATCTCAGACTATGGTTATGGCATTCTTACAACACAAATTATTGACGCGATCGCTCAGCTTCAAACGCAGCATCCAAAAACATTAGTGATCGATGCAAAAGATTTACGCCGCTACACACGTACAAACGCAACCGCCGTCAAACCGAATTACCAACAAACGATCGCGCTATTAAATCAAACTGAATCGCTACTTGCACCTGATTATTCTAGAGTCGCACACGTTGAAGCACATAAAGATGATATCTTTAAGGCAACTGGAGCAAAAATCGTTGCGGTCACACTTGATCAAGACGGCGCGATAATTTTACAACGCGACTGCACGCCGTATCGAATTCACGTCAATCCCGCTTGTCCAACGCGCACGATCGGGGCAGGAGATACCTTTACCGCAGCGTTTACGATCGCCCTTGCCCTCAACGTCGATCCGACGATCGCTGCTAATTTAGCTGCCGCCGCCGCCGCGATCGTCGTCGGTAAAGCCGGAACTGCCGTTTGTCGGGCCGATGAACTCAGAGCCGCGTTTTTGTCGGTTGTTTCACCTTTTTAATCATCATGTCTTGGAATCAAGCCAAAAACTTATTGTGCATTCGCCTTGATACGATCGGCGATGTGTTGATGACCACGCCCGCGATTCGAGCACTCAAAGATTCTGTTCCCAATCGACGAATTACATTGCTCACGTCTTCGGCAGGAGCCGCGATCGCGCCGTTTGTACCAGAGCTTGATCACACGATCGTGTATGATTCACCCTGGCTTAAAGCCACCGCTCCGCGCAACAATCCGCGTCCTGAGTACGACATGATCGATTTACTGCGCACTCAACAGTTTGACGCAGCCGTTATTTTTACGGTTTATAGCCAAAATCCTTTGCCGTCGGCGTTTGTGTGCTACATGGCAGAAATTCCGCTTAGATTGGCGCACTGTCACGAAAACCCGTATCAGCTTTTAACCGATTGGATCAAAGATCCCGAACCCGATGCGGGAATTCGTCACGAAGTTCAGCGTCAACTCGATTTAGTCGCGCAAATCGGAGCAACAAGCGAAAATCAGCAGCTTTCATTACAGGTCAAAGCGCACGATCGCAGTCGGGTTTTAGAACTGCTTGAACCGCTTCAGCTTGGTGATCGCTGGATCGTCATGCACACCGGAGCAACAGCCGCATCTCGCCGCTATCCGCCTGAAAGCTTTGCTGTTGTTGCCGATCGATTGAGTTTAGAATATGGCTTCTCGATCGTGTTCACCGGAACCGTGCTAGAGCAAGACATCGTGACGCAAATTCAATCGAAAATGAGTGCCCGATCGCACTCGCTAGTTTGTCAATTAAGTTTAGGTGAGTTAGCGGCCTTAATCGAACTCGCACCTTTGATTATTTCTAACAATACCGGCCCGGTTCACATTGCCGCAGCCGTTGGAACTCCAACGATCGATTTGTATGCATTAACCAATCCGCAGCATACGCCGTGGCGAGTGCCGCACCGGGTTTTGTTTCACGATGTGCCGTGTAAGTACTGCTATAAAAGCATTTGCCCAGAAGGACATTATGACTGTTTGCGCCAGCTCTCGCCTGAAACCGTAATCGCTGCAACCTACAATCTACTGGATGAAACGCAAAAGTTGCACTCCGTTCAAGCTCCCAAAACGCATAGCACCGCTTCTCAATTCGTTTCTTAAACACTCTAAATCAAATCGCTTTGTGTTCTCAAAGCTGTTTTAATTTGTCAATATTTTCGCACATTTCTATTAGGCTTTGCGTTCATTCAACCATTGATTAAAGCGTCTCTTCCTCACGACATTTTTGGTTATATCCTATGACAGATGGGAATTAACAAAGCAGCTTGATACGCTTTAATCGTGAGCTAAAAATTTTAGGAGAAAACGATTATGAATCTTATTGCTTGGATTATCTTAGGCTTGATTGCAGGCGCGATCGCAAAAGCAATTTACCCTGGCGATCAAGGCGGCGGTATTCTTGGAACGATTATTTTAGGGATTGTTGGTGCCTTTGTCGGTGGCAGCTTGTACACATTTTTAACCACAGGCGCACTCAATTTGACCGCAGCTTCTTTTAGCTTGGGCGGACTGATCATTGCAGTGCTTGGCGCAATTGTTGCTATCTTCCTGTGGGGTTTGCTGACCCGTCGTGCGGTCTAGTCTTTGTTTTAAGCAATCGTTTTGTCAGATCGGACAATCATCAACGCTGGAGTTGAGTTGTGATTAAAGCATGAAGGCTCGCTCCAATCGATAATTAGAGCGAGCCTTTCATTGATCGAATTGTTAATCGATCATCGTTACTCTCCTTTTGGCTTTGCTTTGTTTACTCGAAGCTGACGACCCATCCATTCTGCTCCGTCGAGTTCAGTAATGGCAGCATCTTCTTCAGCGTCACTGTTCATTTCAACAAAGGCAAAGCCGCGCATTCGTCCAGTTTCTCGATCGGTCGGAAGAACGACTCGCTTAACGCTGCCGTATTCTGCAAACACCGATTTAAGATCATCGACGGTTGCTTGGTAAGAAAGATTTCCAATGTAAATGGTCATGGGAGTGGTCGTCCGAAACATAAGAAGCATTCACCGGATTTAGCAACGCCGTTAAAAGCTGACTAACTTGAGAAGCTACCGCTCTTAAAGCTGAGTTCACTATGAATCCACGCCTATCGTCGCTTGTTTTATGAGTTTTTTTTTGTTTCTCACATTACAACTTGACGAAAAATTCTACTTTTATTGATAAAAAGTAGATTACATCCAGAATTTAATCTTTAAAGAACCGGGATTTCGATCGAGATCCCGGCTGTGTTGATTAATCAATCGAGATCGATTGCGGTGCATTGCCGTTACCGTTGTGCGGCGTTTGCACAACATAAGCATGACTGCCCATTTGCTGATCGAGCCAGCCTTTTACCGGATCGTCTGCCAAGCTAAGCCGCAGCAAACCCGAAAAGAAGCCGCCTAAAAAGGCAACTGGCTGCTGCGCAAATTCTTGAACGATCGGCGTTAATTCACTCAGAAACATATCTATCTACCCCTTGATTTCGCACGTCTACGTTAATTTTAACGATCCCCTCCCGATTAAACTGCACTCGGTAAAGCTTTTAACGTTAATTGAGCAGAAAGGGTTGGCTCGGTGAATCCAGAGCGCTCCTAAGTGTCCGAAAACCGAGAATTTAGAAAGCACAACACAGCGAAAGTTGACGTGCTTCTAACTGCGCCATCGCAACACTTGTTCTTTTACCGGATTCACAAACGGACGATTTTCAGAACTCGATCGTGCAAATTCCGCTTTAAGCTGCAAATACCACCGCACCTGAGCATCGGGATCTTTCACCAGCGTCAACGGCGGATTGTACTTTAAGCCTCGCGCCTGTTTCACCAACACTTCGCGATCCTGACTCAGAAACATTCGCGTCGTTTGAGTCAGAATCGGTTTGAGCATCGGCACCCAGGGCAGGGTTGTATAAATCAAATTCGTCACTTCGGTTTCAGTCTCTGTAAGCGGCGTTGCCGTGGTTAAATTACACACGCGATGTCGATCGGTCATAATCTGCTCGATCCGAACTCCGGGCAGCAAAAGCGAAATTTCAATTTCAGGCTTCTCACCGATCAAACGATACAAAAAGGTTTGCCGTGCAAGCGGATGACGACGCATCGTGAAGCCTAACGGCGCGGGATCAAACACCTTCACTTCTTCTTCTAAAGAAATGTCCGATCGCCACCACCACGATCGATGCACAAACGGCACATGCAACGGATCAACAAACATCGAGATAGCGTGATCAACGTAGCACGGGAATTTCATAGCATAAGCGACTTGATACGCTTGATCCCCAAATCCTGGCATTTGGGGCGGTTCTCCTGTGGGTTCTGCATGTTTATCGTCGCTGGGCATGTAGATCCAAACGTTGCCCTGCACTTCTCGAACCGGATAAGACTTTACGCCAAAGCGCGATCGATCCACGTTCTGATCATCTACTAATCCTGGAATCGCCGTACACTGCCCTGTCGCATCAAATCGCCATCCGTGATAGCAGCACTCAACTTCTGAGCCGTCGAACCAGCCGCAGCTTAGCGGAATTCCGCGATGCGGGCAGATGTCGCGCAAAGCAAACACGTCACCTGCACGAGTTCGACCTAATAAAATCGGCTCGTTTAACAGCGTTTTTGCAACGGTTTGTCCGGGTTTAAGCGTGCCGCCGGGGATCGCGTAGTACCAAAGATTTCTTAAAAACGATTTTGTATCCATACCTTTTGTTCTAGCGTGCAGCGCGAACGAGTAGCCAGGTTGCCGCCGTTAAACCTGCCATTGTGGGTAGCCAAGCTGCTACGATCGGCGCAAAGATTTCTAGTCGTCCAAACGCATCGCAAACAAACGACAGCAGGTAATACGTAAAGCTAATCAGCACGCACAGCGCAAAGCTCGTTCCTCTGCCGCCGCGCTGCGGACGAGTGCCTAACGCCGCACCGCTTAAACCAAACATCAAACACACAAACGGAAATGCGATTTTTTGCTGAACTCTCATTTGCAGTTGACGCACCCGCTTTTCGTCGCCGCTTTGCTTCACAAGCTGCAAATAGTCTTGCACTTCGCGAATGTTCATTTCACTCGCATCAGTTTTGTGTGTGGCTAAGTCGAGCGGCGTGCGGGGAAGCTGAATCTGCTGATGATCGAATTTCAGAACGTTGCGATACGAACCGTTCGGAGCCACAAGGTAGATCGTGCCATCAAAGAAATCCCACGTATCTTGATTCCCATTCCAAATAGCTGAATTTGCTGTGACAATTTGATTCAGTCCGGCTTGAGAAAAATCAAGCACGGTTAAACCCTTAAAGCGCTTTCCGTCGAAGCGCTGCGCATAAAAAATCCGCTCAAGCACCTGATTTGTTTTTCCATCGGCTTGCTTCACGTCGCGGGACTGGTTAAAAACAATATTTTTCCCGTCGATCGGATTGTCTTGCTTGAGCGCTTGATCCAGCGTGGTCGAAGCTTGATACTTAGCCGCCGGAACGATCGCTTCGTTAAACGCAAAGTTCATCAGCGACACCAATAAACTAAGCACGATCGCAGGCGCAATCAATCGATAAATGCTAATTCCCGCGCTGCGCAGCGCGATTAGTTCGCTGTCGTTTGATAAGCGGCTATACACCAGCAGCGTTGCTAATAGCGTGGCGATCGGAAACGACAAAGCCACAAACTCAGGAAGCCGAAGCAAAAAGATTCGGGCCGCGATCGAGAGCGGCAATCCGGCTTCGGTCATTTGACGAATCAAATCAAACAGCGCTCCAACCGAAACCAGCGTAGACGAAAACGCCGCCACGCCAAACAAAAATGGGCCAACAAGCTGCTGGGTAATATAGCGATCGAGCACCGTGAAAAATCGCGGAGTCGATCGCAGCATGAGTTTAGAATCGCCAAAAGCCATAGCGTCAAGGCTGAAAATTATCGCCTAAGTAATATTGCCGGACTAACGGATTATTGTAGAGTTCCTCGGCGCTGCCTGCTGCAAGAATCTGCCCGTCGCGCATAATGTAGGCGCGATCGGTAATCGCTAACGTTTCGCGCACGTTGTGATCGGTAATCAAAACGCCCATGTGTCGATCGCGCAGTTGCCCGACGATCGTTTGAATTTCGGCAACGGCGATCGGGTCAACGCCTGCAAACGGTTCATCGAGCAGCAGAAACTTCGGCCCTTCGATTCCGGCTGCTAAGGCTCGCGCCAGTTCTGTGCGCCGCCGTTCACCCCCGGACACTTGAATTCCGAGCGTTGACGCTACTTTTTCTAATCGAAACTCTTTGAGCAGATAGTTTAATCGATCGTTCCACTGCCAGCGCGGAACCTGAGTTTGCTCTAACACGAGTAAAATATTTTCTCGCACCGTCAAATACCGAAAAATGCTCGGTTCTTGAGCCAGATAGCCAATGCCTAAATGAGCACGCTTATTAATCGGCAGGTCGGTGACTTCTTGATCGTTAAGCCAAACTTTACCGCTATCCGGCTTTTCCAATCCGGTTGCAATGTAAAACGTCGTCGTTTTTCCGGCTCCGTTTGGCCCTAAAAGCCCGACAACTTCGCCTTGCCCAACCGAGACGCTAACTCGATTCACGATCGTGCGGGCACCATAAGATTTATGAATATTTTCTAGAACAATTCTCACGCGCCTTGCGCTCCTCAAGCCTCGATGAAACGATCGGGATCAATGCATTCTGATTATCGCGTTGATTGAAATTGCGGTTTGGGGCTAAACGGAGCCGGATTTGCAGGTGCCGAACCGGGTGCGGCGGGTGCATCTTGAATCAGATAAATGGCTTCAACTTGTTTATTCGGCTGCGGTAGCGCGACAAATCGTCCTTCGTCTACCAAATATGTAATCGTTTCTCCGCGCAGGCTGTTGCCTTGCTGAAGCACATACACATCGCCGCTTAAGACAATTCGGCGCTCTTTACTGTAGTACACCGCCTGCGCAGAGGTGGCTTGAATTTGTCGGGAAGGGTAGTTAATTTGCACGTTGCCGCGTGCCACAACGACACCCGTTTTCGCATTCGCTTCGGTGCTGTTGGCTCGTAGCGTAAGCGGTTCTGCGGGTGGCGGCGTTTGAGCCGTCGTCACTTTTCCTGCTGCCAAAACCGACACGGTGAGGGTCGAAAGGAAAAGAGCGATCGATCTCGTGATGAGATTTGCTTGAGCAGATCGAGGTGCGAAGCGAAGCATGGACGGAACCCGCATGGTTTAAGTAAGTGATTCGATAATCAAGCTGCAATGCCCTCGAATATATCACTCCGGGTCAGTTAATCGACCCGATCGATCAATGTAGATTCGGGCATCACATTCGTTCAAGACGAGAAACCGTTGCTTGAAGTTTCAGGCAAGCGATTGATCCACACCAACATTCAGAGCGATTCTAATTCCTTTATTCACGAGATGGATCAGCTTTCTGGATGATTGGTCGAGGTAGAAAAATTCGAGCGTCAGACTCAGACAAAGGATCTAGCGTTAAAACAACTTGAGCAAGGCAAGCGGGATCAATCGTTTGCAGTCTGCTTAATACGTCAGTGGCTCGATCGATCAGTTGCTCAACGTCGATGCCTGCATACACAGGTTGATAACCGTGTAGCCGATGGATTCCTTCACCGAGTAAGATTACGGCTCCGCGCCAGTTGTGATTTTCTAGATGATACAGCCCCACTG
Source organism: uncultured bacterium (assembly GCA_964250455.1). Taxonomy (GTDB): domain Bacteria; phylum Cyanobacteriota; class Cyanobacteriia; order Leptolyngbyales; family Leptolyngbyaceae; genus CAXUFL01. The sequence goes on from CAXUFL010000032.1 coordinate 48,525, forward strand.
CAATCTGAAGAATTCCCTGAAAAAACTTTTTCTCGTAGATCGGTGCTTCCATCCAAATTGCTTCAAGCGTGTCGTGGCAAGCGTAGAACTCACCGCGATTGAACTGGTCGATGCCTTGCCAAAACTCGTCGGGAACGTCAGAATCCATCGCTGCTACTTGAATCTGCACCTCTAGTGTAATTGCTCGATCGACGCTTTTTAAGACTAGTAGCGTGAGGGCGATAAAGGACGTGATTTCAAAGTGCATTTCAAGTCAACATTTTAGAAAATCTTGCTCTAAGTATTTCCACTACCTAAAATTTCGGTTACAGTGATAAAATACCTCAGTATTTCTACACCTTGCCCCAGGTTCGACTCGCCCCCGTCTAGGTACAGCGCTATTGAATACGGAATTCAGCTTGAACTTATGACACACGTTAATTTTTCTGACGATTCGCTTAACCTGCGTAATTCTTCAGAACCTGGAGCAGTGCTATCACCGCTAGAAATCGCTCAGCCGCACACCGCAAAATCGAGACGCACGATCGCATCAACTCAATTGACGATCGCATCATTAGTGCGCGATGCATGGGCAAAACAAGCCTCAGATGTGCATCTCCGAGTTGGAGAACTGCCGCGATACCGCATTCGGGGTCAAATTGTGCGCCAAATCGATCACGCCCCGATTACGCCTGAAAGATTCGAGCAATTTCTCAGCGAAATCCTATCGCCCGAACAGCGCGATCGCTTTGCTCAAGAAAAAGAACTCGATACCGCGATTTACTATCCCGGATTTTTGCGCTGCCGCGTCAACTGTTTTGAGAACTTAAGCGGCGGCGCGATCGTGCTGCGTCTTATTTCTCTCGCGGTGCCGTCGATCGATCAGCTTGGCTTGCCCTCGATTTTGAAACATTTGGTTAGTCAGTCACAAGGCTTGATCTTAGTGACTGGCCCAACGGGATCAGGAAAATCAACGTCGATCGCGGCAATGATTCACCAGCTTAATCTGACCGAGCATCGGCACGTTGTCACGATCGAAGACCCGATCGAGTATGTGCATTCGTCTCAAAAGTGCCTTATTTCTCAGCGTGAAGTCGGCTTGCACACCCACGAATTTCACCAAGCGCTGCGAGCCGTTCTGCGCGAAGACCCCGACGTGATTTTAATCGGGGAAATGCGCGATCGCGTTAGCGTTGACACGGCTCTCAAAGCGGCCCAAACCGGACATTTAGTGCTCGGAACGCTGCACACCAAAAGCGCGATCGGCACCGTGAATCGGCTGCTGAATCTTTATAATCCTGATGAGCAGCCTGCCATGCGGCTCCAGATTTTAGAATCGCTGATTGCGGTGATTTCTCAACAGTTGCTGCCAACAACTGACGGACAGCGTACTGCCGTGCATGAGATTTTGGTGAATACGCCTGCAATGCAAGATTATTTGCTCAAAGGCAACGATATTGAAGCCTTTCACCTGATGGAGACGGACACAAATAATGGAATGCAGGTGATGAATCAAGTTCTGTGCGATCTCATTTTAGAAGGTCGAGTCACACCCGACGATGCAGTAAAAGCGTCCCCGGATTTAGGTGATTTGCGGCGTCGGGTGCGCAACGAAGGATTTGATCCGGGTCGATCGTCGAATCGCGATTTTGATCCGTTTGCCCGTGCTTACAATCCAGCCTAGCGACTAAAAAAGCTGTCAGAAGGTCGCGACCTTCTGACAGCTTCTATCGGTTAAAGCTTTATGGCTGTAGCGTGCAGCTTACTTCTTCGCCAGCTTTTTCGCTTTGGCAACTTTGCGCAACCGAATCGATTCGGGCGTTACTTCGAGCAGTTCATCTGGCCCGATGTACTCTAGCGCCCGCTCTAAACTCATATCGACTGGCTCTTTAAGCTGCACGAGTTCTTCGCCGCCCGATGCACGGTGATTCGTAAGCTGCTTGGTTTTGCAAACGTTGAGTTCAAGATCCTGCGGGCGATTGTGTTCGCCTAGAATCATGCCTTTGTACACTTTCGTACCTGGTCTGATAAAGAACACGCCGCGATCTTCCGCGTTTTGCATTGCGTAGAACGTAGAAACGCCTTCCTCAAAGGAAATCATCACCCCGTTGCGACGCGCTTCGATGTCGCCGCTCATCGGTCGATATTCTAGGAAGCTGTGGTTCATAATGCCTTCCCCACGAGTCAAACGCATAAATTCACCCCGGAAGCCGATCAGCCCCCGCGCCGGAATTACGAATTCAAGCTGAGTGCGTCCGTTGCCGCCGACCTGCATATCTTGCATTTCACCTTTGCGCTGACCTAATCGCTCAATACAGCCACCGACCGCTTCTTCAGGCACATCAAGCACCAACGTTTCAAACGGTTCGCACGGTTGACCGCTCACTTCGCGGAAAATTACCTGCGGCTGCGACACCTGAAACTCATAGCCTTCACGTCGCATCGTTTCGATTAGAATGCCTAAGTGCAGTTCACCCCGACCCGAAACCGACAGTTTATCCGGTGAATCGGTTTCTTCGATGCGCAACGCAACGTTGGTTTCGAGTTCACGAAACAAGCGATCGCGCAACTGCCGCGACGTGACAAAATCCCCTTCTAATCCCGCAAACGGTGAATCGTTCACTGAAAACGTCATTTGCAGCGTGGGTTCGTCTACCTTGATAAGCGGTAGCGCTTGCGGATCGTTCGGGTCGGTAATCGTTTCGCCGATATTAGCGTTAGCAAAGCCTGCAACTGCAACCAGGTTTCCGGCTGTCGCTTCTTCGATTTCGATGCGCTTGAGGCCTTCAAAGCCCATCAGCTTCGAGATTTTCGATTTTACGACTTCCCCGGACTCGGTAACGATCGCCGCTTGCTGCCCCATGCGAATCGTGCCATTATGAATTTTTCCGATCACAATCCGACCGAGGTAGTCCGAATAATCCAGCGTAGTGACTTGTAGCTGAAGCGGCTTGGTGGCATCGCCCACAGGCGGCGGAACGTGGCGCAAAATCGCGTCAAACAGCGCCTGCATATCGGTTGCTTCTTCTTCGAGCGTGTCTTTGGCAAATCCAGCTAAGCCAGAGCCGAAAAGATACGGGAACTCACACTGATCGTCATCGGCACCGAGTTCAAGAAAGAGATCTAGCACTTTATCAACCGCCGTGTGCGGATTAGCGCGGGGTCGATCGATCTTGTTGACGAAGACGATCGGGCGTAGTCCTTTTTCCAGGGCTTTTTTGAGCACAAAGCGCGTTTGCGGCATCGGCCCTTCGTTGGCGTCTACGATCAAAAGACAGCCATCAACCATACCGAGCACTCGTTCAACTTCGCCGCCGAAGTCTGCGTGTCCCGGCGTATCCACAATATTAATTAACGTTTCTTTGTAGCGAACAGCAGTATTCTTTGACAGAATCGTAATGCCGCGTTCGCGCTCTAGATCGTTTGAGTCCATCACGCAGTCCGGAATGTCTTCCCCTTCGCGGAAAGTTCCGGCTTGTTTAAGCAACGCATCGACAAGCGTGGTTTTGCCGTGGTCAACGTGAGCAATAATGGCAACGTTGCGAATGGGGAGAGTCATATAAGACAGGATTAAGGGTTAAAAACTGGCTAGTAAAGAAGCCTTAACAATTCTAGCGAATTCTACACCTAAATTGATGACAATCCCAGATTCGATTCGTTTGGGCTACGCCACAAGCTGTAAAAGCTTTTCTGCGGTGGCAATTGGAACAGGCATCACAGACAAGCGATTCCCCGATCGGACGACCGCCAATTGATCCGGTGTAAACGCCTGTTTGAGCGCGTCTAACGGCACAAACTTCACTTCTTGAACAAATTCTACCCGAACCGTCTGCCATCGGGGAGCATCGATCGTGGATTTTGCGTCGTAATAGGCACTGCTTGAGTCAAACTGTGTTGGGTCAGCGATCCCCGCTTCGAGAATCTTCATTAATCCTGCAATTCCGGGAGGTGATGCATTTGAATGGTAGAAAAAAGCTAAATCATCAGGGAGCATTGATCGTAAATAATTCCGCGCTTGGTAATTTCGGACACCATCCCAAATCGTTGTGCGATCGCGCCTCAAGTCTTGGATTCCGTAGACTTCCGGCTCTGATTTCATTAACCAATACTGCATCGCAAGAAGGACAACCATTGAACGAGCAACTTAGGAGTCTACTCCACTGGGGGTACTGCGAATCAATCTCAAACCCGCTAAACTGCTGGCAAATCTTAAAATTCTGGCACACAAAAACGGAGGCAAAGCGGCGATGCGGTCTGTGGGAACACCTTTTTTAGAGCACAACCTGTTATAAAAGTTTCGAGAGAGGAGTGAACATACAACATGAATTTACGCAAAGATGCTCTAGAAGTTCTTAAAGAAACCAGCCGGACGTTTTATATTCCGATCAGTCGGTTGCCGTCTGGACTTCAAGAAGCCGTCGCTTCAGCTTACCTGTGTATGCGAGCGATCGATCAAATCGAAGATCATGCTGATCTAGAAAATGCCATCAAAGCAAAAATGCTGCGCGAGATTAGTCTTGTGCTGCAATCCGGGGTAAACGGGTTTGATGCTGAAGATTTCGCCCCGGTCTTTAAAGCCGAGATCGATCAGCTTGAAGAAGTCACAATTCGCATCGATGAATGGCTAACGGCTGCGCCTGCGGAGATTGCTCCCCGAATTTGGGAAGCGATCGCGGCAATGGCGGATCGCATGGCGCATTGGGCAGACTGCAACTGGACAATTCAAACCGAAGCGGATCTCGATCGCTATACGTTTAGCGTGGCAGGATCGGTTGGACTGCTGCTGTCGGATTTGTGGGCATGGTATGACGGCACCAAAACCGATCGCATCGAAGCGATCGGCTTTGGTCGCGGGTTGCAGTCGGTGAACATTCTGCGCAACCACAGCGAAGATTTAACCCGCAGCGTCGAGTTTTATCCGGAGGGTTGGACGGATGCTGAAATGCAACTGTATTCTCGTCGCCAGCTTCAGCTTGCCGATGCTTATACAGAATCGTTGCCGCCGAGCAGTCCTGCCCGCGATTTTTGTCAAATTATTTTGATGCTGGCTCATGCCACGCTCGACGCCAAGCAGCACGGAGCCGAAAAGCTCAGTCGTTCTCAAGTGTTGGCGCTCGTGCAGCAGGTGACAAACGCAAGTTAAACAAATCGGGGAAGGAAGCGTCACCCTTCTCCGATCGTGGCTTCAAATTCTTCAAGCGCTTGATAAGTTCCAACTTGCCAAGCCCGATCGATCACCTTCGGAATGATTTGCTTGATGTCTAAATTTGGAAACGTCGGGCTTGTTTCGGATTCAACATAATCTTCGTTCTCGAACAGATAGATTCTCATTCCTCCGCTTGCACAAACCCAAAGCTCAGGAACTTTGAGAGCACGGTATGCTTCGAGCGTTGTTTTTGATGTGACATCCGTTTCAATCGCTAAATCAGGCGGCGGATCTGTTGGTTCAAGTCTGCGCCGACCAATCATTTGCTGATAATTAGCAATGTAGAAACAAGCGTCTGGTTCAAACCCAGCTACATTCTGACGTTTAAACGTTGTTGATCCAAACGGTTCAAATCTTCTGCCTGTTCGCCTTA
>CAXUFL010000033.1:0-53424 GCA_964250455.1 uncultured bacterium
TGGCGATTAAGTTAGCTTCGCAAGTGACGAGCGGCAACGCGGCTACACAGACAAAACCCGCCCTTATCGGGTTAAGAGTAGATTACAGAGATCAGTCCCCGCAGGGGGACTTCGTTTGTGTAGCCGCGTTGCCGCAGGCAATGTGCGCAGCTAACTGAGTCGCTAGGCGTTTCTGCGCAACAACCCGTTAATCTAACCCTCAAAGCGCATTTAATCCATCGGTGATTCCGAACTCAAGCTAATTCAAAAGCATTAAACCAGGATCGATCGACGTTACATCCAAGATGCTGCTGAATTCGCAGAAGGTCTTGTTCAGCATTGCCTAGACAGGTTGTTGCTCCAGGTGAGGGGGTTACGTTAAACCGAATGCCGTTACCTGGATCAATCTCTGCCTGTCCCAAAATCAGCTTTCCCTGAGTTTTATCAATCAACTGAGGACGAATTCCCCCGACGCCATGAGCAAACTCTAAATCCGATAGCTGCAACGACGGCACAATCTTACGAGCATCGCGCAGAAACAAACGGCGATTGATCGGTGGCACTTCAAAGGCGATGTTTTTGAAAATGTAGTTCCGAATATCGCGCACCTTAAACAAATCCCACAAAACAGCACTCACACTACGATCCGGGCGAAGCACTTCTAGATAATCCACAAAGGTTTGCAGGTTGTAGCGCTCTAGCAGAGGCAAAGGTAGCGCGGTCGGGCCAAAGCGAGTCTTTCCAGGTAGCGACACATCTGGGTCGCCATGTATCGCCGCGAAAGGAAGTTTATCGTTCTGAACGGTGTAAACTTTGCCGTTGAGAACTTGAGGTGTGAAGTAGAAATTTCCCGCGATCGGTAAACAAGAATACTCTAGCCCGATGCCCATCCGGTGAGCAAACAACAAGCTGTGTCCGCCAGCAGAAACAACGACAAATCGAGCCGTCATCGTAGCTTGGGCGGTTGTGATGCGGTAATTTTTCCCCACAGGCTCGATCGATTGCACCGGGCTTCCAAGCTTGAGATCCACCGTTTTGTTTGAAGCGGCTTGCGCTTGCTCAACCATTGACTGAGCTAATGCACCGTAGTTGATCGCGGTGTAGTCGTTTAGAATCGCGATCGCAACTAACTCTTCGGGTCGATCGTGTCCATTCAGCTTAACAACACTCGGTTCAACCTCAGCAATTTGCGCTTTTTCTAAAAGCTGCATTCCGGCAAAGTGCGGCTTAAAGTCTTCGTATCGCTGCCGCAGAATGTTGCTTTCTTCGGCTCCAACTCCCAGCACCATTTTAGAATAACGATGAATGACCTGATCGCGAATAACAGGCGGTAGCTGAGTAGCATAGCGCACAAGCATCTCTGCCGATCGACGCACCTTCAAAGCTTTTTCCAAGCTGTAATTTGTCTCAATGTCGCCGCAGTGAATCGTCTGGCTATTATTGCTAGATTTAGAGTTAACCGTGGCAACCTGCGAATACTTCTCCACTAACGCCACGCGCTTTAAATCAGTAAACGCTGCCAGCGAATAAAGTAAAGCGGCTCCGGTAACGCCGCCCCCAATTACCACAACGTCATAAACCTGATCTGTCATCTGTCGAAAGCCCGATAGATACTTGAGCTTATTCAGCCTAACGTATGCCAAACTCGATGGGATCTCGTTTATAAAAGAACCTTAACAAAGGCGACACTTGCAATCAGTGCTTATAACCATCGCAATTGGCATCAGAATAAGTTTGTTTTAAGCCACAAGTCTCGATAATCATGCACATAGTTGCGCAGAATACGAGGTTGACGTCCTAAAACTTTCTCTATATCGTCCACCGTTTCCGCTTGCCCGAATCGTAATCCCACATGCAGCACGGTCTGAACGAGGATCTGAGCAAGCGGCATTCGACGACGAAGCAAATGCAGACCGTAGCCCGCAACGCTGGCAGGAACATACACGATCGTTCGTCCCAATTCCTCGGACAGAATGCTTGCAGCTTGATCAAATGTGAGGGCTTCCGCCCCTGTTAAGGTATAAGTCTGCGCTTGGTGCGGAATCGGATCGATGAGCGCGTTAACCGCAACTTCAGCAATGTCTCGTGTATCAATAAAGGCGACTCGACCTGAACCCGCAGGAACAAAAATGCGATCGTCTTGAACAATATCATCCCGATAAGCATCGCCGAGGTTCTGAGCAAAAAAGCCAGGTCTAAGAATGGTCCAATCGGCTTTTTGTTTGAGATGTTGCTCAACAGCATGATGAGGCACAAGCGGATTATCCGCAGCACCCGCAACCGAGACAAAAACAATTTGCTGTACGCCTTCTGAGCGGGCCACATCAATAAACCGATTCAGCGTTTGACGGGTGTCGGCAATAGCAGGCGGACGCAGCAGGAAAACAGCCGTGCAGCCTTGAACTGTTGATCGATAAGTCCTGGCATCAAGGAAATCAAATGAAACCGCTTCAATTCCATTCTGAGCATCGATAGAGTTCAGCTTGCGGGTACCGATGCGAAATGAAACCTGACGAGTGCGGAGACATTCAACCACTGCTGTTCCAACGTTTCCAGAAGCTCCAGTGACAAGAATCATAATTTCTACCTCTGACACTGCCTTAGCTTAAATAGAATCGTTGAAACTCGATTTGCAGCAAGCTGTCAAATAAAGCGAGGCGGCTTAAACGAAAGGATTATAGTGCTGTAGCAAGGTTTTTAGATAAACCGAACTGCTCGATCGCTAAAGTCATCAGTCGCGTTTTGAAACAGATTTGGAAGCGAATCATGCAATTAACGTCGATCGTCAAACTGCAAATCACGCTACTTTGGCAAATTAAAACAGTGCGTAGTGCATCGAAACACACCACGCACAACGCTAGAGTTTAAGAAACATTATGAGGCTTGAGGAGCTTGAGATTCTTGACCTTGCGGAATCTCAAATTGCTCAGTATTTTGTCCGTTTGTGAGCTGCGATTGTCCATTGCCTTGCGATTGCCCGTTCATCAAATTAACCGTGACAACGCGGTTTTTCTCTTCTTCTGCTTTTGGCAGCGTCAACGTCAGCACACCGTGATTAAACTCTGCTTGGACTTGATTGTTTTGAATCCGTGCAGGCAACGGAATCACACGCTGAAAGCTACCGTAGCGAAATTCAGAGCGGTGAATACCTTTGTCGTCGTGCTTGATTTCCGATCGACGCTCACCGCGAATTGCCACAGCTTCGGCTGTCACTTTGACGTCTAAATCTTTTGGCTCGATGCCAGGTAATTCCATTTTTAATTTGATCGCTTCTGGCGTTTCCTGAATCTCAGCCGCAGGAATAAAATTTGTATTGTCAACTGCGTTGATGTTCGCCTCGCTAGATGGGTTGTACGACAACATTTCATCGAACAAGCGATTCATTTGTCGCTGCATTAATTCCATGTCTCGAATGGGGTTGAATCGAATGATCGCCATCGTGTTTTTCTCCAAAATTTGTTTAGAGTTTGAACCGCTTATCAATGCGATTCATCAGTTCAGTACATACCAATTTTTATAGCGACTCACCGTTCTCAAGATCGAGATCCGATCGCTCCAGAAAACCGAACCTCAGTTGCCGTAAAAGCCGCTTGTATTCGGTGATCCAGCGATTTGGATTTGCGCCATAATATAGAGAAGCGACATAGAGGATAGATATGACGATCAGTCCTGTAGCGACACCGATTTCTGAGAGTCAAGTTGGCAGCCGCAAGGCGCGTTTGTGGATGCCCGATCGCGTAGTTTTTACCCCTGCTGCACTCGATGAGCCGTGGGGACAGCAGATTTTAGAGCGGGCGCAGTCGTTGAATTTGCCGATCGAAGAGTTGCCGCGCAATCGATTGACCGGACTGCGCGGCGAGACCGAGCGCGAGACGTACTCGATCGCCAAGCGCACGTTAGCCGTTGTGACCGCGCCGCAGAGTCAGTTTAAGCTTAGCCCGATTCCGCCGTCTGCCGATTGGCAGTTCCACATTGCGGAGGGCTGTCCGGCTCACTGTCAGTATTGCTATTTAGCAGGCAGCTTGCAGGGCCCGCCCGTGATTCGCGTGTATGCGAATTTGCCGCAGATCTTAGGCAACCTCGCGAACTACGAGCGTTCTGGTGTGCCGACGAGCTACGAGGTGAGTTGCTATACCGACCCGTTGGGCATCGAGCATTTGACGGGTAGCTTAGCCGAAGCGATTCGCTATTTTGGCACACGCGAAGATGGCTACTTGCGCTGGGTTTCTAAGTTTGGCCATGTCGAAGGCTTGTTGGATTTGCCGCACAATGGACATACTCGCTGCCGCGTCAGCGTGAATGCTGCTCCGGTGAGCGATCGCCTCGAAGGCGGGACTTCTTCGGTCGAAGAGCGGCTGCAAGGCTTGCGACGGTTAGGCAAAGAAGGCGGCTATCCGATTGGCGTCGTGATTGCGCCGATTATGCCGATCGACAATTGGCAGGAGCACTACACGCAGTTGCTCGATCGCATGTCTGACCTGATTGATTTTGATTGTGATTTGACGTTCGAGCTGATTACGCACCGCTTCACGCCGGGATCTAAGGAGGTGCTGAAGAGTTGGTATCCGAATACCAAGCTGGATCTCAGCGAAGCGTCTCGCGTGATCAAGCGCAATAAGTTTGGCGGCATGAAGTATGTATACGATGCCAAGACCATGCGCGAGCTGCGTCAGTTCTTTGAGCGTGAGTTAGCGCAGCGCTTTCCCCAGGGCAAGGTGCTGTACTGGACATAAGGTGAGTCTGTGCGATCTGCTATCGCTTTGGCGATCGATCTTGTGGGGTCGATCGCCAATTTACAGAATCATTGGTTTATTTACTGACGTCAGTTCTGGTACAAGCCAGGCGACTGATTCAGAACTCAGGTTTACCAGCTTGATCAATCTAACGGGCGCGGCTTAATTGCAACTGCGGGATTTCCCGCATAAATCGTCATTGGCTCTAATGACTTCACCGCCACACCGCCTAACGAGAGAATCGCACCCTTTCCAACAATGACGCCTGGCGCGATCGTCGCCTTTGCTGCAATCCAGCTTCCCGATTCAACCACAATTTCACCCGTCTTGAGCTTAAACGTCGGATCGCTCCAATCGTGATTGCCTGTGCAAAGATAAACGGCTTGTGAAATGCAAACGTGATCGCCGACTGTAATCGGTGCAAGATTATCGAACCAGGCGTCTTCGCCGATCCAGCAGTGATTCCCGATCGTTAATCGCCAGGGAAACTTGACGCGCACGCCAGGTTTAATGCGCACGCCATGACCGATTTGGGCACCGAACGATCGCAGTGTCCAGACTTTTAAGCTAGAAAACGGTAAAAAGCGACTGCGCACGATCGAATCGCCGACAAAAAACCACAGAATTTGAGTCCATCCGGCAGCACCTGGCGTATAGTTTCCGGTGCTGTATTGATCTAAGCGCATCATTGAAACCAAGTGCGTAATCGTGCTCCTGTCCGACCTGTAAACAGCCACATCAGCGATCGACCCGCATCGCGAACAATGCGAAACGAAGATTCGGGCGGTTGGGTCGAAGGAACGCTGATCGGGGTTACGGTAATGCCCTGCGTGCCAAAAACCAAAGCCGCGATCGCTTGTGCTCTGGGAAGGTGAAAATCGGACGTGACTAAGTAAACGTGTTGAATACCGCGCCGTTTGAAGTCAGTCACAACCGATGTAAAATTTGTAACTGTATCCGTGGCGCGATCGTCGAGATGCACACGCGATAATGAGATGTTTTCAGCCTGAAAAACCTGTTTGGCTTCGCGGCTTCCGGTAGAGACCCAAACGTCTAGATTGGGATGAACATGGGCAAGCTGGCTTGCTGCGTATTCTCGATCAACGCTGCCACCCAGTACCAAAATGACTTCTGGTGCGGGGGCTTGAGCTTGGGCGATGGCAAGACGCGCCGGAACATAACCAAAGCCAACGATCGAAACCACGCAAAGCAAAGCCCGCAGCCGCGCACCTTGATTCTGAAATCGTTTCACAGTCAAAAACAGCCAAAGCTGGGTAGACACCTACGCGCTACTGTACTGTTTCTTAACATTCTTTTCAACGTGCCGGATCACAATCCGGACGATTCTGGTACGGACTGATTGACTCTAAGAGCAGATCGCAGACTTCCCGCACTGCCCCGTTTCCGCCCGTTTTTTGAGTGATATAAACGGCGATCGTTTGCACCGCAGATACCGCATCGGCAACGGCGATCGGAACGCCAACGCTTTCTAAAATCGGTAAATCAACTAAATCATCACCCACATACGCAACTTGAGTCAACGATACGTTAAGCTCTTTGCACAAGTTTTGCAAGACAGCTAGTTTATCGCTGACGCCAATCAAAGCGTGAACAATGCCGAGCTTTTTGGCACGATGCAGCGTCGATCGCGACTGATTTGCCGAAACAAATGCAACCTCGATTCCCGCTTCTAAAACTCGCCGCAATCCTAATCCGTCTTTGACGTTGAACTTTTTCAATTCTTCGCCGCTTTCGGTGTAATAAAGTCCGCCATCGGTCAGCACGCCATCGACATCGATCGCGAATAGTTTCACCTGCGCCAAGCGCGTTTGAAGTTCAGAATCACTTAGCTTGATCAACGGGCTACTCCTGAGCTAAAGCCATGCGAACGCGAAGAAGTTGTTTAAGCAGCGATTCAAGCTGCGCTAGAGGCACCATGTTAGCCCCATCGCTCGGTGCGGCGTCTGGATTTTCATGCACCTCGAGGAATAGCGCATCGATGCCAACTGCGACTGCTGCTCGTGCGAGAAACGGAACAAATTCTCGCTGACCACTTGAGCGATCGCCGCCGCCGCCGGGCATTTGAACGCTGTGGGTTGCATCGAAAACGACCGGATAGCCAAGCGATCGCAGTTGCGGCAGCGATCGGAAATCTACAACAAGCGCGTTGTATCCAAAGCTAGTTCCCCGCTCGGTGAGCAAAATATTTTTAGCACCGCCCGCTTCGAGCTTACAGACTACGTTTTTCATGTCCCAGGGTGCGAGAAACTGACCTTTTTTCACGTTGATTGCTCGATCGGTTGCCGCCGCCGCTAACAATAAATCGGTTTGACGACACAGAAAAGCGGGGATTTGTAGAACGTCTACGACTTCTGCGACGATTGCCGCTTGATACGATTCGTGAATGTCGGTGAGAACGGGAACGCCAATCTTTTCTTTCACGCTTTGGAGAATTGCCAATCCTTCGTCGATCGCGTGTCCCCGAAACGAATCGATCGAAGTGCGGTTGGCTTTATCAAACGAGGATTTGAAGATTAACGGCACGTTTAAGCGATCGCAAACGGTGCGAATTTCGTCTGCCATTTTGAGCGTAAAGTCTTTGGTTTCAATCACGCACGGGCCTGCAATTAATGCAAGCGGAGCGCGATCGCCGATTTCAATCCCTGCAACCTGGATACAAGTCATAAAAGCAACGTACAGTTTTTCTTGCCATGAGGATAGCATTACGATTCAAACGATCGAGTTGCCAGCGCTAAATCTTCAGGCGTGTTGATTTCGAGGATCGGCTGATCGGTCATACAAACGCGAATCGAAAATCCGTTTTCTAACACGCGCAATTGCTCTAAGCCTTCACACTGTTCGAGCGGCGTTGGTGGAAGTTGAGCGTACTGCGCGAGAAACGCTCGATCGAACGCATAGAGTCCTAAGTGATGATAAACCGGAGCTTCACCAGGATTGCGAAAATATGGAATCGGAGCGCGTGAAAAATAAAGCGCCTTCGAGTGGCGATCGCAAAGTACTTTGACTGCATTCGGATTTTCGTAATCGTGATGCTGGATCGGACATCCGAGCGTGGTCATTGTGGGAGATTCGCCGTCGAGATACGGTTGAATTAACTGCATTAATACCGTTGGGGTCACAAACGGCTGATCTCCTTGAATGTTGACGATCACCTGCATTTCTGGGTAGCGTTGTGCCACTTCTGCCACGCGATCGGTTCCGGTTTGGTGCGTTGATTGTGTCATTTCCACCCCGCCGCCAAAGCTGCGAACACACTCGGCGATCGCCTCAGAATCGGTTGCAACGATAACGTTAGAAAACGCTGAACACTGAATTGCGGCTTCATACACGCATTGAATCATCGGTCGATCGCCAATTTTGATTAACGGCTTACCGCGAAATCGCGTTGATTCGTATCGCGCCGGAATCACTGCAAGAATTTTCATGTCTACAATCCAACTCGAAACAAATCATGGAGCCGAATCAGTCCAACGCAGCAATCTTGGGCGTCAACAACCGGAAGCACCGAAATCTGCGAAGCACGGTCTTCCATAAGCTGGAGCGCTTCGTAAGCCAAAACCTCCGATCGCACCGCCACCGGATTGCACGTCATAATTTTGGCTGCCGTTAACTGCTTTAGCTCAAGCGGATCAGTTTTTTGCACCCATCGCCGCAAATCGCCATCGGTAATGATTCCAACTAGCTTTTGCTGCTCGTTCACCACGGTTACCGCGCCTGCTGCTCCTTTTGTAATCGCACCCAGAATCTGAATCCACGAGGCATCCGGAGTCAGAGTTGTTTGCACCCGATTAACGCTGATCAAATCTTTGACTTTTAGCGTGAGCCGCTTGCCCAGTCGTCCACCCGGATGATTGACCGCAAACGCTTCAGGCGTAATTCCGCGCATTTGCATCAACGTCATCGCCAACGCATCACCGATCGCTAACGCAACCGTTGTACTCGCCGTTGGCGCTAAATTCAACGGACAAGCTTCTCGATCGACGCTGGCATCTAAAACGGTATCGACCTGTTCGGCTAACGTAGACTGTAGATTGCCAAAAATCCCAACGATCGGAACGCGACGATGTTTAAGGTGGGGAATCATGGCGAGTAGTTCTTCGGTTTCACCGCTATTGCTGAGCAGTACAACTACATCGGTTGCCGTCACAATGCCTAAATCGCCGTGCAGCGCATCACACGGATGAAGATAAACGGCAACGGTGCCGATGCTGTTCAGGGTTGCTGCAATTTTTTGCGCTACAATTCCTGATTTGCCAATTCCAGCCAGCACGACTTTGCCGCGACAGTTAATCAGCAAGCTCAGTGTTTGTTCAACTTGATCAAGCGCCAGCCGTTCGGCGGCTTTGTGAATTGCACTGGCTTCAAGCTTGAGCAATGCGACGGTGGCTTGAACTGGAGTAGCCTGCATAATGTACGGTCTAAACTGTCATGCTTGCACTTTAGACCAAAACCGTGCAGAGCGCTGCCGAGATCGAGAACAGGCGTGTACTTAAGGTACGATCGCGCTAGTCAATTCGAGTGGCAATCACCGCGTAAAACGGATCGCCGCCGCTCATGCCAAATAATTGAAAAATGCTTGGCGCTTGCGATTGATGCTCGATCGTTTCGGGTTCTGAAAATCCAGGGACAGATTTGAAATAGCGCTTGACGAGTTCGATGCGATCGCGTTCTGATCCTTCGCGCCAAGCGGCGATCGCTTTTTGGTAAAACATGCGATTTGAAAAGCTGACGATCGCAATTCCTCCGGGTTTGAGAACCCGATGAATTTCGCTAAACACCGCTTCGGGATATTGCACATACTGCACCGACACCGTGTTTAAGACGGCATCAAACGATTGATCTTCAAGCGGTAGCTTTGGGTCTTGATTGAGATTTTGCACAAAGTAATGATCTAAGCGCGGATTGCGACTCAGTTCTTCGGCGTTTAATCCGTGTCCTTCAACGTGCTCGAACGGCACATCGGGTAAATGAGAAACCCAACTGCTCATCATGTCGAAAATGCGCGTATTAGGTTTTAAGCGATCGCGGTACAAATCGGTAAGCTGTTGAATAAATCCTTCGTCAACGTGAGTAACAAAGCGCGGAGAATCGTAAAACTGTTTATCGTTGGATTCGTCGAGTTTTGTACGCTGATCCGGTCGTAGCAGCATGATACTGATCAGTAAAGTTTTTAATTTGTAAACGCATCTTAACGTTTTAAGCCAAATTTCCCATCCGCCCCGATGGGGAGGAATCAATCGAGCGGCGATCGTGATTCGTGGCGAATTAGTTTCGAGTCACAGCGAGATTCTAAAAACTTGCTTTAAAGCTTTTTCGCGATCGTTGTGCCGTTACTCTAAATTGGGTCTCTCCAAAACTGTGCTGTAAAAAAAGTTGATTATTTCATAACGTGGTTTTACGGGCAGCAATTCTTACCTATGAAAGAGGAAATAGGTGAGGTAGAAGTTTACTGTTAAGTAAAGGTGAGCCAAATACTTTAAACAACTAACCGAACAATGCAAAGATATACCTCTTATTAAAGGCTTCGATTCTAATCCTTATTCTGAAGCGCATCAACAAATCCTAGAGGAATACTTCTACTTAGAAAGATCAGCTTTCTGTTTTGGCGGTTAATCGCTAATAGATATTTACACTCTAGTCCCTAAAACGAACGCAGGCAGAGCTGATTACTAGCTGTGCTTGTTCACTGTACAAAATTACACCTTGAAACTTAGTTAAGAGACCTGTTCATGAAAAGACTTCAACCGAAAGAAGCTTTGATTGCTTCCTTAGTCGTAACGTTTTCTCTAGCTGCTGTTCCTAAACCCACTGCTTTTTTTAGAATCGATTCGGCTTCGGCACAATCGGCTTCACCGAACAGCAATACAAGCTTGAAAATTGATGGTTCGAGCAGTACTGCCGTCACAACCGAAGACCGCGTTCAACATCTAAAGCAACAGGCACCAAATACCGACGTTAAGGTTGATTATCGGGGAACTGATGCTGCCCTTCAAGCCGTAAAAGATGGGCAGATTGATGTTGCTGCGGTTGGTCGTCCGCTTACAGCAGCCGAGAAAGTAAACACAACCGTCGTTCCTCAAACCCGGAAAAAAATTGCGATCGTAGTGGGTTCCGACAATTCGTTTACTGGCAACCTCACGTTTGAACAATTTGCTAAGATCTTCCGGGGTGAAATCACAGATTGGTCTGAGGTAGGTGGCCCGCCAGGCCCGATTCAGCTTGTCGATCGACCCGACTCGAACGATACCCGCGAGTCTTTGCAAGCTTACGATGTGTTTAAACAAGCGCCTTTTCAAGCGGCTCCCGGTGCTATCAAGCTAAACCAAGATGACACCGACGCCATGATCAAAGCATTAGGAAATCGCGGAATTAGCTACGCGATCGCCGATCAAGTCACCGATAAGCCAGGAGTGCGGATCGTTCCGATGCACAAAACGCTGCCTTCAGATCCGAGGTATCCGTTCTCTCAACCGATATCTTACGTTTACAAAGGAACTCCTAGCCCCGCCGCTCAAACCTTTTTAGGAATCGCGGCTTCTGCTCCTGCGGCTCCGGCTCCAGTTGCGCCCGCTCCTGCTTCTCCATCTGCTCCGGCTCCAGCACCCGCTCCGGCTCAAACCCATGATTATTCCTGGTTGCTGTGGCTCTTGCTGTTGCCGATCCTCGGAGGATTGCTTTGGTGGTTATTAAAGAATCGCTCTCAACCTGCGGCGATCGCTCCGGTTGTGGCTCCAAAAGTTGTTCCGGTTCCACCTCCCGCCCCTGCTGCGCCGATCGTCCCGGTGGCAGAACCGCCTAGCCTCAAGCTGTACGAAGAGCGCTTAGTCGCTGATACAACGCGACAAAAAGTTGGAGACGTCGCGGTTAGTAAGCATGTGGAAACGGATCAAGCTGAAGTGTCTATTCCGCTTGAAAAAGAGCGAGTGATTATTGAGCGAGTGGTTCCGACCGATGCAGAGTCGGTAAGCGCGAAGCATAACGAAGATGCTTTCCACGAGGGCGAAATTACCCGGATTGAAACCTACGAAGAAACGCCTGACATTCACAAAGAAACGTTTGTCCGAGAGGAAGTGAGCGTTAGAAAAGAAGTTGAGCATGACACCGTTGAAGCCGAAGCGACGATTCGGAAAGAGCAGCTCGACATTGATACGGATGGCAATCCGGTTGTAGATGACAAGAGTGCTCGACGAGGCAGCTAACTCAAAATTGCGGCTCAGGCTGAATACTTGTAGCCTTTAGCTCATTCTGTAAACTCCAGTGGGGTTTATAGAATGAGCTAATCGTTTGAGGCGTGTTCAGACCATTCGTTAATTTGAACTTAATTATTTAACGTGAGTTCGGGTCAATCCATAAACGTGCTCGCGTCTGAGGCAACGACCCGCCTATCCACTGATTCAAATTCCATTCAAGCAATTTGTTATTCCGTCACTTTAAAGTTCTTGACGCTTGCATAAATCGTTATTAGTGCAGCTTATCATCACTGTACTTAGATACAAATTCAATCTATGATTCTACTTCACAACATCTTCATTGAGTAATACATAAAAATTTATCAGAAGAAAAAACGTCGCTTGTGCACTGAGCTAAGAAGAATGGATACAGCCTTGCTTTGATATGACTGTAGCGCTTCGACCAAACATCTGAATTAATCTGTTGATACAGCGACTTAGCCGAAATTTAGCTGACAACTGTGAAATTAGTGCGAAGTGTATCCAAACACATTTGCCGTAAAATTACGGATTCGGTATGCTGACCCCTACAGTCACCGAGCAGATTAATGCGCGTTGAAATAAATAAACAATCTTCAGATCGAATTGGAATCATTGCAGGCAACCATAGCGGCTATGTCGAAGCGCTATTTACCTGCATGGAAGCAGGTCAGGTTGCAGTTCCACTAAGAGACAGCGATGACGCTTATCGGATTAGCGCGGCAACCGTCGATCGCATCATGACGCCATCGGCTGGAGAGTCGTGGTTGACCCGATCGTTTTGCTCAGCCGCAACCGACGAAATCGCGATCGTTTCGTTTACCTCTGGCACCGAAGGACTGCCTAAAGGGGTGTTGCTCACGCATCGAAATTTGGGCAGCGTTGTTACCCGATTAAATACCTTAATGCAGGTCAACAACAGCATTTCTGAATATGTTGGCGTTCCCGTTTATCACTCGTTTGGATTTGGGCGCTGTCGGGCGGTCGCGGCGGCAGGCGGACGCTGTTTTATTCCGGGCAATGGGTTTAATCCGGCTGAGATTGGCGTCATGCTGAGAAATCGGGAAATTAACGCGATTTCGGCAGTTCCGAGCTTGTGGCGGGTGCTGCTGGCAAATCCAGATGCGATCGGCGCTTATGGTCGCCGAGTGCGTTGGATCGAGATTGGCAGTCAGTACATGAGCCGTGAGGAAAAACAAGCCTTAAAGCGATTGTTTCCCGAAGCGCGAATTGTGCAGCATTACGGATTAACCGAAGCCTCGCGATCGACGCTGCTAGAAATTCACTCAACAAGCGGTGCCGCATTAGAGTCCGTAGGTCAGGCAATTCGGGATGTTGAAGTCAAGCTCAACGCCGATGGACGCATTATGATCCGGGGTGATCATGTTGCTTGTGGATATTTGATCAACGGCGAAACGATTTCGATTCAAGACGAAGATGGCTGGTTTCTCACCAAAGATTTAGGAACGCTTGAAAACGGGTATTTGTACTACAAAGGTAGAGGCGACGACGTTATCAACTGCGGAGGGATAAAAGTCAACCCCGAAGCGCTAGAAACAAGCGTTTTCGCTCAGCTTGGTGGAAATCCCGGTGTTGCCATTTGCCGCAAACCCGATGCGATGCGCGGTGAAGGGTTTTTAGTGGCAGTGCTCAAAGACGCCCCGATCGATCGACAACAGCTTCGCGAGACAATTGTGCAAGCGACTCAAGCGCTGGGCGTGAATGCCGGAAACGCGATCGCGCTAATCGAAGTAGACAGCTTGCCCAAAACCGCAACCGGAAAAATTCAGCGCAAGCTGCTATCTGAGCGCTACGGCAGTGTTGCTGACGCCTCCGATAGTTTGACAGCGCAGGCGGGCGCGATTGCGACCATTTTTTGTCAAGCGCTAAGGCTGCGTCAAGTTCGCTCAGACGACACGTTTATTTCGCTCGGCGGCGATTCGTTGTCGTTTGTGCAGCTTGCTATGGATCTCGAGCGAACGCTGGGTTACTTGCCAAAAGGCTGGGAGCATTTGCCGATCGCCGATCTCGAAGCGCTGAGTCCGCAGCGTCGCAGCTACACTACGTTGGAAACCGGAATATTTTTAAGGGCGTTAGCGATTTTCGGCGTGGTGGCAAATCATGCAGAGTTACTGCCGATGCTTCCGGGGGGAGCGGTGTTGTTGCTGTTATTGGCTGGCTCAAACCTGGCAAGATTTCAGTCGAGCCTGTTGTTTCAAGGGCGCTTTATGCAGCCGATCGGGTCGCTGCTGCGCAATCTGTTAATTCCATACTGGATTATTGCCATTCCTTATGAACTTTGGAAACGCGATTTTGATCCAAGCGTTCCGCTACTTTTGGCGAATTTCACAAACGCGGGTTCTATTTTTCCGATTTGGTTTATTAATGTTTTAGTGCAAATTGTTGTGGCTTTTTCGCTGCTGTTTAGTCTGCGATCGATCCGAACCTTCGCCGCTTCAAAGCCCTGGGTTTTCGGCTTGATTTCGGTTGCGGCGGGTGCGGGTGCTTTGGGAATTTTTCCGCATGTTTGGAATACAGATTATCTTTTGAATCGAATGCCGTATCTGATGTTTTGGATGTTTGCATTTGGTTGGATGGTTCAATTTGCTCAATCTAAATCTCAAAAAATTGTAACAACGGCTTTGATTGGCATTGCCATGCCAATTTTATCGGGTGTGAACGATTCCCGTACCGGATGGTTAATGCTCGGTGCGTTGCTGCTGCTTTGGTTACCAGAAGTATCAATTCCACAATTGATCAAGCCGCCGATTCAATGGGCGGGTGCTGCTGCATTTTACATTTACCTGACGCATATGATTTTTATTCACGTCGTTCGGAACGTGATGCACATCGAAACGCCGTGGATTAACACGATCGCGGGTTTGGTTGGCGGTGTTCTAGTTTGGGCTGGGGTTCAAGCGTTTCAGCAGTGGCGAACCAAGCAAAAATTATCTAGCGATTTGATCTACTCGGATTCGCTGTGATCGATGCAAAGATTACAGCGTCATGCTTTAGATCGAGTATTAGACAATGCCTATGCTAAACGATTACAAACAGAGGATTGTCAATTTCTATAATTCAAGAAAAGATTATGACGACGATCGACCGCACGGACAAGTTCTAACCCGCAAACAACGCGCGATCGCATTATTTGAATACACCGATTTACAGATTGGACAATCGGTTTTAGATGCTGCAACCGGAACCGGAAACATTGCCATTCAAGCAGCAGAAATCGTGGGCGAAAATGGTTCGGTCATTGGAATCGATATTGCAGCAGTTTTATTGGCTATTGCACAACAGAAAATTCAATCTGCAAATTTGAGCAATATCAAGCTAATTGAAATTGATGTCGAGCAATACGAATCTCAACCGAATCAATTTGATGCAATTTATTGTTCGTTTGCGATCGTGCTTTTTGCCAATATTCCAGCCGTTTTAGAAAAATGGTACCGATTTCTCAAACCTGGCGGTTTCGTTGCGTTTACGGCGTCGTCTGAAGATTCTTATTTAACGCCTGCGATCGTCGATGCCTGCGCTCAAAACAACATCACCTTACCGAATTTACATTTCACACTGGGAACGATCGATCGCTGCGAACAGATTTTAAGCAAAATCGGATTTGAGACTATTCGTGTTCATCCGCGTCAACTCGGCGTTTACCTCACCGTTGAGCAAGCAAAAAATCGATGGAACGGGCAGTTTTGGCTTCATCCCGACGATCCGCTTCCAAGCCTCGATGCGAAGACGGTTCAGAACCTTAAAGCTGCTTACGACGCCAACATCGAATCTTTAGCAACCGATCGAGGCGTTTGGCACGAAGAGCTAATTTTTTACGTTGTGGCGCACAAGCCGAATTAGCTAAGCTGCACCACGGGCTGATCTTCAACGAGCGTTCGCGCTGTCAGAATGTCTTCAACCGTGATGCGCAAAAAGCGTTCTGCATCTACTTGAAACTGCACCCGAATGCGATCGCTCCCCGGCACGCCAGGCGGCTCTAAATCGGCAATGCTTCGCGCTCCTTCTCGATCGTTGAGTGCCTGAACTGCGGTTTGAGCGCTCGTCAAATTGCGTGTAATCAAACGATCGCCATCGAAATACACTTCGGTTTGCACGGTTTCATCGCCTAACTCGCCGACGATTAATTCGATACTGGGTTGATTATCGATCGAGGCTCCTAGCACTAGTTCAACCGGAGATTCCATCGGGTAGGGTTGACCCGCTTTAATTAACGGATGCCAACTGTGGCGGTTTTGGCGGCGATCCCAATAGCGAATCCCGTAGCCGTGATAAAGAAAATCTTTAAGCTGTATGCCTTGACTTAGCTGCAAGGCACCCTGCGCGATCGCTTCAAACGGCTTTTCGCACCGAATTTTTGATGCATCAAAATACTGCCGCACCCAATTCTGCACCGCAGGAATTTGTACGGTTCCGCCGACGAGTAAAACGGCGTCGATATCATCAATGCTTAAGCCCTGGCGTCGCGCTTGCTGAAGCACTTGCTCTATTGCAGCATCGAGACTGTCAAAAAACCCGTGTTCGCTCAAAATTTGCTCGAAGCCCGATCGCGTCAACGATAATTCGTAGCTGTCAAACGTTTCGTCGTTAAAGTAAACTTCTTGCGCTTGGGGTTGCAGCGAAAGCTGAATTTTCAATCGTTCAGCTAAACGATTTGTAAGCGGCGTTGCTGCAAGGTTTTGCGTTTTTGCGAAGTAATCTACGATCCAATTATCTAAATCGGAACCGCCTAGATTTTGTCCTGCTTTAGCCAAGACTCGCGCAATTTTTGGCTTTTGCCCGGATTGCTCAGCAAACGATTTCTGTCCCCATTTGAGAATAAATCCGAGCGGTTTAGATTGCGGCGTCGATCGAGCATCAATCTGCACGATCGATAAATCTAACGTTCCACCCCCAAAGTCAACAACCAAGAGCGTTTGACGATCGACGAGTCCATATCCTAGTGCGGCCGCAGTCGGCTCATCGATCATCCGAACTTGCTTAATATCTAGCGATTCACAAATTTGCCCTAGCCACGATCGATACGCTTCAAAACTATCAACCGGAACCGTAAAAACAAGCGATTCGGCTATTTCTGGATCGCTCTTTCTCAATTGCTGAATGGCTTGAACCAGAAACCATTCGCCAACCTGCTCGAATCGCACGATTTGGCCGTCTAACTCTGGCAAAAAGCCTTGCACATCCGACCCGATCCCGCGCTTGAAGTTGCGGAAAAAGCGGGCATCGCTGGCGATATCTAAGGCACGATCGCGCACTTGTTGCCCGATCGTCACTTTACCTTGAGCAGCATTTTCCACATAAACCAAGCTTGGGATCAACGGCGGATTCTGCCCGATGCGCTGTGAAATTCCAGGTAGAGCAAGGGTTTCAGGCTGTTGCGTGGCTGGATTCCATCGGGTGATGACGGTGTTACTAGTTCCAAAATCGATCGCGTAAGGCATTCTAACGGCGAGACAATGACAAATAAAACTCGCTTTCACTCATATCAGTTCAATAAGCTCCCTGTAATGCCCCCATAGCAAGATTTTGCGCTTAACTCGATTCGGGCGAAAGTCACAAAACCGGGATGTACAACTTGAGACTTATGGCAACTAAGTTAAATATTTCTTAATATAGAATACATAATGAGCGTGTTTGTTCACTTCCTTCACCCAGCTCGAACTATGACTCGTCCACCGTCTAGCGATTTGGTTACGTTTTTGTCAAATCTCAAATCCGGAATTTGGCTGTTTGGAGTTTCTTCGTGGCTGTTTGGACTGACCGATCGCACGATCGCGGCTTTGATGGACGGCTACCTATCAGCGCTCGATATCATTCAATTGTTTACAGCCGCGTTCTTTTTTGTAGGCTGGCTGTTTCTAAAGCCTTCTAAGCTGTTTTAAGCGATTAAAATTCACTCCATCGCGCTCTTCAATCGAGCTACGATGTGCGTCAATCCTTTAACGCTGCAATTCTGGAATCAGCCCCTTAAATCACCTAAGATCAGGGATTTAAGGGGCTAACTTCAGGAAATTGAGCTAAGTGCAACTGGTAAAGCCGCGCCTCAACGAACCTGCACCGTTCAATTCATCGGGTTGGTGCTGTAGTCTTTGTCTTTGTTTTTGAAGGTGCGACGCATAATCCACTGAAGCGCATCGGGGAAAATCCGACTCGAAGCCAACGATAAATTTGCAGAGCCAACGTTGACATCGGTTTTCTTGTGCTGCACAGCGTCAAAAATTGCGTTTGCAACATCTTCGGGCTTTTCAATCACCGGAGCCGCTAAAACCTGCTCAAGCTGCTGGCGACGAGCGATTTCATCTTCTGCGTCTTTACCGCGAAAAATAGCCCGCTCCATAAAATCGCTTTTAATCAGGTTCGGGTAAATGCCGCAAACCGTAATTCCTTTTGGCGATAGCTCAGATTGCAGCGATTGCGTTAATCCGGCAACGCCAAACTTAGCCGCAGAATAAGGCGCTAAATAAGGAATGGGAACTTTTGAACCAACCGATCCCACATTGACGATCGTGCCGCTTCCCCGTGCGATCAGGTGCGGCAGTGCATAATGAATCGTGTGAATGTAGCCCCACAAATTCGTATCGATCACCGTATGCCAATCTTCGAGCGTGAAACTATCGGCAGGGCCTGAAATATAAATTCCGGCGTTGTTCACCAAAACATCGATCGAGCCGTATTCGGCGATCGCACGCTGCACTAAATTTTCAACCTGAGCCGGATCGCGCACGTCGGTAGGAACCGCGATCGCTGAGTGATTGAACGTTCTTAGCTCGTGGGCGAGGGCTTCGAGACGTTCGGGCTGACGAGCCGCAAGAACCACGTTGTATCCGTTTCGAGCAAATAACAGGGCGGTGGCTTTACCAATGCCTTGCGACGCACCAGTAATGAGGACGGTGGAAGCCATAGGAATAAAAAAGTTTTGCTAATCGATTCTATTAGTTTGAATCAGCACCCTGAGAATTCGTCTAACTTTTGTTAGATTTTGATCAAAACTGATTAAAATTAAACGCATTTTTCCACGAGTTTCTTACTCAAATATGTAGACTAAAATTGCTGAAACATGCGTCTTTTGGGCTGTTGAGCAGTTAGCCCCACAGAGAGATAGCAATTAGTCGATCGCTGTCTAGACTAGATTCAGGATTCGATTTTATCAACTGAAATGCTGCCAAAATATAAAACATTTTGTCTAAGAATTGGCAACTTTAATAAGGTTAGGTTGAGTTAAGACGCATAATCTTCGTTTATTTTGAAGTCATTCTTAGCGATGATTCTCAAAGATGTTAAGATTTGCAAAGGTGCTCAGAATCTGGTTTACAATCAATTTTCTTTTTTAAGCAACTTTATCAAATCCGTTTGTCACACTGAAATATTTATGGAGTCGGCACGTGTTTTCTTTTTTGCAAACCTCAAGCGAACCTGTTCAAGATCATTCCGCGATCGGCCTCGATCTTAAAAAGCTATCTGCTTTGACAGATCGAGGCGTTTTGATTGCGATTTCAGTTATTGGAACTTGGGCAATTAGCTTAGGGGTGCTGCTGTCGATCGACGTTTCAACCCTGCCGATCGTGCTGCAAATTGCTGCAATTTTATGGCAAACCTTCTTATACACAGGTTTATTTATCACGGCTCACGACGCGATGCATGGAGCAGTTTCACCGAGCAGCGTTAAAGTCAACAATTTTTTTGGAAATCTTGCCCTGCGGGTTTACGCCTTGTTTTCGCTCAAAGAAATGACGCGAACTCACTGGATGCACCATCAGCATCCGGCATCCGAGCAAGACCCGGACTTTCACGACGGACAGCATAAAAACTTTTTTGCTTGGTATTCGTACTTTATGGTGCGCTACTGGAGCTGGACGCGAATTATTGGCTTAGTTGTGATTTTTCATCTGCTGCACCGCGTGCTTCACGTTCCTGAAATCAATTTGACGCTATTTTGGGCGGTGCCGTCGATCGCATCTTCGATTCAACTCTTCTTTTTTGGAACTTATCTTCCGCACCGCGAACCCGAAGGAGGCTATCAAAATCAGTGGCGGGCGCAAAGCAGTACTTGGTCTCCGTTCTGGTCGTTTATCACGTGCTACCATTTCGGCTACCACGAAGAACACCACGCTCATCCTCATCTTCCGTGGTGGAAACTGCCAGAAATGCATCAGCAAAACCTGGTTGAGGCGAATCGGTAAAGATTAAGCCAACCTTTCTAAGTTCAGAGAATGCAGTCAAATAGACTGCATTCTTTTTAATTTCTAGGCGCTTTTTGAATCGCCGCTTTTATACTTGCAAGATCGACATAGTGACTAGAACGATTAATAAGGTGATCACTAGTCATTGATCGTAGTGCAACCACTTCAACCTGCACACCCAGAAAAGTTACGGCATCGATCGCATAAGTCAAATCACCATCGCCACTGATAATAATTTCGGTATCGCACTCCGCAGCAAAGCGCATCATATCAACCGCGATCTCAACATTCATGCTGCTCACTCGTTTTGTTCCTGTAGAAGTTAAAAGTATTTCTTTAGTCACCACTCGATAACCATTGCGTCGCATCCACATCAAAAAGCCTTGCTGACGCGAATTCGACAAATCAACGCCAGTATAAAAAAACGCATGAATTAGCGTACTATTTTGCTGAAAATACCGCAGAAGCTTGGCGTAATCGATTTCGATTCCCAGTTGCGATGCGGCATGAAATAGATTTGCACCATCAATGAAAACAACGATTCGTGTCCCCTGTGATGGCGCGATTTCGTCGGTTTTGTGCTTTATTTCGGTTGCGTTGACGCTTCCAGAAAACGACGATTTTAATGGGTTTTCTAAAGAGGACGATGCAGAAGAATTTGGCTCTTCTACGATCGGCATCTCGCTCACAAAGTCGATCATGTATGGCAGAATTTAGGCGCGACATTCCCACTCAATGCAGGATAAGACAGCATCCTCATAGAACAGAAAATAGGACTGCACAAGGGTTCAGATAACAACCAAGATCTTCTTATGAAACGACTTGAGATCTTATGTTAGTGGGTTTTACAGTATTACTACACTGATGTTTTCGTCGTTGTATCCGAGAAACCTTGAAAATATAAATAATTACTCATTGTAAAAAGATTTTGGGGTAATTTAACATCTATTAAAGTTCTTATCAAAACTTAATGCGTAAAAGACTCTAAAATCGCTCCGAAGTGCCAAGCTCAGTCTTTACTAATAATTTTGATGGAATGAAAAGAAATGTAAAAAATCTTGCTGCGTTGTATCACGATCAGCTTAAGAATAATAAAGTAGGATAAACCTGAAGAAAGTCTGAATTCTGCTGACTCCCAGCAAGCGCGAGAACGCTTCACCTCACTCAACTTGATTGCATTCCGACTTAGGAGTGGCGGTTTGAGGTCGAAACCGCAAACAGTTTTAGATATCGCGTTTGCTTATGGATTTTGTGTTTCTACCGAGCCAGCAACTTACTTTATTCTTTATTTGGCTTAGCGCTAAGCGGTTAAACTATGCATATTCCTCACCCACAACGGCACTCGGCGCTACCCAAGCATTTAGAGGCTGATCAATCGCGTGGGCAATTCTTAAAAGCCTCTTTGATCGATCACTCTAAATCTCCTAACGCTTCTGATCGGGTGGTGATTCTGATCGACGGCTCAAATCTGTTTTATGCCGCGATGCAGCTTTGCTTAGAGATCGATTACGTTAAACTGCTGAACTGTTTGACACAAGGGCGAACTTTAGTACGGGCGTATTTTTACACGGGCGTCGATCGCGCCAACGAAAAACAGCAGGGCTTTTTGCTATGGATGCGGCGCAATGGTTTCCGAGTCGTGGCAAAAGATTTAGTGGCGCAGCCTGACGGCTCGAAGCGGGCCCATCTAGACGTAGAAATGACCGTAGACATGATGAAGCTTGCGCCGTACTGCGACACGCTAATTTTGCTGAGCGGCGATGGCGATTTAGCGTATGCGGTCGATACGGTCGCGTATCAAGGCGTTCAAGTTGAAATTGTCAGTTTGCAATCAATGGCAAGCGATAGCTTGATTAATATTGCCGATCGCTACATCGACTTAGCCACGCTGAAACCCGCAATTCAACGCGCTTGATACACTTCCCAACCCACGCCTTGATGCTGCGGTTTGAATTGCTCAGGATGCAGAATTTCGCACAAAATTTCCATCGAATCTACTAAGCGATGACTCGGACGGTTGAAATAAGCGTTTCCATCGGTAATGTAGATTTGATTATTTTGAACGGCTTTAAGCGATTGCCATTCTGAACGTTGCGTTAACGTCTGGGCTTCTTGACGAGTACGATCGAGATCAAACCCACACGGCATCATCACGATCGTGTCGGGATCGGCGGCGATCAAATCATGCCACTGCAAATACGGTGAATGTTTGCCAACGCTGCCAAACAAATCTCGTCCGCCTGCGAACGTAATCAATTCGGGTATCCAGTTTCCGCTTGCCATCAGTGGATCAATCCACTCGATCGCCGCGACCGTCGGACGCGAAGCAGTTTTGGTCATTTCGGAACAGGCTTTGATGCGTGACTGCAATGAATTGAGTAGCAAAGCTGCATCGACGCCAAGCTGAACGGCAACACGATCGAGATCCGCCCAAACTTCGCTTAACGTATTGGGCTGCAAAGAAATAATTTTGGGTTGGCTGCGCGTCAAGCTCGAAACGGCTTTTTCAACTTCAGAAAAATTCACCGCACACACGTCACACTGATCCTGCGTAACGATGTGCGTCGGCTGCAATCGCTCTAATTCGTCGATCAAAACATCATAAATACTGAGTGCAGACCTGAGCAGCGTTTGAACGTCGGCATCAATTTGAGCGCTAGGCTGTTGCGAATTTAAGCGGGCGCGAGTGCAAACGGGGCGCGTTTTAATTTCAGGTGGATAATCGCACTCGTGGCTACGTCCAACGATTGCATCGCTTAATCCTAATGCTGCAACGATTTCGGTTGCACTCGGTAACAAAGTGACAATTCTTAAGTCAGTCATTCTAAATTGCAAGCAAATGAACAAGTGAGGTAACGCTTTTGATCATACTCAATCGATTGCGCTTATTGAATTATTTCAATGCAAAAAGGGGCGCTACAATGAACACCCCCGATTACTGACCCACATTGTTCATTTTCACGATAACAACATTGCTATCACAAAACATTAGTCTAAGGAGAGATTATCAATTCGCCTTGAAACCTGGATCGCTCTCTCTGTTGATACAACACGATCGACGCTATTTTTGCCAAAATATAACTTCTGTGACCTTTTCTTTACATCGACGTAGAATGCAGCTCGCTAATGGCACAGAGACGTTTTTTCCGCTTAAGACGCCGATTCATTCTTGTTGGAATTCTTTTACTTTTGGTAATCATGGTTGCAATTCCGTTTGCGTTACAGCGCAATCAATCCCCGCTTCAACCGATCGATCAGCTTTACGTCTTTGGAGATAGCCTTTCTGATGTTGGAAACGTCTATCGGGCTACTGGCGGCGCGTATCCTCCCAGTCCGCCTTACTTCAAAGGACGCTACTCTAATGGCGAAGTTTGGGTCGAACAGCTTGCGGCTCGCTTAAACCTGTCCCAAAACCAAGTTAAAAACTTCGCTTGGGGCGGTGCCACTACCGGACGTACCGGAATCGGCAGTGTACCGGGAATCTTAACTCAGGTTGATCAATTCGTTCAGTCTCAATCTTCGCTAAATGCTCAAGCGCTTTACGTGCTTTGGGCGGGCGCAAACGATTATCTTTACAGTGGTGCAACGCCAAGCGCGTCGATCGAGAATCTCACAAAAGCCATTCAAAGGCTGATTCAACTCGGAGCAACCCGCTTTTTGATTGGAAACGTTCCAGATTTAGGACACCTGCCCGCTACTCGAAACAATGCCAACGCCAATGCATTAAGTCAAACCGCGATCGCGCACAATCAAACGCTGAAAACATCGATCGAGCGCATCGTGCAGCAACCAAAAATACAGCTTGCTTTGCTCGACGTTTCAAAAATTTATCAAGATGCCAGCACTCATCCACAGCAGTTTGGATTTGCGAATGTCACGGCTGCTTATCTTGATAATCGATCGGGCAATCCAAATCAGTTTCTCTTTTGGGATGGCATCCACCCAACAACCGCCGCTCATAAAATTCTGGGAGATCAGGCTTTTAGGATCGTGCAGAATCAAATCGGGGTGCGATCGGAGTAGTTAAAGCCTGGAAATTAATCGAAAAAAAGCCGTAGTGAGCAAATCACTACGGCTTTCTCACGTTTATCTACCTAATCTGAGTTTCGGATAAGCATCTCAACCGGCCTGGCGAATCTTGCTTTGCTCAGTTTCTGCTTGAGTTGGCGGCAATTCCGGGCGTGACAAGTCTGCATCCTCAGACATAGCTCGATTAGCGCTTGGCGCAGCTCCAGACGAACCGCCGATCGCAATCTCACGCGGAGCCTCGATCGATTTCGATTCCGGCGCGTCTTTGAATGCTTCGGTTGCTTGCTTGAGCAAATCGCGCAGCAGTTGCTTTACTTGACGCTCTCCACGCGCCAGCGCCGATCCCGCTTCTCCAAGCTTGCTGTCTAACTCAGCGTATTTTTGATCCGCTTTGGTTTTAGCTGCTTCAGCTTGCGGACGGGCTTGGTTGTACCATTCTTTCGCATCGTCTAAGTGAGCTTGAGCACGATCGTAGTACCCTTCACTCCGCGCCGCTAAATTAGCTCGCAAAATCGCAGCTTGGGCTTGTAATTGAGCATAGCGTTTCTTAAACAATGATGCCTCCTCGCTGTTGCGTACAGATTCGATTGATCGCTCAATTTGCTCACGAATGTCGTTTGACATTCCTTTTGCTGCATCTTTTAATCCGTCGAAACCCGCTTCGACTTCTTGCTCTAGCTCGTCTTCTTGCTCGCTAAGCTGAGCCTGCAAGCGTTTAACTTCAGCTTCGGTTTCAGAAATGCGTTCTTGACGAGCGCGGTTGATGCCTTCGACAATGCCCTCGATCGAGGCTGTCACTTCTTCTTTTGCATGAGTACCGCTTTCCTGAAGGCTATTCATTGCGCCAGAAAATGCATCTTGCACAATCGATCGAACTTCGCCGCTTCCAGTTTTGAGTTCAGAGACCACTTGCGCAACCGCCGTCTTCATAATTTCGCGAATGCGATCGGCGCGAAGTTGTCCCACTTCTTTTGCTTGTTTCAAGTCTGTTGAAATCTTTTCTTTGACATTAGCCATAGGAGCCTCTTACGTTTAATGCAGTTGTGAAATAGTAAGCAAATCTATATTTATCCTGCCGTGCGATCGTGCTTTATTGCCTCTTTCTTTAGTCTTGTCATAAAAAAGGTTCCTGACCGAACATCAGGAACCCAATCTTTATTAGACTCATTCAATCAATTGACTTCAAATCATTGAATCAATCAATTAGAATTTTAGACCCACACCTGCTTGCAGGCTCAATGCACCCGCGTTGCTACCTTGATAAGCGTTGATGCCGTATTTTGCATCGCTATACACTACAACGCCTTTTCCGACTTGAGATTCTACACCAGCCGAAAGAACGGCGGCATCTTTGTTACCGATTTGAGAAGTGCGATCGGTGTTTTGCACAAACGAGTAGCCAGCACCCGCGTAAATGTTGGTGTTTCGGCTCACCGGAATGTCATAAGTCAGAGTTGGAATCACGGCGCTATTATTGCCGTTAAACAACACTGCACCCCGAACCGAAACCGGAGCATTCGGAACGGCAAAACGACCTTGAATGTTGCCACCAAACGTTCTTTCATCGTTGCCGCGTCCACCGTTGGTTACGCCTCCAGCAACGCCTGCTCCAACGTAGCTACCATCGAAGCGAGCGGGCTGAGCCGATGCAGAACCTGCACCCAAAATCATCGGAGCAACAACTAATGCAGACAGCGTAGAAATCGTTGCAAAAGACTTAAGAGAGAGTTTCATATTTCGTGTCCGTGAGTAACTCAAAATCAACTGTTGTTTCTTACTTTTAAGGTCGTAAGTTTGACCTGTTTTGTTCCTGAGGTTTTGCTTGTTTTCTAGTTTGATTAAGAGAAAATTGAAACGTTCAAACATTCCAGCTTAACAACTAAAATCAGCGCAACTCTCTTTGGAAGAGTCTAGAGTTATCGGCTACAGCTCGTATCGATTTCTCTATATTTATGTTGTATTACGTGTGCGAACGAGTTGGCTTTTAAGATGGTCTCTTCTCTAACTGTCACATAATAGAAAGTGACAATTTTTATTCTGCCTGATTAATACCAAAAAATAGGGATGCTACGAAATAAATTGCTTCGTAAAACATCCCTATAATGGCGTTTTTAGGTTTTCTACTGATTGTTTTGTTTGGTTTTCATCACTCTTTAGTAGAGCGCTTCTACACCAGAAGGATGACAATAACTACTCAAGCATTTGCGTTCATTTCGGAAGCGATTAGAGAACTTGGCAAACCTTGTCGTCAAGCAACGATAAAAAATCCGTTTGCTATTTCACATCAAATTGATGAATTTGCTGAAATAATGCGCCTTTAGCTTTAAAGATGTGCGATCGCGTCGTGTTGTTCCCGATCGTTTCCAACCACTTCTCGATCAACAAATCTGCGGCGCGATCGTCGTTAATGGGTATTCTGCTGATGTAGAGCCGTCTTTGCCAAAACTGTATCTATGAAAGCGTCCTCTGTTTCGGAACCTGATATCACTCCAAATCCGCCGCGCTGGATACCACCTGTGTTGATGCTGGCACCATCGGGCGTTTGGTTATTGTTGCTCTTAATCATCCCGACGCTGATTATTCTCGAGCTAAGCCTCGTGCCAAACATCAAACCCGGCGACATTGTTACTCCGTCGGGCTTAGACAACTATTGGCGCATTGTTCAGCCGGATAGCTTGCGCGTAATTGGTCGATCGCTGCTTTTTGCGACTGGCTCAACCGTTGCGTGTTTAATTTTGGGCTTTCCGGTTGCTTATTGGATTGCGGTTCACGCTCCAAAACGATGGCAAAATCTGCTTTTACTCGGATTTACGCTGCCGTTGTGGACCTCTTCGCTGCTGCGATCGTACGCCTGGATTAGCATTCTACGTCCAACTGGCGTTCTCAATAGCATTCTGACCAGCGTTGGTTTACCACCCTTAGATTTGCTAAATCGCCCGATCGCAGTTCTCATCGGCATGACCTATAGCTCGTTGCCGTACATGGTGCTAATTTTATACGCTTCACTCGAAAAGCTCGATCAACGCCTGCTCGAAGCGGCAGCAGATTTAGGCGCAACTCCAAAACAAGCATTTTGGACAGTGACGGTTCCACAATGCTTCTCAGGAATTGCAGCAGGCGGATTGCTT
Source organism: uncultured bacterium (assembly GCA_964250455.1). GTDB lineage: Bacteria > Cyanobacteriota > Cyanobacteriia > Leptolyngbyales > Leptolyngbyaceae > CAXUFL01. The sequence continues at coordinate 27,297 of CAXUFL010000033.1, forward strand.
GTATTCATTACTGGGCTGGGAGACTTTGTTAATCCAGAATTACTGGGTGGTACATCGAGTAGAACCGCAGCTCGCTTAATTTACGACCAGTTTTTAGGCGCGACTCAGAATTGGGGGTTTGGGTCTGCGCTGAGTATGGTGTTGATTTTGGCGGTTAGCTTCGCGATCGCGCTCCTGATCAAGTACGGAGATAGAAATGCAATCTAAATTTTGGGCATCTTGGCAAGCAATTTTCACCGTGCTGATATTTGGCTTTATGTATCTGCCGATCGCGGTTCTAAGCTTTTACAGCTTTAACCAAGCTCCAAACAGTGCTCAATGGACTGGCTTTACGCTTTTGTGGTACCGCAAATTCTTTCAAGATGACCGCATTCTATCCGCGCTGGGGCAAAGTTTAATTGTGGCAAGCTGTGCCGTGCTGATTTCTGCGGTGATCGGGACGCTATTAGCGATCGGGCTTGCACGCCATCAGTTTGTGGGCAAACGCTTGTATCAAGGCGCGGCTTACCTCCCGTTGATTATTCCTGACATTGCGATCGCCGTTGCAACGCTTGTATTTTTAGCGGTCATTGCAATTCCGTTGAGCTTATGGACGATCGTAGCGGCTCACGTTGTGTTTTGCTTAGCGTATGTTGCGCTAGTCGTTTCAACGCGATTAACCAATCTCAATCCGCATTTAGAAGAAGCCGCGCAGGATTTAGGCGCAACGCCCTTTCAATCATTGATATTTGTGCTGTTGCCTCAGTTGATGCCCGCGATCGTCTCTGGCTGTCTTTTAGCGTTTGTGCTGAGTATGGATGACTTTCTGATTTCCAGTTTTACAGCCGGAGGCGGAGCAACGACGTTACCAATGGAAATCTTTAGCCGCATTCGGGTTAGCGTTAAACCGGATATCAATGCGCTCAGCGTTTTTCTGATGATTACATCCGCCCTTGTTGCTTTGATTGCCGAGCTGATTCGCTATCGTAGTCAGCAGAAGCGATTTCAGTAACCGTAGTCTACCTGCATGGACTGATCTTCTCTTGAAAATGCTCCGCAGCTAACCCGTGGGTGGTTTTGTTTGTGTAGCCGCGTAGCCGTAGCCGCTCGTCTCTTGCGAAGCTGATGGCAATGTGCGCAGCTAACTTATTTGCGCCCGTGTCCGAGCGACCCAACCTCCGGTGAATCAAGTCGGGTCTTGATCGTCTTCTTTCTCGCGCAAACTATCAAGGTCGTTTCTTAGTTGTTGAAGCGATTGCTGCTGAGTCCGCCGCGACTCCCGACGATATTTCTTGGTGTCTAATCGGGGTTCATACTGTGCACCGCTTCGCTTACTTTTGAGTTTGAGCACTTCATCCGGATCGGCTTGGTCATTTAATGCGGTTTGACGCTCGATCGCTTCGTTCAAAAATTCCAAATAATACTCATACCGCTCCCAATCCCCCCGCACCGCGCATCCAGGTTCATCCCGATGCAAACAATCGCCAAACTGACAGCTTGCCTCAGCCAATTTTCGACGCGCTTCTGGAAAGTAATACGCTAAGTTCTGCGGTGCACAGTCAAGATCCGGTTGATTAAATCCTGGCGTATCTGCCAACAATCCGCCTGAAGGAAGCTCGAATAGTTCAACGTGCCGCGTGGTATGTCGCCCTTTGGCTAATTTACCTGAAACCGCATTCACACGCAGATTCACTTTTGGAATGAGTTGATTGATCAAGCTCGATTTGCCCACCCCAGAAGGGCCCGACGCGACCGTAATTTTTTGCCTTAATTGCTCTTTTAAATCAGTTAGCCCGCTTCGCGCCCGCACGCTAATCAAAATCGGATCGTAGCCCCACTCGTTTAGATGCCGTCGCCACTGAGCCTGCTCGTCGATCGACACCAAATCACTTTTACTCAAGCACAAACGCACGTCTAACCCCGTCGATTCCGCTTTAATCAAAAATCGACTCAGTTGATACGGCTCGATCGAGGGCTGCGCTAAAGCAAACACCAAAAGAATTTGATCGGCATTCGCGATCGGGGGACGATCTAACTCCGACGATCGCGGCAACACTTGAGCGATCACACCGCGTCCGTCTGCCCAGTCGGGTTCTTCGACATAAACGCGATCGCCCACCATCACACGCTGCCCAATTTTCTTAAGCAGCGTGCGGCGCGTGCAAAGCAACAGCGATTTTGGAGCGTCTGATTCTTCAAGCCGCACCCAGTAATAATTCGCTTGAACCGCTATCACCGTTCCCCCTAGTTGCACTGAGGGAGATTGATCGGTCTCCAAAACTTTGTTTGGGTCTTCAGAAGTCATATTCCAAAGACTCAGCAGCGAACTTTAAGCGAAAAGAAGCCCGATCGATCCTCGACGCTTTCAATTTTGTAGCCTTCCATCGCCAAACTATCCGGCACTTGCTCGATCGGCTCACCCGGATCAAGCCACACTTCGAGCAGCGATCCGGGCTGCATTTGCTCTAGCCGTAACTTCGTCCGCACAAAATTAATCGGACACGGTGTTCCGCGTAAATCAAGCTGTACGTCTGGTTCTAGTAACTGACTCATCCGCCAAACATCTTTCCAATAAAGCCTTCAATGCCACCTTTGCCGACTCGATCGCCGCGAATCTTCGCTAACTTCTCCAGCAGTTCTCGTTCTTCAGGCGTCATTCGAGTCGGAATATCAACCACAACTGTAATTAAGTGATTGCCCCGACTCACCGGATTTCCGAGTTTCGGTACGCCTTTGTTTTCTAACGTTAGCACCGTTCCCGGTTGAGTTCCCGCCGGAATCGTCAGCTCCTCGCCGCCATCCACGGTTTGAACTTCTATTCGAGATCCTAAGATAGCTTGCAGGTAACTGATCTTAACCTCAGACAGAATATTGATGCCTTCACGCTGAAATTCTGAATCGTCGTTGATAAACAGGTAAACGTACAAATCCCCAGGCGGGCCACTACGCTGACCTGCATCGCCTTCACCCGGAGCACGAAGCCGCGTTCCATTATCAACACCTGCCGGAATCGTAATCTTCAGCTTCTTGGTTTCCTGCCGTTGACCGTTTCCGCCGCAAACTTCGCACTTTTCTTCGATCACTTGCCCATTGCCATTACAGGTTGGACAAACCGAAACTTGGGTAAAACTTCCAAACGGCGTTCGCGTCGCACGTCGCACTTGCCCCGCACCCGAACACGTGGGACAAGTACGCGGACGAGTTCCCGGTTTTGCGCCACTGCCTTCGCAGTTTGTACAAGTTTCTAAGTGACTAATGCGAATTTCTTTTTCGCCACCGAATACCGCTTCGCGAAAATCTAATTTCAAATCGAGCCGCAGATCTTCACCACGAACCGGCCCGCCTCGACGCCGCGTTTGACCCCCGGCAGCACCCCCCGCAAATCCATTAAAGAAACTCTCAAAGATGTCAGCAAAGCCACCCATATCGCCAAAATCTTGGTAGCCGCCAGCACCTGCCGCCGACCCAACGCCCGCTTCGCCGAAGCGATCGTAGCGAGCACGAGTTTCCGGTTCTGAGAGCACTTCATATGCGCGGTTGATTTCTTTGAATCGTTCTTCCGCGCCTGGCTCTTTGTTCACGTCAGGGTGGTACTTTCGAGCTAAGCGACGATACGCTTGCTTGAGTTCTTCTTTGTCTGCTTCACGAGCGACACCGAGAATTTCGTAATAGTCACGCGCCATAGAGTGCTGAAAGGGGTAAGGGGCTAAAAATTGGGTGTAGGGGATAGGCAAAAACTCGAACACCCTATATTACTACCCTACACTCTTAACTAATCTACTGCCTCATAATCCGCCGTAACGGTCGCATCTTCCTCAATGCCGAAATTGCCCGCAGGAACGGTTGCATCTTCAAAATTTACATCAGACGGATTCATTTCAAACGGCGATTCTCCAAACGCTTGAGCCTGTTGATACACAGCAGCACCGATCGCATAAAGCGTTTGCTGCAACGCCTCGATTTGTGCTCTTACCGCAGCCGGATCAGCTTTTACATTTATTAGCAATTCTCTTAGCGCGGCGGCTTTTTCCGTTGCCTGTGCTTGAAGCGTGCCGTTGATGCGATCGCCGTTCTCCTTTATCGTAGTTTCATAACTATGAAATAAGCTATCTGCTTGATTTTTGAGTTCGACAAGCTGCTTGCGGCGATTGTCATCTTCAGCAAACAATTCCGATTCTTGCCGCATCCGTTCAATTTCGCCTTCGCTCAAGCCGCCTGTGTTCGAGATTTCGACGCTTTGAGCGCGTCCGGTACCTTTATCGCGAGCGGCAACCTTGAGAATTCCGTTGGCATCGATTTCAAAGGAAACTTCGATTTGCGGAACGCCTCTGGGTGCCGGGGGAATTCCGGCAAGTTGAAATTTACCAAGACTTTTATTGTCTTTTGCCATTGCCCGCTCACCTTGCAGGACATGAATCTCAACTGAAGTTTGTCCATCGGTTGCGGTCGAAAATACCTGAGTTTTGCTGCTAGGGATCGTGGTGTTGCGATCGATAATCCGCGTAAACACTTCACCCAGCGTCTCAATTCCTAACGATAACGGCGTCACATCAAGCAGCAGCAAGTCTTTCACTTCACCACCTAAAACCCCCGCTTGAATCGCCGCTCCAAGCGCCACCGCTTCATCAGGATTCACTGAGCGATCCGGAGCCTTGCCGTTAAAGAATTGCCGGAGCGCGTCTTGAACCGCCGGAATCCGAGTCGAACCGCCCACGAGAATAATGCGATCGATGTCCTCGGTTGTGAGATGCGCATCTTTGAGCGCTTGCTGCATTGGCTCGATCGTGTTTTGAATCAGTTGGCTGGCTAACTCCTCGAATTTAGCGCGGGTCAGTTCGGTTTCTAAATGCTTCGGGCCGGTTTCATCCGCAGTAATAAACGGCAAATTGATCGACGTACTTAGCGTGCTCGACAGCTCAATTTTGGCTTTTTCTGCGGCTTCGCGGAGTCGTTGCAGCGCCATTTTATCAACCGCAAGATCTAGTCCTTCTTGCTGCTTAAACGATTGAATCAGCCATTCCACCAAGCAAGCATCAAAGTCATCGCCGCCTAAGTGATTGTTTCCTGACGTGGCTTTCACTTCAAACACGCCATCGCCAAGCTGAAGAATTGACACGTCAAACGTCCCGCCGCCCAAATCAAACACCAAAACGCATTGATCTTGATCTTGCTTTTCTAAACCGTAGGCCAGCGAAGCGGCGGTTGGCTCATTGATAATTCTCAAAACTTCGAGACCTGCGATCGTGCCTGCATCCTTCGTTGCCTGCCGTTGCGCATCGCTAAAATAAGCGGGAACCGTGATCACCGCCTGCGTCACTGGCTCACCTAAATAATTTTCAGCATCCTGCTTGAGCTTTTGCAGAATCATCGCGCTGATTTCTTGCGGCGTGTAGTTGCGCCCCCGGATATGCACATCTGCCGTATCGTCTTTGCCCTTGACGCAGTTGTAAGGAACCCGCGATCGCTCAATTTGAGTATCGTCCCACCGCCGACCGATAAAGCGCTTAATGCTAAAGATTGTGTTTTCCGCGTTCGTCACCGCTTGGCGTTTGGCAAGCTGACCGACTAAGCGATCGCCCGCCTTGCCGAAGCCGACCATGCTGGGGGTTGTGCGCCCACCTTCAGAATTTGTAATGACAATAGGCTGACCGCCCTCCAAAACAGCAACACAACTGTTGGTGGTGCCCAAATCGATCCCGATAACTTTTCCCATAATTAGCGGCGGTGAAAGTACGCAAGGTGAACGTTAGAGTTCTAGTCAATTCTCTGCAATCGATAGAAAATCCACTTTCCGAATGATTCCCCGATTCAGAATTTTCTTAACGTCCACTTCACAGCCTGATAAAAGACCGTAGTTTTGCGTACTCCCCACACTGTTCTAGCTGGCTTCACTTGAAGCGGGTGCTTCGTCTTCGGGTGGGGCAGCAACCTTCACCATCGCATGACGCAGCACTCGATCGCCCACCATGTAGCCCCGCATTAACTCCTCAGTCACGGTGCCTTCGGGATGCTCACTTGTAGGTTCGCGCATCACCGCCTCGTGCAGATTTGGATCAAACTCTTTGCCTTCAGCCCGCATCGGTGCGACACCAACTTTTTTCAAACGATCGACCATATCTTTGTAAACGCCCTGATAGCTTTTGTGAATGCCCGCTTCCGCTTCGGTTTGCGGTTTGATTTGCGATCGTGCTCGCTCAAAGTTATCTACAACAGGCAGTAACTCTTTGATGGTGTTGCATTTGATTTGCTCTTCTAGGTCTTCTTTTTCCTTTTGCGTGCGACGACGGAAATTCTCAAAATCTGCGGCAATTCGCATGTATTGATTGTTGAGGTCTTCCATTTGCTTTTTCAGACCTTCCATTTCCCGTTCTTTGGCGGCGTAGCTTGATCGCAGTTCGCCAAATGCCGCTTGATAATCGGTATCGTCGGTCAGTTCGTCGGTAGCGGCAGGATTTTCCTGCGCGATCGGCTCGGAAGCCTGATCCGAAGTCGATTCACCTTCAGGAGTCAATTCTGAAGCTTGGGTTTCGTCTAGCTGCTGGTTATGTTCCTCGATCATGTGCGCTATTCCTGTAAAGAACGCTGGCTTGCTAAAGCCTTTTCCATCCTAGCGAATGCTTCACTAGATGCTGATATGGCGGCAAACGTTATGCATCATATATCGGGCAGAGTACGTTTAAACCGGATAACAGAGAATTTCCCACACGTCAACGGGCGATCGCGTGTTTTGATTTGGGATTGGGAATGCTTGAGCAGGTGATCTTCGTTCCTCCGTTATGACAAATCCTTCTTCTCAACGGCGTGCGCTTGTCGTTCAAAACAATTTTTCGCCGTTTGGCAATAAATTGATTCAATCTGGCTATGCGAATAACGAGCAGATGCAGCAAGCACTGATCGAAAGCCGCAAATCTGGCAAACCGCTTACGGCTGTTTTGGAGGCATTAACCGGACGGCAGCTATCCCCAGATTTGATTCGACAATACAAAAAGCAGCAACTGTTTGAGTTGAAAATTCTTTATGGCGTTGAATCGTTAGACCCGGAACTGAATCAAGTCGCAGCAAGCCAAGTCGGACAACTAATCGAGACGTTGATTCCGATCGAGCTTTGCCGCCGCTATAATCTTGTGCCTTTGTCTAAAAGCGACAACGAACCTGCGTTTGTGCTTGTCGCAATGGTTGACCCCGATAATCTTGCGGCACAAGATGAACTCAATCGAATTTTGCGTCCGAAAGGATTGGGATTGCAGCGATTAGTGATCACAATCGACGATTATCAGCGCTTGATTTCGCAATACATGGATGCCCGAATCGAGCGCGATCGACAGCGTGAAGCTCAATCGAGAGTCGATGTTCGATCGGATTTAGAAGGCTTAGAAGGACTGGCAGAACTAGGAGAAGACAACAGCGCAGAACTTGATTTAGATGCCTCCGCCGATGCAGAAGCCGCGCCGATTATTGCACTTGTCAATAAGATCTTGATCAAAGCGCTGCAAATGGCGGTGTCAGATATCCACATTGAGCCGCAAGAAGAATTTCTTCGCATTCGCTTTCGTAAAGATGGCGTACTGCAAGAAGCCTTTGAGTCATTCCCGAAAAAAATTATTCCTGCCGTTGTCGCTCGCTTCAAAATTATCGCTCAGCTTGACATCGCTGAACGCCGCCAACCACAAGACGGTCGAATCCGACGAATTTTTGACGGTCGTAAAGTCGATTTTCGTGTGAACACGCTGCCCAGTCGCTACGGAGAGAAAGTTGTTTTACGAATTCTTGATAATTCCTCAACTCAGCTCGGTCTTGATAAATTAATCACCGATGAAGAGTCGCTGCGCAGCGTTCAAGACATGGTACGGCGTCCGTTCGGATTAATTCTTGTCACCGGGCCAACAGGATCAGGTAAAACTACAACGCTTTATTCTGCTCTTGCAGAACGCAACGAGCCTGGCGTTAACATCAGTACTGCTGAAGACCCGATCGAATATTCGCTCCCCGGTTTAACCCAAGTACAGGTGATCCGCGAAAAAGGCATGGATTTTGCCGCCATTCTGCGAGCGTTTCTGCGTCAAGACCCAGACGTGATTCTAGTCGGTGAAACCCGTGATAAAGAAACTGCAAAAACCGCGATCGAAGCTGCTTTAACGGGTCATTTGGTACTCACGACGCTCCACACCAATGATGCAGCAGGCGCGATTGCTCGCTTAGACGAAATGGGCGTTGAACCATTTATGGTATCTGGTGCTCTGATTGGCGTTGTGGCTCAGCGTCTTGTACGTCGCGTTTGCAGTGATTGTCGCATTCCGTACACGCCTAGTTCTGCTGAGTTGTCCCGATTTGGATTAACTAGCTCACGCGATGCGCAACTGACGTTATTTAAAGCGAACGCCTTACAGCCCCACGAAGTTCAAGAAGCGCGTGCAAACGGTCAGCTTTGCGAGAAATGCAACGGCGTTGGCTACAAAGGGCGACTAGGCGTTTATGAAGTGATGCGCGTATCTGAACGGCTGCAAACGCTGATCACCGAAGGCGCACCGACCGAACAAATCAAAGAGGTTGCGGTTGAAGAAGGAATGCAAACGTTGCTTGCCTACAGCCTGAATCTGGTGCGTCAAGGACTTTCGACACTCGAAGAAATTGAGCGCGTTACCTTTACCGATAGCGGTTTAGAAGCCGAACTGCGAGCCAAACGCAAGAGTTCGCTGACTTGTCGATCGTGCGCCGCCGAACTTCAACAAGAATGGCTCGATTGCCCGTACTGTACGACTCCCAGATTCCAAGACTAGCTTGATTAATTTCTCGACCATTCGTGGGCAAACTAAACTTCGATTCCCGATTCGGGTCTGCAAAGTTGTAAAGCGCCCTTGCAATGCAGCACTTGATTTTTAAAAAGGAGCCACTCGCATGGAATTAATGATCGAAGACTTAATGGAGCAGCTGATCGAAATGGGCGGCTCTGATATGCATTTAACGGCTGGACTGCCGCCTTATTTTCGGATTAGCGGACATCTTCAACCGATCGGCGATCAACCGATGAGTGCCGAAGAATGTCAGCGTCTCATTTTCAGTATGCTCAACAACACGCAGCGCAAAAACCTAGAGCAAAACTGGGAGCTTGACTGCTCGTATGGTGTGCGGGGCTTGGCTCGTTTCCGCGTTAACGTTTACAAAGACCGGGGTACCTATGCTGCTTGTCTACGAGCACTGAGTTCTAAAATTCCAAACTTCGATAAGTTGGGATTGCCCGATGTGGTGCGCGAAATGTCCGAGAAGCCAAGAGGACTAATTCTGGTCACAGGCCCAACCGGGTCGGGTAAAACGACAACGCTGGCGGCCATGATCGATTTGATCAACCGCACTCGTGCAGAGCATATTTTAACGATCGAAGACCCGATCGAATTTGTTTACGAACCGATCAAAAGCCTGGTTCACCAACGCCAACTCGGTGAAGACACCAAAAGTTTTGGCAACGCACTAAAAGCGGCACTACGCGAAGATCCAGACATTATTCTTGTCGGTGAGATGCGCGACTTAGAAACGATTTCTTTGGCGATTTCTGCGGCTGAAACGGGTCACTTAGTGTTCGGAACGCTGCACACTAGCTCGGCGGCTCAAACCGTTGACCGAATGATCGATGTGTTTCCATCCGAGCGTCAAACTCAAGTGCGCGTGCAGCTTTCTAACTCATTGGTTGCGGTGTTTAGCCAAACGCTAGTTCCCAAGAAAAATCCCAAACCGGGCGAATACGGTCGAGTTATGGCGCAGGAAATCATGATTGTGACGCCCGCAATCTCGAACCTGATCCGAGAAGGAAAAACCGCACAAATTTACTCGGCAATTCAAACAGGCGGAAAGCTCGGAATGCAGACGCTAGAAAGAGTTTTAGCTGATCAGTACAAAGCGGGACTGATTTCGTTTGAAGCTGCCGCGTCTAAAACGTCTCGCCCCGATGAACTTCAACGCTTAATCGGAGGCAGTCCGGCCGGAGCAGCTTCACCAGCTGCGGCTAAACGATAACCGCTTCTACCCTCGATCGACCCTAGCAGATATCGCCAAGATCGAGTTTGCTCGTCTCGCGTTTTGATTTTCCAATCCTTTATTTGAGAGTGCTATGCCAACCTACGTCGCCCGCGTTCGAGACGCGAAAGGAAACGCCAAAAAAGAAAAGATTGTTGCTGACTCGCTCAATGCGGCACGATCGGCCCTGCGCGAGCAAGGTCTTTTTGTGCAGGAACTCAAAGAAAACGAGGGATTTAGCGCAAGCTTTGACTTATCGAAGCTGAAAACCTCAATGGTGAAAGTGACGGTTAAGGACAAAGCGGTTTTTTCGCGTCAGTTTGCAGCACTCGTCAATGCTGGAGTTGCGTTAGTGCGAGGACTGGGTGTTTTAGCGGATCAATGTACGAATCCAAAAATGAAAAAAGCGCTTCAAGAAATCAGTGCTGACGTGCAAGAAGGCACAAACCTCTCAGATGCAATGCGCAAGCATCCGCAATGCTTTGATGGCTTATACGTCAGCATGGTTCAGGCGGGCGAAGTAGGTGGCGTGCTTGATGAAGTACTGAATCGTTTGGCAAAGCTGCTCGAAGATATGTCGCGCTTGCAAAACCAAATTAAATCAGCGCTGAGCTATCCGGTTGTCGTTGGCGTGCTGGCAACGCTGATTTTCTTGGGCATGACGATTTTTTTGATTCCGATTTTTGCAGGCATTTTTGAGCAGTTGGGTGGGCGACTTCCCGCGTTCACACAGTTGATGTTGGATATTAGTAAATTTCTGCGCAGTCCATCTGTGTTGATTTTGGTGATTATTATTCCATCCATTTTCTTTGCGTATCAGCAGTACTACAAAACGCGAGTCGGACGCGAAACGATGGATCGGTTCTTTCTGAAAATGCCGTTGTTTGGTGAACTGATTCAAAAAACGGCGACAGCACGATTCTGTCGAACGTTTGGAGCATTGACGCGATCGGGGGTTCCAATCTTGACCTGCTTAGAAATCGTGCGCGATACGTCCGGAAATCAAGTGGTGGCAAACGCGATCGACGAAGCCCGCCGCGAGATTCAAACTGGGGGCATGATTAGCATTGCGCTTCAGCGTGAGCAAGTTTTTCCGGTGATGGCGATTCAAATGATCAGCATCGGAGAAGAAACCGGAGAAATCGACAAAATGCTGATGAAAGTTGCAGATTTCTACGAAGACGAAGTAGAACAAGCCGTGAAATCGCTCACAAGCATTATGGAGCCAATTATGATTGTTTTTCTCGGCGGCATGGTGGGAAGTATCTTGATTGCGATGTATCTACCCATGTTTGCCATTTTCGACAAAATGGGCTAACTCGCTCAAAAACCGTTTCAAGAAGTTGGGTCAGAAGTGTGACGCTCGATCGCTTCTGACCTTTGTTGTTGAATGTGCCGAAACATGTCAGAACAAACCGCTCAGTACGAAGAATTACTTGCAACTTATAGCCATGCGATCGCAGCGATCGAGCTACTCAAACATCATCGCCCGTATCTGGAAATGGTGCCCAGTATGCGCCGCCCTGAAGAAAGCGTGATCACAATTCCAATGCCGATCGTGCGAATTCGTCAAAGCGTACAAGAAAGTAAGACTGATCCTCAACTTCTTCCGTGTGAAATTGCGATTTTGATGTGTGATCCAGAATGGAAGATTAAAACTGGCAAAGAAGTCTTCATTTTTATTCACAAACTCGATGAAGATTTTTCAGAATTACTCGGTCGCTGGCGGCGCACGCAGTTATTACTCGATAAAGACTACGAATGGCTGATGCCGTCGCGCTATCAACACATTCTTAACGATCAAGCCGATAAAATTTATCCGTTGTTTGTTTTATTTGACGAGACGCCCGAACGGATTAGACGGGGTTTACAGGGCGCACACTTGCCCTTTGTCGCGTTTGACGGCATAACAGATTCACCCGAAGAATAAACAGCAAAAAGCCCCAGATCAAGATTTCTGGAGCCAAAAAATTCAAACTTGAAATTAAAGCGGTTTTTTCTTAGATTTTGCTTTCTGCTTGCGGCGATTGATCACGACAAGTGCATGATCCACCGGAAATCCAGCAACGGGAATCACCTGATATTTGCGCTCTTCTTCCAGGTGCTTCAGCTCTGCATAATTCACCCAATGAATGCAATCGACTGGACAGGTCTCGATCGCTTCTTGGATTAACTCTTCCGAGTCGCCATCTTGACGAATCACCCGAGAGCGTCCGTAGTCTGGCTCAATGTAGAACGTATTTCGAGCAACATGAGCGCAGTGCAGGCAGCCAATACAAGTAATTTCGTCTACATAGACGCCTTTTTGTCTCAGCACGCCGCCTAATTCAGGCTCTAGCCCCGATCGCCCTTCAGTCGCTCTTAATAGTCCACCGAGCTCAGGCTCTAGCCCACTTCTCGCAGGAGCATGATCAGCGTTCTCAGACGGTTGGGGGTCGAACATTACGCGCTCCAGCGTTGCAGAACTAACCGAATTGAACCATCTTGATTTTTTTGCTGCTCAGCGACTTGGAAGCCTTTTTGAGCGCTTTCGTTAACGATCGTGTGATAGGCATAGCGCTGAGTCACTTTGCTCAAGAAGCGATCAACCGAGTTATCGAGCATCCAGAACTGCATATCCGTAACCAATTCGTACTCGTGACCGTTCCAGGCGAATCCAGCATCGTAGCCGTTGTTTTGCTCGATCACGACTTCTGCCGTGCGAGTTAAACCGCGATATCCCCGAACTTCACGCGGGCCCGATTTCCAATCAACGCCCAAATCGTTTAAGGCAGACTGCAAAGCGGGAAGATTACGGATTTGAGTTTTGATTTGACTAAAGTGTGACATGGCAATGGTTACGAATCAAACTGCAAAGGATTTAAACAAACTTACCAATCGCTGTAGGTCGCTTGGGTGTTTACCGTTTCAGACACGTGAACCGGCTGAGTAAAATATTCAGATGTTCGCTCTTGAGCCACGACTCGACCAAGCTGAGCTTCGATCGCCGCCGTCACTTCTTCGCAGGAAGCACCGACAATTCCTGTCACTTTTTCCTGCACCCGACCATCTGGATAAATCACAAACTCTAACGTTTCCATACGTTTTGCCCAAGACTACAAGAAAGCAACTAAACCCTAATCGAGAGGATATTAATAAACCAAATCGATTATCATTTATCTCTGATTGAGAATCTAGTGATTCCCCCTTAAAACGTTACAGAACTTAGCAGCTAATAAGAGTACTACTCGTTTAACTGTCAGTTTCGCTTAACTTGAAATCAGAGTCAAGATAGAAAATCTTTAGAACGCTTTACATAACTTTGTATTTGCTTAAGGAGTTTTGTTCTTCTACCTGTGGAATGATTCGGTTAAAGTATTCTTATTAATGAGGAGTCGAATTAGTTAGTAATAGCGACCGGAATGTTTGCGTAGTAAGGGTTGGAGTCAATGAGTTTTAGAAACTGGTTTAAACCTTTTTAGCTTCGTAGCTGACCGACCCGCGAATAAATTGCGGGCTAACCGTTAAAACCTGTAAAAACAGGTTCACGATGGGTCAGGCTTTTTGAGAAGTCTTTTGTAGCTAGTCTGCAATTTATTCGCGGCTAACTGAGAATGCAGCATAGCGTTTTAGAACAGATCCTTACCTAATTTCTAGATTAGAGACCGAACCTGCCTGGCGAAGGCGTGGCTAACCAGACAAAACCCGCCTTTATCGGGTTGCTCACAACAAATTCTGGTGTAGTCCGCCTGATCGCGGACTTTGTTTGGGTAGCCACAGGCTTTTGCAAAGCTAATCTGAATCGCCAAGCTTAAGCGAGACTTACGTTATCCTACGGATGATTTGAGCAAAGGCAAATCAAAAGCGGTGCCGTTGATGCAGCACCGCAGTTTAGGAAAAAGGCTGAATTAGTGTGCACCGACCAGAGCGGCTTCGGTTAACCCTTCAGGCATCGATCGCTTTAATCGATCGCCATACAACGCCAATGCATTTCCATTCATTAAAAGAGCTAAGTGATCGCGATCGTAATCAGTCACCGTAGCAGCCGATCGCACACAATCGCGCAGAACCCCGTCCCAGTGTCCGTAATCACCGGAGAAACACGCTAGATGTTTACCCATTTCGCCCATTGCAACCGGAAGGTAAGCGGGAGCCGGATCATCGGATTCAAATGACGTGAAGATTTGACCTCGCGCAAAGTAATCTAGCGGATCGCGATGCTTGAGTTCAAAATGCTCGTACAAGCTAGAATCGTTAATCTGTGTTGGATCATGTTGTTTTGTCCACAGCAAATCAAAGAGATTCTTGGCTTGGCTGACAATATTACTGCTGTTGCGCAGTCCTTGCTCTTGAATCATCAGCTTGGTGAACTCGATTGCCGAGGGTCGATACGGATGCTTTGGATCAAAGTCTCGAATGCGTTTTTCCCAGTGTTCATGGAATGAATGAGCGAGATCCGGCAACCAGCCACAGCCCCCTTCGAGAAATCCAATTCGCAGCGTGGGAAAGCGCTCAAAGACACCATCAAACACCATGCGAGCCAATGCTAACTGCTGTTGATTGCGCTGCACAAAAATATGACTCAGCACAAAGGTTTCCGTGTGATCGGAAATGCCGCCAACCATGTAAGAACCAGGGCCGCCGTGAATGCCGATCGCGATATCTAACTCAACCGCCGTTCGCAAAATCGGTTCAAAATCCGGGTGGCTCAGCGTTTTGCAGGTGCGAATTTCGGGAAATGCTTCGGGCGCTTTCGGATGTGGAATTGCGATGTTTGGAGCCACTGCAACGCCGATCATGCCGAGTTCTTCAACGCAGCGACGCATTTCTTTGACCGCTTCATCGACATCTTGCAACGGCAGAACGCCGATCGGCTTGAGGCGATTTCCGTAGCCGCGACAATCTTCTGCCATGTAATTGTTGTAGGCTTTGCACAAAGCAATCGCCAGGTCTCGATCGAGGTAGCTTGAAAACGTCAGATTCCAGGTTCCATAAATCACCTGCACGTCGATGCCTTCTTGATCCATGTGATCAATGCGGATGTTGTTGAATACTGCGCCGAGCGTTGTGTCTGGGTGCAGATTGCGAAAGCCGCCTTTTCCTAATCCTTGTGGCTGCGGAAATAAACGCACTAAATCGTTTTCTCCGGTGGCGGGATTAAAGTCAACAATGCGCATTCGCTGATCGCCTAGTCGATCGACGATCAGCGTGACGCGATCGCGATATTCGGGTTCGATGTAGTCGCGAATAATTAACGGATTTTCCAATTTGTGCGCATCTGCATCAATCACCAGCAAGCCGTCGTACATAGAGTTCGCTCCATAAAAAAATTCAACACAAAACTAGCCCTCTAGAAGAAAGAGGAGTTTAGAAAAAATCGTTAAATCCTCGCTCTGGGTTTGAAGAAATGCCAAATTTGACGCAATCCAAACCAATGCTCAAACGACCAAGATAAAGAAGCTAAAATCGTAATACCGGGGTATTTGACAAAGGCAGGTTCGTTTTTTTCAAACAAGGCATGACCGCCTAACGCAAACACTTGAGTCAGCACTAAACACACGACCGTATAGCGCCAATCCACAAACAAAAGCACGACCGCCGCGATCGCTAAAATATTTGTTAAGTGATGCAGCGCTTGATTGATCGGATTTTGATGTGAAGCGATGAAATGAGCTTTTGCTTCTTGAAAGTAGCTCATCAAGTGCCTCCTAATTCAGCACAGTTTCATCGAACGATAGCATGATGAATTTGACAATCCGCGAAAACTTTATGAAGTTGTAATTCGGCATCAGAAATTCATAAGTTGAGAAAGGATTTGTAACGCTAAATTAAGAAATGCAAAGTAATTCGTTGCAATAGTTGGAACAAGTTTAAGAAATGACGTACCTTGCCGTTTGCTCTGACGATTGCTTTGTAGCGCAAACTGTTCCGCAGAGCTAATCCTCAATTGTTCAGTATGACGTTACGAGAACTTCAGTGATTCTGCCGCGTTTTTCGGCGTTGCAGTTAATATTTCTTGTCGCGTAGATCGTGTGAATATTAAAGTCTTTGTAGAGGTCGCGCACAAACGAACAGTCTGAATTTGAAAGCATTACTTTCACACCTCGATCGCTTAGTTCTCCGAACACGCGGCGCAGTCGAATTTGATCCGCTTCGCTAAACGAATAGCGATTATAAGCGGTGAATTTGCTTGTGGAGCTAATCGGGTGGTAGGGCGGATCAAAATAAACAAAATCTTCAGAGCTACTTGCTTTTTGCAATACCCAGTCAAATGATTGATACTCGATTTTTGCGGATTGCAGCGCGATCGAATCCGCTCGAAGCACATCAGGATCATAAATTAAGGGCTTTTTATAGCTACCGATCGGGACGTTGAAATGTCCTTTAGAATTCTCACGGTATAACCCGTTAAAGCAGGTTTTATTGAGGTAAATTAACCGAGCGGCTCGCTCAAGATTGTTGCCCTCGAAAAACCAGCGATCGTTTTCGGAAAGCTGCGATCGTACTGCGTAGTAATGATCGGCACAGTGTGATTCTTGATGATACTCTAGCCGTGAAATCAAATCTTCAAGATTGTCGCGAACTGTGCGGTAAACATTAACCAGTTCAATATTAATATCAATTAAAAAGCTTTGCTTCGGTTGCAGGTGAAAGAAAATAGCGCCCCCCCCGACAAACGGCTCATAATAATTTTGATAGCTCGATGGAAAATAGTCTAGATACTGCGCGATAAGCTGACTTTTTCCACCTGCCCACTTCAAGAAAGGACGCGGCACCGTTGAGGCTTGAACTTGAGTATTCATATTTCTATTTAACACTCAAAATACATTTGAACTGATCAGAATCGCTGTCAGAATAAATTCACTTTGATCAGGTTTTATAATGCTTAAGCAGAGAAAACTTGCACCTCAGCTCACGCTAATGCAGCTCAGATTCTCGATATGATGGATCAGAGTTTAGAAAAACACCGTTATGTTTCAGGACTTTTGGAAGAACGTTTCTAGATACCCGACTTTTCTTGTAGGCATCAGTCTAGGAGTCATTCTCAATGCGCTGGCTCCGCTTGCGCCGTTAATGAAGCGTCCGGTAAGCGCGATCGCCCTGATCAGTTTATTTGTCGGCAGCTTCGCGTTTCTCTCCTTCACCTTAAGAGCCATGCTCGGCTTGCAGTAAACCTATCCAAAGAGTGATTGAGCCTCCGTCTAATTCTAAAGGTTTGGCAAAAAATTGCGGTGGTAGAATCAGATTTCTGATTGCACAAGAGGCGTGAAATATGGCGACAGATCGAAGAGTCGCTCGTGTAGCCGAGCTAGTCAAACGCGAAGTGAGTCAAATGCTGCTGAACGGCATCAAAGACGATCGCGTAGGAAGTGGCCTGGTGAGCGTGACCGACGTGGATGTTTCTGGCGATTTGCAGCATGTCAAGGTGTTTGTCAGCATTTACGGCGACGAGGCGGCAAAAGCTGAAACAATGGCAGGCTTGAAGTCCGCGACAGGCTACGTTCGCAGCGAATTAGGGCAGCGCATTCGACTTCGACGCACGCCGGAAGTGGTGTTTATTGAGGATCAATCGATCGAGCGCGGCAATAAAGTTTTGAGCTTGATTAATCGGTTGAGCGAAGAACGCAAAGCGGCGGATCTGGCACCTGACGATGAAGCTTAGAGGCATTAGCTACCGTTAGAAATGCTTGTGGTTGAAATCGTTAAGGTCAGAAATGACCGAAGTGGCGATTGCTTTGCAGGCTTGCTTCTCGAATCGCGCCCGAATTCGCTCTAAGATTTGAGGGGTCGTCGATCGCGCACATTCCCGATGAAAGCCTTTTTTCCCGATCCAGAGACGCTGAGCCTGACTGAGCAGGTTGCTCAAATGGTGGTGGTGCGTGCCTCTGGATTTTTGTTTGATCATCAAATTCAGTATCCGGATTGGGAACCTCGCGCCGTTGTGCTGCAACGCTGGATTCAAGAATTAGGCGTGGGGGGCGTGATTTTGCTAGGCGCAAGTGCTGGCGAAATTGCGCTGAGAACGCAGCAGCTTCAAGATTGGGCGTCGGTGCCGTTGCTGATTTGTGCCGATGTTGAAGAAGGCGTCGGGCAGCGCTTTTCGGGGGCAACGTGGTTTGCGCCACCGATGGCGATCGCCCAAATCGCGCAGCATGATTTGCAGTTTGCCCGCTACTTTGCTGAGCAAATGGGCACCGTCACCGCTCAAGAAGCGCAAGCGATCGGGCTAAACTGGCTGCTTGCGCCAACCCTGGACGTCAATAACAACCCGAACAATCCGGTGATTAATGTCCGAGCGTTCGGAGAAACGCCAGAGATTGTCAGTGTACTCACGACGGCGTTTATTCGAGGTGCACAAAAGCATTTGGTATTAACGACCGCGAAACATTTTCCGGGTCATGGTGACACGGCGATCGATTCTCATTTAGAACTTCCAGTAATTCCGCACGATCGCGATCGGCTTGAGCAAATCGAATTGCCGCCGTTTAAAGCGGCGATCGCGGCGGGCGTTGATGCTGTGATGAGCGCACATCTGCAAATTCCGGCACTTGATTCGAGCTATCCGGGAACGCTTTCGCCGAATATTCTGACGGGTCTGCTGCGCGAATCGATGGGATTTGATCGATTAATTGTCACCGATGCTTTAGTGATGGGCGCGATCGCGAATCGGTACGGCACGGCGGAAGCGTCGGTACTGGCGGTTGAAGCGGGTGCGGATATTTTGCTGATGCCGTTGGAGCCGGAAATCGCTGTTCAAGCGGTGTGCGAAGCGGTTGAATCCGGGCGAATTTCGAGCGATCGCATTGCGGCATCAGTGGCACGAATTTGGCAGGCTAAACAAAAAGTTTTTGCGACTCCGAATTCGTCTGGATCTACGCCTGATTGGGAAACCACAACACCCGCGTTAGAGACTCAATCTTTAACGAGTCAATTAAGCCAAACTCATGCCATCATTACCAACACAGAAATTTTGCGTCAGTCAACGCAGATTTACAAACCTGAAAATGCTGAAGTAAGAACGGTTTCGGGTCGAAATTTGATCGTGGTTGACGATGCGATCGACTGTGACTTTTTAACCCGAACGGCACCTGCGATCGTCGCTCCTGCCGAGTTTGGATTTTCTCGCGTTCAAATTGTTGATGTGCACACACCGTCGATCGAGTTTAACGATGTTCAGAACTGTCCAACCTTATTGCAGCTTTTTATTCGGGGAAATCCGTTTCGGGGAAGTGCAGGCGTAACGCAAACCGCGCAAACGTGGTTCAATTTCCTTCATCAAAGTCAGCAATTACAAGGCGTGGTGATTTATGGCAGTCCGTATGTAGTTAAGCAGCTTTTATCGGGTTTGGAATTAACAATTCCACTGATATTTAGCTACGGGCAAACGCAAGAAGCACAAGCGATTGCGCTTCGAGCTTTGTTTACTTCATAAAAAACGGTGCACTGTCACGCAAGCAATGCACCGGACGCGGCATGTTTCAAACCTTTAGTACTCCAAAAACAGCGTATTTAACGCAGCATCTGGAGGATTGCTAACTGGAACTAACACAGGTTTTTGAGATTTCTGCATTTCGATCACTTGGCTTTCAAGAAACGCCAAGCGCTTTTGCAGCTTTTGGCGGCGATGATCGATCGAATCGAGTTCGGTTTGCAGGCGCTTTTTCTCGATCGAGAGCTTGTACAAATTCAGGTATGCGGACGCCTCATGGGGGCGTGGCATCGTGCTGATTTTCGGGCGGGAATCAGTCAAAGCGTTAGGACGCATACGGAGACACCAAATAAGGGGAACAGAATTTACACCGATTTCCGGAGCAAAAGACAGCAATTCGCGCTCACGTTGGCATGAAAAACGGTTGATTAATTCATGTTCGTAGAGTGCCCCGAAGGTTTTTATTTTTCAACAGGTAAACTTTATTTTTTTTTCATACTTGCTTTGCAGCGCTTTTATTCAAAAACAATGCTAAGTTAGTACAGAAATACTATTTTTAGGTCAAAGTTTTTTGATTTGACTTCCAAAATTGTTATGCTTACGCCGCTTCCAATCCACTTAATTTTGCACGATCGCTACGGTGTGTTAGACGTGCTTCGGATGAATCGCTGGGGCTGGATTTATCTAGCCGTCGATCGCACCGATGCCGATCGGCTCTGCGTGCTCGAAGAATTGATTCCTCTAGAATCTAGTGAGCTTGATTTTTTGCAGCAGCAGTTGAACCAAAAACTGCGATCGCTTATTGCCTTTGAGCATTCACAAATTCCACATTATTTTGATGTTATCAACCATGCAGACCGCTTGTATTTAGCGCGTGAATACATCGAAGGACAGTCTTATCGCGTGCTGCTGAATCAACGATTAAAGACTGGAGCAGCTTTTTCAGAAGCCGAAATTATTCAATTTCTCAAACAAACGTTGCCGTTGCTGCGTAAACTGCATCAGCGTGGAATGATTCACCAGAATTTAACGCTTGATTCGATCGTGTATCGCCAAGCTGATCAAATCCCGGTGTTCGTTGCATTTGCTCAGGCATTTTATCCAGCGTTTCTAGAAGCATTCACCTGGGACTATGCGCCGATCGATCAGCAGCTTGGCGAACGCATTGGCTGTGACACTGATTTATATGCGTTAGCAGCGATCGCGGTTGTGTTGCTAACGGGCGACGATCCAAACACGCTTTATGACGAAAAAACGCAGCGCTGGCAATTGCTAACCCAGAACGATCCAAAATTAGCGCGAGTGCTCGATCGCATGTTGTCATCAACGCCCTGGCAGCGATACGCATCGGCAACTAAAGTAATGCAGGCGTTATTCGAGGAAGACCGCACCGAGTTTGCGGCTATCGTCTTTGCATTCGTTTTAATTGGACTAGCTGCGATCGCCGCTTGGCGCTTGATGACGCATTTACCTAATTTTCGATTTTCTTTTGCGGCACCTGCATGGGAATCAATGCAGCCTACGCCCCAAACCACTCAAAACGCGGAATCGAATTCAGTCGAAGACCGCACGCAAAAATTAGGCATTCGCGATGAGATATTAAATCAGCTTGTTGCTGAAACCGATTCGGCTGATTTATCCACCAAGCTTGCAACGCTCAGCTCCGATGCCCGCACGGGAATGGGGACTTATCGACGAGTCAGCTATAACGCTTGGGCGGCGATCGCAAAACAATCTAACGTTAGCGATCGCGCACTCGAAGCACTTGCGGATGCGAGATTTGTCGCGATGTTTCCGGAGCAAAAAGGAAAAACTTTGAATCCCAGAACATTCGGACAAGTTTGGTACGCGATCGCCCGCGATCAAGCCACTCAAACAAAAGCAAAAACCGTTCAGAACAATTCGCACCAAAAAGGAATTCTTAAAAACGCTCAAGGCACCGTTTATCGATTACCTCTGCAACAAAATCAGATTTTGAAGCTAACGCTCGATGCCTCACCAAATCAAGTTGCACTCTGGGTTTTTTCGCCTGTCAATGATGCGCCTGCGCTTTTAAAGAATTCAAATCAGAATCAATGGTCGAGCAAAGTTACGCGATCGGGCGTGTATGAAATTGTCCTTGCGCCGAGCACGATCGACGCGATCGAATACAATCTCCAACTCGGCGACGACAAATAGCGTGGAGACAACATGAACACCGTTTTAGGCTGCATTGGTATCGTTTCTAGTATTGGAATTAGCGTTTTTGGTAGCGTTGCTGTTTTTTCAAATCCAGCGTTGCAAGATCCAAAAAGAAAAGAGCGAATCCCCACTAAAAGTCGGGTCGCTCCGTGAATTGAAGATTCTACCTGTCGCGGTACAGGCGGAACGATGACTTATGCCGAACCTCAGAATCACCGCGTTTACATCTGTGCCGACAAAACCGATCGCGCTCAACCGCGATAGTATCGAAGCCGCAACGGAAGCAGTCTAAATCTCGAAGCAAAAAACTATAATGCGCGTCAGATGCGCTGAGTTTAAAAACAACGGCTACACCTACAGTCTGTAACTGCCACTAGCGGCAATTCCCAACCCGAATTTATCCGTTTAGCTTCCGAACGGGCGCATCGTTGAAGAACGAGTTTTGCGCTATTTGGCGAAAGAGTAAAGTTGGATAGCGAACCGCGATGTAACCGCTATAAGCGCGATCGTCGCGGTAAATCGCCACTCGAAACGGAACCGAGGGTGATTTTTTAGCAAAGTGAATAAAGCGATTCATCTCAACCTCCTAAAGCATTTAACTGTCCCAAATCCTACAAACCCAAAGCAAGCTGTAATTCCGGCGATGCGCTCACCGTTGCCGGAAGCGGAGCCGGATCAGGCGTCAGTGCCGGACAGTAGCGCGTGTAAGCACAGCGTTTGCCGCAAAGCGGAACGCCTTCGGAATCGCACTGTTTACTCGGCGTCGGCTCCCAAGTTTCATCGTGCCGGAGCCGCACTGCTAAATCCGAAATCACTGCTTGCACTTGCTTTTTGTGTCGGCGCGTTGCTTTGAAGCGAACTTTCTCCCCGGTTCGCAAAAACAGCAAACTGAGGTATTTCAAACTTTGCCGATACGTCTGCTCTAGCGCCAAATAATACAGCCCGATCTGCAAATCCATTTCATCGGTTTCAGGCAGCTTTAGTTCGCGACCGGATTTATAATCGATTAGCTCCAAGCCATTGCTGAGAAAATCGATGCGATCGTACCGCCCTGTAATGCAGAATTCGAGACTTTCAACTTGTAGATACGCCTGAATTTTTCCTTCAACCGCAAGCGGCTGGCGGAGTGCGGGCGACGCCGCCACAAATTTTTCGTAGTAATTCTCTAGAATCGATCGTCCTTCTTCGATCTGGCTCGGCGTCAACCCTACTGAGTGTTGCTCCCAACAGCGATGAATCCACTGCAAATCAGGAACGGCATCTTGGTAGTGCCAATCGCGATGCAGCATCGCTAACGCTTGATGCAATGCAGACCCCAACGCGGCTGAGCCGAAGAATTCATTGCTGCTCAATCGCCGTTCGTAGCGCAAATAATAGGCATACGGGCAACGGTTATAAGCTTGAAGTTTAGTCGCAGAAATCTGATAAGACATGGCTCAATTCGCAAGAAGAATTTTAGAGTTGTTCGACAGGACGCTTGAACAAAGAATCGAGGTAGATCCGGGCGGTTTGACGCTCTAGATCGCTGCGTGTGTTAGAGCGATCGGCAGTTGGACGGTTTTGCAGCAAAAACAGCGACAGCGCAGCAGACATGACGCGATCTTGATCCCAATCGGGGCGAGTATCGAGAAACGTCAAAAACGTTTGATGCAAAGCTTCAGGAATTTCGACCAAAAGGCTGACGTTGGTATCCATAGCAAATCCTCAATAAACTTCAGTGAACAAACGCAACAGCCTGATTTCTGAGTTTGATTTTTCAACCCATAAACAGCAGAAACTAGCGCTTTCGAGGTGCCGCTTCTCAACTCCCGCTTGGGGAAATCTTGAAGGTTGGCTGCACTCGGCGCTTCAGGTTGGTCGCTATATTCTGCGCGATCGACCCTAGAAGATCAACATCAAGAAATATGAAAACTTGATCTGAGACAAGAATGAGACAACGACAGAATCAGGGTTTGAGCCACTTTTTCTTTACATAGCTTTACAAAATCGACGATTTCTAACCGAATTCTGCGGCAATTCTCGACTTATCCACAATCGCCTTGAAAACCCTGATTCGCTCGTCATCGCCTGTGGAAAACTTTTGATTGGCTGTGGAAAATGTGTGGAAAAGAATTCTCTCAGTTGTGGAATGCCTGTGGAGAGCGTGGGGAAAACCGACTGTAGTGTAAAGTTTTGTAAAGATTTTTCGATTCTCGATCGTGTACCGTTAATTCAACGATTTCGGGGGCATCCTAATTGCGCATCTGCTTTTTCGGTGAATCGTTTGTCAATGGAACGGGCGACCCAGCGTGTCTTGGCTGGACGGGTCGAATCTGCCGCACCGCATGGCAAACAGGATTCAACCTCACTTGCTACAATTTGGGCATTCGGCGCGAAACGAGCACGCAGCTTAAAGCGCGATGGTTTGATGAAGTACGGCTGCGATTGTTGCCTGAATTCGATGGGCGCGTTGTGTTTTCGTTTGGCACAAACGATACAACGATCGAACACGATCGCCGTCGAGTCGAACGACAAGATTCGATCGAGAACTTACGCGCTATTTTAACAGTTGCTAAACAGCATTTTCCAGTTTTGATGATCGGAGCAACCCCGATCGCTGATGCTGCGCAAACCGATCGCATTGCGGCGTTATCTGAGGAGATGTCGATCGTGTGCGAATCGCTGCATGTGCCTTATTTAGATATTGTTTCCAAGCTTAAGCACAATGCGGTTTGGATGACTGAGGTTGCCCAGGGAGATGGTGCTCATCCCGGTGCCGCAGGCTATGAAGTGTTAGCTGATTTCGTTCAGAATGGGTCGGCTTGGCAAGCGTGGTTTAAGCCATAAATATAGTGCTTAATCTGCCAAACGCTCAAATCAGTTGCGCCGATTCATACAGGTTTCTGAGAATCGCTTTGATTTTTGTGCCGTAATCGGGATCGGCTGACCATCGACCCGTAAGCTGATCGATCGTGGGCGCAATTCCACGAGTGACAAATCGAAATCGAGGCGCAACGATTTCTTCTTGCGCAACTGGCTCGGTGCTGGCGTAGGCTTTGAGAAGCTGAACATGAGCACGAACGCCGATTCGCGCATTTGGAAAGCTCGCCCCCTGCGGGCCACCCGCAACGTCGCCGAGTCCCGCAAAATTATTTTGGGTTGGCTGCACGTCGCCGCCAAATCGCAGCGAGTTCGTTTCGAGCAGCATTTGGCTAAACGCCATATCGTAGCTGATTCCGTAGCGGTTGCTTTCTTCGATATACAGTCGAGAAAGGTCGGGGTACTGAATTATGGCGTCTGGGTTATTGCCTTTAAGAAACGTGATAAGCTGCGCTTCAGTTGTGTAGCCTCTGCCCATAATTCGCTCTAGCGCTTCAGGTGGAACTTTGATAATCGATCGCAGCAAAACGGTGCGAGTTTGAGCATTCCACCCCACTGAAATATTAAAATTGCGTAAGTCAACGGCTCGAATGAAGACGACTTGGCGATAGTTGATGCGAGGAATATTCGGTGCTTTAGAGAGATCAATCTGTAAGCGATCGGCAAGATCGATCGGAATATATGAATTTCCACTCACCAAGATTCCTTTTTCGCCGTAAGGCTGATCGTTAAAACTGATATTAATTTCTGGAAAAGTATTAACTGGCGGAAGCGACGTTCCCCGAAGCCATGCTACTAAGCCATCCGCAAGCCCCTGCGCTACATCGCGACGCTGATTTTGAATAATAAAGCGATCGTCGGGGTTGGTAAGAAACCCGATCGTCATCAAAATCGAAGGCGGAACGACTTGACGACAAAACGGTAAGCTTCCAAGTCCGGCATCGGTATCGGGTCTTGCACCTCGACTGGGAAGCTGCGGCACGCGCCGAGTTAAGCCTGTGAGTAGAAGGTCTGCATCTTTGCGGCGATCGGGGTTATTGGCAATGTAGTAAGCCGTTGCTCCACGCACGCTTGGGTTTGAAAACGCATCCATTCGCATTTCTAGAGCCACATCATCGCGCCGACCGCGTGCATTAATCCAGTCGATCGCGCCGGGTGCGGTCAGCGCATCGGGAACGACTAGGACTTCCACGCCTCGCGATCGCAGTTCGGTGGACACCAAATCGCGAGTTAGAATCATTTCTCGCGCTTCGGTGGTTCCCGCTACAACGACTCCCGGACTGGTGGTGCCGTTTACGCGATTGCCGTGTCCTGCTGAAAGAAAAATGCGTCCCATTGGATGACCGTAAAAATAAATTGTCAATCTCGATTGTTCTAATTTTTATAACTTAGAACTTTCTCCTTTTGATAAATATCCTTGTTTGATTGCATTCTCAATCAAATCATCGGCAAAGTCTCCTAATTCTCGTGAAGCTTTGCGAATCGGGGCAATCCGTTGGCGCACTTTTTCGACTGTCACGCCTGCTTTTTTCCAAGTTCCGCCCTGAGTTTGAACGTTGTGCAAAATCGGTTGCAGTCGATCTAACGCCGTTGCAAATTTAGAATCTGGCGTTTGTTTCGCCTCGAATTCTTCCCACATCGATCGCAGCTCCACGCCTAAATTCTCAGGCAGCAATCCAAATAATCGATCGG
>CAXUFL010000034.1:0-53119 GCA_964250455.1 uncultured bacterium
GCGTTCACCATTTGAGAAATAGACAGCTTAGGCGGATATTCAATCAGGGCATGAAGGAGAAACAAAACCCGTCTTCAGATTGCAAAACTGCACAATCGAATTGCAGATACTCGCAGAGATTTCTTGCACAAACTGTCTACCAAGATTGTTCGTGAAAACCAAACGATTGTCTTAGAGGATTTGAATGTGTCTGGAATGGTGAAAAATCGCAAGCTTGCAAAGTCTATTAGCTTGCAGGCATGGAGAGAGTTTAGAACGCTGTGCGAAGCCAAATCAGAGAAGTATGGCAGAGCGTTTCGCATCATCGACCGATGGGAACCCACAAGTCAAGTTTGCTCAGGTTGTGGCTTCAAGTGGGGCAAGCTGGGTCTTTCTATGCGCTCAGTTTTGTGTCTTAACTGTGGCACTGAGCAACACAGAGATGAGAACGCTGCCAAAAATATCAACAAAGTCGGGATAGGACATTGCCACGACTCTAAACGGATGCAGAGACAGAGTAAGACTTGCTTGCAAGCATCAGTCAGTGAAGCGTCAAGCATCACCGCTCCTTTAGGACGGTGAGTATGTCAACAACACAATCCACAGCGCAACCAAACTGCTTTTTTACCTGCATCAACGTTTAAGATTCTCAACTCTTTGATTTCGCTTGAAACGGGCGTAATTTCAGATGAAATTGCAATTCTCACTTGGGATGGGGTAGAAAGAAAACTTCCGGCATGGAATCGAGATTTAAACATGCGGGAAGCCATCAAGCTCTCTGCTTATTGGTTTTACCAAGTTCTAGCGCGTCGCGTCGGACACGATCGAATGCAAAAATGGGTTACTCAAGTTGGATACGGCAATCGCAATATTGGAAGTAAAGAAGACGTCGATAAGTTCTGGCTACGCGGAGAACTGAGAATTACACCTCAAGAGCAAATTCAGTTTCTTCAACGTCTTTACAAAAATGATTTACCTTTTTCCTAAAAGAGTGGTTTCGATCGTTAAAGACATTTTAATCGTAGAGCAAACGCCAGATTATACAATTCGTGGTAAAACGGGTTGGGTCGGATTTGATGACAACCTAAACCCCCAAATTGGTTGGTATGTAGGCTACTTAGAAAAGGAAAAAGATGTCTACTTTTTCGCTACTAATATCGAAATTCGTAACCAGGAAGATGGATCCAAACGGCTGGAATTAACTCGTCGTTGCTTTAAAGATATTGGAGTGCTGTGAAGTCATTGCGAAGTCAATTGTATAAGCAAGCTCTGAATTAGTATCGAAAGTCAGCTTGTGCCGAGCAAATTAAAATGTAGATGATGTTAAGTTCAGCTTTGGAGGTGTACTAACGGATTTATCTGCTGTGTTAAATAGACAAAACCCACCCTTATCAGGTTGCTCTATCTCATTGGCTGTTAATGCGCGGCGGGGCACTTCGTCTGTGTAGCTGCGCCTTCAGTCGCGCCCGCTTAACCGCAACTGACGTTACGTTAAATAAAGCATCGCGAAAACGGCTAACGGATAAGCCGCAAGCAAAAGAATACTTGACCGTTTACCTAACACACCGTGGGGCAGTGCCAACCCGATCGCCAGCACCAGCGATGCCAACATAATCAGTAACGGAAGATGAAGCTGATCAGCATTTACAACGTTGAGCGGACGAACCAATGCAGCCGCGCCTAACGTCATCGTAACGTTGTAGGCAAACGAGCCAACAACGCTTGCAACTACGGTTTCAGACGCTCCGCGTCGGCTGGCTGACCAAGCTAACACGACTAGCTCAAAAGCGGTAGCAAATCCAACTAGCGTTAATGCGAGTTTGGTTTGAGTTGCTTCGATTCCACTAATTTGGCGCACGGCTTCAACAAGTAGCGTCGCGCCTAAAATCATTGCAGCGAGTCCGGTCAACACCAGCAGCAGTTCTCGACTCACACGGCTTTGCAGCCGTCCTTGTGCAAATTCTTCTTCGGCTTCCGCTAATTCTCCGATTTCTCCGAGTGCTGGCGGTTGTCGTTCTATGCTCCAGATGCTCGCAACATAAATAACGTACCAACCCACTAGCAACGCACCTTCCCACCGATCGACGCTGCCATCCCAAACAATTGCGATCGCAATTAGGGCAATCGGCAATCCAAGCAGCGCATAGCGTTTGACTTGCTGACCAAACGGTAACGGTGCAATCCAAGCTCCAACGCCTAACGCGACCAAACAAATTGCGATATTTGCACCGATCACATCGCCGATGGCGATCGCGGGAACGCCTCTCCAAGCGGCAGCTACTGCTGTGGCTAGTTCTTCCGGTTCGGCTCCGGCTAAAAGCAAGCTGAGTGCAAATACACTTACCCGTAACCTTACGGCTGCCGCACCTAAATGTTCAGCAAATAATTCAGCACCCCACACGATCGCGGCGGTTGCAGCTAGAACGACCAATCCCCATAAACCAAGCACAGCACCCCTCCATTGAGTTAGAAACGCGATCGTCAAAGCAGCAACCGTGAAAATTGCAATATTTTCGAGTATAAATTATGCAATCGATCAGCAATCAAGCCTTTAAGATTAAATCAACAATACAGTCAACGCTTAAAAATTAGAGATAATGATCTAGGCATGGGATCGAACAATCTCAGAATTTCGGTAAAAGCATGTAGAAAACACGTCTCTACAACACGGCGATGAAACCAATTAACATATCTAAAACACCAGCAAAAATCAAGTTTTGTAATAGATATTGCGATCGCAATATTGATTGAGCAAACCCCGATCGTCGCTGTTGGAAAAATTTAATGAATCGAAACAGAGTGCGCTAAGCTGAACACTGGAATTAGAATCACTCTGGATAGGTCAAAGATTCATGCGTTACGGCTCTTTTGGAATTCGTTGTGCCTGTGGGATGACAATCGGGCTGCTGCTTTCGGTAACTGGCTGTTCTGGGAATCGAGCCGAAACAGCTTCCCCCAACCCCACGATCGCCGCAACGCCTGGAGAAGTCACCAACCGCAACCTGGTATTTCCAACAGCTCAGCCGACTCCGCTTGCGGTTGCACCCACCACACCCGACGCCCAAACAACCGCAACCGTTGAGCAATACCTCAAGCGGTTAGCCGCTCAAGGCTATGCGCAAACTGCTCAAGGCGTGTGGATGCAAACCGGGGATACGTTGCTCGCCAATCATCAAGGCACGACTCCGCTTTCTGCGGCATCGCTGACAAAAGTAGCGACTTCGCTTGCTGCTTTGCAAACCTTTGGAGCGGATTATCGATTTGAAACGATCGTCGGCACAACAGGCACGATCGAAAACGGCGTGCTCAACGGTGATTTAATTGTGCAGGGCAACGGCGACCCGTTTTTTGTCTGGGAAGAAGCGATCGCCGTTGGAAATGCGCTTAATCAACTGGGCGTTAAGCAAATTAGCGGCGATGTGATCGTAAGCGGTCAGTTTTACATGAATTTCGAGGGCGATTTAGCAAAATCAGGCGCGTTGTTCAAACAAGCTTTGAATGCTAAAACCTGGTCAAGCGAAGCGATCGACCAGTATCAAACGCTTCCACCCGGAACGCCAAAGCCGACGATCGTCGTAACGGGATCAATCAAGCAGTTATCGAATTTGCCGCCGACGTTTAAGCCGTTATTGCGACACCGATCGCTTCCCTTAGCGGAATTGCTCAAGAAAATGAATCGCTACAGCAATAACACAATGGCAGAAATTATTGCGAGTACGGTTGGGGGTGCAAAAATGGTGTCGTTCAAAGCCGCTCAAGCGTCGGGCGTGCCGCAAAGCGAGATTTTACTGATCAACGGCTCTGGCTTAGCTGAAGAAAATCGCATTTCGCCGCGTGCGGTGTGCTCGATGTTTCTAGCGATCGAACGGTACCTCAAGCCGATGAATTTGACGATCGGCGATGTGTTTACGATCGTCGGTCAAGATACGGGTGTGCTCGACGGGCGCAAGTTGCCGCCGCGTATGGTAACAAAATCCGGCACGCTCGATGCGGTGAGTGCCTTGGCGGGTGCTTTACCCACGAGCCGTAAAGGCGTGGTGTGGTTTGTGATTATGAACGGAGGCGGTACAAATCTAGACGGATTTCGCGCCAGTCAAGAATCGTTGCTTAATACGCTGGCAAATCAATGGGGAACCGTGCCTCAGTCGCCAACCGAGTTGGCAGCGAATCGCGATCGTACCTATCTAAAGTCGCTGATCGAAAAAGTTAACTAACATGAGTTCCGGTTCAGCCTGGCGAAGGCGCGGCTACACAGACAAAACCACCCACGGGTTGCTCTACCGAGTTGGCTGTAGTGCACGGAGGCGCACTTCGATTAGCGCAACTCCGAAGGAAGCGCCTTTTGCTCGAACCGACATTAAAAATCTCGATCGCGTTAAAAAAAGAACTAGCTCTACAGCTTAAACCCAGTTGCTACCGGAGAAAATAAACCCCGATCGCATCAGGGTTTACTTTGTTAGCGGACTATC
Organism: uncultured bacterium; assembly: GCA_964250455.1. Taxonomy (GTDB): domain Bacteria; phylum Cyanobacteriota; class Cyanobacteriia; order Leptolyngbyales; family Leptolyngbyaceae; genus CAXUFL01. Next base: position 4,449 of record CAXUFL010000034.1, read on the forward strand.
TCGCGTTTTCGCAGCTAATTGTTCCAATTTTCAACTCAGCCGCTTTATCTGCAATCTTCTTGCACATATCGCGATTTGTCGATTGACTTTGGTAATAGCGGAACTCGTCGCGGCTGAGCTTTTGTTGATTAAAAATAATCTGCGCAGCATCGGCGGAAAATTGCTGGCAAATGCCACTGACTTGACCTTGAATGCTCGGATTAAGCTGTCCGACATTGCGGCACACGTCTGCGGGCAGCGAACCGCCAGTAAGCTGACGCACTTGTGCTTCTAAACCTTGCCGCTTTTGCTCTAGCGCAACCGCAGCTCGCACATAGCGCGTGAACGTATCTTCAGATTGAGCATAAGCCGCAGAACTAAATAGCTTTGCAGGCTTAGCGGTCAAATCGGGGGCCCAACCCGCCAGCACGACGATCGCAGAAACCGCCCCTAATACAAAAGAACGCTGCATTGCTTGATTGAAATTAAAAGAGAGAGCACGATTCATCATAGGATGTGTGACATTCCAAAAACTAGCACACCACAAACAGTTATATTTTTTGAATTGTTTTAGGGGCAAGAAGTTCCAGTAAACCTAAAGAAGTTTGAGAAATTGACTACCTCTTGAAACGTTGTACGAGTGCTGTATTGTAACGCTTAATTCCGAAAAATCTCGCATAGCTCAACGACTTTAGTTTGCAGCGTTAATGTTTCATCGGCGCTTCGCTTTAGATTGAATTCTAATTCAAGCAAAATTGGCAGGACTCGTTGAAGCTGACGCAAAGATACAGAGGTAAGCTCTCTTTGTATAAAATAGATTTGTTTGGGGTTTCCGCTTAACTCGGCGGCTTTAGCGATCGCCTGTTCGTCGCGTTCTCCGGCTTCGAGCATTAGTTTTACCCACAGCCGCAAGCGAAATTGCCCGACTAATGTACTCACGATTCGCAAGGCTGGTTCATTTTGACGCAGCAAATCCGAAATAAGTTCTAGCGCTTGGCTTGTTTTGCCTAATCGAATTGCCGCGACAAGCTGTAAGGCGTTTTGGGTGCTTGCAACGATAAGCGGCGCGATCGCACTTGCATCTAAAGGCTTTTCTGAGTCATGAGCAAACGTTGCCAGCTTTTCGAGTTCGCTTGAAAGCTGACGGGTGTTGTTTCCCACTGCATCGGCAAGATATTCGATCGCGTCCGGCGTCAGCTTGACTCCAATGTGTCGCGCTAACGTTTGAACCTGCTTGATGATTAAATCGGTTTTCCAGGGCGGAATCGGCGAAAACTCTTGCAGCGTGGCGTATTTTTGCAGCAGCTTTGTGGATTTAAGGCGTCCGTCTGGCTTGACGGAACTTGTGAGCAACAGCGTAGTAGTATCGGGGATCACCGGAAGCGTGCGATCGAGTTCGCGCAATACTTCTTCTGAGCAGCGCTGAGCCAGCGACGTTTCCGCCAGCCACACCAATCGATTGCCACTTCCAAACGGGGGCGTCATGGATTGATTCAGGGCTTGCTCGATCGCGTCGGGTTGCTCTGAGGAAAGTTTATCAAAATTAAAACTTTCCCACATCGGGTCGAGCGTTTGACGCTGCAAAGCTTTGACGGCCTGCGCGATCGCAAAACTATCTTCGCCCCAGTAAAAGTAAATCGCCATACAATCAGATCCTTATCAACGCTTTACCCTAGTCCCTAATCCTTGATTGTTGCCTTAAGATTGTTAAGGTGCGATCCCCGTTCTCGGATAGTTACGCCGAGAGCAGCAAAGGTGCTCGCAAAATGGCACTTTGCCATTAGATTAAGGATGGATTTCTAATTTATCGATTTACGGCGCGAGGCGATCGCACATTGGACGAGAATTATCAAACTTTCCTCAATCGAGTTATGCGATTGACGCTACCCGAAACTTACGAGTCTCAGGTGCATCACATTCAAGAGTCACCGAAGTTTCAGCGCCAGAGCACCGGAGTTTATCAGCCGACGGCGTTTCCGGGCTATGCGGTGATTACGCCGACGGGTTGGGATGATTCAAAGAATACGAAGCTTTACCAATCGTTAAAGCAGTATCAAGCGCAAATTGCCCAAGTGCTCGGTTCTGAGCTATTTGTGCCGCTTCCGCCTGAAAGTTTGCACCTGACGATCGCGGATTTGATTTGGGATAGCGCGTTTCGCCATGCCAGCAAGTCACCTGAATTCGAGGCGCAACTGCGCGATCGCGTGGCAGATAGCTTTAATCAGTGTGAAGCGCTCACCACTCATGAAGCGATTCGATTTCAAGTTGTCGGCTTAACCGTAATGACGCGGGCGATCGCGGTTTGCTTAGGAACAACCGACGAAGCGGGCTACGATCGAATCGTAAAGCTGCGGCGATCGCTGTATCAAAACCCAGATTTAATCGGAATTGGGATCGAGCAGCAGTATTACTTTACGCCGCACATTACGCTCGGTTACTTCGGGCAAATTTCACCGCAGTTGGATCGATCAAGTCTCAGCCAAACGTTTGATGATCTAAATAAGGTTTGGTTAGATGACTATCCAGAAAATGAGTTCTGGGTGCATCGAGCCGAACTGCGCAAGTTTGACAACATGACGGCGTATTACCGAGATCCCAATTGGACAACGTTTGAATTCTGAAATTAGGCGATCGGCATCATCTGTGAAGAATGCCGCAGACGACTGGTGATTGCCAGCCGTCTATTTCGTCATGCAACTATTCTGCTGGATAGCCTGAGATTCGGTTAAGCGTAGCGACTGAAGGCAGTTTCGGTCTCTGAATCCAGGACTCAGGTTAGATAATTCTGTAACGACCCCCTGCCGCCACCCGTTCAAACCATTCCAGCCGACTTTGCAGCAATTAACCCAAAGCCTGTTCCAAGCAGAAACAGCAGTCCAAGTAATCCGGCAAGCGGTTTTTGCTGCAAGCCAATTAGCCACTCAGGAGCCGAGGTTGGGTAATTCAAAATCTCTGAAGCATCCAACGCGGCAATCATCCAAACCCAGCCCGCGTGAAGCCCCCATGCGAGTCCAATATTGCCATTGCTAATCGTAAAAGCAAGGCACAAAATCACGCCCATCAACCACAGTCCAGGAAGTTGAGAAACGCCTTCTTTGCCGTCCCAAATCAAATGCAGCAGCGCAAAAATTCCGCTAGACCCGATCGCGGCTGTCCAAAAATCTAGTTCAATCAACAGTTGCCCAAACAAAAAGCCCCGAAACACAAGTTCTTCAACGCCACCGACAAACAATCCCAACCCAAACGTTGGCAGGGCCGCGACAGCAAAACCGCGCCAATTCTCAAACTTCAAGCTCAGCCATCCGAACGCAATCTGCACGCCAAATAAAATCAAAAGCCCGATCGCGCCTGCTGCGATCCCCAAACTAACCAGCCTAAAAAGCTGCCCATTCCAAACCCATCCATACGTTGAAAACGAAGCGTGTTCTAGTCGAGAAATGCCCCAAAGCACGATCGGCGCAATCAAATAAAGCGACGCCACAAGCGGCAATTTTTGCTGAACTTTTAGCGGACTAAACCATCGCCATTGAACCCCTCGCGCCAACGGGATTGCGATCGGCACCCACAATAATCCCCAAATCGTAAAAAAGACGCCTATTTTGACCCAAAAAGGAGCTTGCGAGAAGGCAATAGCAAGCGACCCATTCGCATCAAAAAGAGGCGTCTCTATTAATTTAATCAAGCGAGATAACTGCACCTTTCAACTTACGTTTCTTCATCAGTTTGATCGGTTTCGGCTTTACCCGCGCGATTCGCTTTGCGAAGTTCCGAAGGATCACCATCAAGCTGAATCAAGTGAATGTGTTTGTAGCCCAGCTTAATTTCAAACTCATCTCCGGGCTTTAAGCCCATTGCTTTGGTGTAGGCAGCACCGATTACAATCTGTCCATTTTGATGCACACTAACGCGATAGGTCGGTTCGCGTCCACGCCCATCTTTTGAGCCTTCTGGATCGAGAGGAAGCCCTTTCGCAACCAGTAAAGCATCATAAAAATCAGTCAAATTAACGCGAGTTTGATTGTTCTTCGTGGTCGTGTAATAGCCACAGCGCTTTGCCGTTTCTCGGCGCGGCAAATGTGACAATTCTTTTACTTTTTGAAGTAATGCCTTCCCTGTTAACGGGGTGGTTGCAGTTTCAGTCATCTGCTACAGGATATCCTACGATTTCTGAAATGGTAATTAGGTGTCAATAGTGAATCTTTGACTCTATAAAATATATCCCTAAACGCTTCAGTTTGAACAGCAATTTTCAATAAATCTTCAGGGTATTAACATTTTTGATTTAACTTTGCGTCACGCTGTATTAAATGCGCCATCTATGAAGCTTTACGCAACAAAATTATCACAATTATGACGTTATAAATCGGGAAAACGTCAGCTTTGATCACGAATCGATTCGCAAAACACGGGCGTTCAATCCGCTCAAACAACTTTATCTACAATGCGAGTTTCTTGTCAGCAATGCCACAGCCGATGCATTATATTGCGACTGTTTTGGTTTGCCGTACTGATGATATTGCACCTCAATACTGTCTTGAAACTTGCGATCGCGATGCGCAGGCTTCCAAAGCAATCGCGATCGCGCCGAAAGGCATCGCTGCCTTATTCAAGGCGGTGTTAAACTAATGCTATGCCGCAAACTGAGCAAAGCAGATTAACCGATTTGGCTTAAGTGGATTAAATTTGTTTTCCTGATTTCTGCTGAATGTTGATCCCAGCGTTGTAAGGATCGTCGATCGTGTGCCACATTTGCGACTTAGTTTGGCAATTTAACCGCCCCTGGTAATCGAAATGCAAGTTGAACTCAAGATTGTCCGGCAGTTCCAAAACAGCGCTTCAACCGTGCAATCCTACCGACTCGATGTTGATCCTGGAAACACGATCCTAGACTGTTTGAATCGGATTAAGTGGGAGCAAGATGGAACATTAGCCTTTCGTAAAAACTGCCGCAATACGATTTGTGGAAGCTGTTCGATGCGAATCAACGGACGATCGGCACTCGCTTGCAAAGAAAATGTGGGCAGCGAAGCCGCTCGATTTGATCCCGATGCCGAAATTCCCACGATTACGATCGCTCCGATGGGCAACATGCCTGTGATCAAAGATTTGGTAGTAGACATGAAGGATTTTTGGAGCAATCTTAAAGCGGTTGATCCCTACATTAGTACTGCCGCTCGACAAGTTCCAGAGCGAGAATTTCTACAAACGCCTGAAGAACGCGATCGATTAAATCAAACCGGAAACTGTATTCTTTGCGGGGCGTGTTATTCCGAGTGCAATGCTCGTGAAGTCAATCCGAATTTTGTTGGCCCTCACGCTTTAGCAAAAGCGTATCGAATGGTTGCCGATACTCGCGACGATCGCACCCGTGAGCGCTTAGAAAAATACCATCAGGGCACCGATGGCGTTTGGGGCTGTACGCGCTGTTATTACTGCAATTCAGTTTGTCCGATGGATGTGGCTCCGATGGAGCAAATCGGCAACATTAAAAACGACATTCTCGATCAAAAAATCGATCAAGCGAGTCGATCGATTCGTCACCGCAGAACGTTAATTGAGCTTGTTAAACAAGGCGGTTGGATCGATGAACGGCAGTTTGGCTTAAAAGTTGTGGCAAACAATTTTAGAGATTTACAAGGGTTGATAAGTCTTGCACCGCTCGGACTGCGAATGCTCAATCGTAGAAAGTTTCCGCTCAGGTTCGATCGCTCCGAAGGCACGCAAACGGTACGATCGCTGATTGAATCCGTTCAATCTTTTGAGGCACAATCAAAAAACGCTGTTTCTTAACGTGAATTCATGACCCCTGACCCAACGCTAGAAGCCGACTCGAAAGACGATAATCAACCCGAACCCGCGTTTGGTTGGACGCCTTATGCTGAGCAGATAAACGGGCGATTTGCCATGATTGGCTTTGTGGCGCTGCTAGTTTTGCAGTTTGTAACTCGACAAGATTTCTTCACTTGGTTGGGATTTTAGCGGGGTTGAGAAGGAGTTCGATCGCGGCTTGATGAAGTGAGATTGTGATTGATCGTGCCCTGGCGACTAAAGGCGCGGCTAACCAGACAAAACCCACCTTCGTGGGTTAAGAGTCAGCCTTAAAGAGTAGTCCGCGAAGGCGGACTTTGTTTGTGTAGCCGCGTAGCCGTAGCCGCTCGTCTCTTGCGAAGCTAACTTAATCGCTAGGCGGCTGATGCGATCGATCCCGCCCGACGTCCCACAGATTAACAATCATTAAAAAAGGGCATACCCAGTACGCCCTCCACATTTGTTTTGATTCGGTTGATTTACTCGCCCCAGCTATCCTTACCCCGATCGCCCGAATCGATCGGGCGATAATCGACATAGCCTGCGTCATCGACGCTGTTAATATCTTCAACTCGACTATTTCGAGGACGCGGACGCGAACTCCGCGCAGACGTGTCACGCGCACGAGACGGACGGCTTTCCCAATCTTCGCCGTTATCGTTCACATCATCAAACAGCGCATCGTCTGAACGGGAACGACGGCGAGAACGATCGGCGGGATTCAGTCGAGCACCCGATCGAGACGTCGATCGCGGAATTGGACGCTCGTACTCGTCATCGCGATTGCTTCGCAAGTCTCCAGAGGAGTCGCGGCTTGCCGGAATCCGACCGGAACGATCGCGACCTGCATCAAAGCGAACGCTGTAATCGTCGTCAAAATCTGCCTTGTACGTGCGGCTGACGGGTCGATCGTCATCCACGATCGGCGTAGTGCGCTTGGCTTGCTCGGTCGAAATCTGGCGCAAGCGTAAATTCTCAATCACAAAGAAAATCGCGGCTCCGGTCAGCAAAACTTGCCCGAACTGCATAATCGGATCAAAGCGCCAGCCGTAAAAAATCAGAATCAATCCGCACAGCAACCCAACCGCCGAAAAGAAAATATCGGAATCGCGGGAAAGCTGCGGACGAAACGATCGCACCGCATAGAGGGCCGCCCCTCCGACCGCGAGGATAATACCAGAGATACTCGCTAAATTAAACTGAAAATTGACCATGCCCTGTCTCCTTGGTAAATCCTATGTTAGCGGCTTCTGCTTGATTTCTCCACTTTTCCACATAGCAAAAACCTCAGTTTGCGCGACAAACACAGCATCTGAGGTTGAAATCTAATATAGCGAGTCGATTTAACAATGAGCCATCAAATGTGCCACAATTCATCGACGATATTGAGTCTGAATTGTGCCACTGATGGCTTCGAGTGTTGATTGACGATTAGCCGCGTTGGATTTTATCTTTTTGGCTAATGAAAACGAGAAATGCCGTTGCGGGGATCACAACGATTACGGTTCCAGCTAAAAGGCTCAACAGAAAATTGGTTAATGAAGGCGTCATAGTTTTCTAATTCCTCGTCAACAGCACGCAAATGATCACAATTTTAATAGTTTGTTATGGTCTTGTATAGATTGTAAGTGTAAAACTTTCAAGTCTTGCCATCCGAACTCGGAGAATTTGGGTTGGGATCAAGGATTGAACGGATTTTCGCTAAAATAAGAATTAGTTACAAAGCTTAAGAATTGGCGCAACATTTATGGACGTTACCTCGATCACGCTCGGCGCTTTGAGCCTTTTGCTCGGCATCATGACGTTTCTATTCATTTTCCGCATTGTGATGTCGTGGTATCCGCAGGTTGATTTGCAGAAGTTCCCTTATAGCTGGATTGTGATTCCTACTGAGCCGTTTTTAGCGGTGACTCGTAAAGTTGTGCAGCCGTTGGGCGGCGTTGACATCACTCCAGTGATTTGGATTGGTATTTTTAGCTTAGTCCGCGAGTTATTGCTGGGTCAGCAAGGCATCTTAACAATGATGTTTTAGAAAGGCGTGGGTTTGTACTGCCTGATGCCGAGTAACTAAACCAAGACTTATCGTAGGAACCCGCCATTAAGCGGGTTTTCGTTTGTAAGCGTCGCTTTAACTAAAAATCGATACTGCTATCGTCTGTACGCGGTTTCTGATAGGGTCGATCGCGCCGATCGACAAGTTTTTCTAACTAAGCTAGAAAGACTTGCGAACCGAGTCAAGACCGGAGTTTCAACACAAGTAAGCCGATTAAAACGACTAAACCAAGCGATCGACGAAAATAGTTAACTCCCTGAAATATCTCCAGCCATGACCAAGTAAACAACGTTCCAAAGGCGATTAGCTCTAAGCCCGTTTGAAACTTGCCATCGAATCCAATCAGTTGCAGTAGCGTTGCAGTTCCCCAAATTAGAATCGGGAGATTTGGCTTTTGTGCGATAACAATGTTGCCTTCAGCATCGCGAAAAGTACGATCGAACAAACTCGATTCCATTGTTGTTTTCATCTTTGTTGCGCCAATACCATCACCGGACATGCTACAAAGTCAGCAATCGTGGAATCGTCACTCTTAAGGGTTGCATTGTCTCAACACAAAGCGAGTTTCTTCAGGTTCTAAACAAGTAAGAATTTTCTTTGAATCAATCAAAGCTGCACGGTTTGACCCGCTTTTAGCACTCGAAGCTGACTCTTTACGCCTTGCTGACGAAGCGCTTGCGCGAATCCTTCAGGCGTGCCGGGAAGATTAAAGATTCCGTAATGCATCGGGATTACCATCATTGGATTGATGATCTTTACCGCTTCAGCCGCCCGTTGCGTTCCCATCGTAAATTTATCGCCGATACAGGTCAGCATTACATTGACGCGACGAAACTTTGGAATCAGCGACATATCTGAAAACAAGTCGGTATCTCCGGTGTGGTAAATAACTGGGCCATTGTTTACGCTAATCAAAAAGCCACCGGGATTGCCTGCAAATTGAGCAGGGCTACCGTCTGACGCGATCGCAGAACTGTGAACCGCCGGAACAAAGGCGATTTTGACTTCGTTGTTGAGCAGCGACAGTTCTCCACCAAAGTTTCCTTGAGTTTCAAGTCCTGCTTGATCTTTCGGATAGCCTGCGACGGTGACTAACGCTTGACCTAAATCAGCCGTACTCACAAGCTTAGCTTTGGTTTTTTTAGCGATCGTCACCGCATCGCCAACGTGATCGAAATGACCGTGCGTGATCAAAATCAAATCGGCGCGATCGATCGCGGCTAAATCAGTTTTACCGTTTGGGTTAAGCGGATTTGTGATCCAGGGATCAATGAGTAAAACTTTGCCCGTTGGCGTCGTTAATCGAAACGCAGATTGCCCGTACCATAAAAGCTGCGTTTTGGGGCTTGCAACAGGTGCGCTTGATGCGTGAATCGTCGTTCCCAAAATCAGCAGAACGGCAAGCGTAACGGAAATGAATGTCCAAAATCGTCGTAGATTCATAAAGCAATATCGGCATAGTCGCGATGAAAATAACCGAAAGTAAAGGTAACTCGGCATTTCAAGCTTTAGCACATTTACCATACACTGAATCGATTGAGTAGAAACACTGACCTTGTACAAAATCGAACTTCCGGTAATCCACGGATAAATTTTGCTAATTTCACGGTTGACAACGGAACAAAGTCTTCTCATTTTTCGTTAATTGGGATATACTCTGAATACCTAATACGCCCTTTAGATTGCCACGGCGCGGTGCTGTCTAAGCCCACAAAGTCAACGAGTGTGTGGAGTTCGGGATGAATAGCAAACTTGAAAAATGGATTACTGTTGGTGCATTGGTTGGTTGGGCAGCTTCGATGGGAAGTCTGACATTTTTAGCGCTGCGGACAGCTTCTCCTACAACGGCTTCTCGATCGTCGTTGCCGCTTGCCGAACCGTCGATCCGGCTTAATTCGCAAGCGACAGAAGGAGCGCATCGGATTTCCAGCACTAGTTCTTCAAACGTTGCCGATGAGTTTTGGCTTGACTCGCTTCGTAATTTTTCAACGTCATCGAAAGTCGCTTCAAATCCACTAAATTTACCGAATCAAGAGAAATCTACCGAGGAATCACACAGCGCTGCGCCGACAACTTTACGGATTGCTACGCCCGACTCGGTTGGTTTTCAAAAACACGATTAACAGCGCTGTTAATGCCACGATCGCAAAAGTTTTCGGACAGCTCGAACGGGAAGATTCACTAGAAACTGACGTGCCCGATCAAGCTTTAGAATCAAAATTTTAACCCGCTCAGAAGCGCTAAGCTGACGGCGATACTGTTTCATTATTTGCAGAATGCGTCGATCGCCGTTTCCGCTTGCGATATCGATAAAAGTTTTGGTTCCTTCGATGCGGCGATAGTTTCCCCAGGTTTCGTTGACGTAAACCATATTTGCGACTTGCACCGCACGCAAAATGAAATCGAGATCCATTGCATAATGATCGTCGATCGCGTAATGACCGATTTGATCGTGTAGCGATCGATGATAAAAATAAGCGCTGGGATTGCACGGAAATGGCGTGATGTTTAATCCTTGAACTAAATCAATGAGTCTTAGCTTTGCAGGCTTATTGATTTCGATTAAGCGATCGTGATCGTCCCAGATATTGCAGTTTGCGATCGCAAAACTCGGTTCAGGTAGCGTTCTAAACAAATCAAGAACTCGATTTAAGATATCTGGCTCGTAGTAATCGTCTACGTTGAGAAAACCGATAATCGATCCATGCGCAATTGAAATGCCTTTATTCATGGCGTCTGATTGGCCTCGATCGGGTTCAGACATGCAGCGAATGTGCGAATAACGGTTTATGTACTGCTGCACAATGCTGATCGTTTGGTCGGTTGAATGGCCATCAACAATAATGTGTTCGATCAACTCACAACGCTGATCAATCACCGTTTGAAGACAAGTTTCAATAAAGCGTTCACCGTTGTAAACAGGTGTAATAATGCTAATCATCTTGTAGGCTGCATTATTTGCGAATACAAATTAATATATCGCTTTGCCTGCAACTCTAAAGCGTATTCTTCAACAGCGATTTTGCGACAGAATTGGCGCATTGTTTCGCGTTGTGTATCGGCACTGAGCAACTGCACGATTTTATGGCGCAACTGAACTGCATTTTCTGGGGTCGCTAATTCTCCAGTGATGCCAGGTCGAACTAAATCCGCAACGCCTCCTACGTCAAACGCGACGATCGGCGTGCCGCAGGCTAAGCTTTCTTGCAGCACAAGCGGCAAATTATCAGCGCGAGTCGGAAACACAAATAAATCTGCTGCTGAGTACGCCATTGCTTTTGTCGCATCATCGCGCACATAGCCTAAACGAATCGCTTTGATGCCGATTTGAGCCTCGATTCCTGCGGGGTTTTGTTCGTTATAGTCCGCATCGGCGCATTTTCCGAGGATTAAAACTACCATGTTTTGCTTTAGGTCGATCGGCAATTCTTGCAGCGCTTGAATTAAAAGATCACCCCCTTTACGCTTAACGCTGAATCGTTCAGCCGCAAACATAACAACTTTTTTGTCTAGAGGAATTCCGAACTGATGGCGGCACGATCGACGATCAAAGGGCTGATAAACGCTCGTGTCAATTCCATAAGGAATGTAGTGGATTGAATGCCGATTCAGTAAACTGTGTTGAGCCTGCTGAAACAACCATCGACTCGGAGCTACGATTGTTAAATTCGATCGACGATAAACCCATTGTTTTAAGCGCCATTCTAATCGGGTATTATCGCGATCGATCGCTGGATAAGCATTTGGATATGGACACGCACCGCAGCCAATTTTCCAGCGATCGCAATCATAGCTATAAGCACAATGTCCGGTAAAACTCCACATATCATGTAGCGTTAAAACGGCGGGCTTTTTTGCTGTTAAAGGCGCAATGGCAAGATAGCTAAAATAATTGCTGTGCAAGTTATGAAAATTAAGAATATCTGCTGCTTTGTAGAATGAATGATTCGCAATGCCCCGACTTGCAATAAATTGAAGGTAATTCAATCCCAACGATTTTGTAAAACGCCCTAAAAACGCTTCGATTCGTCCTCGACGCGGCACAACTGCAACGTTGGGATTAGTGGTTTGCGGATAGCCTACGATCAAGTTTGATTCAACGCTTAAGCGTTGCAAACCTTGATGCAATCGGTAACTTGCGATCGCTGCGCCGCCTTGAATGTCTGATTGATTAATATGCAAAACCTTCATTGCATTATGCATTACAGCTACGGGCTGATTCTATGTTTTGAAGTGCCTTGATTAAAATTGCTTCGTGCTCTAATCGAGGAGCGACTTGATTTGGGTTAAACAAATTTGAGGTTAACGTTTCGCCGAACCCGATCGCGCTTTCCACATCAAATAATAGCTTTAACGACAAGCAAGCGGAACTCACAGCAAAAATCTGAATGTGTTTCCATTGATGCGGTGCAAAGACTTGTAAAAAGAAAATTTCAAACGGCAAGAAGAATAGTTCTAACGTGTCTAAAACAATCACGCGCTGACATAAATTTGAGAGTTTGTTAGCTAACTGGCGAATTTTATTGATATCGTCTCGCGGATGCGGCTTAATCACGAGAATTGTGTCTAAATCAACGTGATGCGATCGCAGAAATTGATCATAAGCCGCGATTTCGTTCGGTTGAGAAATGCGCTCGGCTTCTGAAAGATTCGAGGTTAAAAGAATGGCAATTTTCTGCTGTGCGTTGAGCAACGCTGTTTGATAAACGGTTAAATCAACCCAATTGACAAATTTCTGAAACACGGTTAATAATTCACGTCGATCGATGATTTTGATCGGCATCGGCGGCACTTCATCAAAGGCATTTGGCAGCACAAAGTAGCCCAAATCAAACTCGATCGGGTATAAAACGGTTTTGAGCTTTAAGCGTTCGCGCAATCGATGCCAGCGATCGCGAAGCTTCGATTGTATGCGTTGAATCGCGGAGCGGGTAGCTTCTGGGGTTGGGTACCGCACAACAGCAGACTGTTCTGAAAAATAAATTCCGATGCCGTCGCCGTAGCAGATTTTTTGCGCGGATTGATAAACGTTGAGAAACAAGCGATTCATAAATTGCCAATTGCGACACAGATAAATTTCATCAACCGCGTCGATTCCGATCCAAGAATAAACACTTTGAGCAATCTGACGGGGCGGCGTTGACGCTAATTGATCGCTGATCGCGTGGCGCATTTCTGACGTGATGTATACGATCGCAACCCAATCACAAACCGTTTCTGCCATTCTGCGCAAAAATGCCACAAACTCACGGTCTTGATCGTTTGGCGCATACAGTTCATAAATCACTAAGTAATTCTGATACTGAATCGCATTGTGCGGCGATTTGAGGCGGGACGCAGCGCCAAGCCGCTCGTGCTGCAACAAAACTGATAATGCATTAATTAATTGAACGCTGCCTTGACAAGTAACAAGTCGCTTAATCGTTTTAACAACCATAATTTTGCATTGTCATTGCAGGCGGACAGTTCATTCTGCACGACGCAATCTAAAACAATCGCGTCTCCAGTATTACTGTGAACTGCCGAATCGATAAAGTCACGGCCACGCAAGCAAACCCCACAATCGTGTTGAGGTAGCGCTGCAATGCTTTAACGCTCAGGAATCGGGTTCATGATACGGAAAAGTTTATTTTTATAAATCGGTTGAAGTGTATATTGCAATTCAAGCCGTTGTTTGATAGACGCAAGCGGTTTATATAAAAAAACATCGGCGTGCTTTGGAATCGCTGGAAGATTCGGCGCAATCACTAGCTGAAACCGAACTTTAGAACCGACCAAATGACTCAACGCCAGCACATCGCCGATCGTTCCTCCTCCTGCATAACTCACTTCGTTGCTAACGACGATCGCACTAGCAGACTGATTAATCATTTGCGCGATCGCTTGATTGTCGCTTTGGCGATCAAGCGCGATTTGCGACTTACACGAGAGTGCCCCTGCAAGCAATAGCGCTGCGATAATCACCTTCGATCGCCCATTCAAGCGCTGCGGCGTTTGCGTTGCCAGCCAATACGCGACCGCAATTTGAATGCCTAAATAGCCTGGAACAAAATAGCGGCCGTTCGACGATCGTAATCCGCCTAAAACCATATCCGGAATCGCCAAGCTTAAAAATAGCGGCAACACTAACACCGCAATAAACAGACTGACCGAATGTTGAGCGCCGCGATTGAAGGTTACAAGCGATCGCAGCGCCACAATTACCAACAGCGCGATCGCACCTGCAACGCCAAACCTGAACGACCCCGCTAAACTTTCGCGAAAAAAAGCAAACTGAAAATTCGTTAACCAATGCTGTAGCAAAACTTGGTGTGCGCTTGGCTGAAACATCCAAGCGCTGGTTTTTTCAACTTGTTCAACGTTGAGAAAGGCAAACGACAGCCAGGGCAAATAAGCAATCCATCCGAGTAGAACTGCTTTTGAAAACGCAACGGTTTTTTGCGTCCAGCGAAGCTTGCCGTCGGCAACTCCATACACAACCTGCCCGAGCACCACGACTGCCGACAAAATAAACGTGTACAGCGAGATTGCAACCGTAGCGCTGTAAAAAATCCAAGCGATCCGATTATTCAATCGAATTGCTCGCAGCAATGCAGCACTCATCAGCAAAATAGCGTCTGTCCACAAAGCGTATTCTCGAACTTCTTGCGCATAATGCACATGAAACGGAGAAACCGCAAATAGCGCGATCGCAATCAATCCTACAGCTGCATTATTAAATAGCTCTAAACACAACCAATACAGTAAGGGAAACGCGAATAAACTAGTCAGCGCAGAAAAAAAACGAGTTGCCGTAACATCGCTTCCAAACCATTGCATCCAGACTCGAACGCATGAGTAATACAACGGCGCACGATGCGGTTCATCGATCACAATCGATCGCATCGAATCTAGAAATGATTTTTCGGCGTTAATGTGTTGATAGTTGAGTAGCTCATCGCGATCGATCACGCGCCCATCAAAACTTCGATGGGTGACTTCGCCGATCGTATAGCCCGACGATCGCAACAGCGTATACGTTTCGTCATGCCAATAAGCACGATCGCCCAAATCCACAAATCGAAAAAAAACTCCGAGCGCGAACACACTGATAATCAGTAATTTAAGCAGGCGTGGGGGCTTCCAATTGCGATCGAAACAATTGTGCATAAGCAAAAATTGCAGTGAGCGAAACCAACGATTCGAGCACGACTTATCGGCGAATGATCTTTTTCAAACGCACAGCAAAGGGTAGAAGCCTGAATTGATGCAGAAGCACCGTAGCGATTGGAATCGGTATCGTTTTTAACGGTGCCATAAGAGACTGAGAATTGCGATGCTCTTGAGGGGTAATTTTTTGATAAATCAATGGGTGCCCGATCGTCGATAAGTCATGTGTCTGGTTGAATAGGTCAATCTGCATCCGAATCGGCACCATTCCTTGTTTTTTAAGCCACTGGGTAAGCCGCACGGTGATCCACCATTTTGGCTGCCCGACCACGATTAAAAATCCGGCTTGATCAAGCGATCGATCGACGGCACGAATTTTTTGCTGAAGCGTGTGCAGCGAATTTGAAGCGTCGATTAAGACGATTTGAGCGATCGTAGATTCTGCAAGATTCGAGTCGATAACATTCAAACGCGGCAAATCTGCTAAATCAGACGCCAAAGCAGCGTTTTCACCGTTGTGATACAGCAAATTCAGCGATCGGTAAACCCGATGAAGTTCTTGAATCAACTCGTATAGTTTGATCCGCAGTTTTAACGTTGAATCGGTTTGTATGGCTTGAATTCGCGTGTCGTGCTCGACTCGAAACGGTGCAGCAATCTCGTTGTGAATAACGTAGCGATAAAGATTTTGTTGTGCAGCTTGCTGGCTGTAGCACTCTAAAAGTTTCTGCTGTCCAGTTGCGGCGATTTGTTTTGCTTTTTCAGGATGGGTTAGATAATACTGAATTTTTTCGATCAGTTCAGATTCGTTGCCGTAACCCTCAAAATGAACGCCTTCTTGAAATAAAGTGTAGAGACCTGTTTGAAAACTAATGCGATCGCTAATCAAAAATCCGCCTGCCATTAGCACTTCAAACACGCGCCGATTAGAATCTCCGTTCAAGCTACAGTTGATAACAATGTGCGCTTTTGCATAGTCTTCAAGACAGGTGCGATATGGTTTAGATTGAATATCGATTGGAATAAAGGCGCTTTGTAAGCGTTGCAAAATAAATCGGCGATAGCAATGAAGTTCAGATTCAGAGCCTCGAAACACGATCGTGTTAGAAATTTGAGTGGCATTTAGTGGAACATAAGGATCGATGACGATCGTTGCAGGTAGCCAAAAAACATTTTTCAACCCTGATTCAATGAAAAAATGCAAATGATGCACGCTTTGATAAGTCCAGTGGTAATCACAATCCAGCATTTGACAATATCGAATGATGCCGCTTAACGACCCATCGCCATAATGAAAGGTGTCACCGATTTTCATGACTTTAGGGCAGTTAAACTTTTCCAAACCACGAGGAATAAACGTCATGACTCGTGCAGATAAACTAACAAAATCCGGCTGAAACGTATCGGGAAGCTGCGCTTGGATTAGCTCGACGTCAAAAGTTCCGCTAGGAACTGAAATTGCTTGACCCGCCTTGACTGCCGCGATCGGCGCATTCGGACAAGCAATAATTCGCCTCATGTCTGAACAACCTAAATCAAAGCTCTCGATCGAAGCAGATTTCGGAAGAATGACTAATTCTTTAGGCTGCAACATGATGAAATGCCGTGGCGAAAGAAATGCAGATAAGCTGACAATAACATCAGCAATTTTCGAGGTTTAGAAACGGCTGCACCTCGAATTAAAGATCGAACTGTTTCTAATTCATTTTGAAGGGGTTGTTCGATCGATTTGAACTCAATATGCGCAAACTGGTCTAAATCTTTTGGATACTGATATTTATCAATCCAAAACTGAAATAAGCGATCGAGCGCTGCTTCGTACTGCTGAAAATAATCCTTTGATCGAGTTTTTGATCGTCCATAATGTCCGTTACTTCCGTGTACCCGATATCGAACAAGCGGTTCTGCTAAATAGTATTTGTGAGCACCCACGATCGAAGATCCATAAGTCAAACAATCATCGGCGCGAATTCGCCAATCTTCAAGATACGGAATCGGAAGAATTTTATCTAAAACAAAGCGACGCATCGAAAGCGTAGAAGTTCGATGACCGATCCACGATCGTTGATACAGCGTGCTAATTCTTGACTGTCCTAGACTGCGGGTACGATCGTACCGACTTGCAATTCGCGATTCATCGCCAAAAATTTCAGCGCAAGTAAATAGAAACTCACAGTCTGGATGATTTTGGTAAAATTCTAAAATTGTTTCAACATACTTTTCGTGATATAAATCATCAGCGTCTAAAAAGCAAATAATATCTCCGATCGAGGCATCAAACCCTGCTTGAAATGCCGCAAGCTGTCCTTCGTTCTGTTGCTTTAATATAAGCTTAACTAAATCAGAATTCTCAAACCGTTCTTTTAATCGATGAGCAGATTGATCCGTTGAACAATCATCCACAACAATAATTTGGTCAACCAAAACAGATTGATTTAGAACGCTTTCGATCGCGTTCAACACATAATCTTGATAATTATAGTTATTAATAAGTACAGAGATCTTCATCGTTTCAATAAGGATTTAAGCGTGTGTTTCAACGATTGAAAGATTAGCGATCGATTAGATTTTGAAGGCGAGTTACCTTCTCGAATATTCTGACGCACCGAATAGCGTAGCAGACTCAATTCAATATCCCGTTCTGTTACATACCCCTGATGCAATGCTTCATTAAAATACTGAAACCATCGCTCACCAAACGGATGATTTTCAGTTTTCCAGGGTTGAGTATAAAGGTTTGTATAATGAATTAATTTTGTTTCACAATCGCAAAAGTCGAACACATTCCAGTTTGGATCAAGTTCAGCGATCGAGAAAAAATGGTGCTGTAAAAAGGCAGAACTCATACAAGAAAAATCCTGATAGCTATACTGACCTTTTGCAATCTCATCGCAGTAAGTTTCCAAATCAAAACGGCTTTTCTCGCAATCAATTACCATCACACTTAAGCCCCATTTATCTCCGGCTTGGGTGTAAGCTTCTCGTTTAGCTGAAAAAGCGCGATCGTTCAAATCACCGTCAAATAAATTGCCGATATCAGCTAAACACAGCATATCTGAATCGAGATAAATCGCCTTTCCTCGATATTCACAAATCTGAGGGATTAAATATCGATAAAGGCTAAACTCAGTAACATTTTGATATTTCACTTTAAGCGACATTGGCGCTAAAACCGGAGGCTGATCATTGAGTTCGATCGCGTTATGCGTTCCGTTCATTACATAAATATCTAGTGCTCGATCGCTATGCTTTCGCAGCGAGTAAATTAAAACCTTTCGCTCTAAAAGACTTGATTCGCCCGAACCAATAAATACTTTTATAGGCTTCATCTTGTTTGCTTTAACATTTGTTTTCCTAACCGCAATGCTCCTCGAATGATTTGCGGCGATCGCGAAAATAAAAGCGCTTCTCGAATGTAATTCATTGCAGTTCTAAAGTCGCCTTTTTCGATGTGTTTTTCAGCCTTTCTTAAGGTATCAGCACCGTAGTATTCATAACCCGCTTTTGTCAACTGCCGTGCGGATTCTGGCGGGAGTGACTCCTGCATAATCTGAATCGCTCGACGTAAATCCTGCAAGCGCTTTCCTGCACGTTGATGTCTTCGGGTATTAGAGTTTTGGTGCGTTCGATAAAGTGCTAACGTTTCAGTTTCATACCAAATCGGATAATGCGCTGCAATTCTGACCCACATTTCCCAATCTTCGGTCACGCTCAACCGTCGATCGAAGGCTCCGATCGCTTCATACACGCTTCGACGCACGACGATCGACGGTGTTTGAATTCGACACCGAGTGGTGAGTTTTTCTAAACTATTTTCTAATACGCCGCTTTTCGGTTGCTCTAAGATTTCCTGATAGTACGGAACGCTTTGATCGTTGACGTATTGATGCCGACAGTAAGCCGCTCCAATTTCAGGATTTTGATCGAACGCCTGCTGCATTTTGTAATAAAATCCATCGCGCACGCAATCATCACCGTGCAGTAAATGAACTAAATAACCCCGCGCCCGATCGAGGCAGGTTTGAAAGTTCCGAACGTGTCCAACATTGTAGGGCTGTTGATAAAAATGAATTCGACCTTGACCGATTTCTTCTACGATTTTTTGGGGATCGTCGTCGATCGAGCAATCATCAATCACCTCGATTTGCATCACGTTAGCACCCGGATCTTGCGATAAAACACTGGTTAATGTTTCTCGCAAATATGCAGCACAGTGATACGTCGGAATCATCACCGACCAAATCGGGCGAGGCGCAGTTTGATCCATCGGTACTATTTGAGTGCGATAAAAGAAGTTATTCATAACTTCAATCGTCTAAAAGAATTTCATGCAGCGTAGACCACTGCGCTTTAACTAGGACTTTGCAGTAAGCAGGTAATCCACCGATCCCCGTTCCAAAAAAGTCGCCGCCGTCAATCACGGTCGGTGCCACATCCATAATAAAATCTAATTCTTCGACGTCAGCTTGAGAAAGATAAATGGAAAATCGATATTGACCATTTGTAAGCGGTAGCTGATTCACCCGACACAAAATAAATCCTTCGCCTGGAGAAAGCGACAGATTTTCATTTGTAAAGTTACTCCGAAACAGCAAAAGACGATTCGCTCGATCGTCGTAAATATCCAAGCTAATCACGACATTGTGCAGCGTATAGCTTTGGAAATTGTGATAGCCGATTTCAAAAACATAATCGCTTCCCGACTGCATTGATGCAACTTCAACGCCGCGTGAATTGAGGATTCTAAACCTAACGGCGCGAACTTTTCCACTTCCACTGCGATCGCGTCTCAGATCTAGCGCCGTTGTTTGCGCCAAATCGTAAGCCGCATCGAGGTAATGCTGAACCGCTCCGGTCGCCGTTCCATCAAACTTGAGCGTTCCGCTTTGCAGCACAATGCCCCGACTACAAAGCGCTTCGATCGTGCTCATGTTATGGCTAACAAACAGCACCGTTCTGCCGTCTCTGCCCACGTCCTGCATTTTGCCCAAACACTTTTTCTGAAACTGCACATCGCCGACCGCTAACACTTCATCAACGATTAAAATTTCTGGCTCTAAATGCGCAGCAACCGCAAACGCTAAACGTACATACATTCCCGATGAATACCGTTTTACGGGCATGTCTAAGAATTTCTCAATTTCCGCAAAAGCCACGATCGCGTCAAACTGTCGATCGATGTCCGTTTTCGCCATGCCCAAAATCGCGCCGTTGAGGTAAATATTCTCGCGTCCGCTTAGTTCAGGATGAAACCCCGTTCCCACTTCTAGCAGACTCGCCACCCGTCCCCAAACTTCGATTTTGCCGCGAGTCGGCTCGGTGATGCGGCTTAGAAGCTTTAACAGCGTTGACTTTCCGGCTCCGTTGCGTCCGATGATCCCAACGCGATCGCCCTGCTGCACGTCAAACGATACGTGATCAATCGCCCAAAACTCATCGAATCGCGCTTTGCGTCGCGGACGAAACGCAGATTTTGCGCTTTGCACGATCGATTCTTTTAGCGTTGCATGTCGCATCGGCTGTGCCACCCGATACTGTTTCCCTAAGTTTTGAATGCAAATCGCTGGATCGTTCACGTCTAAATAATATCGGCAAAAGTGCGTTCGACACTGCGAAAATAGCGAATGCCGCTCCACATCAACCCTAGCATTACGACAAACGCCAGCGCAATTTCTAAGCGATCAATCGGCTGATTGCCAGCTAGAATCGCCCATCGAAAGCCATCGATCACGCCAACCATCGGATTGAACGAATACAGCCATCGCCAGCGCTGAGGAACGATCGTACTGCTATACGCAACCGGAGACACGTACAATCCAAGCTGCACAACAAACGGAATGACTTGAGAAATATCGCGAAATTTAACGTTTAACGATGCGAACCACAATCCCGCTCCAAACGCTGAAAAGATAGCAATCAAAACGAAGATTGGAAGCGCAACGATCCGCCAAGATGGAAGGTAATGAAACCAAATCATCAATCCGAACAGCAACACCGCAGAAATCAAAAAATCAATCAGATTAACCACGATCGCGCTTGCCGGAATAATCAATCTTGGGAAATAGATCTTCGATAAAAGATTGGCATTACTCGTCAAACTACCGCTTGCTTGCAGCAGCGAACTCGAAAAAAACTGCCACGGCAACAGCGCCGTTAAAACCAAAATCGGATACGGTGCTGATTCTTGAGTCGGTAAGTTTGCCAATCGGCCAAAAATCACGGTAAACACAATCATCGTGATAAACGGACGAATAATGGCCCACGCAATCCCGATCGCCGTTTGCTTGTAGCGCACCAAAACATCGCGCCACGCTAGAAAATAAAACAACTCCCGATAGCGCCACAAATCGCGCCAATACTGCTGTTCGCTTTGTCCAGCTTCGATTGTTAAATCGGGTTTTCTGCGCATAAAATCAACCGTAATTTGCTCTTGCCAATCGTCCCAAATTGATTGCGCTATCGTAAAAGAATGAATCGACAATCAATCCGGCGCATCTTTCAGAATACTGCGCAATCTTTATCTATCTTTCGCTATTGCGGCCGCGCGATCGAGCTTGTGTGGAACACCAACCGACGCCTAACGATCGCGATCGCACTGTTTACGATTGTTGGCGGCTTGCTGCCTGCGGTGATTGCTTATGCAGGCAAGCTGATTGTAGATGCCGTTGTGCTGGCATCGCGTACCGGATTACCAGGCGATCGCACAATGGCGTTAACGTATCTTGGATTTGAGGCGATTATGGTCGCGCTGCAATCCGGGGGAAAACAAGGCTTAGCGCTCACACAATCGCTGCTGCGCGTGCTGTTAGGACAAAAAGTAAACGAACTGATTCTCGAAAAAGCGTTAACGCTGAATTTGACCCATTTCGAGGATTCAGAATTCTACGACAAAATGACTCGCGCTCGTCGAGAAGCGTCGAGTCGTCCGCTTAGCTTGGTGGGGCGCACGTTTGGCATTGTGCAAGACACGCTGACGCTGATTACCTACGGCGGCTTGCTGATTCGATTTTCGGTTTGGGCGGTGGTAATGCTAATGGTGGCCGCAATTCCGGCTTTTGTTGCAGAAACGCGCTTTGCGGGTGAAGCGTTCCGGCTGTTTCGCTGGCGCACGCCCGAAACGCGCGAACAAAACTATCTTGAATGGCTGATCGCCAACGAATCGCCCGCAATGGAAATCCGGCTGTATCAGCTTGGACAAACGCTGCTCGATCGATATCGCGCTATTTTCGGTCGCTTGTACGGCGAAGACCGCGATCTCACCGTCAAACGGGGAATTTGGAGCTATCTTTTAAGCTTGGTTAGTTCGGCGGCGTTTTACGGAGCATACGTCTGGATTGTGTGGGAAACGATCGCCGGAAAAATCTCGCTTGGTGAATTGACGATGTATCTTGTGGTATTTCGTCAAGGACAAGGCGCGTTTGCGTCGATTTTGAGCGCGATCGGCGGCATGTACGAAGATTCGCTGTATTTGTCGAATTTGTACGAATTTCTAGAACAGAAGATTCCGCGATCGCACGGCACCGCAACGCAGGGAACGCTTCTTCACGACGGATTGCGGTTTGAGAACGTCACGTTTTTCTATCCAGAAAGCGAGCAGGCGGCACTCAGCAACGTTTCGTTTCACCTAAAGCCCGGAGAAAAGTTAGCGATCGTCGGTGAAAACGGATCGGGCAAAACCACGCTGATCAAATTACTCACGCGCCTGTACACGCCAAGCGGAGGACGAATTTTACTCGACGGTTTAGATTTGCAAGCGTGGGATTTAGACGTTTTGCAGCGTCGCATCGGGGTGATTTTTCAGAATTTCATGCGGTATCAATTTACCGTGGGTGAAAACGTTGGCGTTGGCGATGTGCTGAATATCGACGATCGCGATCGCCAAATCATCGCGTCTGATAAAGGCAACGCTTTACCGTTTATCAAAGAAATGCCCGAAGAATTTGATACCCGTTTGGGTCGCTGGTTCAAAGCCGGACGAGAATTATCTGGCGGGCAATGGCAGCGCATCGCTTTATCACGGGCGTTTATGCGCACGAGTGCAGATCTTTTAGTGCTCGACGAGCCGACCTCCGCAATGGACGCCGAATCTGAAGTGCAAATCTTCGATCGCTTTCGAGAAATGACGCCCGATCAAATGGCGATTCTGATTTCTCACCGCTTTTCAACCGTGCGCATGGCGGATCGAATTTTGGTGATGGCGTCAGGCAAAGTAGTTGAGCAAGGGAGCCACACCGAGTTAATTAAACTGGGTGGACGCTACGCACATTTATTCTCGCTGCAAGCAGCAGGATATCAATAACGCACGGTTTAGGGAGCTTCCAAGATCTGTGGCGCTCAAAAATCAAGTGGGTATCCCATCACAAATTCAGTTTGGCTGACGATCGGCATTGGCGATCGTGCTCGTCGGATTGATTCGAGTTATGGCAATAAACGGCTTTTTCTGCTCGCATTCAACAGTTTGAACACCAGATTGTAGTGTATTTCATCAAGGCATTAAGTCATGTACAGGCGAGCAATTCCTTCTTTGATTACTTCAACAAGCTGTTCTTGGCGCAGACTGACATGAGCCGACATACACATCGCCGCCGCTTCTGCATTGCGGTTTTGCATCGCCGCCAAAATAACGTGATGTTCATCGCAAGTGTTTTGGCGAAACGGTTCTTGCTCCATTGAAATCAAGCGCAAATAGTGAGCACGAGCGTTCACCGTTTTGAGTGCTCGCTCTAACTCTGCGTTGCGCGAAAGGGTGGCGATTTGGTCGTGAAACGATTCGTCGCAGTGGGCGCACTCGATCGGGCTGTAGCGATCGAACTGCTCGGAGGCGGTTTTCCAAAAAGTCACAAGCTGCGCGAGTTCGGCGTCAGTAGCGCGTTCGGTAGCGAGCTTGGTGCTCATCATTTCGAGTCCGCAGCGCACTTCGTACAAATCAAAAATCATTTTGGTTTCGAGCGGGCGGCACGAAAAGCCCCGACGCGGCACAAAGTCGAGCAGTCCTTCTGCGGCCAGTCGATTTAACACTTCGCGAAGCGGGGTTCGGCTGACGCCAAACGATGCCGCAAGTTCAACTTCGTTAAGCGGTTCACCGGGGCGAAATTTGTAGTTCATCGCCATTTGCTTGAGCTGGTCGTAAATGCGATCGACCCGACTTCCCGTTTTAGCGGTGGATTGCTTCATGCTCGGCTCTAACCCGTTTTAATCGAGATAAATGTAATTGAATATACAGATCTTGTTGCTAAAAATCCTTAGCCTTTGTTGTATACAAGCGAAAACACACGCCTGCATTTCTCTTTGTATACTCAGCTTACTTGAATCCTCAGCGTTTGACTCGTTAGAACCCAAAAATTTGTTTCAAGCTGCCAATCGTCGTTATCGGAGCGCGTTATGCATCAGGTCAATCCGTCTTTGTTCCGCATTTTAGGCATGAATCGTCGTCAGTTTATTCGGTACAGCACGCTTGCGGTAGGAACGGGAATCGTTTCTGCGTGCTCTAATTCTCAAACGGCGTCTACGCCTGCGAGTCCTGCTTCTTCAACCGTTGCCAATGCTGGAAAGTTAGATAAAGTCAGCTTTGGAACGAATTGGTTTGCTGAAGCCGAGCACGGTGGATTTTATCAAGCGGTTGCAAAGGGAATTTACAAAGAGCACGGGCTGGATGTGACAATCAAAATGGGCGGCCCGCAGGTGAATGGATCGCAGCTTTTAATGGGCGGCGCGATCGATTTTAATATGGGCTACGCCATTAATGCGATCAAAGCGATCGAGTCAAATGTTCCGCAGATCACGGTTGCTGCAATTTTCCAAAAAGATCCACAAGTGCTGCTGGCGCATCCGAACAGTGGCAACGATACGTTTGAAGAGCTAAAAGGAAAAAAGATTCTGCTTTCGTCGATCGCGAACACAACGTTTTGGCCGTTTCTCAAAGCGAAGTTCGGCTACAGCGAGGATCAAAAAGGCGTTTACACGTTTAACGTCGGCCCGTTTGTTGCTGATAAGGATCTGATTCAGCAAGGCTATGTTACGTCTGAACCGAACATGATCGAGCAGGCAGGTGGCTTTAAGCCTGTGGTGTTGCTCATGGCGGATCATGGCTATCGTCCGTATGCAACGACGATCGAAACGAAAAAAGAACTTGTCGAGAAAAATCCTGATTTAGTGCAGCGCTTTGTAGATGCCTCGATCAAAGGTTGGTACAGCTATCTAGAAGATCCAAAGCCCGGAAACGAACTCATCAAAAAAGACAATCCGAAAATGACCGATCAACAGCTTGCATTCGGCGTGAGCAAGCTTAAAGAGTATGGAATCATTGTCAGTGGTGATGCTGAAAAGTTAGGAATCGGCGCAATGACAAAAGAGCGCTGGAAAGAAATTTTTGACAGCATGACGCAAGTGGGAATCTTCAAGCCAGATGTGAAATACGAAAACGCATTCACGCTAAACTTTGTGAACAAGGGCGTAAATGCTTATAAGCAAGGTTAAACGATACGTTCTTGATTGCTCAAGCGATTAACGTAACATCGCTTGAGATCATGGCAGGTCGATCGAAGGAGTTGGCTTCGATTGTGAATTCGGAAAGTTCCCCAACAACGCCGCGAAAAAACCTGTCGAACCGTTCGCTAACTCAATCTAGCCCTTAATTTTTTGTCATGCCCCCCAATTCAGTGATCACGCTGCAACAAATCAACAAAACTTATGCCAATGGCACCGTTGCGCTACAAAACCTCAATCTAGACATTCCTGCATCCTCGTTTGTGAGTTTAGTCGGCCCGTCAGGCTGCGGTAAAAGTACCGTTTTGCGGTTAATTGCAGGTTTAGGACAAATGACTTCTGGCAAGATTGCCTGGAGTAAAGGATCGATGAACGAACCGCACAAACTTGCTTATGTGTTTCAAGAAGCGGCTTTGATGCCGTGGGCA
This sequence comes from uncultured bacterium, assembly GCA_964250455.1. Lineage (GTDB taxonomy): Bacteria > Cyanobacteriota > Cyanobacteriia > Leptolyngbyales > Leptolyngbyaceae > CAXUFL01. The sequence goes on from CAXUFL010000034.1 coordinate 30,351, forward strand.
ACGGTGCTCGACAATGTTCGATTACCGCTTAAATTGGTCAAAGCATCAAAAGCTCAGCAGCTTTCTGCCGCTTCAGACGCGATCGCACGAGTCGGACTGCAAGGATTTGAGCGCTGTTATCCGCGTGAACTGTCGGGCGGCATGAAAATGCGGGTGTCGATCGCGCGTGCCTTAGCCACAAATCCCGACATTTTGCTAATGGATGAGCCGTTTGGAGCGCTAGATGAAATAACGCGCAGTCGGCTCAACGACGATTTGCTGAACCTGTGGAATCAAATGAATCTAACGGTGATTTTTGTCACGCACAACGTGTATGAAGCCGTTTATTTATCTGATCGTGTCGTCGTTATGGCGGCGCGACCGGGGCGGGTGATCGCTGAAATTGATATCGATGCGCCTTATCCTCGCGACGAAGACTACCGCACTTCTGCATCGTTTAATCAATACTGTCGCGACGTTTCACATCGGCTTGCCGAAGCGTCGTTGGAACTGTCGATGATGCCGTGACCTTCATTTTGGCCCAATTCTTATGGCTTTACAGCAAGTAACGCACTTAAAACGGGACGTGAAACCGCTCAAATCCCGTTCACCTCAACGCAAACTGCTGCGGCGATTAACCTCGATCGAGGTGATTGCTCCGGCGATCGTGGGCATCGTTTTGCTTCTGACTTGGGAAATCCTAGTCCGCATCACAAACACGCCGCCGTACATCTTGCCGAATCCGCTTTTAATCGGGCGAACCTTGATCACCGACTGGGGCGAACTGTTTCCGTCGCTGCTGATCACGCTGAAAATTACGATCGCTGCTTTTACTGCCGCCGTGGTTTTAGGCTTGTTGGTTTCGATTTTGTTTGTGCAAAGCAAATGGATCGAGCGCAGCTTTTTTCCTTATGCGGTTTTGCTGCAAACAACGCCGATCGTCGCGGTGGCGCCACTGATTATTATTTGGCTTAAAAGCAATACGTTTGCAGCGTTGGTGATTTGCGCCTGGATTGTGGCGTTTTTCCCGATCGTGTCGAATACCGTAATGGGGCTAAACAGCACCGATCACAACTTGCTGAATTTGTTTCAAATCTATGGCGCTTCACGCTGGCAAACGCTGATTTACATGCGTCTTCCGAACGCGATGCCTTATTTTCTATCGGGTTTGCGCATTAGCGGTGGATTGGCGTTAATCGGTGCGGTGGTTGCAGAATTTGTGGCCGGAACCGGAGGAACAGAATCTGGATTAGCGTATCAAATTTTAATGGCAGGCTATAACCTGCAAATTCCCCGGATGTTTGCGGCATTGTTTCTGATTGCGATGAGTGGAATTTTGATTTTTGTGTTGCTTACAGCGTTGTCGAATGCGGTGCTGAAAAACTGGCACGAAAGCGCTGTCCGTCGAGAAAATTAAAGGAATTTGCCATGTTGGTGACTCAACAACCTGTTTTGCGGCGATTCTGGTATCCTGTGATGCCAATAACTCAGCTTTCAACCGAATCGCCTCAATTCTTTCAACTGCTCGGACAAAACCTGGTGCTGTGGATCGATGCAGCCGGAAAACCTGCGGCGATCAGCGATCGCTGTTGTCACCGATCGGCTCAACTTTCTAAAGGCGTTGTGATCGAAGGCTGCGTTCGCTGTCCGTATCATGGCTGGTCTTACAGTTCCAATGGAAACTGCGTCGATGTCCCGCAAATCCAGCCAGAAATGATTCCGAAAAGCTATCGAGTTCCGGCTTATCACTGCACCGAGCGTTACGGCTACGTTTGGGTTTGTTTGGAGAATCCGATTCAGTCGATTCCTGATCTTGCTGAAGTCGATGATCCCACGTTTCGCTTTATTCCCGAATTCTATGAAACCTGGAACACAAGCGGACTGCGCGGCATTGAGAACTCGTTTGATAGCGCTCACGGTCATTTTGTTCATGCAAGCTCGTGGGGCGATCAAGGCAATCCGGTGCCGCCGCCGATCGATGAAATTATCGAAACCGCAGACGGCTTTATCATGAAGCACTGGGTTGAAGTGCTCAATCCAGATTTGCAGAAAAAGAACTTAGGCATCGAAGCCGAAAAAACGATTCGCACCAATGAGCGACGCTGGTTTATGCCGTTTGCTCGCACGCTGAAAATTCAATATCCGAACGGTTTGATTCATTTGATTTTCACGGCTTACACGCCGATCGACGATCGATCAACGCAGGTTGTTCAGTTCTGTTTGCGCAACGATACCGAAGCTGACGCTAAAGCGGCTGATATTATTGCCTTCGATCGACAAGTGACGCAAGAAGATCGAGTCGTGCTTGAAAGCACCGATTATGATGCGCCGTTATCGCTTGCCGAGGAACAGCACATGGCATCGGATAAACCTGGAATATTGATGCGTCATCGGTTGGCGGCGTTGCTCAAAGCGCATGGAGAAATCGAACAACGGCGATGAACTCAGACTCAATCAATTGGCTAATGCCACAGATCTTGGAAGCCCCCTAAATTGAGTAGAGAAATTCGATGTTAGTGACTCAACAGCCAGTTCTAAAACGGTTCTGGTATCCGGTTATGCCGATCGATCAGTTGGTCATGCAGCCGCAGTCTTTTGAGCTATTAGGGCAAAAAATCGCGATTTGGCTAGATTCCGAGGGGCGACCAGCAGCCACGATCGACCGATGCTGTCATCGATCGGCGCAACTCTCAAAAGGCGTTGTGATCGAAGGCTGTCTTCGCTGTCCGTATCATGGCTGGTCGTTTGATCAACACGGAACTTGCGTGAAGGTGCCGCAGATGTCGGATCAATCGCGCATTCCGGCAAGCTACAAAGTACAGGCTTATCGGTGTGTCGATCGCTATGGCTACGTCTGGGTTTGTTTAGACGATGATCCTTTGACTCCTATTCCTGAAATTCAGGAAGCTGATGATCCAAAGCTGCGGATCATTCCACAGTTCTATGAAGCGTGGCAGTGTAGCGGCTTACGAGTGATGGAAAACTCGTTTGATAATGCTCACTTTAGCTTTGTTCATGCCGCTTCGTTTGGCGATCAAGCTCAACCTGCTCCAGCCTCGATCGATCTTCAAACACTAGATTTCGGGTTTCAAGTGAAGTCTTGTGTTCCGGTAGTGAATCCACCTGCTCAACAGAAAAACTTGCAGATTGCTGAAGCCATTACGATGCGCCATGTCGAATCAACCTGGTACTTGCCCTTTTGCCGCACGTTAAAAATTACCTACCCGAACGGCTTAATGCACTTGATTTTTACGGCTGCAACGCCGATCGACGATCGCACATCTCAGATCATTCAGTTCTGCATTCGCAATGATACCGAAGCCGACGCAAAGGCAGCCGATATTATTGCTTTCGATCGCCAAGTAACGCAAGAAGATCGATCGGTTCTAGAATCCACTGATTTTGCTGCACCTTTAGACATCAATGCAGAGCAACACATGCCTTCGGATCAGCCTGGAATCATTATGCGGCGTAAGCTTGCGGCATTGCTGAAACAATCCGGGCGAACAGTGCTCACGTGAAAACTAGTTGACTCCGGAGTAAATTATCATGCCATCGTCTCCGATTCCACTGATTGATATTCAAGGGTTGCAGTCTGAGCGATTAGAAGATCGAAAAGCAGTTGCGGCTGAAATTCATCAAGCATCGCACGAAGTTGGATTCTTCTACATCAAAAATCACGGCATTGCCAAAGCAACGATCGACACCACTTTTGCCCAAGTCAAGCGGTTTTTTGACTTACCGCTCACCGTCAAAAATACAGTTTCTACAGCACGATCGCCGATTTCACGCGGCTACGAACCGATGAAAAGTCAAACGCTCGATTTGACCATGCAAGCGGATCTCAAAGAAAGCTTTTACATTGGACTAGAGCGCGACGAAACCGATCCGCTTGTTCAAGCCAAACTCCCGAATCATGGTGCAAATCAATGGCCGTCTGATTTGTCGGGATGGCGGCAACATCTGGAATCCTACTTTACAATCATGAGCGATCTCGCACGCAGACTGACGCGAGGATTGGCGCTATCTCTTGACCTAGACGAACATTTTTTCGATTCGTTGATGAACAATCCAATGCCGATTCTGCGGTTGCTGCATTATCCACCCCACCCGATCGATGCAGAGGTGAATCAAATCGGCTGTGGTGCTCATACCGATTGGGGAATTTTGACGATTTTGCTGCAAGATGACACCGGAGGTTTAGAGGTTCGCACCGCGACCGGAGATTGGATCAAAGCAGAACCGCTTCCCGATACGTTTGTGATTAACTTAGGCGATTTGATGGCACGATGGACAAATGATTATTACCAATCCACACCGCATCGCGTCACCAATCGTTCTGAGTTTGAGCGCTACTCTGTCCCATTCTTCTGGGATATTAACTACGACGCAGTTGTGGAATGCTTACCGACTTGCCAAAGTTCCAAAAACCCAGCGAAGTATGCACCGATTACAGCCGGAGAACATATTGTCGAGATGTACCGCAAAACCTATAAAAAAGCTTGATACCCGCTTCAGCTAGATCCTTTAATCGACAAATTACACATCGCTTCTGGTAACGGAAAGATTATGACCTCGATTCAAAATGTCTTGGTTTCGCAAGACGGAAATTATCAAGCGATCGACGTCCAAATCACGCACGATCGCATTAGTGCAATTGATCCGGCTAAAACCTCGATCGACGAGTGCAATCAACTTTTGCTGCCTGGATTTGTCAACGCTCATACACACTCCACTCAGGTTTGGCAACGAGGCTTAATTCCCCAACTGCCGCTAGAACTGTGGCTGGCAGATTTAATTGATTCATCCACAAACGATTTAGAACAGCTTTACCTCGGCGCACTGAGTACAGCAGTTGACACGGTTTTATCGGGGGGTACCTGCGTGATTGATCACGCCTACATCGTTCCTAATCGTGAAATCGAATCAGTGGCGGCACTGGTTAAAGGCTATCGTGAAGTCGGGATTCGAGCGGTGATTGCGCCGTTAATTCAAGATTTGCCGTTTACCTCTGGCTTACCTGGAAAGTCTTCGGGTTCGCCAAGTTCTACCGATGAAACTTTAGCGTTGATCGACTCGATCGTGCAGCAGTTCCACCAGCCCGAACACGGAATCTACATTGCAGTCGGCCCAACCGGATTTCATCGCTGCTCGGATGCACTGCTTCAAGGATGTGCTGCACTAAGCGATCGCCACAATCTCTGTCGTCACACGCATTTGCTCGAAACCAGAGCACAGAAACTCCTCGCTCAAGAACGCTACGGAATGAGCGGCGTTGAGCATCTGCATCATTTGGGCTTTTTGAACGATCGCACAACGCTGGCGCATTCGGTTTGGATCAGCGATTCAGACATCGAAATTTTGGCAGAAACTCGATCAACGGTTGTTCACAATCCGGTCAGCAATCTTCGGCTTGGAAGCGGCATTGCTCCGATTTTGAAATGTGTTCAAGCAGGCGTTAACGTCGCCTTTGGGTGTGATGGTGCTGCCAGCAACGATGCTCAAGACCTTTTAGAAGCAATTAAACTCGGAACCATTCTACACAACGTTTCTGATCCAGATTATCGATCGTGGCTTACTCCCCATTCAACGCTGGCAATGGCCGCGATGGGCGGTGCTAAAGGCGTTAACTTAGCCGACCAAACAGGCTCGATCGAGGTTGGAAAAGCGGCGGATTTGGTGCTTTACGATTTGAGTCATCCTTCGCTTTTACCGCAAACTGATCCGGTACAACTGCTGGTGTTAGGAAGACCGACCCATGTGGTTGATCGCGTTTGGATCAACGGCAAACCGATTGTTGAAGCGGGTAACGTTTTGACGATCGACACCGCAGCCTTGTATCAAGCCTTGCGCGATCGCAAAGTGCCGCGATCGTCATTCCAAACCATTAACAAGATTGAAGCTCAGTATCGAGACGTGATGAAGCGATTTTGAATCTAGAGCGGGGTTGAAAGCAGTCCCTAGCCGAAGCACTTAATTTTTGGTGGAGCGGGTGCCCGGAAGCATTTTCGGGGACTAGTCTTTCCAATTGGCTCTTAACCCGCAAAAGCGGGTTTGGTCTGTCTAGCCGCGCCTTCGCCAGGCAGGAGGAAATCTTTGTTTATCACAACAACCAGCCTACCGCTTCCAAAGCCATCGTTTAACCAAGCGGCTTGATCAGTTAAGAAAACGATTGAGATGAACCAGAACGATTAAGGTTGCCAAAGATAAAGCAGCGAAAACAAAATCACCCAGATTCCATCGACAAAATGCCAGAATAAGGTTGTTGCACTCACACCAAAATGCCTTTGATCGGAATTTGCTGAACTAAGCGACGCGCCTTGCGCCGCTCCAAACGATCGAATTAGCAGGATGACCTGCAACAGCACTCCAGTCAAAACGTGCAGCCCGTGAAAGCCCGTCAAAATATAAAACGTTGCACCTACTAACCCACTTCGCAAACCAAAATTAAGATTGCTCCACTCGATGCCTTGTCCGACTAGAAAATAAGTCCCCATGAGCGACGTGATCAACCACAACACCCGGAATCGATTCGAGCGGCGGTGACTCAAGGCACGTTCTGCAAACTGAATGACCACACTACTCGACAGCAAAATCACAGTGTTCAACACCACGAACCGCGAGAGTTGAGGGCCAGAAACACCAGAGGGAAGCCAGTTTGGAGTCACCAACCGCAGCGCAACATAAGCCGTGAAAAGACTAAAAAAGATAATGCTTTCTGACAGCAAGAACAGCGTCATGCCAAACATTCCTTTGCCATGCCGATCGTGATGCATTCCACCACCGCTTGGCAAAAAACGCTTCAACCAATCCGGTAGTTTCTGCCGCAATCGTTCTAGATTAAGCGGGCTTTCGTCTTGATGAATGGCGCGGTCACCGGGCGGTGTAGCAGAGCTATCGCGAATCGTTCTAGACATGGGAACTTGAGTAACCGTAATTTATGACAGGTCTTGTGCAGGATCATTCTCGCCATAGGCTCTAGGATTGCCATAGTCGTAGGGAGGAAAGTTAACTTGAGGAATTTCCTCAAAGTTTTCTTTCGGGGGCGGCGATGAAGTCATCCACTCTAGCCCAGTTGCTTCCCACGGATTGTCGGTTGCTCGCGATCCAAGAAACAGAGACACAACAACATTGGCGATAAACGGCAGCGTCGAAACGCCTAGCAAGAATGCGCCCACACTCGCAATCACGTTCCAGCCTTGATATTCGGGCGGATAAGCAGCGACCCGCCTTACCATTCCCTGCAAGCCTAATGGATGCATCGGAAAGAAGGTGAGGTTTGCGCCGATAAAGGTTAACCAGAAATGTAGCTTGCCCCAGCCTTCCGCGTACATTCGTCCAGTAATTTTGGGAAACCAGAAATAGATTCCGGCAAAGATAGCGAGTGTGATCGTATTGAACACAATGTAGTGAAAGTGTCCCACCACAAAATAAGTGTTGTTGACGTGTAAATCAAACGAGTTAGAAGCCAGCATTATCCCGGTGATTCCTCCAAAGATAAACATCGCAGCTCCGCCCATTGCAAACAGCATCGGGGTATCAAGATGCAGCTTGCCGCGCCAAATCGTTGCCGTCCAGCCAAATGCTTTGATGCCAGTCGGAACTGCAACAAGCGCAGAGGTAACAGCAAACAGCATTCGCATCCAGTCAGGTGTGGCACTCGCAAACATATGATGCGCCCAGACGAGCGTGCTAATCAAAGCAATCCCGATCGACGCTAACGCCAGTGATCGATAGCCAAACAACGGATTGCGCGAAAAAGCAGGCAACACTTCTGCAAAAATTCCAAAAGCGGGCAGCGCCATCACATACACGGCCGGATGCGAGTAAAACCAAAATAAATGTTGGTAAATCACCGGATCGCCACCGAGTAGCGGCTTGAAAATCGTGGTGCCAAAGCTTAGATCAAATAACAGAAGCACCAATGCTCCTGTGAGCGACGGCAAACAAAACAACTGTAAAAGCTGAGCGCTCAAAATCGACCACACATACACAGGCATTCGGAAAAAAGTCATTCCCGGTGCCCGCATCCAAACGATCGTGGTCACAAAATTCACGCCGCCCATAATCGAGGAAATGCCGATTAACACCAAGCTCAAAATCCAAAAGAGCTGTCCGTTGAGCACTTGACCCGGTGGAACTTGTAAACTAATCGGGGGATAAGACCACCAGCCTGCTTGCGCGGGGCCGTTAGGAAGTAAAAAGCTAGAAAGCAAAAAGAAACCAGCAGGCGGAATAATCCAAAATGCGATCGCGTTTAGCCGTGGAAACGCCATATCTCGCGCCCCGATCATTAAAGGAATCAGATAGTTCGCAAGTCCTACGTTAAACGGAATAATCCACAGGAAAATCATGATTGTTCCGTGCAGCGTAAATAACGCATTGTAGAGCGGACGATCAACTAAGCTCGATTCCGGTGTGATCAGTTCTGCTCGAATCAGCATCGCAAACAATCCACCGATCAAAAAGAACAAAAAGCTAGTGACGATGTATTGCACACCGATGATTTTGTGATCAGTGCTAAAGCTGAAATATTCTCGCCAGCCCTGAGCTTCGCGATCGAGCGTTGAGGGCGTGTAGCGCGGCGGTTGCTGAAGAACCTTTTGTCGCAAAGTCATGATTTTTTGTCCGGTAAACTGGAGTCATCCGCAACGGCGGAATCAGGTGAATAAAGCGTCCATCCGGTTCTGATTAACGGTTTCCGATCGGATGCTACTAAAGGACTGCTTGATGGGTTTCCAGCCGCCAGCCAATCGTTGTAAGCTTGTCGCGACTCTACGTACACATTTGCTTGCATCAGCGCAAAATCCGCTCCACTAAAAGAAGAGTCTTGCAGTCGGTATTGACCGATGCGATTTGGCGTGACGACGAGTGCAGTCTCGCGGGCCGGAAAGATGTCTTGTTTGAGTCGAAAGGCAGGGACATAAAATCCATGAATGACGTCTTGTGCATGAAGATTAAGCTCAGTGCTTTCATTGATCGGCAAATGCAATTCAGAACTTGTAGAACGGTTCGGATATTGAAACGTCCAGCTCCACTGCTTGGCAAATACTTCAATCCGTTGTGCGGCGGGCTTTGGAGCTTCTTGAGGCGTAGCAGCAACGGCCGGAGCCGGAGCAAGCGGGGTGTGTAGATGCACAACGCGATCGAGTCCCGTAATATTAAGCTGCTGATAAATGTTGATGTTTTGCGCTTCAATCCACAGCACAACGATCGTGGGCACAATCAGCCACAGCAATTCAATTTTGACTCCGCCTCGTGCGGGATGTCCTTCGCTGTAGTCGTCTGGCTTCGCGCGGTAAAACACAGCAGAATAAAGCATCATGCCCACTAGACCCAGCAAGATAAATGCCCCGATCGAGGTGAGAAAGCTAAACAAGGTATCAACCCGAACCGCTTCTGCGGTTGCTTGCGGCGGTAGCCATCCATACGCCTGCTGTCCGATCCACCAGCTCACCACAACTAAAACGGCGATGCAAACGGTGAGAAGTCCGTATTCAAAAAATCGAATCATAAAAGTTAAAAGATTATTTCAAATGCAGGTTGGGATTTTGACCCTGACGCACTAAGTTTGCGGCGGTGTTGTGAATGCCAAATTCATCGCCGAGTTGTGCGCCTAATGTGCCATGTACAAATAGAATTCCGAGCATGGCGATGCCTGCAAGTAGGTAGCTCCACTGCACTTCTCGTCGAGCATTCTTGCGCCAACGATAGCGCTGTAAACCTCGCCATAAAGTCATGCCCACGATCGCAGCTAAGACCAACACTCCTTCGACGCCATGAATCAGCATCGTTGTGCCTGCACTCAAGCCCCAAGCGCTTTTTCCCGGTGGAGGTGGCAATGCAAGCAGCAGTTCAAAAAAGCCTGCGGCAACGGTAAAAAAAGTGATTGCTGCCGCCGCGAACAAGTTGTACCATCCGACAGTGAAAAAGCCCGATCGTAGCGCAGTTAAACCAAACGGTTTGAAAAGCGGTCTTTCGAGCGGAAATAGCGCTCCAGCAATATCAAAGAGAATCGCAATAATAAACAATCCCAACGTCAAATGCACAAACTGCGGATGAATGGGAACCGGATAAGGTAAAGCATTCGCCCCAACCGCTAATCCGGATTGGAATTGTTCGGTCATAGTGGTCTTCCTTTCGACAAAGCTTGCAGTTCGTCCCAAGCATCGTGTTGGAACAGGCCGATCGGCGTCATTGATCGACTTAATTTTGCATTGATTAGTGCTCCGCACAACTCCAAAGGAACCGCAGCACTGATCGCGCCGATTCCACTGGCGATCAAATGGGGATTATTTGGGGTTTGCTGTTGATTTTCGAGTGCTGTGATAGTCATCTTTTTAGTTTAGTCGTTCTGCTAAAGGGTCTCCGACTCGTCGCGCATTTGCGATCAGGGTCAACGCAGGATTTACACCTGAATTTGAAGCAGCCCCCAAGAGATTATCTACATCGTGCGATCGTCCGCTAAGATCCAACACCGAAGTATTTGGATCAGTAAGCGACAAGTTCCACATTGATGCTTGAATAGGTAAATGATTGCATGAATCAATGCTAAACGAAATCCTATGCACGAAATCTCGATCAACCGCTTTGAGAATCGATGTCCAGCGATGCACTAAGCGCGATCGCGGCAATATTGCGTGAAGGTTTCCTAACGGTGATCGATTAAACGATCCTTTGGTCGATTCGGCAACCCAGCAGGACGCGCCGAATCGTTGAGTGTTGAGAACCGCCTGTGAGAAAGATAGAAACCTTAAGAATTCATAGTTGCTCCTTAGGATCATGACTCAAAGCGCTGAGCAATTTTCGCGTCACGATCGTTCCGACAGCAAGACCACCGACAACTCCGGCAACGGTTGCGGCTTGCTTCAAAAGGCGAGCGTCTTGCTCGAACAGTTCTTCTTTGATCCAATCGGTCGTAACCTTAAAGTTATGAATCGGAGTCGGGAGCAGTTCTAAATAGGTTCCCTGCCGGATTAAATGACCTGCTTCGCCAGTAATCGGAATTTTGTTGAATAAGTTCGCAATGGCGTTATCTAACCCCAGCTTCAACAACGTTCCGCGTAGATTGACTTTTGCTGGCTTTAAGTCGTACCCCAGCGCTAGAGATTTCAGGTTGTAAGCGATCGCGGCACCTTGTTGATACGCAACTTGAGCCGTTGGCGGCAGTGGTTTTGGGTCGGGATGATGTTCCTCAGCGCTGGTTGATTGGTCGGTCTGATGTTCGGAGGGTTCGTACTCGTCACCTCTGCCCGATACAGTCGGTTGAAAATCGATCGCGCAATCACCGCCTGCAAATACCTCTGGAAAGTCAGGTAGTTGCAGCGTTGGAGTAACGTAGAGTCGGCCATGTTTGTCGCGATGCTGATCGGGGATCGGCAATGATTTGATCAACGGATGCGTACTCGTTCCGGCTGTCCAAATAATCGTGCCTGCTTTGAGCATTTGGGTTTGATTGTCGCGCTGATATTCCAAGAGATTAGGGTGAATTGCAGACACTTCTGCACCCGTGAGCACTTCAACTGGAATCGATCGCGCTTTGAGTTCTTGTTCTGCTTTTTCACGAAGCTGACTGTTGACATCTCCTTTAAGCAATTCGCCGTGATTCACCAGAACAATGCGAATCTCGTGCGGATTTCCGCCGATCGCTTCATACCACTGCGGCAGTAAGTCTGCCAGTGTTGCTGCCATTTCGACGCCTGATGGGCCTCCACCCACTATTACCACCGTTAGAAGGAGCTGGCGCTGCACCAACTCATCAAGATGAACGGCTCGCTGCAAGCAATCTCGAAGATGATGATCAATTGCGATCGCATCTTTTCGGGTGCGAAACGGGATTGCATTTTCTCGCGCTCCGTTTATCCCAAAGTAGCTCGTCATGCTACCCAGTCCTAAAACTAAGTTGCTGTAGGAGTAGCTGTCACCTCCGGTTAGCTGCACTTGTTTTTGCTGCAAATCAATGCTTTGCACGCTGTCCTGAACAAAAATAACGCCACTATGCTCTAAAAGATCTTGGTAGCGCGGCACAACTTGATCGGGTTCCATTTCGCCACTGAAGTATTCGTACAAAAGCGGCTTAAAGCAGAAGCGTTCTTCTTGATCGATCAAAATAATCGATCGAGGATAATGACTGTGACTCAAATGCAAAGCCGTAAACAGCCCAGTGAACCCGCCACCTAAAATGATTGTTTGATACGTTAGGTTTGCCATAGTCTTGAGTGATAAATTGCTTAACGTTTCACTGCAAAATGCCTTGCTTTGCTGCTTCTACGACGGGTTCTACGTGTAATCCATAGACCCAAACCAGCCGCGTTCCTAAATAAGTTTGAAAACACACTAATAAACTAAGAGCCGTTGCCACTCCAAGATAAGCGGGCGGAATGCTTAGCGGATTGCGGTTACGAATCACAAATCGCCACGCTGTAATCGCCGCTAAGATTGCTGAAAGCGTCCAGCCTGTGAGCGTGTGTGCCGTTAGCGTCGATTGTGAGGCCGGATAGGAATTTGCCAGTCCCGCTTCAAACTGCCCAAATAAAACCGCTACAAAAATCGCGATCGCAGCAGTCAACAAATTCCAAAAGCTCACCTCAAAGAATCGAGCATTGCGAGTAAAGTAGCCAATCACGTCACAGCAAAACGAAAATAGCACCATTGCAATAATGAAGTGCACCACGATCGGGTGAATCGGATCAGGATAAGGTAAAGCTTGACTATTAAGAGGTAGAGTAGGCATTGTTCATCACGAATAGATTCTCTCGCGTTCGTCTCACCACGGCTCACACAGTACTAAACCTCGCTCTACTTCTCCTGTACCCTACGAAAGAGGATTGACTGAATTGCGAACTCGATCGCTGACTGAAACACTAACGCTACATAGCCAACACATCAACGACACATCTAACACAGCTAAGAATTTTTGCTCTGCCATTTATTAGACGCGCTCTAGTTTCTTTGAGTCTAAAGTGATGACCTAAATGAGCGCGAGAGCATAAGCTATTCTCCTCATTTGTTTAATTGTTCAACCTGGTTCCTTTGGAGTTGCACAAAGCGCTAATCGCGCTAGTCCTCAGTTTCGCTATGCCAACGGTTAGCTATTTTTTGATATCAAGATTGATTCAGAACAAACGCAGCATACCTGTCTGAATTCACCGCCGTTTGCTCAACTAAAACCCGCGATCGACAAGGATTAGAACCTCAAATGTTTGAACTCGAAACGTCGATCGTACTTTCCACAACCAAAAAAATCGGGCGCAAAACTCATTGGTCTTGCGCCCGCGCCGATCCTCTAGAGAGGAGAACACTGAAAATAACTATAAGCTTATTGAGAAAGACTGTCAATACTAATTGAGAAGCTTTTTCAGTAATGAAGTAGCATTCTGCTGCTTTGATCGAAACCATTTGCCTGAAACCGACGAATCGAGAGAGTATGATAGGGCAAATTTAGAGATTCCTTGATCGCTTATGGCTTTGCAACTGCGCGTTTACGTTCCCCCGCATCCGTTGATCAAACATTGGCTTGGCGTTGCCCGTGACGCGGGAACTCCATCAACGCTGTTTCGCACGGCGATCGCTGAACTAGGACGCTGGCTGACGTATGAAGCGATTCGCGAGTGGCTACCGACGATTGACGTTATGATCGAAACGCCGCTTGCGCCTTGTCCGGCAACGTTTGTCAATCCAGAGGTTCCTGTTGTGATTGTGCCAATTTTGCGAGCAGGGCTAGGATTAGTCGATAGCGCACAAGCGTTATTACCGTTGTCGAAGATTTATCACTTGGGGTTAGTGCGCAACGAAGAAACGCTTCAAGCAAGCTGCTATTTGAATAAACTGCCCGATCAAATCGATCCGCAAACGCGAGTGCTGATTGTTGATCCGATGTTGGCAACTGGGGGAAGCTCGATCGCAGCAATGGAAGAATTAATCAAGCGCGGCGTCGATCCGGCAATGGTGAGAATGGTGGCGGTTGTAGCGGCTCCACCAGCGTTGCAGAAGTTGGGAGCGGCGTATCCAGGCTTGACAATTTTCACAGCCGCGATCGATGAAGTGTTAAACGAACGAGGTTTTATTGTGCCGGGATTGGGCGATGCGGGCGATCGGATTTTTGGCACTTAAAATTGAACCATTTGACCGCATCATGGATGATTTGATGCGGCAGCGCAATTCGGCGTGAATTTAATCACCGTCGATTCCGAAGGAAGTTGCTTTGCAATCGATACAATAAGAGCAGTCTCTGAGATCAGTCATGAGTCAGCAAGATAATTTTTCAGGTGGATTTGTCTTAGGCGCGATCGTGGGCGGCGTGGTCGGCGGCGTGGTCGGAGCCGTGCTGACACAAGCGCGATTAACCGAAGCCGATGAATCAACCCGCTCAAAACCTGAACTGCCCGACGCGAAAACCGCCAGAGCGAAACGCAAAGCCATTCGCGGATCAGCCGAGCAAAATATCGAGCTTGCCCGACGCAGTTTAGAAGATAAAATTGCGCAGCTTAACGACGCGATCGACGATGTGCGGCAGCAGTTGAGCAGCGTGAATGGCCGCCCGATTAGCGCAACGCGCAGCGCCGAAGCAACCGACGACGATTATCCCGCAGGCAGCAGCGATTCTTTGGAGTTGCGCAGAGTGAATCGCGAAAAATCTTTTGATGAAGATTTGTAATGTATCTTGTGTCTGATCACGATCGGCGGTGAATCGCTTAGACTATGTTCAGAATGAGTTTTGCTTAGATCTAAAAGGAAACGCAGCATTTATGAGTCCAGCCGACCTTCTCGCCACAACGCTCGATCGCTTTATCGGCATTTATTTTGTGCTGTTGGTGGTTAGAATCCTTTTGAGTTGGTTCCCGACGATCGATTGGTACAGCCAACCATTTGCAATTCTGAGCCAGTTGACCGATCCCTATTTGAATTTGTTTCGTCGGATTATTCCGCCGTTGGGTGGGATTGATTTTTCGCCATTTTTGGCGTTTATTGCGCTTCAGCTTGTGCAGTCGCTGGTTGTGCCTGCGGTTAGAATGTTGTTTGGCGGCATGACTGTTTTTGTCAGCTAGATGATTTCGATTGTGAATTTGGAATCAGCAACCTCCGAGACTGGGGGTTGCTTTTTAATCGAATTCAGGGGCCCACAGATCCGCGATCGCCACTTCCCAACCGGGTAACACATCGGGAACGCTCAAAATATCTCCGGTTTTGAGCACGATCGGATCTTGATTAATGCGCCGCACTTCAACCCACTGCTGTTCCGGATTGATTAAAATTCCGACTTTCGTTCCTTGACTTAGAAATTCATCGATTTTGGTTCGCAAGACGGTGATGCTGTCGCTGGGCGATTTGACTTCGACTATTAAATCGGGTGCGAGTTCAGCGAAACTGCGAGGACTACGACGCAATCGATCGGCTTGCACAAACGAGACATCGGGCGCACGAGTGTCTGAATTGGGAAGTTGAAATCCTGCGCTTGAACCCGTCACACGTCCCAGTTTTCGAGGTTTGACCCAGCTTACAAGCTCTGCTGCAAAAAGCGTTGCAACTTCCTCGGATTCGTATCCAGACGGACTCATAACGACAATTTCTCCGTTGACTAGCTCCATTTGGTAATCAGCTTCGTAAGACTGAAATTTTTCTAAATCTTTTGCAGTAAGTGGCATAGACGCTTTTTTGAATCGGATTAACTCTATTTTTACCGAGTTTGAGCGCTACGATCGAAGTCATGAAGCGTTTGAATTGAAGCATGGCAGAACCGCGCATTCTCATTTGGTACCGCAACGATTTGCGAGTGCAAGACCACGAACCTTTAATTAAAGCCGTCCGATCTGGGGCAACCGTGATTCCGGTTTATTGTTTTGATCCCCGACAGTTTGGCAGAACGCCGTATGGATTTCCAAAAACCGGAGCGTTTCGAGCGCAGTTTTTGCTTGAAAGTTTGAGCGATTTACGACAAACGCTGCGACGGATGGGAAGCGATTTAGTTGTCAGACGCGGCAAAGCTGAAGACGTCATTCCGTCGATCGCGCAGTCGCTAGAAGCGCGATCGGTTTATTTCTATCGCGAAGTCACATCCGAAGAAACCGCCGTCGAAACCGCTTTACAGTCAGCCTTGAGCGCTGTTGGCGTTTCAACGCAATCGTTTTGGGGTCACACGCTGTATCACCCCGAAGATTTGCCGTTTGAAATCAGCCAAATTCCAGAATTGTTTACCTCGTTTCGCAAGCAGGTTGAAAAGTCTTCTACGGTTTACGAAGTCTTTTCTGCTCCAGAGCGCATCGAGCCGCTACCGTTAATCGATCCCGGTGAATTGCCAACGCTGACCGATTTGGGACTTGAAGCGCCTCCGATTGATTCGCGGGCTGTGATTCCTTTTAAAGGCGGCGAAACGGCGGGCTTGGTGCGATTGGATCATTATTTCTGGCAGCAAGACCACCTCAAAGACTACAAAGAAACGCGAAACGGCATGTTAGGCGCGGATTATTCGTCGAAATTCTCGCCGTGGTTGGCGTTAGGCTGTTTGTCGCCGCGATACATTTATTGGCAAATTCAAGAATACGAATCGAAACGGTTTAAGAACGATTCAACTTACTGGCTTGTGTTTGAACTGCTATGGCGCGATTATTTCCGGTTTATTTGCGCCAAGCATGGCGATCGGATTTTTTATCGATCGGGCTTACAAGGCGTGTCGATTCCGTGGAAAGAAGATCGCGAGCGCTTCGATTTGTGGCGTGAAGGTAAAACCGGATACCCGCTTGTTGATGCCAATATGCAAGAAATCGCCGCAACGGGCTTTATGTCGAATCGCGGACGGCAAAATGTGGCGAGCTTTCTGACCAAAAATCTTGGCATTAATTGGCACTGGGGCGCAGAATGGTTTGAATCGCTGCTGATCGATTACGACGTGTGCAGCAATTGGGGCAACTGGAACTACACCGCAGGCGTGGGGAACGATGCGCGAGGCTTCCGGTTTTTCAACATCACCAAGCAAGCGAAAGATTACGATCCGAACGGGGAATACGTGAAGCACTGGCTACCTGTTCTAGCTAACGTTCCTGCCGCTAAAGTGCATGAACCCTGGAGACTATTACCTGTTGAGCAAGAGCGGTTTGGTGTTCGCTTAGGTGTGAATTATCCGAATCCGATCGTCGATTTGTTCAAGTCGGCCGAAGCAAACGAACGCATTTACAATGCTGCCTTTCCTGAACGAAATACGAGTAGACGCGACAATCGCGATCGAAAACCTCATAAAGCAAAAAATCGGCGTTAGTTTTTAAGGAGTCGATCAATGTCATTGAGTCAGTTCAAAACGATCGGGGAAGTCGTCAAAGAATTTCAAGTGCGCTATACCGAAGCGGAGTTTGTTGAACAACTCGCTTTTGAAATCTCGCAGTATTTTCGCGATGATTTGC
This sequence comes from uncultured bacterium, assembly GCA_964250455.1. Classification (GTDB taxonomy): domain Bacteria; phylum Cyanobacteriota; class Cyanobacteriia; order Leptolyngbyales; family Leptolyngbyaceae; genus CAXUFL01. The sequence goes on from CAXUFL010000034.1 coordinate 47,723, forward strand.
AGCTTATGATGCGCGAAGCGGTTGTCGATAATTCTGAATTCGCCATTTGTGAAAACTTGATTTATCCAGTTTTGAAAGAAATCTGGAAGCAGTACCGAGAGTATTTCATTATTTGGAGCCATCAATCATTGAATTACGATGAAAAGCTGGGTGGCTTTCCAGAATATATTCTGGCGCGACGGTTGCTTCGCAGTTCCCCGAAGGGGTAAACGCCGCTCGGAAAAGTGGTATTCGACAAACCTTATCTTTTGCTTGTCGAAGCAAAGCAAGATAACTTTGAAGCAGGCTGGGCGCAATGCTTAGCCGAGATGATTGCGGCTCAACGATTAAATCAAGATCCTCAAATCATCATTTTTGGAATTGTCTCAAACGGCGATCGCTGGCAGTTCGGCAAATTAGAAGCAGAGGTGTTTACTCGAAATATCACCTTTTTCTCAATTCAAGAACTCAATCCTTTATTTGCAGCACTTAACTACATTTTTCAGCAATGTAAAGTGCAGTCAGCAATTTATGTCGCCGCTTAAAGCATTGATCGGCTCTAGCAGAGACTTCTACGAGATTGACTCATACCATTGCGCGTAGGGTGTATTCTTCACCAGTTGGCGATTATAGTCAGGTGCGTTGTCGTTCCACCAAACCGCTCCACGTTCACCGAGTGCAACCTTTGCCGTATTAACTTGTTGTCGAGCCAGCTTGAGCGCGGCTTCGTCTTGGTTGTGCAAGGCGTGTTTCACGCTGCGGCGAGCCTGCATCAGATCTTTGACCAGGCCCGATCGCGTTTCTTCGCTTAAATTCGGATTGCTACAGCGCCACAGTCGTCCTTTAACAACAAAATAGCGACCATCAGGCGTGACAGGATATCGCATAGAAATTTTTTAAGTTTGTCCGGACGCACACGCTGAGGCAGGAATAGGGGAATGGTAGATGCACCCTGATTATTACCTCGGCTTTCGGGTCGGGGTTTTTTATTTTTAGCGCATGGCCCCCATTGTATTTTTCCAAGCGAGTTCTCGACGCAGCACAATCAGCGCCCGTTCTTCGGCTCCTTGAAACAAATTTGCTTTGATCAGTTCGTCTAAAACTTGATGCGTAAGCTGTACCGAGAAAGTACCGCCGCAGTGCAACAAATGGCTGTAATAACAAAACTGCGATCGACCCTGCGCGTTGAGATGAAAGTGATAAATTTCTTCCCAATCCATTTTCGCAACGGGCGTATTAATCGGAACAATCACGGGCGGAATTCCTTGAAAGCCAAAGCGCTTTTCTTTGCTGGTATCAAGAAACCCAACTAGTACCGTCCATAACAGCGTCCGAACTTCTTGAACTTGGTCAGGAGAAAAAACCGGATCCGGTTCGCTTGTAAGTCGAATTCCGGAATTCATAAACAACGGATTGAGCAACTGAGAGTTATAAACAATTCCTACCGCCCAATGTCGATCAGGCGTTTCGAGTTTCACAAACGTTCCAAATCCGTAATCATCGGCATCGGGCGCGTCGATTACGTCCATTGCATCATCGACCTGCACCACATAATCACAGTGGGAATTAGATTTGACGACTTTTCCTAACCGCATCGATCGCAACCTCGCTCACGCACCGTTATTCTACAGCGACGCGAGTTTTTGTACTATGAATTCTCAGGCGCAGTCGTGCCAGCTTGTGCTGATATGACAATGCAAATAATTTGGCTTGGCAATGCGATCGACCTTTTATTGGGTGTAGCCGCAACTTGAGTCGCTAACCGTCAAGCCATTCTGATTCCAAACTCACAACCAGGGCGCTATCAATCTGCATTCTTATGCTTTTAAGCAAGGCTTTAATAGAATTCAAAATGAGTTGTATGAGAGATTTTAAGACTATGCAAATAAGATGATTGAATTCATAATCAAATCGATTACTTAAAAGACGATCGAGCGATGAATCAACTCCCGGAGCAATCCGCCCGAATCTGGGGCATGTGGTGTCACCTTTCTGCAATTTTATCGATCGTGATTAGCACGCTGTTGTTTATTCCGTTTCTTGGTGTACTCGTTCCGTATACTGTTTGGCGGGTTGGACGCGATCGACATCCGTTTATTGATGCGCAGGGTCGTGAAGTAATTAATTTTCAACTTTCCATGTCAATTTACTTTATCATTGCCATCATTTTGTGGTTGTTTTTGGCGTTTTCAACTTGCGCTGTTACGGCGTCTAATACAGCAGCTTTAACGAATTCGCTATCGGTAGTTGCATTTCTTGGAGTTGCCGTGGTTGCATTGTTTGCGATATTTCAAGGGTGTGTTTGCATTGTTGCCGCAATCCGAGCGTATCGCGGACAATCTTACCGCTATCCGTTTGTATTACGCTTTTTACAGTAAACTAACAAGCGGATCAACAAATTAAGTTTTATGGCTTCTAAAATTGGCGTTGCAGTCGTTGGAACTGGGTTTGGTCAAAAGGTTCACATTCCAGGCTTTCAAGCTCATCCGCGCACTGAAATTGTTGCCGTGTATCATCGCAATTTAGAAACCGCTCAAGCGATCGCCGCCGCCCATCAAATCGAGCACGCTTGCGACACGATCGACGCCGTTGTTTCACTACCCCCCGTCGAAGCCGTCAGCATCTCAACGCCGCCGTTTTTGCACTACTCAATGGCAAAAACCGTTTTAGAAGCCAATAAACATTTACTGCTAGAAAAACCCACTGCCTTAAACGTTACCGAAGCCAAAGAGCTTTACGAACTGGCGCAAATTAACCGAGTTGCCACCAGCATGAATTTTGAGTTTCGCTTTGTTCCAGCGTGGCAGCAATTCGCAGAACTTTTATCAAATCACTTCGTCGGACAACGGCGATTAATCAAGATCGATTGGCTGGTTTCTAGTCGGGCTGATGCTACTCGCCCCTGGAACTGGTACGCCCAAAAAGATCAAGGCGGCGGCGCACTAGGCGCGATCGGGTCGCATTTATTCGATTACGTCGCTTGGCTGTTTGGGGACATCGATCGACTCACCGCTCGACTTAGCACCGCCATTCTCGATCGACTTGATCCCACAACAGGAACTTTAAAGCTCGTCGATTCCGATGATACCTGCACGCTCACGCTTGAACTAAGCGACAAAACCCTGTGTCAAGTCTGCCTTAGCTCTGTCACCGCCAACGGGCGCGGGCACTGGGTTGAAGTGTACGGCGATCGCGGCACACTGATTTTAGGCAACGATAACCAAAAAGATTATGTCCACGGCTTCAAACTTTGGGGCGCTGAAATTGGACAGGAACTCAAGGAACTGCAAATGCTCGATCGATTCGCATTTCCTCAAACGTTCAGCGATGGTCGAATTGCACCGTTTATTCGCGTGGTTGATCAGTGGGTGCAGAGTATTGATCAGAAAAAATCGCGACCGCCATCGCTCAAAGAAGGCGTTTACTCGCAATTGCTCATGGATCTGGCTCACGAATCTAACGCAACTGGAACCTGGGTTAATGTTCCAAAAGGTTATTTGCTTTGAGCTTGGCAATGCGGACAGTAATACAGTCTGCGTCCGGCTAAAATTTCTTTAACGATCGACGTTCCACACACAAAGCAAGGTTTGTTGTCTCGATTAAACACATAATGACGATAATAACTTCGCGTGTGTCCTTGCGATTTCAAACGCATTGCAATTTCTAAATCGTTTGTAATTCCCTTTGTTTTATAAGACTGCTGCACAACTGATAAAACCGCTTTCGCTAGTGCTGTAATTTGTGAATCTGCGCAATCGATCGGACGCATTGCCGGATAAACTCGCGCTACAAACAAAATCTCGCTGCGCAAATAGTTTCCTAACCCGCCTAAAAAATGCTGATCCAGCAGCAAAATCGGCAACTGACGCCGATAAAACCGTTGATCTCGAAACCGATTTTCAACTTGCTCAACGGTAACCGCTTGATCCAATACATCTAACTCAATCCGACTCAGAAACGGATGCGTTGATAATTGAGCTTCTTGCAGCACCTCGATATCCGATGCGCTATAAAGCAACGCCGATTTTTGAGCCGTGTGAATCGCTAGGCGCAACTGGCGTTTGGTGTCTGGATACGACCCGCGTTTTTTGACATACCACCGTCCATAAAGCTGATTGTGGCTGTAGATATAAAGCTGATTCGTAAAACACATCACCATCGCCTTGCCACGAGTGCGCACCGCCGTTACGCAGTGCCCGACAAACTCTGATTCATACGGCTTCAAATGCTCAAAGGCAAAAAACATTTCGCTGATGCGGCGATCAAGGAGTGCTGCGGCGATCTCGTCCGCCGCTTGACGGATTTCAGGGCCTTCGGGCATAAAGATTTGCGCTAATTTAGAGGTATGTTAGAACTACATTGCCACACAACCTTCTCGGATGGCACCCTGACGCCGACCCAGCTTGTTCACACCGCGATCGCTTCGGGAGTGCAAGCGTTAGCCATCACTGATCACGATACGGTTTCCGGTTGGGATGAAGCGGTTGCCGCCGCTCCGCCTTCGCTTGAAATCGTTCCCGGCCTTGAACTGAGTACCGTTCATCGCGATCGTTCGCTGCATATTCTCGGCTTTTACCCGAACCGCGATCGGTTGATTCCTCCGCTCACAGAACGCCTCGAAGGACGCAAACGCCGCGCTCAAGAAATGCTGAGTAAACTAAGCGCTCTCGGCTACCCGATCGAGCTTCCTCCGATGGGGGAAGGCATGGCTCCGGGTCGTCCACACATTGCAACAGCAATGGTACGAGCAGGCTATGTTGAATCTTCGCGCGAAGCCTTCGATCGCTTTCTTGCCGATGATAAACCTGCGTTTGTGCAGTACGAGAAATTTAGCGCGATCGACGGCATCAAACTGCTGCGCGATTGTGGAGCGGTTCCGGTGTGGGCGCATCCGTACCTATTTCGAGGCGCACCTGTAAAAGAAGTGCTTCCTGAACTAGTCGAAGCTGGCTTAATGGGGCTAGAAGTCTTTCATCCAAGCCATACCCTGTGGCAAGCGGAACGTCTAAAAGAAATGTGCGCTCAGTACGGGTTATTGATGAGCGGCGGTAGTGACTTCCACGGCATTCCTGCTGACGTTAAGCCCGACGAACATCGGGAATATCGATCGCTTAATAGCCTTCACATCCCGCTAGAACTTCTCGCCCCGATCAAGCAAGCGGCCCATTCACTGGTTTAACTCATTAGCTGGGAGAATTTCACTTCAATGGAGCGGAGAAAGAGCGACTTTCGGAGTGCAGTATTGATTTAGGAATCAGAACGTTTGCGGTTATGAGCAATGGGGAAAAAGCTTTTAGTCTTGATTACTTAAGGCTAGACCGCACAACCCGCAAGCTTCAGAAGAAATTAGAATGCTATGTGAGCGTCAGTTGCGGTTAAGCGGGCGCGACTGAAGGCGCGGCTACACAGACGAAGTGC
>CAXUFL010000035.1:0-52274 GCA_964250455.1 uncultured bacterium
CCCAATGGAACTATACAGCTAAACCAGAATTACACCTTATTTAATTCACGATCCTTCGGTTGAAGCGAGAGACTTTGGATCTGTTGTCGCTGTGATTGCAAGTAGATTAATAACAGGCTGATAGCCTCTAGTGAAAAATTGCTCTTGCGGAATCGGATCAGGCTCCTTCAGGGAAATTCCCTCTAAAGGTTCGCGCTTCTTACGCTTTGCGCCTATCACAGCCGCGAATGTCACGATGTCAGCATAAGTCTGGAAAGGGGAATTAGGATTCGTAGAGTTTTTCAGAGATCGAATAAACTCTGCCTTATCTTTTGCAACCCTAACTCTACCTTTCATAAATTAAAACAATTGGAATCTGTAAAACATTGCACAATACGCCTTATCTTAGACCTACGTTGTAATTCTGAAAGACTATCACAGCCCGAAACTTGTAATCGACTCGTCGCCGCACTGCTTCGATTCGGGCGAACCCGCGATCGCGCTACGATTTCTGCCCAAACCGATCGAGCAACTCCTCACGCGACGATCGGAGCAACAGCGGCGTAAACTCAGCCGACGGGAGTTTGATCAGAGCCTCCACAACACTTAACAAGCTCTCATCCAATTCGCCAAATCTACCTTTGAGCAAATTCTCTACTGTCTCGCGCCGTTCTTCTTGCCGCCCTTCCTGCAAAGCTTCCTGATAAACCAGACTTTGCTTCAAATCCTCTAATCCCAGCATGGCTTGAATCTCCTCCCGGTTTAGCGTCGCAAACTTATACACAATGATAGTCTCAACCAAATCAATTATCGCTTGGCTCGAAGCCTCTGCAATCGCTTCCTGCTGCGCCCGATCAATTAATCGCCTCGCCTGCTCGATCGCCGTTTCCTCCGGCTCAACAATCAGTTTGACTACCCCAACGCTCAACGGCAATTCTGCCACCGATTCCAACTCATCTAGGTAAATCCGTCTCACCTTCAGGCTGTCTAGCAAAACCTGATGCAGCCTCGCTTGATCTGGCTCTGTACTGCGGCTCGGATAAATCAAAATCCCTTGCCAATCATACGTCTCCGGATTTTGATCCAGATATAAAAAGAGTTCAGCGAAGAATCGATGATAAAGCTGCTGATCTTTTTGCATCTGAATTTCGCAAAAATAAACAGGGAGATCATCCCCAGTCGGCAACAAAACACCATCAATCCGAAAAGCAGTTTGCTTCAGTTCCACAGAGCGGAACGTATAGTCTCTAGCGGCCTCTCCAGATTCTCCAATCAGTTCAAATAAAATGCTGGGCGCAAACTGAAAAATTCGGTAAAACAGGCTATCGGTTTTCATCCCGCAGAATCCCGTCGATCGATCTCCAAAACTTCCGTATATTCAAACTCATTCGGGCTTTGCCGAACTAAAGGATATGTCTCGCCGTTTAGCTCGATCGATTCCGACTGACCCTCAGATTTTGCTGAATTAAACACCAAAACATATTCTTTGCCGATATACGAAGCCATTTCCGTTTCGACCTCGCCGCGCCACTGGGTTTCCGTTGCCAAAACGACTAATTGATCTGCCAACGTTGGAATCAGCTTGGCAATCTGGCGACGGTAATTCTTATCCAACGTGCCAAAGGGCGAATCCATCACAATCGGGAAACTACTATCCGCTAACCCAAGCAGAGAATGTTTCTTGCTCCAATAGCGGACGCGATCGATAATACTACCAATAAACGAAAGGCTGAGAATTTGGTTTTCCCCGGTCGATGGAGCCACAATACTCTCCCCATCTATCAGCGTTTCGACCAGAACGAGTTCATAATTTTCGGTTAGTTTTGGCACTTGAGTCTTAAACGAAACTTGCCGAAAAATCTCGCGCACTTTCATTTCCAGCACAGCGCGAAACTTGTGATCCACTCGTCGCCGCACTTCTTCGATCCGAACGATCGCGTCTTCAGTCGCCGCAATCTGCCGTTTGATCTGTGCCTGTTGCTTGCTCTTTGCCTTGAGATCTTTGATCTGCTTATTCAGGTTTGATACCTCTGCATCAAGCTCTTGAATGTCCCGAAACGCATTTTCATCTTCCCGATGCAGTTCAATAATCTTGTTCTCAATCTGCTCTAATCGCTGCTCCATGCCCTGCACATTCACATCTTCGTTCCCTTTTAACTGTTCCCGAATGTCGTCAAGCTGCGTTTCTAGCGTCGAGAGATGACGGCGCAAATTCTCAATGCTGGCTTGCTCCTGCTCCACTTCCGCCCAAAACTCAGGAATTTGCCGTTCGATGCTGCTCACTTCTCCGCCCATCCGAATCACCGCCTCTTCAACATCCTGAATTCCAGAACGATCGAGCCAAGATTCGACTTGTTTTCTCGCTTTCGTCCCCGTTTTTAACGCAGTGCCGCAGATGCACGATTCTTCCTCCAGCAAATCCTCCACAAACTGTTGTTTGATTCCAGCCGGAAGCTCTCCCCGTTGCCGTAATTCATCGGCTAGGGTGCGAAATTGAGCAATCGCATCTGTCAAAAACACAGTGTAGCCTCGCGCTGAAATCGTGCGCCGGAGCTTATCTTCACTGCGGTCTAACTGTGCTTGAATCTCTTCAACTTGCTGCTTGAGATCGTCCCGTCGTGCCTGAATCTGCCCGATTTGATCGTAGGTTCGCAATGCGGCACTCGTCTGGGCTTGCAAATATTTCTGGTCGTCAATCTCGATTGACAGTGCTTCTCGTTTGACTTCGAGTTCTGTCTTCTCAGCAAGGAGATCGGTTTTAGCTTGAACCAGGCGTTTTGTCTCAGGATCGCCAATTTCTGCAAGTTCTTTATCGAGCGATCGACGCGCCTCTTTCAGATGATTGATCGCACGATCTAATACTTCCACACTCAGTAGCGTTTTGATCGCCTTCGCAATTTCTGATTTGTTCTCAGATTTTGCCATGCGATCGATACGTTCCCCATCAAAGAAGAAATAACGATGTAAGCTGTCTGGCAAAACCTGTCCAATTTTGTCTTCTGGTAGTTCGGGCGGTTTGACCAACTTGTTATTAATTTGCAGGGCTAGTTCGCCACCTTGCTCTTGAAGGTCGTCTGAATTTGTTTTTTCGAGGTAACACGATCGACGGGCACGATAACGATTGTTGTTATGCTCAAACACAACTTCAACCCAACAATCAACCCGGCTGTTTAATGCTGCTTCCGCGATCGCCCGTTTATTAATGTGCTGCTCTGGTGACGCAAATGCCCCTGTGTGCTGCCCATACAACACCCAAGTAAACGCATTTAGCAAAGTTGTTTTGCCTGCACCATTATTGCCGTGAATCACGGTAACACTTTGTCCTGAAAAGTTAGCGAATTCAATTTCGACTTCACCCCAAAACTGGCGAAAATTAAACAGCTTAATCGAGAGTAGCCTCATTCAACCGCATCCTTGATGATTTTGAGAATGTCTGCTTTAATCCTGGGTCGATCCGAGTGTATATTCTCTTTCTCCAACAGAATCACAGCTCGAATAATCTTTTCAACTTCAGCAGGTGCGGTTGTAATAGGTTCTTCAATGTCGTTAGTTTCTGTGCTCATCAGGATTAGAGATCTAACAATTGATACTTTTCTTGCAAAGGTAGCAGTATTTTTCTGGCTTGTCCGCTATTGATGGCTAAATCTGCGAATTCAATAAACCGCCGTAACTCTTTTCGCAGCAGCGATCGCTCTATGTTCCAGGATTCCCGACCCAAATCGGGCGGAACCACAATCATGTCAAACAGTTCTGCCCTCTCCTTGCCTGGACTCGGACGTAGAATACGCCCTCGCCGCTGAATGAATTGGCGGGGATTACTGCTGCTTGCCAAAATCACTGCCGACTGAATGGCTGGAATATCGACACCTTCATCAAGACAGCGAATTGCCACCAACCCTCGCAAGCTCCCTTGAGCAAATTGTTGCCGAAGCTCTTCTCGCTCAACGAGCGTTGTTTCTGCGGTGTAGGGTTTGACCCGATACCCTAACTCATCTTGTAGTAAAGCCGTCACTGCGGCAAGATGACGAGTACTTTCTTGCGTCACCTCATCTTCCACCGAACCATCTCCACAGTAGAACAAGGTATGACGAGTTTGAAGACGATTCATCATCAGGGTTCGCAAAGCCTCTAACTTGTTGACAGCAGATCCCACAAGTCGAGCGCGTTGCATCAATAGAGCGGTTAATGCCTTGTTTTCGTTGATATCCCCTCCGCTTTGTGCGAAGCACAACTCCGAAGGAACCGCAATCGCTCGACCAATTTTACTGCTCAGTTCGGCGTACTGGTCGATTTCTGCTTCCGTCAATTTAACCAAAATTGGATAGTAAAGATAGGGAACCAGAGCTTTGGCAGCGATCGCATCTTTAAGCGTGAACTCTGGCTCCAATACAGAACCAAAATAATCAAATAGTCTTTCACTGCCCTGTTCATCAAAATATCGTTCCGGTGTTGCAGAAAGTGCCAAGCGCAGAGGAATCGTTTGAGGCAGACTCGCCTCCAAACGAGTTGCTCCCAAATTATGAGCCTCATCGCCGACAATCATCGATCGCTTTGGAAAGAACTGAAGTTGAGATTGCAAACTTTCTCGAATCAAGGTTGCATTCGTCGTGATCACTGTGATGAAGGGTTGCCGCTCGGAATGCACTGCGAGTAATTGAGATTGCAACTCTCCCTGCCAACTTTGAACGGTTTCAAACGCTAAGATTGGCTCCAGTCCAAATTTCTGAGCTTCTTGTGCCCATTGAGTGACTAGATGACGATAAGGACAGACAATCAGTAATCCTTGAAGTGGCTTATTCTGTTGACAACTCTTGCGATACAGTTCAGCCGCAATTGCCAATGCGGTAATCGTCTTGCCACTCCCAGTCGCCATCTTCAAAGTGCCGCGACCTTTATTTGCAAACCAATTATCAATCGCCTGCTGCTGATAGGGACGCAGCACCAACCCATCTGGCAGCAGGGGATATACAGATCGCGGTCTTGATGCAGGCACTAAATACTCAGCTTCTGCCTCTTGTACCGATCGCGCTAAAGCTGGCATTCGTTCAGGACAAAGCTTGAGGAGCGATCGCTTCGCCGCCTCTGGAAACTCCAACACTTCAAGATTAGGTGTTCTGTTTTCCCAAAGCCGCTGGAAATCGTCAATTTTCTCAGCAATCCGCTCATCATCCCCCACTCGCCATGAGCGAAACACATCAATGCATTCAAAGTTATTTCTCAACGCACTAACACTCTCATTCGCAGAACCCGAGAATACAACGGTACTCCCATCTTCATCAGCAAACACGCCTAACTTCTCGTGATAAATTCCGTGATCAAGATTCCGATGAACTGCAAGTCTGATTTCTAGAAAGCCATGCCTCAATAACCAGGCAAGGCAAGCGAGGCGATCCAGAATAATCTGCTCAAAATCCTGTTCCAATTCTCGTGATAACGCATCAGCGATCACTTGCTCCCGTTGCTTCAATCCTTGCTGAATCGCATTGACATCTTCATCAGAAAGATGAGGCGAAGCAATTAACCGCATCCGCCCCTGAGATTGAATAAATACATGGAGTCCTTGTGCTGCAACCGTTAACGAAGTGCTGGAAAAGAAGCCCACAGCGCGATCGTAGGTTATCGACTGCTGCAAGCAGGGAATGTAGAAATCCTGAACGAGATCGGAGCGATCGCTCCGATATTGATTCCGAAGATCCAGTTCCTTTAAGCTCACGACTTCGCCCAGCTATCCTGTATCTGAGTTTAGCCTCTCCTACAGGAATTACGCTTATCGATACAAGTCTAGTGAAAAATCCGGCGACTTCGCTGCGATGAAAACGTAGCCGCCAGATCTACTTTTATCACTCAGAATCAGGTGGAGAACTTCCTAACTCAAATGACGGCACTTGGATGTGAGCGTTGCTTTTGGCTAAGGAATGACGCACTGGTGTGAATTTCGGGCAATAGGTGTCGTTTTCAAAGGCGGAAAGAATAGCAGCGACGCACTCCTTAGAAAACGGTTTCCTTGATACTCGACTCGCTTTGCGGCTCTTGGTCTTGATCTCAGCCGTCAACTCCTTGAACGGGTTCTCGCCCACCAACTTCTTCCGAATCCCCCAACCGCAACAAGCGCTTAATTGTTTCAGCGTTCGCTTGGCAGTCTCCGCCGCATACTTGCTGAGCAAGTGGGATTGAACTGCGTTGCCTTCGGCTCAGCATAGCTGTCCGCATCTTCCAAAAACGGCTTCCGCAATCCGTTTCTCAATTTTGCCGTAATCTCGAACGATCGTGCTTTTCTCTAAATGCTCTCGTTGAAACTCAGTGTACTTGTCCCAGAGGTCAGCAAGATCCGTTTTGGGAGGTGGTGTAGAAATTGGTGTAACCGGAGCTGCAACGCTCATCGCCATTTGTGGCTTGTACTTCTCCAAGGTGACATCCAATTGTTCGTAAACGATGTCCAATTCGATCAGTTTCGCTTTTGCCTCGGCAACACGCCGATCTGCGGACACGCTTTGCGTGAGCCGAAGGCAACGTATTAGTCAGCCCCAACGAGACGTAATGCCGTTTGCCTGCGTAACTGAATCGAAGCTGCAACCGGTGCCTTCGGCTCAGCGAAGCTGCTCATTGGAAACCAGAACTGCAACGGAACCTTTATTGTGACGTTCTTTCGGCTGTTTTTTCGTTTGCATGGTGGTTACTCCTAAGTAGCAGAGTGAACAGCACCCCTTGCAGTTCAAAGTAAGTCCGGAGCCTGGTAAACGGCTCAAAATCCGTACATCAGTTTCCGCTCCAAAAACGTCTAAAAACATCCAACGCAAAATTGGAGAGATCCTTGAAAGAGCCTCTCCAATCCCCTTCTAGAGCTTGATTTCCTTGATGGCTCAGGCGAGATTTGAACTTGCGACCTTGGGCTTATGAGTCCCCTGCTCTAACCACTGAGCTACTGAGCCTTATAGACCTATATCTTACCACACTCAATCAAATCAAAATAATCTGCTTGAGGGGAGGAAGGATTGAAAACTCGCTCCCTCCCCAATTCTATTGAAACGATCGAGACTAGCTGCGTGAGCTTGGCAACATCGCGATCGGGTTTACCGCTCCGCGCCCAGGCAAATGCACCTCAAAATGAGAGTGCGGGCCTGTGCTAAAACCAGTACTGCCCATTGCAGCAATTTGCTGACCCTGGCGAACTTGTTGACCGACTCGTACCAGAATGCGGCTGTTGTGCGCGTAAAGCGTCACGCTACCATCTGAGTGCTGAATCTCGACCATATAGCCGTAGCCCCCATCATTCCAGCCAGCCGTAATCACTTTACCCGGTGCAGCCGCTTGAATCGGAGTTCCTACCGGGGCTGCGATGTCAATACCTTTGTGCATCCGCCCCCAGCGCCAGCCGTAGCCTGACGTTAAAACACCTTTAGCGGGCCAGGCATAGCCTTTGAACTTTGCATTTGGCATGTAAGCATCAGAGCCACCGAGCGGAGGTAATGATGGTGATACCATTTTGCCAACTGGCGCACGCAAAATCGGAGCGTAAGACTCAGATCCCGGTGTTGCCGTTGCAACCACTTGACGCTTTTGAGTAGGCGCATTGGAGAGCGCTCTTTCCAAGCTGGTTTGAGTCGATGTATCCCGGATCGATCGGCTTTGCGTTTGCAGCGCTGCGGCTTGGCGGCTCGACTTAAATTCTGGATTTACTCGACGAGCGGTACTATCCGACAGCGCTGGCTTGCTGGCTTGCGCGACCGAATCGGAATTCCCCGATCGAGCACGATAGCGATCCCGCAGACGGTTGATTTCAGACATCAGCGTGTTGACGTACTGATCATTCGACTGAGGCTCTACGGGTTGCGAAGCCCCGGCGGGTGCACGGAAATCGGGACGGCTCGGATTCGAGTAAGCAAACTGCTGAGCGTTGCCGCCAATTCCGGTTGGTACTGTCGGAGAAATCGGATTTTGAGTTGCCGTTAAGCTGGGAACCGTTGGAAGCTGAACCGTCGATGCAGGCGTCGAGGTCGATTCTGCGGGTGTAACCGCTTGCAAAACAGGGATCTGCGCGATCGTTTGCGGAACCTGAATAAATTGGTTGACCCTCAGCATGTTGGGATTGTCTAGGCGATTAAGTTTCGCCAGTTCGGTTGCAGACAATCCATGAGCTTGCGCGATCGAAGACAGCGTATCGCCAGGACTCACTTGATAGCTCACTAACGCTGGGGCTTTCGTCGGAGCCGCCGCTTGAGCTTTGTTCTTGGACTCCTCAGACTTCAACTCCGCCAGACTCTGCTTTAATCGATCGCGGTTCTGCTTTAACTCTTGCACCGGAGACTGCTGCCCTTCTGTAGAAGTTTGAGACGAAGCAGCAGAAGCAGTTCCAACAGAAGGTTGCAGGGTGTTCAGTGCAACAGAAACGTTCGGCTTGAGCGGTGATGAACTTTCTTGCGCTAGAGGCATAGTCGTCGAAGGAACAACCGGAGCCGTATTCAAATTCGGCAATGCCTTCACTGTTGTTCCGTTGATTACCGCAACGGTCTGATCACTCGTTGGAACCTGAAGCACTTGTCCGACAGACAAGACTGCGTTGGTTTGTAGCCCGTTCATGGTTGCCAGCTTTGCAATGTCAATGCCGTAAAGCTGAGCAATTTTCCAAAGGGTTTGTCCGTCTTGCACGGTGTGCGTCAGCGTGGTCGAGGACGGATTGACCGCTCCTACTGCCGTTGGCACATCGCCAGAAGACGCGGCATTCGGCGACGGATCTGAGGGAAGGGGTTCTGCGGCTGAGGCGGCGTCACCTTGACGCGGTGCGACCGTGCCGTAAGCACCGACCGAGAGGGCAAGTCCTAGCATGGCGGCTGAGGTACGAAGCCGACGATTTGCCTCTGAGAGCGTTTGTTGGGGGTGTTCCTCTGCGCTATCAGGGTCGATGGCGCTGAAAGAAACCGAATTTGTGTCTTGCGGAACTGCTCGTTTCAAAAAAACGACCTCCTAAAGTGTGCAGCATTTAACTGTCATCGAGCCTCGAAACATGGACGCCAGTGACTCGAATCAGTCTTGAGAGCGTTGAATCGAATGAATACGCCTTGCAAGGCTACCCTGCTTTCTCAATTTCGACAAGCTTGAGCGATTTGTAACCTGCTGTTGCTTCCCGAAGAAATCGATAGCAGAAGTTCCGTGTCGCTGTCAACTTGCCGTGCTTTGAGCAAATGCGTGAAACTCAACTACTGTCAGTAAATCCCGCTTCTTTAAAGATTCGGTTTACCGAGTGCGCTGAAAGAATCTTTGCGCTGCTCATCGCGAAGGCAAAAGCAGGATGACAAACCATTCACCTAACTGAAATCTTTTAGAACAATCTCTAGAGATTAGTCAAGCCGTAGGTTGTTCGTGTTTGATGACACGAAGCTAATGCAAAGAATACAAATGCTCAACCGTGAAAATATGCACAAAGGCGGGATTTAGCTTGGTATTTCTAGCGTTCAGAGATTTTAGTAACGCTGAAATTTACGGATTTAGAACCCGATAACCGCGAGTTTTTGATTAAACTCAGATGATAGAAATTGCGGGAATTATGGATAGAACGAAGTGACGGTTCGATATAAATTTCTTATCTGTCCGGAGGAAAAATGTAGTTTGAACGACTAATTTTTCCTAAAAGATGCATATTAAACTTGTCAAGCTTTTTGCTGGATAAGTATTTAGTTAATGAAAAGTGTTAAAAAAGGACGCAGAATTACGCCTTAGAGCTTTTGATATCTATATAGAGATGTGGTTGCTTATTTAATTTAGATACCCAAGTTGACGACGAGCTTCAAACAAGCCGATCGCAGCACTCACGGATAAATTCAGACTGCGAACACCAGGTTGAGACATGGGAATGCAGAGAATAGCATCGCAATCGGTTAGAACGTCGATCGGGAGTCCGGCTGTTTCGCTGCCAAACAAAAGCCAATCGTTGTCTTGATATTGAAACTGAGTGTAATTGCTTGTTCCTTTTGCGCTGAAGCCGATCCAGCGTCCGCCGTGCTCTTGACGATAAGCGCGAAAGTGATCGATCGACTCGTGCACGGTTAAGTCAACAAACTCCCAATAATCGAGTCCTGCCCGCTTGAGGTAGCGATCGCTAATCTCAAATCCCAACGGTGCCACTAAATGAAGCTCGGTTCCAGTTGCAGCGCAAGTACGAGCAACATTTCCGGTGTTTGGAGGAATTTGAGGATAAACCAAGACAAGTTTCGGCATTGCTTGAGCAGATATATTTAGCGAGTAGATAGAAAGACAAGCAGAAAATTTACGAAATTAGCGCTTTCATATCTTTTTTTAATGATCCGCATGATTAAAGAATTGATTAGATATTTTAATTATTGGTGGTCTCCTATCTCAAGTTAGAGTAAAAACAATAGTTTGTGGCAGCTTCTTGACAACTGAAGCAAAAACTGAAGGATTCTGCAACTTTAGCAACGGCGATCGACTGAAAAACTTCAGATAAATGGCGTAGTAAAGAATTGACAAAGTGAGCGCGAAGGTCGTGTAAACCGCAATACTTCTTAAAATTTGAATGACTAAAGCTCAACATTGAATAAATAAAACGGCAAGGGGTGAGAAAGGTATCCCACCCCTTGTTAATGCTTCATGCGATGTGGTTAGTTTTTCGGAACCGGGGCTGTACTTGGTTGAGTTTGAGGTGCTTCAGGCTGCGGCGGAGTGACCGGAGCGTTAGGAGCAGTTGGAGCCGGAGAAGCGTTAGAACTCAATCGCGTAATTTGGTCTTTAAATTGAGCAGGTGCAAGCGAGACTGCTTTATCAAAAAGCGGCTTTGCTTCATCGTTTTTGCCTTGTTCCTTTAGCACAAGCGCTTTATATAAGACTGGCTGAAAATCATTTGGATTCGTTTTAGTGGCAGCGTCAAACGTGCTGAAAGCTTCGTCATAGCGCTTTTGTGAAGCGAACACTTTGCCGAGCAAAACTTGGGTTGCGGTAACATCAACACTTCCAGGCTGAGTCTTGTTTGTGGTTGGAGCTTGCTTCAGGGTGTCTTGCAAAAGCCCGATCGCGGCTTCGGGTCGTTGTTCTTTCACCAGCAAATCCGACAAGCCTGCCAACGCATTGAGGTCACCAGGTTTCGATTGCAAAATATTGCGGTAGGCTTGGGTTGCGCCTTCACGATCGCCGAGTTGCTGTTTGGCTTGAGCGAGCAAAACGCTGTACTCAGTCATATTCGGATTTAGTTTTGCCAGCTTTTCGAGCGGATCGACCACACCTTTGATGTCGTTGAGTTTGAGGCGGGCTTCGAGCAGTCCACGCAAAGCCGTTGGATTTTCGGGTTCGCGTTTGAGCACTTCTTCGTAACCGCGTGCTTGCGCTTCGATGTCGGCTTTTTGGGCTTCTGCGGTTTGGGTCGGGCTTGGGTTGGGTTTAGATTGCGCAGTACTGCCGTTGAAGAACGGCATCATCAGTCCACCCATCGACAACCCGACAAGTCCGACGACTGACACGATTAGAACGATGTTGACTAGCCAACGATTCCGCTTTTCTGTCACAGGATTGCCTCGCAATTTTTGCAGTAGTGAACGTGCCAACGTTTAGGGTGATGTATTGGCAGATTCAAAGATAGCGCAAATGCTTTGGAATGAAGCGGCGATGAGAAACAAACAAGGGACTCTAGGGAATTGAGCGGTTAATTTAAGTCCCGAATCTTGATCGCTGCAATCTCTAAATCCCCGTTTAACTGAGCAATTCTAAAGATTTTTAATCGCTACCTTGATCGCCCCAACCATTCGGTCACAAGCTCCGGCTGATTTTTCTGAGCAAACACTCGCACCGCGTGGTAATTCACTTTTTCACGCAGACGATAAACGGCTTTGATCGGTAGATTGAGCCGTTGCGCGATCGCTTCTTGGGTTTTGCCCTGCAAATACAGTTTGAACCACTCTGCCGCTTGCGGATCATCCACCTTTTGCGCCAGATACGATTCAAATTCACGAGCGATCGCCGTTCGGAGTTCTTGCTGCTCGGCTTGCACTTGAGCATCTTGATACTCCGCGATCGCTTGCCCATCAAGCAAGCTCACCGACCCTTCAGAATCATCGGGCGCAATTTCTTCAGATACTAAGCGAATAAAATCGGCGGCGGGTACCTGCGTCATACCAGCTCGCTGCGTGCGTTTTTGGTAATTCACAAATCGGTACACCAACAACGGCTGATTGCGAATCGGACGCAAGCAATACTCTTCAGTTGCGGTCAAAACCAACGCATTCCGCAAGCGCGGATCGGTCGTGCATTGCGCAATCCAAGCGACTTGCTGCTGCATGTATTGGTCATTTTGCAGCAGATCTTGAATCACTTCTTGCAGCACATCGATGACCGTGGTTTGTCGATCGCGAGACAGCGCGATCCACGTACTAATTTTGCTGCGAACTACAAACAAACTGCCTAAGCGCTGAATTAAACTTTTGTAAGCCCGTTGCGGTGGCGCATCGAGATAGCGCTGTCCCAGAATGCGATAGCGATAATCCATCGCTTGCGTTTCAATCTCCAGACGGTCTGGCGTAAAAGACTCAAATCGCGTTTGATCTTCCCCGATTAGCCAACGGACAATACTGTTGCGCGTCGATTCGCTGGTATTTGGAAGCTCTGCTGTAAGCCGCGATCGCCAGTTGGCTGCAATGTCTTCTGCCAGTGTCATGATTGCCGTCCTCAATGCCCTGATTTAGAGTTTGCCTTACACCTGCTGACAAAATCACTTACCCATTCGGGTAAGTCTGACCCCGAGGCGACTGTCTGCGAGATGTTTTAGTATAAAGCGTTTCTTTGCGTAGTTTTACTACTTAGGCATCGCTTGAATTAGATGACGTTGCAATGCGATCGAGGGTTTCGTTCAAATGCGCCACCTGCACGATGAGGACAGATTGATTCTGGCTCAGCGTTTGCATTGCCTCAGTCAGCGCATCAATGCGATTGTCGTGCTCTTGAGACTGAACGGTGAGATGATTCACGCCGTCGATTAGTTGTTCGATTGTCTCGGACGCAGCAATAACAGTTTCTGCCATTTGCTGCACAATAACGGCAAGTTGTTCAGATTGCAATTCCACAGGCGCATTCCTTTGCAAAAATTAGTCGTCTTGTTGCTGATTCTACGAGGTACGAGTGTTTTCTGCGGTGACAGTTGCTGACATTTGTGACAAATTTTTTAAGCAGCGAAACAGAAACACCGTTAAATTAATTCCCGAACGTCTAGTGGATTCTACGGTTTCCAACTTTATCAAGGCTTCACATAACTTTGATTTCTCAGTAAGAGTAAGAAGTTTTGGGTAAGTGTTGCGTCAATAACTACTAGGGATCAACGACTTCCGATAGCGTTTTACGTAGATGTCACTCTTATTCAGTAGTTGTACGGTTCAGGCACGGGTTCGGATTTATATGATCAATTCTGCTATACCTTCGACTGTGAACACTCAGATTGAAGCCGCTAGTCCAATCAAGGTTCCGCATCGCTCTGCGACATCGATCGTGAAGCGATCAATTGATGTTTTGGGTAGCGTGATTGGGCTTCTGATTGTCGCAGTTTTATTTTTACCGATCGCGATCGCCATCAAGCTCGATACGCGAGGCCCAATTTTTTATGGTCAAGAGCGTCACGGATTAATGGGAAAACCGTTTCGCATGTACAAGTTTCGATCGATGGTGGATAAAGCTGACACCATGAAGTCAGAAATTCCCAACGAAGCGCACGGCTTAATTTTCAAAAACAAGCAAGACCCGCGCATTACTCGCGTGGGTCGATTTTTGCGCCGAACTAGCTTAGATGAACTACCGCAGTTTTGGAATGTGCTGCGCGGTGAAATGAGTTTAGTCGGAACGCGCCCGCCGACCTCGGATGAAGTGGCGCAGTATTCGGATTATCATTGGCAGCGTTTGAGCGTGAAGCCTGGATTGACCGGAGAATGGCAAGTCAACGGTCGATCGAAAGTAAAGGATTTCGAGGAGATTGTGCTGCTCGATTTGCGCTATCAATCGATCTGGACGCCGCTCTATGATTTGGTGTTAATTTTGAAAACAATCCAGGTGATTCTGGCGCGAGATGGAGCGTTTTAACTTCCTCGCACACACCGAGCAGTTGCTACGGTACCGCGATCGCGATCACGCCATTTTCTGGCAGATATTGCCGATACCGACCGCCATCCGACAACACCAGCACCATGCGCATCGAATCATCCGGATGCACCTGCAAATCCGACCAGGGCACGCTAATTTCAACACAGCGACTTGCGCTTTGGGCTGCGCCGACGGAACCAATCCCAATTTGAGCATGATTTGATCGAGCCTGCCACCGGAAGTTCTCGATCGCTTCTTGCAGCCAAACCGTTTGAGTCATCAAGTTGATCCCCAAATGGTAGTGATACCAATAATTTAAAGGCGCTTCGTTGGGCATTTCAACTAACGCGATCGGGCTATTGTGCATGGTTTGATCCGCGTAATACCACAGCACATTTAACTCTGGCGGAACTTCTTTACCAAACTGCACACCGCTTTGAAAGTCCAAGCGCAAATAGAAATTCAGGTGATCCACGCCGTACCACAATCGCTGAATCGGGCTGCTTTGGTGCATTGTTCCCCGCGCTCCGCCGATTTCAATGCGTCCGGCTTTGTCCCAGGCTTGCTCGTTGCCATAGCCATCGATCGCGGGATGAATAAAGCCTTCAGGCGCATGATTGCCGCGTGCTTCGTGAATTTCAACCGGACGCCGTACCGCATCCGGGACAGGTTCATTCAGTGCCCGATACAGCGCTGCTAAATGCTCGCGAAAAAGCTGATCAAACATCGCATCTTGGTTCGAGGAATGTCCTTCACCAAACCACCAAAACCAGTCTGATCCTTCGGCGGCGTAAAGCGCTTCCCAGGCTTCAGGATTATCTTCTTCGGTCGCTTCTGAATGGTTTTGCAGGGTTTGACGAGCGGCGACCAGCAAATCCCAAGCGCGATTTTTAGCGGGATCACCAATCCAAGTCGTAAAACTTCCGTCGATCCACGATCCGCTATGAAGCTGATCGCTTTTGATTGTTTCGGTCGGCGGAAATTGATCAATAAACTCCGACACCGTAACCAGCTTGATATCATCCCGATCGCTTAACGTTTGATACAACAGTTCTAAAAACGGCTTGCCGTCTTGGGGGTAAAATTCCCAGCAGTTCTCGCCGTCAAGCGCGATCGTCACTAGCCAGGGGATTTCATTATCAAGCGGTTCCTTTGGAGTTGCGCTCTGCGCTAATCGCTTAATCGCTTCTAAATGCCCGATTAAATCATTAACCGCGTGTTTTGGCTCCATTGCGCTGTAGGTAAAGCCGATTAAATCCGACAAGCGATGATCCCGGAAGACGATCGCCAAATCTCCCGCAGGCGTTTCTAACCGATACGGGCGATACAGCTTTTCGGGATCGTAAACGTTTCCAGTTTCATCGCGATGAAAGAAATGCTTTAGCGTCCAGCCAAGCACCGCTTCATCTGAACATAGCCACTGAAAGCCTTGCTTTGCTACATAAGGCAGCATCGCGGGACTAACCGACTGCTCAGAAGGCCACAATCCACGCGGCGATCGACCAAATCGCGCTTCGTACATTTGCCACGATCGCTCTAAATGCCGCCGAATATCATCCGGATACTGAAAGCGGTGCTCAGGCAGCGTCATATCCGGAATGGCAACTCGTCCCGCGTTCGTATCGGCAAGCAACGGTAAAATTGGATGAGTATAAGGCGTTGTGGTGACTTCAAGCTGTCCCGCGTCCTGCATTTTACGGTGTTGCGGAATAATGCGGCTCATAATGTTGCGGTGTTTGGCGATGATGCGCTGTCGATCGCTTAAATTAAAGCCTTTCCCCCGCTCAAGCCAAGCAGCAATATCGGGATCGTCCCAAAACAACGGATCGATCCACGCGAGATTGTGCCACGCCAGCAAATCGCTGAAATCCTGCGCGTTCCAATGCTCAAGACACCAAGCGCGTCCCCGATCTTGTCGTTGCCCGTATAGTTCGGCGTAACGCGGATGCGGATCAATCAGCGTGCGCTGATTAGCATCGAAAAAATGCTCAATAATGAATTCTTTTTGCGTCGAATCCAGTTGCTCAACGGGCGTCAAGCTTGCCGTGAGATACGGATCTAGCGCAGTCCCCGCTACGTAGTCTTCGATTTGGACAATCAGCGATGGAACTAAATTGACGGTTTGATGCAGCTTCGGGTAGCGCTCTAATAAAAGCACTAAATCCAAATAATCCTTTGTTCCATGCAGACGAACCCAGGGCAAGCGATACTGACCTTCTGAGGTGTAAAACTCGGTACCACCTCGGCTTTTGTAAAGCGGTTGATGCTGATGCCAAACGAACGCAACGTGTAGCGGGTGAGTCATAAAAAAACGAGGGGAACAAGACCTTTAATAGTCTAGTGCCTCACCCTCGTTTTCCGTTTCAGGATTTCCTTACAAAACCTGTTCGACTTCTGCAATTTCTGGAATCATCTCCCGCAAGCGGCGCTCGATGCCCATTCTCAGCGTCATCGTCGAACTCGGACAAGATCCGCACGCGCCCTGCAAACGCAGCTTCACGATCGGCCCGTCCAATTCCACAAGTTCTACGTTGCCGCCGTCGGCCATCAAATACGGGCGCATTTCATCAAGAACAGTTTCGACATTATCCGGAGTGAGTGTCAGAGACATGATTCACCTTCTAACAACTTTCTAACTTTATCGTAGCTTTGATTGACGTAAACCGTTGAGGGGAGAGTGCGATTATAACCATACGGTTTCCCCCCCCTTAATGCCCTACACCAGTGCAGGCTCAAGCAATCGCACATTCGAGAACGAAAATTCGCTCACTGAATCCCCCGTGCGAATCGTGCGGCTCGTCAAGATGTAGTAATTGCCAATCTTTTCGTAAACGTCCTCGAATTCGCTTTTTGCGCCTTTTAGCTCTCCGGTTTTGGCATCGGTGTAAATCGCGTCGTAGCGATGCGATAGATAGCCGTCTCCGGTGTCGTGGCTAGTGTGCGTGTTAATCGTGACAACGACACCGTGAATGTGACGATGCACCAAGCTTACTTCGTTGTTGCGAACTTTGTAGCGATCGCCCATTGCTTTCCCGCTCACAAAAATCTCAACTGCACCCGTATCATCCGTTTCACCCAACGTAAACGTATTTTTTCCGTGGGTTTCTTCAAAGGCTTTCCGAACTCGGTGAACGGCGATTTCCCACACTTGTCCCTGAATTGCTTTTTTCCCGTCTTCGTCGCTAACGTCCGTCACATCAAACGAAAAGTCAGGATTAATGCGCATTTTTCCCGTGTAGGTTTGATCCCCTTCGCGGTAAGCTACATCGGCGCTATAGCCTGGAAACTTATCATCCCAAGTGTAACGATTTTCGTAGGCAGCACGAAACAACGCGCGAGCATCGAGTGATTCGGTCATAAACTCTCCTATCTGTCCTCTCTTAGTCTAAAGGATGAGCGAGGAGAGAAACAGACGAGAAAACCACACTCCGCTTTTTGCTTTTCTAAGGAGTCACCATCATCACAGGTTCTTGATACAACGGCACGGTAAACGTTACCGTCGATCCCAATCCTTCGCCCATGCTGTAAAAGTTCACTACGCCGCCCATGGTTTCAACCAATTTTTGCGAAATTGCCAGTCCGAGTCCGGTTCCACCATATTGCCGCGTCAGCGATCCATCGACCTGGCTAAACGACTGAAACAGCTTATCTTGCTTGTCCAGCGAAACACCGATCCCCGTATCGGCAACCCGAATTTTTACCATTCCAGGCAGTTCTTCATCTTCAATTATCACGCGCTTTTTAATTACTTCCGCACTAATTGTAATGCCGCCTTCGTGCGTGAATTTAATTGCATTTCCCATCAGGTTGAGTAGAACTTGCAGCAAACGCTGGTAATTGCCATAAACCAAAACTTCATCGTGCGTTTGCGGCAGTTGAATCTCGAAGCTGAGATTTTTCTGTCGTATCTGCGTCCGAGTCATCGTTTCAACTTGCGTCAGCAGTTCCGCCAAACTAACCGGACTGCAATCAATCTGCATTTTTCCGGCTTCAATTTTGGCAATATCCAGCACGTCGTTGATTATTTCGAGCAAATGCATTGCCGATCGATGCGCTTCTTCGATGAATTCCCGTTGCTCTTGCGGATCTTCCGCCATGCCGTCGAGAATTAGCTTAAGAAAGCCAATCATGCCATTGAGCGGCGTTCTTAGTTCATGCGATGTATTCGCAAGAAATTCGCTTTTTAGGCGCGAGGCTTCTTCGGCTGAAGCGCGAGCTTCTTCGAGTTCACGATGCTGACGGGTTAAGTGTTCGTTAGCGCGTTGTAGCTCGATAAATAACGCAGCATGAGCGATCGCGGTTCCCACTTGATCCGCTAGTTCTCGCACAAATTCAAGTTCCGCCTGTGTCCAGTCTTGAGCGCAATCGCACCGATCCAATACAAGCAAGGCATTTGGCTGATCTTGGTAATGCGTTGCAACCAGTAATCGAGGATGCGGGGCTTGCTGTGCGTCGGCTTGGATCGATTGCACCGTAGGCGAAGTCATCGTTGCGATCGGCTCAAGCGTTTCTAATGCCGCTTGTAAAACGGCATCGTGGTTTAGCTGAAACTCAACCCCTAAAAATGGCGTTACCGAATCGTCGCAACATTCAGCAACTGCTTCAATCGTGGCACGATCAAGACTATAGGGACAAAGCAGCGATCGACTCAAACTCAGGGCGGCTCCCAATCCGTCTACGGTTCGCTGCCAAATAATCGGTAGCTCTAATTCTTGCCGAATATTCCAAGCGATTTCCGTTAGAAACGCCTGATAATCAATCGGCTGACAGCGAACTGGCATTACTGCATCGGTTTCTATGACCTGCACTCCGGTCACAACAACGTGTGAGGCAGTCCCAGTCGGTAAGAGCACCGGATTCATGACCAAATCAAACAGCAAAGCTTGATCCCGGCACGCAAAGGCTGCGCGAAACGACTCCGAAACTTGTGACGACAACACCCGCTTGAGCCGATCGAAATATTCTTCTCGTAAACTTGGCGCAAACAGCGCACCCATACTCCGCCCAACTAAGGCAGCAGGCTCGATGTCGTTTGCGATAGCGGCTTGCCACCCAAACGCCACGATCGTACCCGCCGCGTCTTGAATCATCATCAGTTCGGCGACGCTCGACACCGCCAAATGAATATCCGTAGACGCCGCGATCGCTTCGCAAGCCTCCACAGAAATCGAACCAGAAGGATCGGACAAAGGACTAGAACAACTCACAGAAGTGACCATCTGACCTAACGCTGCAAGCAGACCCTCAAACGTATGTTATACACCCTGATAAAGTGCCCGAATCAATCATTCCACTCACCCCGTGGCGGCAACGGAGGATTGCGCACCAAATTTCGAGACAAATCTTCATCGCGATTCAATTCGTTTCGGAGCCACTGACGCAAGGCAACTTCAACCACCCGACTCGGATCGTTGGTTAAATGCCGCAGTTGCTCGATCAACTCTGCATCGATTTGAACCGAAAGTTCAGTTTTGCTGCGTGAAGCCGGAACGTGAAGGTTTGAGTCATTCATAAGTTCAATCGACGACGCTATCACGGCGATCGCCTAAAGTAAAAGGACGGGAGGGGTTTAGAAACCGAAAAATGCGACGACTTGAAAAAAAGAATGTTGATAAACTAGAGATGTACTGCTTATTACATAGACTCAACAAAGTTGTAACATTTTTTCATGATTTCAGGCGAACCAACGTACGATCGTTTGTGCGAGATTGCTCACAATTCACGTTTAACGCTCATCATTATTTATAGACTGACAAATTTCCAGAGTCCGTGGAGAAAGGATTAAAATATCTTAAGCATTCTCGATCGCCGTCTGTTGACTTTACAAGACAGCAGACACACCGAGGCGGGTTGTTTTTATTGATTCTGTTGCCGCTATACCCTTATTTATGACTGACGTACCTGTCAACCGCATTCGCAATTTTTCGATTATTGCTCACATCGACCACGGTAAGTCCACCCTGGCCGACCGTTTGCTGCAAGAAACAGGAACGGTTACAGCGCGGGATATGAAGGAGCAGTTTCTCGACAATATGGAACTGGAGCGCGAGCGCGGCATCACGATCAAGCTGCAAGCCGCTCGCATGAACTACACCGCGAAAGATGGCGAACAGTACGTCCTCAATCTGATTGACACGCCCGGACACGTCGATTTTTCCTACGAAGTGTCGCGATCGCTGGCCGCTTGCGAAGGAGCGCTCCTTGTCGTCGATGCGTCTCAAGGAGTCGAAGCGCAAACCCTTGCCAATGTGTACCTGGCTCTAGAAAATGATCTCGAAATTATTCCGGTTCTCAACAAAATCGATCTGCCCGGCGCAGAACCCGATCGCGTTCGCGAAGAAATCGAGGAAATTGTAGGACTGGATTGCTCAGACGCAATTTTGGCATCGGCAAAAGAAGGCATCGGCGTACCGGAGATTTTAGAGTCGATCGTAAATCGAGTTCCGCCACCTAAAGATACCGTTGCTCAACCGTTGCGAGCGCTGATTTTTGATAGCTATTACGACGCTTATCGGGGCGTGATCGTTTACTTCCGGGTGATGGACGGGCGGGTGAAAAAAGGCGATCGCATCAGATTAATGGCGTCTGGCAAAGAATACGAAATCGACGAACTCGGCGTGCTGTCTCCGAATCAGGTTCAAGTCGATGAACTCCACGCAGGCGAAGTGGGTTATCTAGGGGCCTCGATCAAAGCGGTCGAAGATGCACGAGTCGGTGACACAATCACGCTTGCCAATAAACAAGCTACTGAAGCGCTTCCTGGATACATCGAAGCAAAGCCAATGGTATTTTGCGGTATGTTTCCAACCGATGCGGATCAGTTTCCTGATTTGCGAGAAGCGCTCGAAAAACTCAAGCTCAACGACGCTGCGCTCAACTACGAGCCAGAAACGTCGAGCGCAATGGGCTTCGGGTTTCGCTGTGGCTTTCTAGGCTTGCTGCACATGGAAATCGTGCAGGAACGGTTAGAGCGTGAGTACGATCTGGATTTGATTATCACCGCTCCATCGGTGGTGTATCGCGTCACGACCATTAAAGGCGAAGTGCTTTTGATTGATAATCCTGGTAAGCTTCCTTCTCCGACCGAGCGCGAGAAAATCGAAGAGCCTTACGTGCAAGTCGATATCATTACGCCCGAAACTTACGTTGGAACGCTAATGGAACTTTGTCAGTCTCGTCGAGGCGTGTTCAAAGATATGAGATATCTAACCCCTGGACGCACAACGCTGATTTACGAACTTCCCTTAGCTGAAGTCGTGACCGACTTTTTTGATCAAATGAAGTCTCGATCGCGCGGATACGCCAGCATGGAGTATCAACTGATCGGCTATCGCGAAAATCCCCTTGTGAAGCTCGACGTTTTGATCAATGGCGATCCGGTCGATTCGCTCGCGACGATCGTTCACCGCGATAAAGCGTATGGCGTTGGTCGGGCACTGACCGAAAAGCTCAAAGAACTGATTCCCCGTCATCAGTTTAAGATCCCGCTTCAAGCCGCGATCGGCAGCAAAGTCATCGCCAGCGAACACATTCCTGCCTTGCGCAAGGACGTGTTAGCTAAATGCTACGGCGGCGACATTTCCCGAAAGAAAAAGCTGCTGCAAAAGCAAGCCAAAGGCAAAAAACGCATGAAAGCGATCGGTACCGTAGACGTTCCCCAAGAAGCATTTATGGCCGTACTCCGCTTATCAAACGAGCAAAGCTAAACAGAACTGCCCCTTTCTCGGCTGAGAAAGGGGCAGTTTTTTATAGTTCTATTGAAGATTCTGTAAAATCAACGCTTCGAGATTTTATTCTCACAGTGCCTTTGTTATCGTGCTACTGACAAAGCTTACAAATTGTCAAGTTTTGCTCATGCCGCTTGTGACTAGAGTATTCGGATTCAGCGCGTGCTGCTCGCTAATCTTAGGGGTACAATTCTGGCAAGCGAGGAAAATCAACCTCAAACGCTGAGCGAACCCAACCCCTGCTCGTTGGCAACTTAACGGATCTTGGACTTATGCGAATTCTTGTAACGGGTGGTGCAGGCTTTATTGGCTCCCACTTAATTGATCGACTGATGAATGCAGGACACGATGTGATTTGTCTAGATAACTTCTACACAGGACACAAGCGTAACCTTCTACACTGGATGGGCAACCCCCGGTTTGAGCTGATCCGCCACGACATCACCGAACCGATTCGGCTCGAAGTTGAGCAAGTGTATCATTTAGCATGTCCGGCGTCACCGATTCATTATCAGTACAATCCCGTCAAAACGATTAAAACAAACGTGATGGGAACGATGAATATGCTCGGACTCGCCAAGCGGGTCAAAGCAAGATTTCTGTTAGCGTCAACGTCTGAAGTGTACGGCGATCCAGAAGTTCATCCGCAACCCGAAGAATATCGCGGCAATGTGAATCCGATCGGGATTCGCAGTTGCTACGACGAAGGCAAGCGCGTTGCTGAAACGTTAGCGTTCGATTACCATCGCCAAAACGACGTCGATATCCGCGTTGCTCGAATCTTTAATACCTACGGCCCGCGAATGTTAGAAAACGATGGACGGGTTGTGAGTAATCTGGTGGTGCAGGCGCTTCGGGGTCAACCGCTTACGGTTTATGGTGATGGCTCGCAAACTCGTAGCTTCTGCTACGTCTCAGATTTGGTTGAAGGACTGATTCGCTTGATGAACGGCGACTACATCGGGCCAGTGAATTTGGGAAATCCAGGCGAATACACGATTCTCGAACTCGCGCAAACCGTTCAGCAGATGATTAATCCGGGCACGTCGTTGAAGTTTGAGCCGCTTCCTCAAGATGATCCTCGTCGCCGCAAGCCTGATATTACTCGCGCTCAAACGCATTTAGGCTGGCAGCCAACGATTCCGCTTAAAGAAGGATTAGAGCGCACGATCGAAGATTTTCGATCGCGGATTGAGGCGGTTCCGTCTGAGGCGGTTGCGCTGCACTAGCGTTTATTTCGGGAATGCTTTGTAGTGCACTTATCAACGTCATTGCCCTGATCCCACTACAAGGTTGAATTGAGAGACTAGATTTCTATCACCGTCTCGAAAACTTTCTTTTTGCCGTTTTTTCAATTCGAGGAGTCTCCATGCGCGTTTGTGTTATTGGTACTGGATACGTTGGATTAGTTACGGGAGCTTGTCTTGCCCATGTGGGTCATCATGTGATTTGCGTGGATAACAACGAAGCGAAAGTCAAGTTGATGAAAGCCGGACAATCGCCGATTTTTGAACCTGGACTGTCTGAGATTATGCAGGCTGCGATTCAATCCGAGCGGCTTCAATTTACAACGGATTTAGCCGCAGGCGTTGAACACGGTCAAGTGTTGTTTATCGCCGTTGGAACGCCTGCCCTTCCAAACGGCGAAAGCGACACACGCTATGTAGAAGCAGTGGCTCGTGGCATTGGTAGCCATCTCAACGGCGGCTACAAGGTGATTATTAATAAGTCTACGGTGCCGATCGGGTCGGGAGACTGGGTGAGAATGATCGTGTTGGACGGCGTTGCTGAGCGTCAGCGTGCCGCTACAACGCCTGTGTTAGCCGGAATCGGTGTTGATGAATCGGTTACGCTGCCAAGCTCGGTTACGACTGAGTATGATTTTGATGTAGTGAGCAATCCGGAGTTTTTGCGCGAAGGATCGGCGGTGTTTGACACGTTTAATCCCGATCGCATCGTCGTAGGCAGCAACAGTCAGCGTGCGATCGCGCTGATGCAAGAACTGTATGCGCCGATCGTCAATCGTGAATTTGCAGAAGATAAATCTGCGGCTCCGGTTCCGGTCGTTGTCACCGATCTGAGTTCGGCTGAAATGATTAAGTACGCAGCCAACGCCTTTCTTGCCACTAAGATCAGCTTTATCAACGAAGTCGCAAATATTTGCGATCGCGTCGGTGCAGATGTGACTCAAGTTGCTAACGGCATCGGTTTAGATTCGCGCATCGGCAGAAAGTTTTTGAATGCGGGTCTCGGCTGGGGCGGTTCTTGCTTCCCGAAAGACGTATCAGCCCTGATTCATACTGCTGACGACTACGGTTATGAAGCTCAGCTTCTTAAATCGGCGGTTAGCGTCAACGAGCGTCAGCGCTTAATTGTGGTTGAGAAACTTCAGCAAGCACTCAAAATCCTCAAAGGCAAAACAATCGGGCTGCTCGGTCTCACCTTTAAGCCTGACACCGATGATTTGCGCGATGCTCCAGCGCTGAACGTGATCGAAAACCTCGTTCGATTGGGCGCAAAAGTCAAAGCTTACGATCCGATTATTTCGCAAACCGGAATGCGGCACGGGATTTCTGATGTGATTGTTGAAACCGATGCCGATCGTTTAGCCGATGGCTGTGATGCATTAGTGCTCGTCACCGAGTGGCAGCAGTTCAAAACGCTCGATTATGTCAACATGGCAAAACTCATGCACACGCCCATTCTGATCGATGGACGCAACTTCCTCAACGAAGCAATTCTGCAAGAAGCTGGCTTCCGCTACATCGGAATTGGTCGCTAAGAAAGTCGGGAAAATAAATAAGGAGAGGCGCAACCAGCGCCTCTTTTTTAATGGCGTTTAAGTCGCTTGTCGCAAGAACGCGATTCTTCCATTGTGCTTTGCGCGGATCGCAGTGCCGCTTCTAAATCGGCTGTTAATTGTTTCGCACTCGCTTTAGGCTTTTCTAGACAATAGCTGGAAACTTTAATCGGTGGAGCAATCCGGATTTGAGCTTTTGATCGCCACGGCACAAACGGACGACTGTAAGTAATGGTAATCGGAACAATCTGAATCTCTAAGTTCGGCTGACTTGCTTCGGCTTGCAGTGCAAGACGTCCTAGTCCAGGCTGAAGCCGATTGAGGTCACAGAATCGATTGTGATCGAGATCTCCGCCTTCGGGAAAAATCACCAGGACTTCACCTTGTTGCAGTAGCTCAACGCTGTGGCGTAATGCAGCGATCGCAGGCTGACGAGTATTAATTGGAAACCCGCCTAACCGTCGAATAAACCATCCTTGAATCCCATTCATTTCATCAACCGTCACCATAAATCGAAGGGGACGCCCCGTTACATCCTGTCCGGCTGCATAAGGCACTAATAGCGCATCCCAGCGCGATCGATGCGTTGGCGCTAGAATCACAGGGCCAGTTGCCGGAAGATTTTGTCGCCCTGTAACTTCGATTCGCCGGAAATAGAACGGGAGCACAACGTATCGAGCAAGCGGATAAACCAAAGTTGCTAACCATCTGCAACAGCGAGACCGAACAGACTGACTTGAAGTTGAGGAGTGATCCACCGGAGATTGAGCCGTTTGAGAAGATGCAGTAAGTGATCCGGCTTCTACACTAGCGGGATTCTGAGAAACGCTGGCTGAAGCAGGGGGGCAAGCTGATACACGATCACGGTCAGGCGATTTCGGCGATAGCAAGGAGTCGATCAAGAACATGATGGAGTACAAAACAACGAAAATCATCGATCGTGGGTAGAGCTACCCGATTTCTTTTACGGTACTGGGTTTTGCTCAGTGCTTAACCTTGCTAAGGGACAGTTCCAGGGCTGTCTAGTCGCATGAGCCTCTACCTAAAGACTGATTTGTATGCGAAGTGTCAGAACGAAAACTTTTAGTCAATGGTTGACAGCCTTCGTTGAAGCGGTTATATTAATAAATGTCAAACGCGCAGTTAGCGCAGATGCTACTAGCCCCCATCGTCTAGAGGCCTAGGACACCTCCCTTTCACGGAGGCGACAGGGATTCGAATTCCCTTGGGGGTATTTAGAAAGGCGCAAGTATCAATGCTTGCGCCTTTCTGCGTTCTAATAAGCTGTAGGCAAGCCCGTTTGCAATAGCTTTTAACTTTGAAGGTTCTCTACGCTCATACTCCTGCAAAAAATCGGAAACATGCTGATTGTGACCCTGAAGGAGTTGGCTTCAGGATGGCTTTTGTAGAAAGCTGCGAGACGGGCGACCAAAAAACGCTACAAGGGCAACGAGCAGCATCGCAATACTAAAAGCACAAACGCCATTCCATTGCCAGCGATTCCAGCCGATCGCGCCGAGATAAGAGCCGATCGCGCCGCCGACAAAGTAAAACATAATGTAAAGCGCATTAAGTCGGCTATGCAGATGAGCAGGCAAACTGTAGATGCGGGTTTGATTTGAAATTTGGGTGGACTGCACGCCCAAATCTAGCAGAATAACCCCGACAATCAGTCCCCAAAGCTGGTGTCCAAACTGCCAAAAGATGAGAAACGAAACTAAAGTTGTCACAATGCCAAACCCCACCGTGCGCTTTGGACTGCTGCGATCGGCTACTTTACCCACAAGCGGAGCCGCGATCGCTCCCACAACGCCGACCAATCCAAACAATCCTGCAACTTCACTGCCATAGCCGTAAGGCGGCTGTTCTAGCAGAAACACCAACGTACTCCAAAACGCGCTAAAGGCTCCAAAGCACATCGCACCGATAATTGAAGATTCTTGCAAAACGGGCTGCTGTCGAATTAGCTGCACCAACGACTGCATTAACGAGCCGTATGAAGCTTTGAGCGACGGTTGACTTCTAGGCAGCGTTTTAGACAGCGTAGCGGCAATTAAGATCATGACGCCACAGGCAAGCCAGTACATTAGCCTCCAGCTTTGAGTTGCGCCAACATAGCCGCTTAAGGTACGAGCCACCAGAATGCCGATAAAAAGTCCACCCATGATCGTGCCGACGACATTTCCTCGCGTTTCGACGGGCGTGAGTTGAGCGGCAAACGGCACAATGATTTGAGCCGCGATCGCGCTCATTCCGAGCGCAAAACTTGCACCAATCAGCCAGGGCAACGTTGGAGCGAGCGCGGCGAGCGCCAGCGCTACGGCGGTTGCACTCACCATCGTGACGATCAAGCGACGACGCTCTAGCAAATCTCCCAGGGGAACAAATAGCAAAATGCCCACCGCATAGCCGATTTGGGTCAGCATTGGAATCAAGCCAACTTCCTGCGGCGAAGCGTGAAAGCTTTGAGCCATGACCGACAGCAACGGCTGATTGTAGTACAAATTGGCGACTGTTGCGCCACTGGCGATCGCCAAAATCCAAACAAGATAACGCGGCATTCGTGTAGAGCAACCTCAAATAACAGACTCCTGATCGCAACGGCTAAATGATCACCTTTGCTTTAACTGAGTCCCAAGTTATCTGCAAATTGCCCTTTGTTTCATGACGCTAAATACGTATATCCGCTCAAACTGCGCTCATAGTTTTGCAGCAGCAATTGCGACTCTTGCAGCGTGATGCGATTTTCTTCGAGCGCGTGTTCGGTTTGCAGCCGAACGCTTTCGATCAAATCTTCAGCGTCGTATTGCACATAGCCGAGCACTTCTTTCATTGTGTCGCCGCGAACGACGTGTTCGATTTGGTAGCCTTTGGGCGTGAGGTGAATATGCACAGTATTGGTATCGCCAAACAAGTTGTGCAGGTTGCCCATAATTTCTTGATAAGCACCATTGAGGAACATGCCAAGATAGTAAGGCTCACCCGGCTTGAGGGCATGTAGCTCTAGAACTGATTTCACATCGCGCAAATCGATAAACTGATCGATCTTGCCGTCGCTGTCGCAGGTTAAATCTGCCAGCGTAGCCCGCTTTGTGGGTTCTTCGGTTAAGCGGTGAATCGGCATGATTGGGAAAAGCTGATCGATCGCCCAACTATCGGGAGCCGACTGAAAGACAGACAAATTCATGTAGTACATCGACGCCATGATTTTCTCAAGGTCTTCGAGGTCGTCGGGCACATAATCAAGCTGACGCACGATCGCCAAAATTTTGTGACAGCACGCCCAATACAATCGCTCGGCTCGTGCGCGTTCTGGCAAACTCAGATAGCCAAACCCAAACAGATTTACGGCTTCTTCTTTGAATTGAGTCGCATCGTGATAAGTTTCCTGAAAATTCTCAGGCGTAATTGAAAGATAGGTTTCGTAGAGATTGCGAATAATCAAATGCTCATCATCTTGAAGCGGTTCAGGATCACCAAACGGGACATCACTGGTTCCTAGTACATCGAATACAAGAACGGATTGATGCGACGCGATCGCTCGTCCACTTTCACTAATCAAGGTGGGAACAGGAATTTTAGAAGTGGTACATGCATCTTTGATTGCTGCCACTACATCATTCGCGTAGTTCTGCGTGCTGTAGTTTTTCGAGGCGTGGAAGTTGGTTTGCGACCCGTCATAATCGACGCCTAAACCGCCACCGACATCGAGATAATGCATGTTTGCGCCGAGCTTCACTAGTTCAACGTAAATCTGACTCGCTTCACGCAGTGCATCTTTGATCACGCTAATCGCTGAAATTTGCGAACCGATGTGAAAATGCAGCAACTGAAGACAGTCGAGCATGTTAGCCGCTCGAAGCTGCTCGACGGCGCGAATCACTTCGGGAATCGTTAAGCCAAATTTTGCGCGATCGCCCGCCGAAGCTCCCCAGCGTCCGATACCTTTAGCGCTGAGTTTTGCCCGAACTCCTAAAATTGGCTGGACTCCTAGCTTGCGGCTTGCTTCGATTACGAGATCAACTTCTTCGATTTGCTCTAAAACAATGATCGGCGTTTGTCCGAGTCGTCGCGCCAACATCGCAGTTTCGATGTACTCGCGATCTTTATACCCGTTGCAGGTTAACAACGCGCCGGGTGTTTTAAGCGATGCCAATGCAATCATCAATTCGGGCTTTGATCCTGCTTCTAGTCCAAACTGAAACGGCTCACCGAAACGAACCAGATCTTCGATTAAATGGCGCTGTTGGTTGCACTTGACCGGAAAGACACCTTTGTAAACACCGTCGTAGTTGTAGCGAGCGATCGCTTTGGCAAATGCCGAATTAATTCGCTCGATTCGATCTTCTAAAATGTCTGAAAATCGAATCAGCAAAGGCAGACCCAAATTACGCTGCTTTAATGCTTTGACTAATTCAAACAAATCCAGCGATCCGCCGCGATTGCCTTTTGGCGAAACCGTCACATGTCCAGCAGCGTTAATCGAGAAATATGGATCGCCCCAGCCTTCGATGCGGTAAAGGTCTTCGCTGTCTTCGATCGTCCACGACTTCTGCACGTCGGGAGCGCTCGGTCTCAGCTTACCGTTGCGTTCTACCTTTTCTTCAACTTGCTTTTTTTCTGTTTTTGCCACCGTGGAGCGTCCTGCCATCGTTCCCTGTCCTAGTTTGAAATCAATCCGACATTTCAGTGTAACGCGCTTGTTACAGAATCACAGTTTTTAAGTTCACAATCAAGGGTTGGATTTCCGCTCATGTCGGGTTAGCTCTACTCATTTGACAACCTTGCCCAAGCCGCTCAACATAAGTTTTGATGCTTGCTGAGAGTCGATCGATGCGTTGCCCAAGTTTATCCGAGCTACCGCCACCGCCACCGGGAAAAACTGGATTTCCCTGGACAGAAGAAAGTTTACCACTGCCAGATTCATGCAACGCTCAACCCTGGAGCAAAATCAGCATTGTAACGCCTTCGTATCAGCAAGGAGAATTTATTGAAGAAACGATTCGGTCGATTTTGCTGCAAGGCTATCCGAATTTGGAATACATCATTATCGATGGCGGCAGCACCGACGGCACGATCGACATTATCAAACGATATGCGCCGTTTTTGAAATATTGGATCAGCGAACCCGATCGCGGACAGTCGCACGCCATTAATAAAGGCTGGGCGATCGCGACTGGCGAAATCTTTCACTTTCTCAACTCAGACGATTTGCTGATGCCCGGAGCATTGGCAACCGTTGCGCAAACCTTTCAGAACGAAGCAGTTCAAGTCGTTTCTGGAATCTGTCTTGTCAAAGATGCGGATTTGCAAAAAGAACTCAGAATCAAGCTTCCGAGAGACTTTGATTTGGCGTATTTTCTGCTCGATCGCGAAGGACCAGGACAACCTGCAACATTTCTCACTCGCGACGTTGTAGAGAAAACCGGAGATTTTGATGAGCGATTGTATTACACGCTCGATCGAGAGTATTGGATGCGCGTGAGTTTGCGGTGTCCAGAAATTAAAGTGGCGAAACTGAATCAGCCGTTAGCGGTTTATCGCTGGCGATCGGAGTGCAAATCAGCACGCGGTGAAGCGCCCTACCTCGAGCGAGAACAGCTACTGGATATTTATTTCTCAGAGCTACCGCTACCTGCATCGCTCAAACGGCTTCAATCTCAAGCTTATAGTACCTTTTGCTGGACGGCCGCCGATTTGTGTTTGCGAGAAAATGTTCCCGGTAAAGCGGTGGAGTTTTTTCTAAAAGCGCTGTATTGGAACCCAAAACTGCTGAAATCTGCGCCGAGATTTTTGCGGAAACTGGCGAGCGGAGTGCGATCGTGAATTCTTTTTCCTCGATCAACCCGTTGAGTTAAAGCTGTGCTTAAAGCGACTGAAAAAGCGTTAAAATTCGCTACGAAACCGATCTCGCGATCACGGAAAGCAATTTCCGCTTAGCGAATGTCGTTATACTTTGGGAGACTCAGCTTGGAACGCACATTTTTAGCCATCAAGCCCGATGGCGTACAGCGCAAACTCGTGGGCGAAATCATTCGTCGCTTTGAAACCAAAGGCTTTACTTTGGTGGGTCTCAAATTTATGAACGTCAGCCGCGAACTCGCAGAACAGCATTACGGCGTTCACAAAGAGCGGCCGTTTTTTGGCAGTCTTGTAGAGTTTATTACGTCAGGCCCAGTCGTAGCGATGGTGTGGGAGGGCGATGGCGTGATTGCTGCCGCCCGGAAAGTGATCGGGGCGACGAATCCGCTTTCGGCAGAACCGGGAACGATTCGGGGCGATTTTGGCGCAAATATTGGACGCAATTTGATTCACGGCTCTGACGCACCTGAAACCGCTCAGCATGAAATTTCACTTTGGTTCAAAGATGATGAACTCGTAAGCTGGCAGCCGACCATGATGTCCTGGGTTCACGAATAAACGTTGCGCTTGGAACAATCGTGCAGGCGGGCAATATTTGGGGGTGTTCAATGCCTGCAAAGCTATAATTCTGGTTGCACCGAGTTGTGTATTGCGGGTCATTGCATAAAACGCCTGGCGAATCGCTGCGCTAGTTGCTTCGCAAATAAAGTTAGCTGCGCAAGTGATGAGCGGCAACGCGGCGACACCAACAAAACCCGCCTTCACGGGTTAAGAGCTAGATCTAAAGATTCAGTCCGCCTTCGCGGACTTCGTTTGTATAGGCGCGGTTTTAACCGCCAGCCTCTCAAGTATTTCTCCAACATCAGCAGCAAGCGTCGGCACGGCAACTGACGCTTGCTGCTGATTTTGGAGTTAGAGCAATCACACTGCAAAATCAGAGCGCGATCGTCTAAAGCTGCCTGCGTCGATCGCGACTTTCGCAAAACGCTTTCCGGGGTAGCCTACGAAAGCCGACATCGCGATTTAGCTGAACTTACTCCATTTCATCAAAAAGCTGATCTTCGATCATCGGCAACATTGGCTCAATTTTCTTTAATTCTTCCTGAGACAGAAGATGTGGATTTCCACCTTCATCAAGCCGCGCCAAAATAAAATACGGATCTAACGGAGTGTAAATGGCGTATTCCTGCTCTTCGTGCCAAAAACTGGCTAAAAGCTGAAGCTCTTCTTGATCGTCTTCGCCATCCGACTCAACGCCCGCCCAAGTTTCATCGTCTTCTAAATCCGGTAGGTCGCCTTCTACGGTTAACACCACCGCCGTCTGCTTCAGAGCAAGATTTTGCTCTTCTAAAACGGCTTTGGCGATCGGAAACACCGCGCTTAAAGTGTCGCGCTCTTCGACTAATACTGCTTCGTCTTCATCACCATTTTCTTGCCAAGCGAAAATCTCGATCGGCGAGTCAACGGGAAGCAGCAGCACATATTCTTGGTCGTCTACGTCCAAAGAATGCTCAATGTAACAGGTGAGCGTTAAGCCTGCCTCATCGGTTAAGGTTACGGTTGGAGCATCCATATTAATGCTGTCTTCGTCCATTGGACTCTCTCTATCTTCTCAACGTTAATCAAAAGGTAGGCTTTCCCGAACTTGCGGTTAGCCCTCTCAAAAGTATCTCGTAGAATGGGGACTTCCGCTCACTCTGTCTTTGAGTCTTGCGGCAGTTCTTTGAATGTTGCGCTTTTTGCGACGCGACGCTGATCAAGCCACTGCTGCAAAATAATCGCGGCGGCTTTGCGATCGATCAGTCCCTTGTTGCGCGACGGAGCAATATTCTGCGCCTGAAGCATCTGTTCTGCCTGAAAGCTCGTCAACCGCTCGTCTACATACTCAAACGGAAGCAAGAGCGCTTTTGAGATGTTCTCGGTAAATTTCTGAACATGACGCGCTTGAAAGCCGATCGAGCCGTCCATCGAATACGGCAAGCCGACGATCAAAATCTTTACGTCGCGATCGCGCACAATTTCACGCAGACTTTCAACGGTTTGCCCAAAAGATTTTCGCTCGATCGTGGTGATCCCGGTGGCAATTAAGCCCGTTCCGTCACAACCTGCAACGCCGATGCGCTTGCTTCCGACATCTAATCCAAGCGCAGCGACTCTTTCCATTTTTAGCAGCAGGGATCTTCTCGATGAGGATCTTGCGACGCCCGCTTCATTAATTCTTGAACGGTTTTCGGCGCTTTCGGGGTTGTTGGCTTTTCGGCGTCAGCTTCAACGATTTTCACCGATTTGAGCATCGAAATTCGTCCGGGAACGGGCTTACGAGCAGGCTGGAGATTTTGCAGCATGTCTGCAAGCTGAAGCCCTTCGGCGATCGACTTTGTTTCTCGGACTTTGTGCCACACCGATCGCGACATCAGCAAGGTGTGTGCGATCCGAGTCGCGCCCATTAGCGCTAAATAATCTTCGCGTTCAGGCTGATAATCCGGCGACGAAAGTTGCAGCGATTGCGCGGGAACTTCTTGCGCAATGCGGGCCATTTGCACCATCAGTTCGGGATACAGCCAGGTATAGGCAGGGTTGACCGTAAGCTGAGCGGCGTGCGGCGTTGAACCATCGCGAGACAAACGGATTTGGAAGTATCCGATCGCGGCTTTACGCTGCGGCTCAAACACGTATCCGCTCACCAATTCAGTTCGGGTGACAAACTGTTTTGCCCATTCCATCAAGCTACCGAACACGCTGGTTTTAAAGTCCTGCACGTGTCGATCGAATACTTGACGCACCAACGGCGGCATCGCCATTGTGTCGAGTTGATATAAAAGCTGAGCGTCAGCATTACTGACCGGAAGCAAATTCGGCAGATCGGGTTCTCGTTCAGCCAGTTCTTTAAGCTGCTCGCTCGAAATCGCCCAGTAAGTCATGTTCGCCAACGGTTGAAAGCCGTTATGACGATACAAATCCATTGCCGTTTTATCGTTGACGTCGATTTCAAGAATCCACGTCCGCGCTTGCCATACTTTTTCTAAACAAGACCGCAGCAGCAGTGATCCCACATCCATTGCGGTGAACACCTGCGTTTTCTCAGCGTCCTCCGCGTCAGCGTTGACGATCGTCGGAGCTGCCACAACGCGATCGACGCGCCAAGTGCTCCCTGTGCGGTTAAACGGCGACACTTGAATCATGCCTTGAATGCGCTGATTCAATTCCGCCACCTGCACGGTAAACGGCGTTTCAAACGGGTTAGGCACCCAGTTAAGCAATCTTAGCCATCCGTACCAATGCTTGATCGAAATCGGCTTTTCGCGCACCATCGAGCAGTGCGGCGTTTCGTCGATTTCCGTCTGACACAGTTGCTCGATCGCGTCTAAATCCCGGTATTGCACCGAGCGAATCACGACGTTTGAAGACGGTGGAAGTCGAAACATAACTTTAGTTCGGCGGTTCAACCCCAGGGTAAGAATTCACGTCCAGATTCGAGTCAACCTTAAGGGGTATTCGTTTAAGGCTGATTGACGGATTGCGGATTGACGGCAACGGCGCGATTAATTGGGTGATCAACGAGTGCATCAGTCGGACGAACAAGCACCACAGGCGTTTGTTCGTTGGCGTTTCCCGCCGGATTTGTAATTAACGCTTGTTTAAGAAAGCGTTCGGAGACGTCCGCAGTCGCTGCTAGTATTTTAACTGCTTTTAAATCATTCACATCGACGATCGCGGCCGATAATCCGGTTTCTCGCTGAATGCGATCGACAATTTCCTGTGAATTCGCTGGCCCCAACACAATAAACTGATCGTAAGGCGGAATCGTGCCCGTGACATCATCGATCAATCGCGCTTGTTCTCCAGCAAGCTGATAAAACACGCCTTTTCTGCCGAAAATCTTCGCGATCGAGCCAATCACAAACGCAAAAAACACGCGGGGCGCACTTTCAATATTAATCAGCGTTTGCAGACCGCAAGCCGTTGCAAGGCTCGATGTCGGCAAAAATAAATAACACAATCGAGTCGCTAACCATCCGGGTTTAATTTCGCTCGGATGCACAAATCGACCTTGCATAATCGCAACCGGAGATTCACCGATCGTAATCACGTCGCCTTTTTGAGCGTGGGGCATTACATATCGACGCACCACTTCAACCGGATCATCTAAATGCGTGAGCAAATGCGTGCGAATCGGCAAAACATCGGCGTTCGCGGCAGGTCGCCAGCGTCTAGAATCTTCGGGATTGGGAAACCTTAGCGGCACAATCACATGACACACTTTTGGAATGCGTCCGGCTGGCCCGTAGGTGAGGTAATGAATCTGAATCCAGGCGACTTTTAGCGCGTCAAGATTGCCGTTGGTGATTTCGACAATCACTTCGATCGCGTCTGCTCGTCGGGATGGAACAATGTGCCCTTGCCAGTACCCGTCCTCGCGCAGAGCCGCTTTCTCAAAGCGAGGAACGATTCGAGTTGCGGTTTTAACGCCCTCTAAACTGGCACCCGACAGCAATTTCACCTCGACTTCAATTTCCGGCACCATCACATCTAACCGATCGGTCATATTTTGCAGCTTAAGCTGACCGATCAAAACATAGCGATCGCGGTCATCGACTTCGAGTTCCCATTTTCCCGCCGAAAGTTCAAGCTTGTTGCCAGGACGACGACGATACTGAATTTCCAGCGCTAACAGCACCAAAAGAATAAAACCGATTGCAATAGCCAAAATGCCGATAAGAATGCTCACACGAACTCCTGCTGCGATTGCCACAAAAGATATCTGGCAATGGTTGCTGTCGTCAAGTTTATCCGCGATCGACCCTGATTACCGAATTTTTGTGCGGCGCTCTTCGACGGCGCGATCAATCCAAAACCAATCTTCATCGGAACGAGAACGGGCGGATTCGACGCGATCGATTGCCCAACTAAGATAATCAGCGCGGCGATCGCAGCCGATCCAGCGTCGCCCCAGTTGTTCTGCAACGACAGCCGTTGTGCCAGAGCCGAGAAAGGGATCAACGACGATCGCGCCACGCGGCGAAGACGCTAAAACTAATTTGCGAATTAACGCTTCTGGCTTTTGCGTTGGATGCTTGGTTTTTTCGTTCATGCCGTTGCACGTGGTTGGAATTTCAATCACATCGCGAGGTTTTGCGCCCTTTGGATGCGGTTGCCAATCAGAACGCTGCGATGCAGTGTGATATTGACTGGTCGAAGCTTGGGGATGATTCGGATACTTTAAGGTGTGATCACCGTACCGAACCCGGACATTTTCAACATTCATGTAAAACTGCTTTGTTTTTCTAAAATGCAAAATGCTTTCGTGCGATCGACCCCAATCATTAATCAAATTTGCTTTGTTTTTGTAGTGCCAAACAATCCAGCGACAGCTTGCAAAAAAGCGGGAAGCAGGCAGCTTTAGATCCGCTAAGCTCTCAGAAAATCCGCAAATATAACAAGTTCCGGTCGGTTTAAGAATTCGAGCGGCTTGCTCGATCCACATTAGCGACCAATCAACATAAGCTTGCTGAGATTCAAACGTATCCCATTCAACTTTTTTAAGATTGTAAGGTGGGTCAGCAACCACTAAATCAACCGACTCTGAAGGTAGGGTTTTCAACCACTCGATCGCGTTGCCAAGCCAGAGTTCTCCATTACGATGAGAATAGAAACGTTGCAGTTCTTCAGAAGAATTTGTGACAAAATCACAACGATTTTGAACTGAAATCTGATTCAGTTGATCGGGTCGTTTAAGATGATCAATATTCGCCTTTGACTGCTGCATATTCTCGATAAAGCTAGTGCATTAGCACTATAACCGAAGTTATTAATCTGTCGATTCTGTGCTTTAAGAAAGCTGATGAACTTATGATGCAATACTCTGTGCATCCACCGAGTGAATTTATTGGTCAGCATTACAAAAAATTGCTGCCGCGATGGTCGGTGCCCGTGCGATCGGTGCTGATTGTCTTGCAGCCTGCGACCGTTCAACTCGCGCAGCAATCTTTAGAAACTGAACTGCAAAAACATTATTTACGATCGCGCTTTCTTG
The DNA here is from genome assembly GCA_964250455.1 of uncultured bacterium. Lineage (GTDB taxonomy): Bacteria > Cyanobacteriota > Cyanobacteriia > Leptolyngbyales > Leptolyngbyaceae > CAXUFL01. The sequence continues at coordinate 36,467 of CAXUFL010000035.1, forward strand.
ATTTTGGTTTAGAGATTGCCGATCATTTGCGGCGCGTCGGACACGCGGCGGATGTGTTTGATCCGCGTACCGGATTTCCGATTTTATCCGAAGCGGGATCGATTCCGCTTGATGACGTTGCCGTTGTGCGATCGTCGCTCGGCTACGGCACGCTTCAGATTGGGGATTGCTTTACGATCGTGCATCCAGATTGGGGAAGCGCCGTTTATCCTTCGATTTTAATGTCTTCTGCCGATCGTAGCTGTGTGACGTCGATTGTCAACGGCGTCGAAGGCTTGCTTGAATGCCACCATTCTTTAAGCGGCTGAGGCAGCTTTAACCAATACAGCGTTACGACGATCGGTTCGTGTGCTTCGCGCCCTAAAATCTCGACGCTGTAAGACGGACTGTTGCGCGTGGATAAATCTGCTACAAATCGCCGCCCGATTCGTCTCCAGCTTGGTTCTTTACTGTGCCACTCGATGCGACAGCAGGGCCAGGGAAGCTGTTCTCGATCAAACAAGCGACAGCAAGGACCAATCACTCGATACGTGAAATGGCACCCCGGACTTGAAAAAAGTTGTCCATTGGTTAATGGATGCGACATAACGCCACGGTACTGAATCAAACGAATCTTTTCTATCTTAGACACGAAACCTGGCGACGGGGAGCAATCCATCAATCTCCCCACGCTGGTTGATTTTAGAAATCGTTCACGCCTTTGATTTCCCAATCGAGATCCGGCAACGGCTCAACATAGCTGTCGTAGCTCAGTTTTCCTTGATTCAGGTACCAAACCACGTTAATGCCAGAAGTCATATTACGCCACAGCAAATCGAGTTGGTTATCGCTGTTCACGTCAGCGATCCCCACGATCGACCAGCTTGGATCAACCTTGAGTAACCACTGCTCACGCTGAATTTGAGTTCCATTCATCATCCAAATGACCGATTCCCCGGTGCGGACATTCTGCCACAGAAAATCAATGTTTCCATCGTTATTAAAGTCTGCCAAACCTTTGATTTGCCAGTTGAGATCGCCGATCGTTCTAATTGTTGGATCTGCAAACCGAGCCGTGCGGTTAAGAAACCATACCAGCACTTGCCCCGTGACTGAGTTGCGCCAAGCGATATCCAGCGATCGATCGCCGTTGAAGTCGGCAATGCCTTCGATTTTCCAATCCAACCCGATTTTAGGCGCGATCGTGTCGGCACCGACAAATCGACCTTGATTGAGCCGCCAGACGACAACCGCCCCCTCGGTCGAACTGCGCCACAGCAAATCTAAATTGCCATCGCGATCGAAATCTCCAACGCCTTGAATACTCCACGAGGAATCCATACTAATCGGCGCAACCGCAATTTTCTCGCGAATCCCACCGTTTTGAGTAAACCAAATCGTTGTTTCCCCGGTTCGCGTGTTGCGCCACACGATGTCAGCTTTACCATCGTTGTCAAAATCTCCGGTTGCCACAATCGACGAAGCGCGATCGCGCTCTGAATCAATGGAAACTTGACTTCTAAACGCTTCACTCGTGCGCCAAATTCGATTTTCTCCAGTGGCATAGTTCCTGAGTAAAATTCCCGGTTGACCTTTACCGCCAAACTCGCCGATGCCTTCGATCGACCAGTTGTTATCTGGAAGTTTTCCAACGATCGCGTCATATCCTACCTTTTCACGGTTCATGTACCAAATCACCGTGTCGCGGGTATTAGCGTTGCGCCAGAGAATATCGAGATTGCGATCGTCGTTAAAATCTGCCACCTTTTCGATGCTCCAAAGGGCCGCAGGAACAGTTGGCAACCACGCCTCACGATCGTTTTGACCTTTGTTGAGCAACCAGATTACGTTTTCTCCGGTGCGCGTGTTCGACCATAAGATATCGAGGAAGTTATCGCGGTTAAAGTCGCCATACGCTTTGGGCTGCCAAGCCAAATCGCCAACGGTCATTAAATATCGACCCGTCGCTTGGCTACCGTTTATTGTCCAAATTGCGTTTTGTCCGGTGCGGGCATTGCGCCAGAAAATATCGCTGATGCCGTCGTTGTCAAAATCGCCGATGCCTTCGATATTCCAGCTTGTATCCGGCACGGTTTGAATCAACGTTGACGCGGAAAAAGCCATATCTTTGAGAAACCAAATCGCGTTTTCTCCGGTGCGAGCGTTGCGCCAAAGAAGATCCAAAGACCGATCGCCGTTAAAGTCTCCGACGCCTTTGATTTCCCAGTTTGTATCCGCAATGGTTCTAAGAAACGTTCCTGCGACCCGTTGATTGTTGCGCATTTTCCAAATCGCGTTTTCTCCCGTCCGCGTGTTGCGCCAAACAATATCCGTCGAGCCGTCTGCGTCGAGATCCCCGGTTGCTACGACTCGCCAGCGCGAATCGGGAACTTGGAAGATTGAAAACTCGGATTCAAGTACGGTGCTGTTGGTTAGCCACAGCATGTTTTCTCCGGTGCGAGCGTTGCGCCAGAGCACGTCGTAGCGTCCGTTGGTGGGATCTGGGGCGGGTGGAGCCGCATCGTCGTTTAAGATCGTGGCGGTGACAGACTGATTTTCTAGCGTGGCGTTGGTAGGGTTACTTAAGTTGAGTTGAAAAGTTTCGTTGGGTTCAGGCTCAACGTCACCGAGCACGGTGATCGCGATCGTTTTCTGGGTTTCACCAGGTTTAAATTCGATCGTAGCGGCGGCGGCAAGATAATCTTTGTTGTCGGTTGTGGCGCTCCCGTTTGCGGTGGCATAGTTTACCGTTACGGGAAGATCGCTGGCTCGATCAAGGTTAAGCTGAAACACAAACGGCGTGAGCGCTGAATTTCCGCCTTCGTTTTGAGCAGGTGGCGCAACGAGCGTCAAGCGAGGTTTGGGATCGTCGTCTTGAACGGTGCCAATTGCGCTTGCGGTTGCGAGGCTGGCATTAATGGGCTGGCTTAGCTCTACGCTAAAGGCTTGATCGAGTTCATAGCGAGAATCGTCGATCGGCTGAATGTCGATTGTTTTGCGCGTTTCACCCGGAAGAAACGTGAGCGTTCCCGTTGCTGGCGTGTAGTCGCCGTCGGTTGCCGTACCGTTTTTGGTAGTGTAATTTACTGTTACGGTTTCGCCGCTTGCACTCGAAAGATTCACGGTAAACTGAATCGGCGTGCTGCCACTTTCTCGTTGCGCGTTGCCGCCTTGAATCGAAATCGTGGGCAGGGCATCGTTATTTTGAATCGTGCCAATCGCCGTTGCCGTTGCAAGCGTGGCGTTGCTTGGATTTTTTAGCGTGACGTTAATCGTTTCATCGGACTCGCGTTTTAGATCGTCGATCGTTTGAACGACGATCGTTTTGCTGGTTTCTCCGGGCGCGAATAGCAGTTTTCCAGTCGCGCTTGTGTAATCGTTGTCGAGTAGCGTTGCGCTTCCGTCGCTGGTTTCAAAATCAACGCTGACCGTTTCGCCGCTTGCGCTATCGAGCGTTACGGTAAACGCTAACGCTCCGCCTTCTGGAATACGGGTCGGGCTAATGCTCAAAGTTGGTGCAATGTCATCGTTTTGAATCGTTCCAACGCCGCGATCGCGGCCGGGAACGATCGTGGCATTGGTCGCGCTATCAAGCTTGAGAAAGAATGTTTCGTCATTTTCGCGTTTGGCGTCTCCTTTAACGGTTACAGAAACCGTTTTCTTGATGTCTCCAGGATTAAATGTCACGCTTTTAGACAGCGAAGTGTAATCTTGATCGATTGTGGTTGCAGTTCCATCAACGGTTGAGTAATCAACGGTGATCGATTGAGCACTCGCTTCGCTTAACGTTAAATCAAAATTGAAAACGGTGTCGGTGTTCGTGCCTTCGATCGCGCTCACGTTTCCAACCGTGACGATGGGAGCGGAATCATTGTCGTTGATGGTTGCGATCGCGGTGTCGTTTTTGATCGTGCCAAGCGTTGCCGTTTTTAATTTAATCGAGAACGATTCTGTATCTTCGGGCGTGCGATCGCCAATAATGTCAGCCGTAAAGGTTTTGGTCGTTTCACCAGGAGCAAAAGTTAGAGAGGTTGTCGATAGCGTGTAGTCTTCGCCGGATTTAGCCGTTCCATCGATTGCGTCAAACGTAACGGTCACAGGTCGATCAACCGGATTAGAAAGCGAGACTTCAAATTCATACGGAGTCGTGCCGCTATCGCCTTCGGTTTGACTGGCATTGGTGCTCTTGATGCTGATGTCTAATAAATCATCATTTCTGATCGTGCCGATCGCGCTTGCTTCAGTCGATGAAATTAAACCAAGATCTGAGCTAACTAACTCGACTGCGAAGCGTTCATCGTTCTCGACGGTGCGATCGCGGTTCACTTTCACGACAATTTGCTGACTCGTGGTGTTCGGCGCAAAGGTCAACGTTCCAATATTGGCAATGTAATCTTGACCCGCGATCGCGTCTTGATCCACGGTGCGGTAGTCCACACTAATCGGAACGCTAGTTGCTTCAGACAGCGTGACCGTAAACGTGTAGTCTTGCGTGCTGCCAGCGTCGGGATTGCCTTCGTCGATCGCCGCTTCTGCATTAATGCGAATCGTCGGCGCGGTGTCATCGTTTACGATCGTAGCCGTAGCGCTTTGAGCAACAAATTCTGCATTGCTGCTAACGTTTGTTAAATTAACGCTGAACGTTTCATTTTGCTCAAACTTAGTGTCGCCAATACCGTTAACGGTAATAGTTTTGATCGTTTCTCCAGCTTTGAATGTGATGCTACCCGTTGCAGCATCATAATCTTCACCGCTTATGGCTGTTCCATTTTGAGTGGTGTAATCAACCGTGACGTCTGACGCGGCTTGCTTTGAGAGCCGAACTTCAAACGTATAAGCAGTTTTATCTGCATTACCTTCTTTGACGTCGAGCGCAGTGGTATTTACAATTGAAACCGTAGGTTTTGCATCGTCGTCCTGAATCGTTGCGATCGCGCTTGTTGCTGTACCCGCAATTACGCTGCTATCTGTTGGCGTAACCGAAACGGTAAAGGTTTCATCGGGTTCTTGAATCAAATCATCGTTTACAGTAACGCTAACCGTTTTGCTAGTTGTTCCAGCATCAAACGTAATGATTTGATCGATCGCCTCGTAATCGCTGCCGCTTGTCGCACTGCCATCAGTTGTATTAACTCTAACAGAGACAGGTTGATCGCTCGGTTGATCTAAATTGATCACAAAATCATACGTTGTTTTGCTACCGCCAGCGTTTTCACGCTGAATCGGATTGACAGCGCTAATCGAAACCTTTGGCAATGAAACTTCTTTTGCGGTTGCGAATTCTGAAGTGTTTCCGTCAGCGTCGGTGACCGTCGCCGTGATGAATTGCCCGATCGCGACTCCGGTTGCTTGATGGCTAAAAGCCGCTTGTCCGTTGGCATCGGTTGTAATCCCAAACGTATCTAGAAAGAATTGTCCCTGATTTCCGGCTGCATCGTTGCGGAAAAGTTCAACTTGGAATTTACTGTTTGGAGCACCTTTGAAAATTCCTTTGACGATCGCATCGCCTGAGACAGGCTGAGCCGAGGTAATTACAACGGTATTTTGTAGATTGTTCGCGCCTGTGTCTAAATCGCCATCGTCGTTGGCCGTGATGCCATCGCCATTTAGATCAATTCCAAGTCCGGTGTTCGAGGCGATCGAGTTTTGTGAAATGCGATTGTTTAAGCCTGTAGAATCAATCTCGATACCGCTTCCGTTTGCAACGATTTTGTTTTTTTCGATCGTGTTGTTGCTCGAGTTGATTAAAAGTCCGGTTCCTGCAAAGCCACGGATTTCAATGCCTTGAATTTCGCTGGTATCAGACCCCGTAGCGAGAATGACTCCATTTGCCGCAGCACCCGCGTTAACTCCATCAAGCACAATATTCGCTGCGCTTAGCACGATCGCATCGGTGATTTCTGGCAGTGCTGAAAGCAGCGCGATCGTTTGTGTGCCCGCTCCGGGAATCTGAAAATCAATTGTATCTTTTCCAGCGTTGGCGTTAGCGTTTAAGATGGCTTGTCTGAGCGATCCTTCTCCCGAATCATTTGTGTTAGTAACCGTTGTATCGTTATCGATAATCTGAATGCTGGTGCTAGAACTATCAGAAATATCGTAATCGATCGTGGGAACTACTTTAAGCACCACGGTTTCAGGAACCTCGGTAACGGTGTCATCGATCGCGCTTATGGTCAAAATCGCTTCGCCAACCCCGTCTGGAAGCGTGAATGTCAAATCGCTTCCTTGCCGATCGACGTTGATTCCGTTTTCAGCCGCGATCGTGTAATCGCTTTCAGAAGCGGTGCTGCTGGCATCGATCGCCAATTTTACCGCTAAATTTCCGTTGGTCGAATTGCGCCGAATGCGAACTGTAGCGGCTGCCCCGCTTGCCTCACGGGTAGAAGATACGATCGGGGCAATGCTAACCGTTGGCGCAAGGTTTAAGCCGAACACGTCGAATTTGCTGTTTAAATCACGCTGGGTTAAATTGTTTGCTGCACTCGTAAACGCGATATAGCTGCCTTTGCTGCTGAGCACCGGATAAAACGATGCCCCGTTGCCGGACGCCGTTTCTGCGGCATTTTGGCTGACTAGCGTTGTGGTACCTGCCGCCACATCCCGCACAAACACATCTAAAGCATTGTTGGTGTCATTGTTGACCAAATCGCTCGAAAAGCTGCTGAACACAACATATCGTCCAGTGCTGCTGATCGTGGCATCGATCGACCCTGCTCCAGTGCTTTGGCCAGAGTCGCCATCCGAACCACTAGCGTTATTGCCGCTATCTGTGTTGGCTGAATTCACGCTAACAAGCTGGGTTTTATTATTCGTGAGGTCGCGCAAAAAGATATCAACAGCGTTGTTTGTGTCGGTTGTGACTAAATCGCTAAAGCTACTTGCAAACACCACAAACTTGCCGTTCGCGCTGACGATCGGATTAAACGCTCCAAACGTACCAAATCCGGTTGGCGCACTGTAGGTATTGTCGCGATTAATGCTGACTAAACTCGTGGTTGCAGCTTCAAGATTGCGCACAAATACATTTTCGTTGCTGGTTTGCGCCAAATCAGCGATTAAGTTTTTAGAACGACTGGTAAAGGCGATAACTCGTCCATCTTGACTGAGGCTGGGTTGATAAGCGTCATCATCGCCGATCGCGCCGTTTTTGCCAGTAGCACGACTCACAAGCGCGATTGAATTCGTTGATCGCGTCCAAACAAACACATCTTTTTTACCGTTCGTGTCGTCGCTGACTAAATTCGTGGCGTCACTTACAAACGCGATCGTGCTTCCATCGCGGCTGATAATCGCTTGTTCTGAAGTGCCATCGCTGCGATCACTGACTCGCGTAATCGTTCCTGTTGTTCGATCCCACAAAAATACGTCTTGCTTGCTGTTGGTATCGTTGTCCACTAAATCCGATGCCGTGCTCATGAAGACCACATAGCGCCCGTCGCTGCTGATCGTTGGATTAATCGAAGCTCCGTTTGCGCTACCGTTCCTCGATCGACTCACAAGCTGAAGTTGATTGCTAAATCGATCAAACAAATAAACGTCAGTGGCATTATTCGTATCGTCGCTTACAAGATTGCTGGCAGCGCTGGTAAATACAACATAGCGACCATCAGCGCTAATCATCGCATTGCCGGATTCACCGTTTGCAGTACCCGTTAAAGCACGGCTAACTAAAATCGTTTCCCCGGTTTGTCGATCGCGCAAAAATACATTGTTGACGCTTCCGCCATCAGCACCGACCAATTCTGGAGCCGCGCTAACAAACACCACAAATCGACCGTCATCGCTGATTGCTGTATTTCGATTGGTGATCGAATCGCTGCTTCCGGTACGTGACGCCAAATTAGGATCAGTATTACGAGTGCTAATCAGCGTAGCGTTGCCTGACATAACCGGAATCACAAATCCGTCTGCGACCCCGTTACGATCTTTCGCAACCAAATTGCTCGATTGGCTTACAAACGCAGCTACGCTGCCATCACCACTGATAACAGGAATCGGGTTGCTTGCAAAAATCGATCCAGAATTTCCGACGCCATTGTTGCTTATTGTATTGTCAGGCGATCGACTCATCAAAATCAAAGCGTTTGTATTCGCATCCCAAACAAAAATATCGGGTTGATTGTTGGTGTCATCCGCGACAAGATTGGTTGCACTGCTCAAAAAAGCAATCCGCTTACCATCTGCGCTGATATCCGGCGTTGAGGAATTTCCGTTTCCGATCGCAGCGTTACGGCTGATCAACTTAGTTTGCTTGTTATCGACATCGCGAACGAAAACATCTGTGCTGTTATTTGTGTCTCCGTTTACGAGATCACTCGATGCACTCGTAAACGCAACGTATTTTCCATCGCGGCTGATAATCGGCTCTTGAGATCCGCGAACGCCTGAGAAATCTCCTAAAGCATTCCCGCTATCAGTATTCGATTGATTCGCGCTCACGAGTTCAATCGAGCCGCTCAAATCACGATTAGAGCGTGTCCAAACAAAAACGTCTTTAGCGTTGTTAGTGTCGTTGCCAAACTGAGTTGATTCACTCACAAACGCGACCCGACTTCCATCGCGGTTAATCGTTGGATCGCTTGATGATCCATCTCCGTTGATCGTCAGATTAATCACGGTGTCGCTCGATCGCTGCCACAGAAAAATATCTTGATAGCCTGAAGTATCGCCGCCTGTCAGATTGTCGTAAACGCTGGCAAAGGCAACATAGTTTCCATCGCCGCTAATCACAGGCGTAAACGCGCCTTCGGCGCGGCTCGGTACCCCAATGCGATCGCGGCTAAGGTGCGTTAAACTTCCGCCTTCGCGACTCCAAACATAAACATCTGCACGGGGACGGCGGTTAACATCGGTTGGAAGGAGCGGCGCGAGCGTTTGAAACGCGATGAAATTTCCGTCGTCGCTAATGCTCGGTGCAGATGAATCTCCGATGCCACCTTTGACGTTTGCGTCTTGGCTAACAAGCGTAATCGCACCGCTGATGCGATTCCACACAAAAACATTATTAACGTTGGCTTGGTTGTTCGCCGTTGCGTTGACTAAATCATTCGCGTTACTAATAAATGCAACGGAACTTCCATCGTAGCTAATAATTGGATTGAAAGATTGCCCTGTCGCCGTTCCTGTATTTTTTTCGTTGTGACTAACTAATGTAACTTGATTGGTTTGACGATCGTACAAAAATACGTCCGATGCGTTGTTTAGATCGTTGCTGCTAATCGTTGATGCACTGCTGGTAAAGACAACAAATCGACCATCGCCACTGATTGCATTTTTCCCGATTGCATCAATCCCAACCGCACTACTCGAAAGGTTTGGCGGCGCAACCGAAATCAAATCAACGGGTAAAACATGGTTGTAAGCAGCAATCGTGGCTGAGTTAAACGGGATTTCTGATTCGATTGGGCCAGTGCTGGCTTCAAGTGTCCAGTTTCCGCCGAGGCGAGCGCTTCCAGTGAAATCAGTCGAGGCTGCAACGTCCGCTTGAGTTAGATTGCTGATCGATCGAATTAAAGATTGATCGCCTTTGCCCACGTCGCACCCGTACAGCAAAATATCGGCATTATCGGTTAGCGCGGTTGACCAAGCTTTGAACTCTGTAGCGTAGCGATCGAGCTTGTTGCGATCGATCCAAGTGTTGCCGATTTGCAGCACGTTGGCGGCTCCGTGCGACACAATGTGCAAGCTAGAAATACCGCTTCGATTGAGCAACAGTTGCGTGATTTGATCGATCGCGTTTTGGGCGGGGTCAAGAACATGAACTTCGGTTCCCGGTTTGACGCCTGCAATTAATTGCTGATAATCCTTGATCGTTGAATCAACCACCAGAATTGACGCGCTCCGGTTCGGCGTGGGTAACGCTTGCAGCAATCCAGGCGCTCGTACATTCACGGACGGTACAACCGCGTCTGTAAAAAGTTGATGATTCCAAGCCGATGATTGAGCAAGATCCATGCAGTCCTCCGGGGAGTGAGCGATCGAGGAATAAAAGGTAAATAGTTTTACCCAGTTAGCCAACGTAGTTTTCCCAAGCTTTTATAAAGACAAGCTTTCTCGCTCACAATTCCGCGAAATTGCGGCACCGTGGCGATTAAGAAATCGTTAGCGATTGTGAAAAAATACGGAGGTTGCTTTACCCGATGCGATCGAAAAGTTTTTCTCGATGTGCGACGATGAAATCACCGCATAGAATCGCAGTCTGGTCAGCATGTTTGCTAGTTTTTTACCGCCTGAAGTCGATCGACTCGTTGAAGAAACCTCGATCGCGCTTGCTCAACAACTCGATCGACGTGAAATTCCAACGCCGTTTGGCTTGATTAACACGGCTTTTGTGCATCAAGGAACGGCAAAACCGCCGATCGTGCTGCTGCATGGATTTGATAGCTCGGTACTTGAATTTCGCCGCTTGTTTCCGTTGCTGGCATCCAAGCAAGAAACGTGGGCGATCGATTTACTCGGCTTTGGATTTAGCGATCGTCCCGTTGATGCACCCTTTACGCCCGAAGGCATCAAAACGCATTTGTATTATTTCTGGAAAACCTGCATTGCCCAACCGATGATTTTAATCGGCGCGTCGATGGGCGGGGCAGCCGCGATCGATTTTGCGCTGTCGCATCCGGATGCGGTCGCTCAGCTTGTGCTAATTGACAGCGCCGGATTTGCAGCAGGGCCCGCGATCGGGCGATTTCTAATTCCGCCGCTAGGATACTTAGCAACTGAATTTCTGCGGCAGCCTAAAGTGCGAAATTCGGTAAGCTTAAGAGCGTACCGGGATCAAAGCTTGGTCAGCGCGGATTCAGAAACCTGTGCAGGTTTGCATTTGAAGCTGCCACGCTGGAATCAAGCTTTGATCGCGTTTACTAAAAGCGGCGGCTACAACTTTTTAACCGATAAAATTTCCCAAGTTTCGCATCGAACGCTGATTTTGTGGGGCGACTCTGATCGCATTTTAGGTCCGCAAGACGCTGAACGGTTTAAAAGTGCGATCGCCAACAGCCAACTGATTTGGATCAATCAATGTGGACACGTCCCGCACTTAGAAAAACCCGCACTGACCGCAGAATTTATCCAGACGTTTATTGATAAAGATTTCTAATCACACTCAGAAGTTGAAGAAACGCGGGTTTACGGATCGAATCTTATAAAGAAACTGCAATAATTTGAGATAATGCAGGCAAATGGAAGGGAGTTAAGTCATGGGTAAGGCGGTTGGAATGGTTGAAGTGCGAGGTTTGCCGCCTGCACTCGCTGTCGCAGATGTCATGGTTAAAGCGGCTCGCGTTACGCTAGTCGAAATGGAAAAGGTGAGCGGCGCTTATGTGACGATCGTCGTTCGAGGCGACGTTTCAGAAGTAAAAATTTCCGTCGAAGCGGGGCTTGAAGCGGCTAAAAAAATGCAGTCCTACAAAGAAGGCGATAAATTGTTTTTGTCGTCGCACTACATCCCCCGTCCGAGCGACAATTTGATGGTAGTGCTGCCGATCGAATACAGCGATCGCACCGAGGAATTCAACCAGGTGTAGCGCAGCAACAGACCTGGAAAAATGAAGCTATACTCCTGAAGGGATTGCATTTTTAACCCTTCTTTTTTGTGCTAAAACTGGCAACACTGACTTCTGATCAGCTTGATGCATGGGTTGCTCAAGCAAGAACGTTCACGAATCGAGGGCGGCTACCCGACTATATTCCTCAATTGGCGCGAGCCAAGTCTAGCTTGATCGCGATCACGGTTCAAACGCTCTCCGGACAGGCGTGTATTTCTGGGGATTTCACGCATTCGTTTGTGATGATGAGCGTGATTAAGCCGTTTTTGCTGTTGTTTTTGCTTGAACAAGTCGGTGCAGAAACCGTATTTCAACGAGTGGGAATGCAGCCTTCGGATCAGCCGTTTCATTCGATGATGCAGTTAACGCTCGATCAAGGACGCCCGCGCAATCCGATGATCAATAGCGGCGCGATCGCGCTGACTGCATTGATGTCTCAAGAATCTGCCGCCGATCGCTGCGAAGCATTTCGGCAATGGCTCAACGATCGCGCTTTCACTAAGCTTGTTTTAGACCGGGAAGCTTTGGCTTCGGTGCGATCGCTGCCCAACGAAACCAATCGCAAAATCGCTGAGGTTTTATTTCAGCACAAGCAGTTAGACCATGTGGCTTTAGCACTCGACACTTATAATCAACTGTGCTGCTTGTCGGGCACGATCAATGATTTAGCGCGTCTGGGCGGATTGCTGATTCAGCCTCAAGCTGGAATTTCACCGCTTCATCAGCGCATCGTGAACGCCTTGATGCTGACTTGTGGGTTATACGAAGCGTCTGGAACATTTGCCGTTCGCATTGGATTGCCGATGAAATCCGGCGTGAGTGGAGCATTGCTGGCGGTCGTTCCGGGGGCAGGCGCGATCGCGTGCTATGCGCCTGCGATCGATACGGTAGGAAATTCCGTAGCAGGCTTATTTCTCGTTGAGAAACTCGCTCAGGAATTCAATCTCAGTGTTTTTGCGTCCTAAACGTTGATATTCTTTATCTTTTCTTTCTTTTCAAGCCCTAAACCCAATGCCCATAATTTAATACAGCCTCAGAAATATTACTAGGGTGCCTTTCGCAAACTCGCTCCGATTCTCAATGGCATTGTTGATTGGCTCGAAGCGGTCTGAGTCTGCATTTACCTGAATCATTAGGAAACCTATGGAAACATTTGCCTACATTGAAAGCGCGATCGCCCATGAAGAACCAGATCTAAACGTGCGATTAGCGCTTTGCGCAAGCCCAAAGGACATGCTGCGTGAGTTAGGATTGACGGTTCCGAGTTCTGCTTGGGTTGGTTTGATTGGCATTTTACTGAGCGCTTCGATGCTTGTGGCTCAGGTTCCGCAAGCGCAAGCAATCCCGGTTACGGTTCGAGCTTCATCGGGTTTGACGATTCGATCGGGCCCTAGTTTTAACAATGCGGTGATCGGTGGATTAAGCAATGGAGCGACCGTTCAAGTCGCTTCACTCGCCACGACAAACGGATTTTATCAACTTTCAAGCGGAGGCTGGATTTCAGCTCAATACACGTCTACGGGCAGTAGTTCTGGCGGCGGGGGCGGATTTCCGGGCGGTTCGGGAATCGATCGTCGTGTGACCGTCACTGGAAGCGTGGTCAACGTGCGAAACGGGCCAAGCACGAGTTTCGGACTCAACGGCAGACCGCTTTACGCTGGGGAAACCGTGCGGGTTGTGCGCTTATCGAGCAACGGCTGGTATCAGCTCCCCGACGGCGGCTGGTTTTCGTCGTCGTTTGCTAGACCAGCAGGGTCGAGTGGTGGCGGAGGATTTCCGGGCGGTTCGGGAATCGATCGTCGCGTGACCGTCACTGGAAGCGTGGTCAATGTGCGAAACGGGCCAAGCACGAGTTTCGGACTCAACGGCAGACCGCTTTACGCTGGAGAAAGGGTACGGGTTGTGCGGTTATCCAGTAACGGTTGGTATCAACTCCCCGACGGCGGCTGGTTTTCGTCGTCGTTTGCGACGACCACGACTTCAGGCGGCGGGGGCGGCGCACCGAGCGGATATGCTCGCGTTTCCACTAACGGCAGTTCGCTGCTGGTGCGATCGAGTCCAAGCGGCAACATTATCGGCAGTTTGGCAAACGGAACGAGCGTTCGCTTATCGGGTCGCTATAGTAGTGGCTTTGCTCAGCTTTCAAGCGGCGGTTGGGTGTCGTCGTCTTGGATCGTTTAGAAATAAACGACAGGTCACGCCGATCGTGAGGTTAAAAGCGTAACGGCGGCTTTTGCGCCGACTGCGGTGACTTAAACGCATTTAAAACCTGAGCTTGAGTCATTCCAGGCTGAATTTGAGCGCTGTATAACATGCGGATCAGCGCTTTATCGATTTCGGCATATTGAGTTACGTCTGTCCAGGGTTGGTAAAACATGCTGTTGGCATAGCGGTACGAATCTCGCATCAAACCGAGCGATTGCGTTAGTTCTTCTCGAATTAAATGCGATCGCTCTTTTTGCGTGACGCCCGTAGTGGTGACTAGCACATTGGCACGGTAAATCCGATTGTTAGCGTCCCAGTCTGTTGTGAAAAAGCCGTAATTTACCGGAACGTAAGCAGGTTCGTAGCGAGCGAATTGGGATTCCGGCACAAAATGAACGGTGAGATTTGGATTGCTCGTCACAAGCTGCAATCGAATTTCGCCGTTGGTTAGTCCGTTAAGTTCGCTGATAATCGATCGCAGCGTGCGTAAATCCTCGGCTGTGGGTTTACCACTGTACTGAATTCGCACATCGCCGCTCCATTTATGGATTTTTGGCGTCGCTTCTTGACCGTATTCTGACCCGATCGCAATTTCCATAAAATACTGAATTTCTTTACTGGTAAAGGTTGATTTAGACGTTCCGACCTTGTGTTGTAAAGCGACGGGTTGAGGCGGCAACTGCGCCAGAATCGCAACAGAATCTACAGGCGCGGACTGCCCTAAAAGCGTTCGCGGAGAGAAAGACGCACTTTTAGGAGCTAAAACCGAAACTGCCATTGCTGCAAGACTCATTCCAACAAAGCCACGGCTTAACGCCCGAACACCGCGATTCAGTTTCATGTCAGCAAAATTCCTTGATAAGGGAGCAATAACCGATCCAGCATCAACCTGTTTTGATGCTTTCTTAAAGTGCCCAGTCTGCCGAGCAAATCTCGACTCGCAGACTTAAATAGAACAGAAGTACTATTCTAACTTAAGTTGATTACTATTAGAAAACGGCATCGCAACTGCGTTACTCTGCCCAAACTGCATCCATATTCCGAATTTAGAATGCGCCAAAATCGAGTTTGACTTATTACATTCCGTCTATTGAAACCGGAATCAGGAAAAAGCGAGCATCGAATTTTTAGTCGCCGATTCTCGATACACTGGAAAGCGTGACGTTAAGCGATTTCCATGAGTTCTGAATTGAAGCGTGAATACGATGTGATTGTGATCGGCTCAGGCATTGGCGGCTTGGTTACAGCAACCCAACTCGCGGCAAAAGGAGCCAGCGTTTTAGTTTTAGAGCGATATTTAATTCCAGGGGGAAGTGCGGGATTTTTCGATCGCACCACGCCAAGCGGTGAGGAATATCGCTTTGATGTCGGCGCGTCGATGATTTTTGGCTTTGGCAAAAAAGGCACAACGAATCTTCTGACTCGTGCGCTCGATGCGGTTCAGATGAAGCTCGAAACCATTGCCGATCCGGTGCAGATTCATTATCATTTGCCCAACGATTTCGAGCTTAAAGTGCATCGGGATTATGAACAGTTTTTGCAGGAATTAATCGATCGATTTCCTCACGAAGCATCGGGAATTCGCGCTTTTTACGACGAATGCTGGAAAGTGTTTAACTGCCTCAACGTGATGGATTTGCTGTCGCTTGAGGAACCGAGATATCTAACGCGAGTATTTTTTCAGCATCCGTTGGCTTGTTTGGGCTTGGTGAAATATTTGCCGCAAAACGTAGGAGATTTTGCCCGTCGATTGATTCGAGATCCGGAGTTGCTCAAGTTCATCGACATTGATTGCTACATTTGGTCGGTGGTTCCTGCCGATCGCACTCCGATGATCAATGCCGGAATGGTGTTTAGCGATCGGCATTACGGCGGCATCAATTACCCGAAAGGCGGCGTCGGACAAATCGCTCAAAAGTTAGCAGACGGACTGGAAAAAGCCGGAAGCGAAATTCAATACAAAGCGCGAGTCACGGAGATTCTAACCGAAAACAATCAAGCCGTCGGCGTAAAGCTGGCGTCTGGTGAAATCATTTCCGCCAAACGAGTTGTTTCTAATGCGACTCGCTGGGATACGTTTG
>CAXUFL010000036.1:0-51995 GCA_964250455.1 uncultured bacterium
CTACACAGACAAAACCACCCACGGGTTAAGAGTGAGTTTCAAAATTAGTCCACGCAGGTGGACTTCGTTTGTGTAGCCGCGTAGCCGCAGGCAATGCGCGAAGCTAATATTAATCGCCAGGCGTCTGGGGCGATGACCCCGCTCTCAGTTAATTCAATCCAACAAAATCGTATCCGGTACCAGACTGCGATCGCGCTCGTTTTTGCACTTGAATTAAATGCGGAACTTGATTTGACCGTTCGCCGTTAGACTTAAAGCGGACTTCTTCGCTGGCACCGATCGCGAAAAAGCCAGGCGTCCGCAACGCTTTTTGCAGCCCTTGTCGAGATTGATCGGTTTGTAATCCTCTGAAAACTGCCATTGTCGCATCGTAGCTCGATGCCGTGCGCCAGTTCACTTGCCCGCCCCATCGACTCGCGCCTTGTGCAAACAAAGGGTTAGAAGCTTCTTGAGGCTGCCAGGGAGCAGACATCACCAATCCATTGACGGCTTCTCCCCCTTCTTTTAGAGTGTCGTAGGTATACATCGTTTGGCTACTAAATAGCGTTAACCGATTGCCCTGACTTAAATTAGCATTGGCTAAATCAGTCGCTTTGATTAGGCGATCGATCTGAGGAATGATCACGAGTGCCGTGGCGTTTTTCGCGTTCGCTTCTTGGATTGTCGCTTCAGGATTAAAGGTGGGAACGGCAAGATTACACACCAATGGCACGATTGTTAATCCTTGTGCGCCAAGTTGGTCTCTAAAAGTAACGCTATCTGGCGATCGGGAGTCATAGCAGACGGCGATCGTGGTTTTACCTTGTTGCTTCATGTACTCAGCAAGGCGTGTGGCCATCGGTGCAATGCTTGGCGTAGTTCTAAAAATGTAGTCGCCTTTTCCAATCAATTCGTCTGAAAAGCTCGTGGGCGAAATCATCACCAAGCGATTGTTGTAAATACCTGCCGCTTCCAGCGATGCCTCACTCGAATTGTGACCGATGACGGCTTTTACTTTTTCATCGTTGACCAAAGCCGTTGCGCTTTCTTTAGCGGTGTCTTTCTCGTTGTTGTCGCTGGCAATCACGACTTCTACTAGCGTGCTGTTGATGCCGCCCGTGGAATTAATTTGATCTTGAGCTTGTGCTACACCCCGCAGCATTTCGGCGGCAACATTAGAGTTGCTAAGAATGGGAACCGCAACCGCAATGCGAATCGGTGGGCGATTTTTATCAACATTTGCTTTTGCATTGTTGACGTAAATCAAGGCTTCAGGATCATTCGGTTGCTTTTGCAGCGAAGCGTCAAACTTTGAAATTGCCGTTCGATAATCTTCTTTTTTGAAGGCTTCGCTGCCTGCCAGCTTGTCGGGTGTGTTGCCTAATAAAATGCGTTCACCCAAGCTTAAACGAGACCGAATCCCGTCTACAGGTTGCCCGATCGGGGTGGACTGCTCAACGGTAGACTGCGACGATCGAAACCAACTATTTTTGATTGCAATGCCACCAACCAGCAATAAAGCTGCGGCTCCAACGGCTAAAGCAATTTTTTTAATTGGAATCTCTGGTCTCGGAATCTCAGGCGGGTCGATTTCAGGCGGTTCGTTTGCCGCTTTAACGACTGTTTCCCACACTAATTCCGGTTGATTGGGGTTTTGGCACACGATCGGGAGCCAGCTTGCTGCGGGATACGGAATCCGATCGTTTTCCATCCAGGTAATCCGGCTGCGAGCTTGGCGCACGGCAGAATAAAGCGGCGTTCCGGCTGAGAATTCTTCTAAAAAACACTTTAAGAATTCTCGTGCGACTTGATCTGGAACAGGTTCGCGCATAATAATCGTGCTGGGTAGCCTTAATTCCGCTAAATACCTGGAAATCCCCAGCGCATCGCAGCTATTAAAGATAGCCAGCTTCAAACCGTTTCTGATTGCTGCTTGTAGGTCAGGTCTTAACCCGTCGATCGGAACTGTCCAACCCGGTTGGATTTGCAAAAGACCCGGTTGGCAACCGCCGCCACTAAAGCTGTGTCCCGCAAAGAATAAGATATCGCAGCGATACGATCGTAATTCTTGCGATAGCTCTTTTAAACTTGGCTGCGTTAAAGGTTTGATTTCTGCTCCAAGCTGCTCTAGGCTTTGCAGAAGCTGTTGGTCGTGCGATAAATCTAGTCCGCCTTCATCGCTGCCAAAAATCGCTAGAATTTTTACCGGATTGGTAAGCGCGATCGGTCTTGGATCAATGGCGGCAGTTAAGCTCGGTTCAGCCGTTGCTAAGTCATCAAACAATCCCCAAAGATGCCAGGGTAGCTTACACAGTTGAACATCGATTTCGAGGTTTCCAGTGTTCGCGTCGATCATAATCGGAATCGATGCATCAGGATTAGGGCTTCGCATTCCAACTTGATTTGTAATCCAATGCCGCAGCACCTCGAACGCAGGAGCGCTAAACCAAGCTTTGACCGCATCTCTTAGCTCTTTGGTGGCGTCTTTGCATTCTTTGATTTTCTTCTCGAAAGATTCAGCAGAAATGTTTGTGATGTTGCCCTCGACGGCTTGCAATGCGCGAGTATGTTCTAGTTTTTCATACGATGGCTGCCAGAGTGCATAGCACCTTTGAACGTCTAGCGCTTCGGGCAGCATTGCAGGTCTCTCGTTTCCAAGCGCCGCGCCAGATTGATCGGTAAGCTGCACAAACATCGAAAAGCCGTCTGCAAAATTGCCTTGACGAATTCGTAACAGAACGGTGACACGCATAGATTTCAGAAACAGGGGCTAAGTGACACACCGAAGCGATCAACGAAAAGAGCTAATGACATCATCTCATGCAGACTAATCTTGACCGGGATTACACTAGGAAGATTTCAGAAACGCGACCGTCGCCGAGTTCAGCCTGCACCCGGAATCGATCGCCCTCGTCCGCCGTTAATTTGAACTGAATGCAGGTATCTTTCGGTCGGGCTTCAACTTGAAACAGCAGGTGATTGGCAGTATCAAACCCCGTTAGTCGAAGACCCGTCGGCAAGAATGCCTGTTTCAAAGGATACAACCGCAATAGAATCAATCTTCTTTGATCGGACTTAGTGAGTACGCCGACCTGCAACGCGATCGCATGTCCTGCTAGATACACGCCCAAATCTTTCGTGCTGATAATGGGGCTAAGCGGATGGCTCGGATCAAGGTCTGATAAAAGCTCTGCGGCTTGCCAGCGAATTTCATCGTTTTGCACGGTCCGAATCAGCAACGCCAATGCAGCATGTGGATTGTGCAGCAAAGCCGGATCGAAATCGAGCTGAGCTTTTTGATAAAGCTGCTCGATCTCCGATTGTAGTTCTTCGGCTCGTGCGTTTTGGGTTGCTTCGTTAGCGGTTTGTTTGTCAATCAAAGCTAGATTCCGCATCCGAAACGCCAGCGTATAAGCTTGATTGCCGCCAACTAGCCAGTTTGGATCAAACATTCCTTTTAGCCAGTTGCCTAGATCCACCGTTGGCTTTGTTTCTAACAAGTGATCAATCAAGTCGTCTAACGGCTGCAAATAAGTTAGCGGTAGCTGCGTGACCGAAACCTGCGCCACAAATCCCAGCAGGATGGCTTCTTGGTAAGCGGTGTCTAGCTGAACCATCACATAGCCGATCCGGTTTTGCTGCACTTCTTCGGGCACAAAAGCGCGATCGCTTCCCGGTTCAACCGGACGACATTCGATCGCGCCTTTGCTGCTTAAAACGAATAAATCAGCGACATTTGAAAACGTTTGCTCAAAGCAATTCCAGCTTTGGCTTTGCTCGTAGGTAGACTGAATCGACAGCCATTCTAAATAGCGATGGGTGGTCAAGACAGCTAACGTATTGCGATACACCTGAATTGATTTTTCAGCATTGGCGTGCTGTTTTGCGAATTGCTCGGCCGTTGCGCGATCGTGTTCAGTAATGGGAACGGCAACGGTTAGTCGCGAATCGGTAAGGTAATTCATGGGGTTGTTTAGAAAAAAATCTTGGGATGGAATCGGTCTAAATCAAGCGATGCTGTCGGCAGAATCGCTTGAAAGCAGGGAGTGCCGTGTTGATGTAGAACTCTCGCAGCGATCGTTCAGGCACCTTAAATTCGGCGGCGATCTGACTCCAGGGTAAATCAGAACGCTTCTGATACTGTTCAAGCACTTTCAGCATCAGGCGTTGACACGTCACAAATGGATAATGCTGCATTTGACAAGCGCTCAGCGATCGATCCGCCTGCACTGCGGCGGCGATTTGCTCTAGATAAATTCGCCCTTCTAGAATGGCTGTTTCGGGCGTGCTGTCATTTGCGATAATTCTCTCAAACAAATCACTTTCTTGGGCATCGCTAGGGGGAGAGATTCTGCGGTGTTCTTCTTGCCGTCTTTGGGTTTGCACATCGATAATTCGGCGTTTGAGAATAAAGTTAAACCAATTGCGATAGCTGGCTTTGTCGGGATCGTACTTCTCAAGCCGATGCGTGAATTCTGCCCACGATCGAGCCAGTGCTTCTTCGTGGTCATCTAGCGTGATGTCGCTGCGCCGCGCTGTGATCGCTCCAGATTTTTGCAAAATCAGAATCAACAGCGATCGCGCTTTAATGCGGCGGCGATCGTCGGGGTGAATGATTTGTTCGTGCAGCCATCGACACGCGATCGAACTGTCTAGAATTTGATTGAGCAATTCTTGCTGCTGCAAAAGCTGAGTTTTTGCCTTAGACGATACCAAAGCTTGTTCTAAGCAATCAAGCTGGGGTTGGGAAAAGTCAGTCATAGGAGGAGCCAATGTGCAGAAGTATTGCTTCATAGGTCTAGAAGTCGGCAGCATATGCGATCGGTTTTTTATCTGCCGTTGAACGGCCCAAGCCAAAGAATGTCACATATCTTTACATCCTGCATGATATTGCTTGAGGTGCAAACGCAGTCGCTCTGCAAACAAGTTAGCGTGCTCGGCGCGTTTGGCTTGGCGATGCTGAACGGTCGCTTGGCAAATTTTTGCATCGTGTTGCAGCAGCGTTTCAACTTGCTCAGCTAAAGCGGATTGGACAGCTTGATCGATCGGGTGCTGCGTATATTGCAGCGCGATCGCCGGAACCGATTGATTTAAGCGATCAATCAACTGCCGCTCAACTTCTGCCCGGAGTTGTTTGAGCTTGAGCAACCGAGTGACATGAGATTGAGTAGACAATTCAAGCTGAACGGCAATCTGGCTCATCGACAGATTTTGGTTGTAAAACAAATCCAGCGCGGTTAAAAACTGAGTAGTCGATCGCCGCAGTCCAGACTGAACCCGATCGCGAATCACGCCAGTTACGGCCGCATCTAATCCCGCAATCACTTCTTGCTGATAGCGATCGAGAAATTCCGCTTGCGTTTCCTCAGCGTCATCAATGCAGGTTGAATTAGCTTGATCGTGAATAGTTGACTGTAGCAGCGATCGAGCTATTAATCCACCGCGAACAGCAACGCGATAATGCCTCAGATAAGATGCAATGCGCTGTAAATGCTTTAGTAGCGTTTTAGGTGGCAGTGAATCAGGCATCGATTGACTCATGCGGTGCAGTTGCTCAGAAGTTGGAGTCATGCAGCGATTTGAGGTTGATGCTTTAACCGCTTGGTAGCTTTCTAACACGCTGCAAGCTTGCTTTACGTCAGAGCTAGGCAGGCTGTACGCATGAGTCAAAATTCTTTGCAGTTGCGTAAGCGTTGTATCGTTTAATATCGCCCAGTCGCTCACTCGGTAAAGGCCTTGCTGAATCAGAAATCGATCGAGTTCTGGGTCGTGCTTAACCAGTCGCATTGTCCAGGTAGCAAGACTGCTTTTTTCAGGTTGAAACGTCTGCAAAATTCGGGCGGCAAGCGTACCCGCAAATTCAGCATCACGACCTCGATCGGTGAGCACAAACGGCAAAATATCAGCAAGCGTAAACCGATATGAACGACCAAAGCGATTGACTAAGAAAATGCAAGCAGATACGATTCGGTGAGAAATATAGCAACGCAAGCATAGCGCAGCAAGCATCGTTTCGGTTGCATTATTTGAACGCTGCACGATCGCCATGAGTTGAGTTTGAATGTTGGCATCGCTTAGCGTTGAATCTAAACCAAACTCAGGACATTGCTGCTGCAAAAATGCTTTTGCTTGGGGAAACAATTGACATCGGCGCGAACCCGATGACTCTAATCGAATCAGCGTGAAGTAGTCTGAGGCTAAACTCATAAGAGTTCTCCAGCGTACAAGGGCAAAAAGGTTCAAGCTTGAGAAAACGGCGATCGTCAAGCGCAGCATCGGATCAATGAGCACGCTTAGGGCAGCCTGAGTTCCGAATAGGAAACCCGATCCGCCTGGCGAATGAATTCGCGGCTACACGAACAAAGTCCACCTTCGGGGACTCGTCTTTGAGATTGGCTCTTAACCCGATAAAGGCGGGTTTGGTCTGTGTAACCGCGCCTTCGCCCGCTTAACCGGAACTGACGCTAGGGCAGCTAAAAGCGCTGCACCTTGCGAGCAATTTCCTCGATTCCGCTTAATGACTTGTCAGCTTAGAAGCAGCGAGTCAAAGAAACCTATACAATTCTTAACAAACACAGTGCTCTTGACTGAATCGGTTCTCAATTCGTGCAAGAGAATCGTTCATCACAACCTACGTTGATCCTTTAGAGCTTTCCTCCGGGAATCGTTGATGCCACTCGGTAGACTGCTCATAAGCATAAGCCACCTGCAACACTTGATCTTCGCGCAGCACGTTGCCAATGATTTGTAGCCCGATCGGCAATCCTTGAGCATCAAAGCCGCAGGGAACACTAATCGCAGGCAATCCCGCTAAATTAACCGGAATCGTCATCAAATCGATCAAATACATGCTGAGCGGATTCGTTGATTTGTCGCCGATCTTAAAGGCGGTGGTCGGTGCGGTTGGCGACACTAAAACGTCTACCTGTGCAAAGGCTTGTTCAAAATCTTGCTTGATCAGCGTTCTCACCTTCTGCGCTTTGAGATAGTACGCATCGTAATAACCCGCCGATAGCGCGTAAGTGCCGATCATAATGCGGCGTTTCACTTCAGCGCCAAATCCTTCAGCGCGAGTGCGAGTATACATATCCATCAAATTTTCAGCATTCTCGATTCGCGCCCCGTAGCGCACACCATCGTAACGAGCCAGGTTTGCTGAGGCTTCCGATGGCGCAATAATGTAGTAAGCCGCAATGCCGTAGCGGAATCGAGGACAAGAAATTTCAACGATTTCGGCTCCGAGGGATTTCAGTTGATCGATCGCGGCTCTCGTCGTTTTTTCTACTTCCGCATCGAGTCCTTCACCAAACGTTTCTTTGATTACCCCGACTTTTTTTCCTTTGAGATCCGGTGTGAGAAACTGCGTGTAATCGGGAATCTCAACGTTTAAGCTAGTTGAATCTTTGGAATCGTAGCCCGCGATCGCGCTCAACAAAATTGCCGTATCTTCAACCGATCGCGCAAACGGGCCAATCTGATCGAGCGACGACGCAAACGCCACTAAACCATAGCGCGACACCAAACCGTAAGTCGGTTTCATGCCCACAATGCCGCAAAACGACGCAGGCTGACGAATCGATCCACCCGTATCTGAACCGAGCGCGATCGAGCATTCTCCACTCGCAACCGCCGCCGCCGAACCGCCACTCGATCCACCCGGAACTCGCGACACATCCCACGGATTCGCCGTTTTTGCAAACGCAGAGGTTTCTGTAGACCCGCCCATCGCGAATTCATCGAGATTAGTTTTTCCCACCATCACCGCACCCGCATCGATTAATTTCTGCGTCACCGTGGATTCGTAGGGCGGCACAAAGTTTTGCAGAATGCGAGAGGCGCAAGTGGTTGGAACGCCTTCGGTACAGAGATTATCTTTAATGGCGATCGGAATGCCCGCCAAAAGCCCGATTTCTTCACCCGACGCGATGCGATCGTCGATTTGTTTTGCCATTTGCAAAGCGCGATCGCCAGCTACATACAAAAAACTGTGCAGTTTGGGTTCTAACGTTTCAATTTGATTCAGCGATGCTTGCACAAGTTCAACCGCCGATCGTTGTTTGCGAATGAGTTGTTGATGCAGTTCGCGAATCGATGCCATGTTACTTTGCTCCCAGTGGTG
This sequence comes from uncultured bacterium, assembly GCA_964250455.1. Classification (GTDB taxonomy): domain Bacteria; phylum Cyanobacteriota; class Cyanobacteriia; order Leptolyngbyales; family Leptolyngbyaceae; genus CAXUFL01. The sequence goes on from CAXUFL010000036.1 coordinate 8,099, forward strand.
GCGCGTTCAAGTTAACAGTATACGGGGTGAAGTACGGCATGGTTTGATTAATCTCGCGCCGATCGCGGTTTCGGAATCTCAATTACAAATCTCGTTCCAGCGTTGAAAAACAAAGCAATCGACCGCCGTGGGTTTCGGTGATAATTTGATCCGCGATCAACAGTCCAAGTCCGGTGCCTTTTCCCACAGCTTTTGTCGTGAAAAACGGATCAAAAATTCGTTGACGCACGGTTTCACACATTCCTATTCCGGTATCCGCGATCGCAATCCCAATCGGCTTTCTACCGTTTCAATCGTAATTTGTTCAATCTCTGCCTGATTGAGCGCATCGATAGAGGTCTGAGAGTTTTCATAAACTTCGCCATAAACCTCACCCCAAATCTGCTTTCTGGCTTTGATGGGTTGTTGATAATCGGTGGTCAATTGAGCATCTACGTCATATCGTTGCAGCACTTTAACACAACGTCCTTGCTCATCTGCAATGCAATCCACTCCTTTGTTTTGAACCCGATCGACTTGAGGAGTTTCGCGATCCGGGTCGAAGGGGCATAAGCGAATTGAAAATTGTTTTGACTTAGTATTCCCCCGACTGTATGGATTTGGGCTGACGCTCGAACCGCGTGAATTCACGCCCCGATCGATAATTTGGGCTATATTGCAAATGCAAGTTTTGATCAACGGCTTAGACGTTATGAAGAAAATCAAGCAATTCATCAGTTGTTTATTGTTGAGTTTGGCTTTGTTGAGTGGGTCTGCGCCCGCACAAGCTGACAGCATTAATCCACCTGCAACTTCGTCACTCGAACAACAAGTTCTACAAATTATTCGGAAGCATCCAGAAGTTATTTTAGAATCAGTACAAAACTATCAGCAGCAGCAACAGCAGCAGCAACAGCAGCGCCAACAGTCGTTTATACAAGAACTTAAACAAAATCCAAAATCGATTATTGCTCAGTCACCTACAAAAGGCGCAACGCTTGGAAAAACAGTTTTAGTTGAGTTTTCTGATTTCCAGTGTCCTTATTGTGCGGCTGCATCGGGAACTGTAAAGCAATTCGTTGATCAGCACAAAGACCAAGTCACGCTGGTTTACAAGCATTTTCCATTGACGAGCATTCACGATCAGGCTCTTCCGGCTGCCAAAGCCGCTTGGGCCGCCCAAGCACAAGGAAAGTTTTGGGACTATCACGACGCTCTGTTTGCCAACCAAAAATCTTTAGGCGAATCGCTTTATTCACAGATTGCAAAAAATCTCGGACTCGACTTAAATCGATTTAATCGCGATCGATCGAGTGCGGCAGCCGATCGATCGATCGCGGCTGATCTCCAGATTGCTGAAACGCTCGGACTCAACGGCACTCCGTTTTTTGTGATGAACGGACGCGCTTTTTCTGGCGCAGTTGATCTCGCAACGCTCGAAGAAACGCTGGCATCTGCAAAGTAGAACCCTCAAGAGAAAAAAATGAAATTGACTGCTTGGCTTTGTGCAATTCCGATGACGGTTTTTCTAGTTGCCGGAAACGCAGTTGCCCAAAATCGAATTTATACGCCAATTCCGCTCACACCGGGACGAGAAGTCAACGATCGACTCACCGATACGGATATTCCCACAGGTCAGGGATTCGCCCGCGATTATGTCGTGCCGTTGCAGGCAGGCGATCAAATTGCGATCGATTTATCTTCGGATCAGTTTGATACGATCGTGTCGCTGATGACGATTCAAGGTTCGACGGTCGCGGAAAACGATGATGGCCCCGACGGCACAACGAATTCGCTTTTGTTTACGCGCATCCAAAAAACCGGAAACTATATTGTTCGCGTCAAAGCATTCGGAGAAACCGCAGGCGGGGCGTTTAAGCTCAAGCTAACGCGATTAAGACCTGTGCAATAAAAGGGATGAAGCAGGAAGTAGCGTTTCTCTTATTCCTGATGTAAGCACTGCAAAAGCGAAAGCACACAAACTCTATCGCCAATTGACATTGATAAAGTTTCAACGTGGCAATCGATCGTGCTTCCTCCTAAATCAATGCGATCGCGTCCTGCATTTGGATATCCAAACCGATGCGTTGTCCAAACGATTGACGATTCTGAAATCGATTTATCTTTGGGGATATACCCTCCTGTCCAATCTACGGTTTGAATGCGCCACCAAATTCGCAACTTTTCCGTTGCTTTAGGTGTTGGGGTTTTCATTTCCGTTGGCTTTAAGGCAGGACGCCAAACCACTAGCGCAAAATTTCCCGTGCCTTGCTGAATCATTTGCACCAGCGTTGCAATCAGCGATGTTTGATAGAGATTCGAGAGCGATCGGGCTGTATGAATCGAAATTCCCATTTGATACAATCGGGGAATAAACGATGATCGCGGCATCAGTAAATCCGCCGCGCCTTGATCGCACAATCGTTCTTTGTGCGATTCGCTCCAGTCGGGCAACAAACTACGGTCTCGCTGATCCGCAATCGCATCAAACAGCAGTTCCATTAATTCGTGGCCTTCGGTGAAGCGCTGACGCACGATCGAATCATCTTCTTTGATCAAAATCACGCCTGTTCCACTATCCACTAAAATGCCTTGCTGCTCATCAAGCGGTGCCCGAATCGGGGTTGGAATGCCAAAGTGATTGAACACAATCGATAAATCGATCGGCGGTTCATCGCTTAATCCAGATTCACGCCGCAGAAAATCAACATACTGATAAATGTCTTCTTCGCGCCCAATCGCGCCAAAGCGACGCAGAAACGCATGACCGGGATGCCGATACGACACTTCACTTCCTCCACCACAAAATTTACGCGCCAACGGTCATCTTGATCACGTTGTACAACAGTTCCCATTTCTCTGGCGTCGTTGGCTGCTTGCCGCGATATTTCAGCCGCGCCAGCATCGTTACATCATCCGGCGGCAACTGAGCCGATCGAGCAAATTCAACTAAGCTGGGCGGTAAATCATTAGAATCATCTGCTTTCGCTTCCGGTTCTTGTTTGAGTCCCAAAATTGCCGATAGCTTTTCGCGGACTTGCCACGATAGATTAGTGGCTTGCCCACGCTCGATTTGAGATAGATAGTTGCGCGAAATTCCGACTTGATGCGCGAGTTCTTCTTGGCTGAGGCGTTCTTGTCGGCGTCGATCGCGGACTTGCTGAGCAAAAGTATTCATAGCGGGATCGATCGTGGCTTTTGACAACTATAGTTTGCAAAATGTGTCTTTATAGCTTGCATAACTCAGTGAAACCTGATAATGTAGTACACATGAATTGTAAACCACAGTTTGCAGCATATGACTACTATATCAAGCAAATCCGAGCTTGACTTTAACGGCTCATTTATTCCGGCTGCGTTATCGCTCGCAATGCAACATCCTCAAAAACGCCCCATTTCCGAGTGCGTTGAATCATCAAGCCTTCCTGACGCAATCCCATTTTGCAAGAATTCTCTCAGATGCTGGATTTCTCACCAAGTGATGCGCATAAGGTGAATTCCAAGCTGATTAAATCCGTATTCTAGTAAGGCTTCTGCTGCCTCGCTTGCAAATCCTTTTCCCCAGAACGATCGAGCAATCCAAAATCCCAGTTCTGCCTGCAAATGCTCTAAATCAAGGTCTCGAAGTTCGGTTGCGCCAATTAATTCTTGCGACGATTGCAGCACGATCGCGAAATGTACGGCTTGTTCTCGACCGGATTCATCTTGGTGTTTTGCAATCCATTGTTGCGTCTATTGCAATTCGTATGAACGAGGAATCGAAATTGTCGTATCGGCAATCGCTCGATCGTTTGCTAACCGTTGCAACTCAAATGCATCTTCAGACTTAAACGGACGTAGAAAAAGCCGCGAAGTTACGAGCGTTGATTGAAGCGTCATTTTAGCGAATCAGTTTGCACTGCTATATTTCTCATTCCACTCTTCTGGCGTTATCGCAACAACGTTGCCAGGATTTTCTGCCCGTTTCATTGCATCTAGAAGTTTAATTCGATTTGCCTCGATCGACATTAAATATTCTGTTTCGTCTTGAGGCGCTGAATCAACCAGCACAATGATTTCTACCACTGTTCCTTCGGGTAATTCTGAAGTCTGAATTTCAACTTTTCCGTTTTTTCCAACAACGCCGCGCTGTTTGATTCCGTTAATCATATAACGCTCAAAAATTAGGATGTTGTTTCAAGTATAAACAACTTCTCCTAACTCACAAAAAAGTCAATCAAAGGAGATCAAATAATGCAACCCATTCGACAAGGTGACGTGATTCTACTTCCGCTTCCATTTCAATCAGAGATCCCCGGTCAGACATTGCCACATCTCACACTCGCTGAAGGTGAAGTAACCGGACACGCCCATCGCATTAGTACCGGAGAAGCAGAACTTCGATCGTTCAATCAAACCCTTTATCTGTCTGTACGGTCTAAGGTTGCAACGCTCACGCACGAAGAACATCGATCAATTGACGTTCCGCAAGGACACTGGATGATTCGGATTCAGCGTCAATACGAACCCGATGGCTGGCGTGCCATTGAAGATTGATCGCTTAGTTCATTCAAGTTCTCATCTAAATTGATTCAAGGTCAAAGGCATGATCAAACCGATTCATCAACTCAACCCCGATCAGCGATCCAGGCTGCCGCAATACTTAGAAAAATGGAAAGCGATCGCTCTAAGCACAGAACGAATCAACGTTCAGCAAGCAACAAAAGCAATTCAAGCGCTTTACAAAGCGATCAATCAACCAAACCCGAAGATTTATGTTTGTGACAGTCCTGCTGATGTTGCTAAAGTTTTCAAAAACTTAGTGCGATCGCAATTGGTTGATGAAACCGTATCGCTACAGCATCTGTATTGGGATGACGAGAAATTTGCATTGCTTGATGAAATGTTGGGTCTACCTTTACAGCATCAAATCAATCAACTCCAGCGTCAACTCAATCAGCAGCTTGGAAAACAGTTGCGTTGGGAAGCTCATTTAGAACTTGAAGAAACCCTCCGACAACCGATCGATCAGTTCACCTACGATTGGCAACTTTGGGAAGCGCTAGAAAGCAACCGTTGGCTGTGTCAACAACTGCGCGACTGCATTTCTTCTAATTCGCTCGTGACGGATGCGGCTTGGCTTGACTTTGCCGTTGAAGCGTTAAATTGTTCTGTAGATGCGATGAAGTGGGACGCTTTTAGCGCGATCGCGCAATCCTGCGGTTGGATTTTGCCGTATGAGAAGGTCTGTATTGTCTGCGATCGTCCCGTTTCTCTCGCGTTCGATGCTCAATTTCGGCTCCACGCGGAAGGCAAACCCGCTCTACAATTTTTCGATGGCTTCAGCGTGTATGCGTTTCAAGGCGTTCGACTTCCAAAAATTTATGGCGAGTTGCATCCGCATCAATGGCGTGCAAGCTGGCTCCTGAATGAATCTGATGTCGATCTTCAACGCAGTTTGATCAAAGGCATCGGCTATGGCAGACTTTCACAGGAATTGAGCACAATCGAGCTAGACGCTTGGAGCGAATACACGCTTTTAGAGATTGATGCGATCGTAGATGAAGAACCGATCGTGCTGCTTAAAATGTCGTGTCCAAGCACCGGATTAATTCACGTCGTGCGCGTTCCACCTGAAATTCGATCGGCTAGAGAAGCGGTTTGCTGGATTAATTGGGAAGTTGATCCCGAAACTTTCGCCGTTCAAGCTTGATTCGGGTTTTCTTTGATCCACAAGGCCAACCCGCCGCCGCGGCCCCGGGCCGCAATAAAGTCATCGGTGACAAGAAAAAAAGCAAAAAACGGCAGCGTAGAAATTGATGTTTCATAAAACGCTGCCGCTTTATCTTTTCCGCCGCGAATCGCTCCAGAGTAAACAGCACGATCGAGCACTTCAATCTGCAACCGCGTAAAATCGAACGCCAACAAATTCTTCTTGCCTGAATACTGCGTCAAGCCGATTAGCTTCAGCGTGAAAAACCCTGCTTGAACTTGGTTTGTGATTTCGCCCCGCTCGTCGCTTGTACCCGATGCAAACGCAATCCGAGCAGGGGCGATCTTCGGAACGTAAAACCCTTTACCAAGCACAATTCCAGCCCGATTTTGAGCTTTGCGCGTTCCAGTAGAAAAACACAATCGCCATTGCCCAAATAACTGTTCAAACGCATACAAAATGCGCTGTTTTTTCGCCGTTTTTTCTGCTTCTAGCAACGCTTGCACAACTTGCTCCGGCGCAGGACGGTTACGGCTACCGCGATAGCTAAGTGCTGCCGATGACAGCACCATTCTATAATCAGTTGCGTTTAATCGCATACTTACTCAAGCGTGTTGAACATAGTATCAAATCCAATCATCGTCCCATACATCTGATTTTGATTCAGTTTGCGTCGCTGCGACTGTTTTCGGTTCAGCTTCAGTCGGTTTTTGAACCGGAACTTTATGATCTTCTGTTTTATCGTCTTCGAGTTCCCAATCGTCCCAGGGATCAGGTTCAGAAGATGAATTTGCGATCGATTCTGGCTCATCCTCGAAATCAAATTCTTCGACTACTTGTTCAGCAACCGATCGCGCTTTTTCTTTCGCTTGTTCAGCCAGGATTCGCGCTTTTTCTTTGGTTTGTTGCAAAAGCGATCGAACATCCGGAGCGGCTTGGACTCGTTCTTCAAATAAATCTGTCACCTTCGAGAACTTGTCTTGAATGCCCGATCGATAAATCGCAAACGAACTAATCGATTCTCCCGGCACTAACACGCGCCCATTGCCAAACCGCAAAATGTAGTTCGACGGCAGCATATACACGCTTCCAACCATGCCGCTCCAACCGTCCGACACATACAAATACTGCTCGATGTCTCCGGTTTGCAGATCAAACAAATAATCAATGACTTTACCGACCCGCTCGCCCGCATCCGTCCAAACTTCGCAGCCAACAAACGATTCAAGCTGGCGCACTTTTTCCGCATCGGTGTCTACGGGGTTTGAGTTCACCAAGACGCCATCGGCCCCGATCGAATCAAGCTGATCTAAGTTAAACGCCGTTTTCTTTGAGCCAAGCCAGCCCGACTTACAAATAAATCCCAGGACTCGATGCACTTTCGGGTACATCCACAGCACTTCGATTTGCCCGAACTGCTGCATCGAGGCGCGATCAAGAACAACCTGATTTAGTAAATCACTTTGTTTAACAAGTTCCGGCTGCATACACGCTCAAAAAGGTCAGATATTTCAAGTGTATCTTGCGATCGCGAAAAATGATGGTTGACACTTGTGGTCTTAATTTTGCATACTGGTAAATTGGCTGACTAAATTTACTGCTCGGATCAGGTTTATCTTAAACGCGATGGAAATTCGCTACCTGTACGGCGCTTACCAGGACAAACTCATGGCTTACGCAATCATTGAAATCGGTGGACAGCAAATCCGCGTTGAACCGAGTCGTTTCTACGATGTCAACCGCTTGGTCGGTGAGGTAGATGCGCAGTTGACCCTCGATCGAGTCTTGTTAGTCAACAACGATGGCGACGTGAACATCGGTGCGCCCGTTGTTGAAGGCGCAACCGTGCAAGCAACCGTGATGCGCCATTTGCGCGGACGCAAAGTGCTCGTTTACAAAATGAAGCCGAAAAAGAAAACCCGCAAAAAGCGCGGTCATCGTCAAGAACTGACCCGCATTATGATCGACTCGATCAGCTTGGGCGGCTCGACGTTTGCGGCAACTCAAGCTGAGGCAACCGAGCCGGAAGCTGAAGCAACCGAAGCCTAATCGCTAAAAGTAAACTTGTAAGGGGATCAAATTTACCTTTACTTAACTAAATCACCGAGGGACTCATGGCTCACAAAAAAGGTACAGGCAGTACTCGCAACGGACGCGATTCTAATGCTCAGCGCTTAGGCGTCAAGCGCTTCGGTGGCGAAGTCGTGAAAGCGGGCAATATCATCATGCGCCAGCGCGGAACGAAAATCCATCCGGGAAATAACGTCGGACGCGGCAGCGATGACACGCTGTTTGCACTCATTCCGGGCGTGGTCACGTTCGAGCGCTACGGCAAAAGCAGAAAGAAAGTTAGCGTTTATCCGGTTGCGGCTGAAGCGGCTGAAGTGGCAACCGTTTAACAAGCTGGCAATTTCATCATATGGGCTGCTCAAGGTTGAGCAGCTTTTTTAGTTTTGTTGGCAAATCAGTACTTGCTTTAAGCTTGTAGAATCTAGACTCCCGCCTTGAGAAGTTTGCGCAGATCCGACAGCCGAACGACTTGAGGTTTCGGGTTAGCCCCTACACCGTTTACGTTTCCAGTTGCGCGATCGCCTTTTACCGCAAGCGATTCTGCACAGTTTGACAACGCCAATTCTTTTTTGCCAACGCCGTAAGAAATTTCTGAAACCGCAAATACCCACTCGGTTCCAATCGGAAACTTAACTACAAAGGGGCGACACGTTATGCCATTGTCACCCAACACCTTTACCTGACGGGATTTAATCGTCCCTTTATACACCTCTTTGACTTCAACAATCATCGCAACGGGCATTTGTTTTCGGTCAGGCTGATCCCAACGATATTCGAGCACCTTTGCTCGTATCACCGAGTCAGATCGCTTCGCCGTTGGCATAAATGTAAGATTGGCACAACTGCAAGCCTGCGCTGTCGGAGCCAGTAGCAAAACTGCAAACCCAAAAACCAAACCGGAAATAAACTTTTTCATTGCCAACCAACGCGGAGTTCTAAATCACTCTACTCCAAGAATAAAGCATAACCCGGAACGTTTGTTCTTGAAACAGATTGGCTTTATTGAGATTGCTCAATCTTCGGCAGCTTTTTTAGTTTTGTTGGCAGATCGATCAAGAATTCCGTTCCTTCACCCACGATCGAGTGATAGCGTAAATCGCCTCCGTGCCGCTCGACCACGATTTGATAACTCACCGATAATCCTAATCCGGTACCTTTCCCGATCGCTTTGGTTGTGAAAAAGGGATCAAACAATTGCGGCTGAATTGCGCCCGGAATCCCGGTTCCGTTGTCGGCAATGCAAATGATCACGCTCGGTTCAGGAGTGATGCGCATTTCGGTGCGAATCGTAATCGTCGGACACCATTCTTCAGGATTTTGATTTGCACGCTCTTCGATCGCATCGATCGCATTGATCAACAGGTTCATAAAAACCTGATTAAGTTGCCCCGCATAACACTCGATTTGAGGAAGTTTGGCGTATTGCTTCACGACTCTGATCGCTAAACATCCGGGCTTTGGTTTAAGCCGATTCGACAAAAGCATCAGCGTGCTCTCAATACCGTCGTGCACATTAATACTTTTGATTTCTGCTTCATCAAGGCGCGAAAAGGTGCGCAGCGAAGACACAATTTCTTCAATGCGATCGACGCCCGTTTGCATCGATCGCAGCACTTTAGGAAAGTCGTCAACTATAAAGTCTAAATCGACGTTTTCAATACAAGCGGTAACAGCATGAACTGGATTCGGATAATGAGTTTGATAAGAATGAATCAGCCGAAGCAAATCCCGCAAATAATCTTCAGCAAACGTGAGATTGCCCGCAATAAAGTTGGTTGGGTTATTAATTTCATGGGCAACGCCTGCAACAAGCTGACCTAAGCTCGACATTTTTTCATGCTGAATCAGTTGGGCTTGCGTGCGTTTAAGTTTGCTTAAAGCCTGCTTTAAAGTTTCAGCTTGGCGTTGCAGCGTTTGATTTTTTTCCTCGATCGTCGCTTCCGATGCTTTTAGATCCTGAATCACTTTACGCAGCAACGCTTCTTTGAGGTCATTCGTTTTTTCGAGTTCGGCGCGACCAAACTCCGATCGCGCCAGCTTCTTTTGAAGAATTCGATTTTCTTTCTCAAGCGTTTGGATGCGTTGAGCCTCTTCGGTCATGTCAACAAGTTCCTAAAAGTAACGTTACAACCGTGTGTTGCAGCAGTTGGGTTTCTTGCTGCTGCTCAAGCGGCGCAAGTTCGCCAAACGTGTAAAACCCAGAACACGGAATTTGATGACCTAAACTCGCTTGCATGAGTTGAAACTCTTCTTCGATGCGAGTTCCTAGCAGTTGACGATTTGCACCACACGGAAAAAATAAAGCCGCCGCAGGTTCAACACCCGGATAAGCTTGCAGCGCTTCTAAAATCGGTTGTTTCGCGGCTGCAATAATGTCTTCCCGGCTGGCAGTCGCGATCGTCAGCAAATCTCCTTCAAACAAATCGGCAAACGCAGTAATGCTTCCCACTGTGCGATCAAAGCTCGAAAAGCCCCGGAGAAAAAAGCGATCGTGCTGGTCGAACACGGCAAGCGGATGTTCGGGCGAAGGGTCTAACGCGCCAAAGTAATCGCTGTAAAACTCAAGCGCGGATTTGCCATCGATTTCATAAACCACATTGCGATCGGCTTTTGTCACCCGTCCCATACGCTGGCTGACGGGCTGAAAACCAGTGCAAGCCCCGTAAGAGAATTTCAGCGATGATCCTGAAAACAACAAAATCGGCAAAGCATCGCTCAGCACTTCCGTTTTATAAAACTGATACGTTTGCTTAAATCGCCATTGATCCGCCGCAAATCCGCCAAAAATCGGAAACGTTTGCCCTAACGCCGCCTTTAAAGCGTTTAGAGTTGCGGCAGCACTTATGGTTAAACTTTCGGGAAGCGCGATGCAGAGTTTAGCCCAATGATAACCATCTTGTACCGCTTGCCCGGCTGCCCGAACCGGATCTTGTGACAAATTTCGCCCAACGCCCGCCCGAATCTCGATATCATCGTCGGTGCAAAAGAGCGTCAGCACGATCGAGTCTTGCTGAAATGCCAAAACGCTCGACACTTCGCCGTCTGTTGTGCAGCCGATTAATTCGAGGTTGGGAAACACGCGATCGATCTGATGCAAAATCTCAGCATGATCGAAATCCACCGCCGCGTAGAGAATTCCCGCTTTTGGCGTTACACCCGCTAAAGTTGCTTGGCACTGCGCGATGACGTCATCGATCGCGCTTCTCGAATCTGGGTCGTTACTGTGTCCGATCGCAACTTTCAGCATATTCTAGAGCAAATTGTTTTTTCCCTGTCTAAAGTGCCCCGTTCAGAGAAATTTTAATCTTCAAAATTCACAGATTGTAACGTCGCGAGTCATCGCAGCGCTCAAGGTTTTAGACTTGTAAAGTCTGATAGCAAACCCTGTGATTTTGCTTAGAAAGGCCTGCTTTACGACCTACTTTTGAACCGAGCTGACTCTATGTTTCCGACTCATCGCCCTCGTCGTCTGCGTACTTCCCCTCAACTGCGCCGCATGGTGCGGGAAAACGTCTTAACCACTAGCGATTTGATTTATCCGTTGTTTGCAGTGCCCGGAGACGGTGTTGCAAATGAAGTTCGATCGATGCCGGGTGTGTATCAGTTGTCGATCGATAAAATCGTTGAAGAAGCCAAAGAAGTCTACGATCTAGGCATTCCGTCGATTATTTTGTTTGGCATTCCCGCCGATAAAGATGTGGATGCAACCGGGGCGTGGCACGACTGCGGCATTGTGCAAAAAGCCTCAACCGCCGTAAAAGAAGCGGTGCCAGATTTAGTCGTCATTGCTGATACCTGCTTGTGCGAATACACGTCGCACGGGCATTGCGGCTATTTAGAAGTGGGCGATTTAACCGGACGAGTGCTCAATGATCCGACTCTGGAACTGTTAAAGAAAACCGCCGTTTCGCAAGCCAAAGCCGGAGCCGATATTATTGCGCCATCGGGAATGATGGATGGCTTTGTGTCCGCCATTCGGGAAGCGCTCGATCAAGCTGGATTCGTCGACACGCCGATTTTGTCGTATGCGGCGAAGTATGCCTCGGCGTATTATGGGCCGTTTCGCGATGCGGCGGACTCTACACCGCAGTTTGGCGATCGACGCACGTATCAAATGGACCCGGGTAATGCTCGCGAAGCCATTAAAGAAATCGAACTCGACCTTGCAGAAGGAGCAGATATGCTCATGGTGAAGCCTGCACTGGCGTACATGGATATTATTCACCAAGTGAAGCAAGCGTGTAATGTTCCGATCGCCGCTTATAACGTGTCTGGGGAGTACGCGATGGTTAAAGCGGCTGCGCTTAACGGTTGGGTGGATGAAGAACGAGTCGTAATGGAAACGCTAACGGGCTTTAAGCGGGCAGGCGCGGATTTAATTTTGACTTACCACGCGAAAGATGCGGCTCGCTGGCTAGGCGCGTAGAGCTTTAATGTGCGTTGGGGATTAGAAATCGCTTGAACGTGCCTTAGCGATCGAATTTGCGGGTTATTGACCGCCTGGCGATTGAAATCGCTAGGCGTTTATAATGCTCAACCCGTACTCACATTAGATTTAATGCGATCACGAATCGCATCGCATCGCTAAACAAAGGTTGGCAAAGTTTAGAGATAGCTTGTGCCAGCCTCTATTTTGTGGGTGCGAAACCACGGGTTACTTAAGCACACGTAACGCTTTCCAATCAGCGATCGCGCTTTCTCGCCACAGCCAATTTCTCGCCAGCGCTTGGTCTTGAAACTGATCGGGCGCTGCGTTTAACACGCGATCGCGCAGTTGAATCGCTTCTTGCTGAGCGCGATCGCGCTCTTGAGGCGGTTGCGACTGGGCTTTTCGATTTGCGACGAGTGCCAATCCTGCATAAGCCGTCAGTTCGTCTTGCTGAAACGCTTTTTTGTCCTGCGTTACTTTTTGTTGGGCTTGCGCCAGCCTGACCGCAGCAATCCACGCTTTTCCGGCTCGCCCTAGCTGATTTTGTGCGTAGTAAGCAAACCCTAACGCATTGTAAACTTGCGGAGTCTTCCGGGTTTTTGCCGCCGTTTCCCACTCGCGTCGAGCATCGTCAATGCTATAAGTGGTGTTTGGACTCCGGTTTACCGACTCCCACGCTACTCTGCCGCGCAAAAAGCTAACCGTTGGATCATCGCGATAATTGAGCGGAACGCTTTGAATTGCCGTGTCGGCTGCCGGAACGACGCCTTGATCTAGCAGCGTTTGAACGGCTTCTCGTCCGCGTCGTAAATCGCCTTGCGCAAAGCTTTTAGTCGCGCTCGCGGTGATTGCATCGATTTGGTTGCTGGTGGGCGGTGGCGATGAATTGAGCTGTGCAATGTCGGGCAGCACATCGCTAGGGGCAGTAGTCGATCGCCAATTCGTAAAGCCCCAAACGGCAAGCACGCCTGCCGCCGCCGTTCCCAGTACGCCTGCTGCAATCCACGGACGCCGCCGCTTTTGAGTTGCAGGGCGCGATGGGGTTCCAAAAATTCGGGCAGGCGGCTCGACGGTCAAAGTTTGATGAGCAGAACGGTCTGGAGCCGATTGACCTGGATTGTTTAGCGCAACGGGCGGATCGGGCAGAATCACGCCTTGTTCAACTCGCCCTTGAGAGGGGGGCATCGGCTGCGGGGTCGGGGTGATGCTGTGCAAATTGTGAGCAACTTCGAGGCGCTGTAGATTTTCCCGCGCCTCGGTCAGATTTGGACTGTGCTGAAGCGCCATTCGATACGCGACGATCGCTTCGGTGGGGCTGTTGAGTTGCTCTAGCACCACGCCCATTTGATAAAAGCCTTCGGCACAACTAGGATCAAGCTCGATCGCGCGTCCGAATGCCACGATCGCGCCTGTGAAATCGCCTTGCTGATATCTCGCTTGACCGAGCTTTAGGCAATCCTGGGCATGAGTAAGCTGAGATTCATCGAGGTCGATCGGCGGCTCGACAAAAAAGGGATCGCGCCCACCGTTAGTAAACGGATTTTCGCTAGGATTGCCGGATATTTCTTCTAGCAGCTTGCGAACGGCTTCTCGATCGCTATCGTCGGGATCTTCAAACCCGATAATCGGAAAGATTTCGTCTAATTCGTCTTCGTTGATCGGGGCATCAACCACAACTCCGATCGGCAAATCTGGCAGTTCACGCGGACTTGTCACACTGGCATTTGGATGCTCTGACTGCAAATAACCATCAAAATCTGGACGTAAATACAAAATCGGCAACGCCCAATACAACTGATTTGAGCCGTAAGCGGACAGTAATCCTTGACGCGCCCGACTGAGGCTAAGATCGATCGGATAGCGTTGTTTCAGATTGCGATAAAACAATCGGCTCAACGTCAACGCGACATCATCGGGAATGCGTTCTGCCATTGCTAACACGGCAGGAATTCCGCGCTTGAGCAACGCTTCGGTAAGATTGCTGGATTCGGTTTCGTTGCTCGGATCGGCGGTTGCGGTGTACACGCCGCGACAGGAATTAAACACCGCCATGCGAATTCCGTTATTTACCAGCAAGCCTGCTAAATCATCGCCGCTTAGAACTTCAGTGAGTCCGGTACGATCGCTGACCAAATACAAATCGCCGCCGGACACGCCTAGATTGCTATGCCCCGCATAATGCAACACTTGGTACTGTCCCTGCTCTAATTCACGGGTAAGCTGTTCGCGGCCTGGCTGATGCAGAATCGTGAGTTCAATATCGCCTTGTCCGTCGCGCAGCAGTTCTTCGCGCAAATGATTCGCTTCGCTTTGAAGTTCTAGCACTTCTTTATCGGTAGGTGCCGCTAAAACCATCAAAATCCGAAGCGGCTGATGGGCGTCGATCGACGGATTCGACGTTGCGAGGCGATGCGGGGGCAAAATCGTGGCCATTGGCGTAAACGAGGCGTCGTAGCGCGAAAAGACAACATCGGTTCCCGTAGCCAACGGTCGCGCTCCAGCGTACAACACTTCCCACGGCAAACGCGGCAGCACGCCTCCTTTTAGACCCAGCCTCAGCCGCAATCCTTCGCCGTGATTTTGCGCGATGCCTTGAGCGGTCATCCAGCTATCGCGAATGGTGCCTTGAAACAAAGCGTTGTAAAGCGATTGACCGAGCTCGACTAAACTCGGCGCGATCGCATCGTTGCCGCCCGATCGATGCTTTGATCGCATTTGTCCGCGCAGAATTCCCAAAAGCGGATCGTGCATAAGTTGACGCGCCTGCTCTAGCCATGCCTCGACATGCCACGTCACTAGTTCTTCTGCAAGCGGCACTCCGGGCACCATGCGTTCGGTGCGAACCAAGAATTCGTTTTCTCGTACTGGCGTGACCGATATATAAAATTCTTGATTCATGACCACCCTCTGGAATCGACTTTGTTAGATCGACGCAAAACACCCTAGCTCGTGTTGCCTGTTTCTATAACCGCCTCCGATCGTCGATGCTCAGGTAATTTCTCCGATCACATCGAAGAATAAATCAAAGCACAGCCGAAAGAATCGTGTCCTATGTTATTAGCATGACAAAAATTAGCGCCGATCGCAGCACCAAAGCATTCAACGCGGGTGTTGCTTTGTCGCTCTAAGTGGATTTTCAGGAAGAGTTTTGAAGCTTAGCAAAGCACCCGGATCTTGGCACACCCTCAAAAAGCAAGTTTACTATTTCTGGAGAAATCACTCAAAATTTAAAAAAGCTTTGTTTGATCTTTAAGCATTTCCACCGAGAGCCTCCGGAGCACAACAAACCTTTCCGCAAAGAGAATTGGTAGATGCACCCTGATCTTTGGCCTTGTTTATGCCTAGTAAACAAGGCTTTTTTGCATCAATCGCTTTATTTTTTGAGCGATCGGTTTTGCGGTAAAATTCTTCTCGTTAAGTTATGTTTCTGCCATTTCGCGATCGTCTTTTTCACGATCGCCAAAATCGCAAACTTTAGAGAGGACTGAACCGATGGCGTTTACACAAGCTCCGCTTCCTTACGCGAAAGATGCGCTAGAGTCGCACGGCATGAAGGCGGAAACGTTTGATTACCACTACGGAAAGCACCACGCCGCTTATGTGACGAATCTGAACAAGTTAGTTCAAGGCACCGAGCTTGAAACTGCATCTTTAGAAGCGGTGATTCAGCAGTCTTTCGGAGATTCCTCAAAGGCTGGTATTTTTAACAATGCTGCTCAGGTGTGGAATCATACCTTTTTTTGGAGTTGTCTGAGTCCGACCGGGGGCGGTGCTCCGACCGGGGAACTAGCGGAGAAAATCAACGCTGCGTTTGGCAGCTTAGATCAGTTCAAGGAAGAATTCAGCAATGCCGCCGCAACTCAGTTTGGAAGCGGTTGGGCGTGGCTGGTTGAGGAAAACGGTGCTTTGAAAGTGACCAAGACTCCGAACGCGGAAAATCCGATTGTTCACGATCAAAAGCCGCTTTTAACGCTGGACGTGTGGGAGCACGCCTACTACATCGATTTCAAAAATGCCCGTCCTGCCTTTATCAAGAACTTCCTCGATAATTTGGTGAACTGGGATTTTGCCGCTCAAAATCTAGCTGCATAATCTTGAAGTTCAACTAAGTGAGATGAGCGGACAGTTTGTCCGCTCATTTTTAAATGGGAATTGACGCAATCAAGGCCTGTAAATCGCGTCACAATAAAGCTAACCGCCTTTAATATTTCTGCTTAACATGAACAGTCACGAACTCGGTCGTTATCTCGAACAAACCGACAGCGCTTCTAAGCCCTGGCTTTTAACTCAACTTCGCTTGCTCAAGCTGCAAGAGCAGCGATCGGAGCTATCACCCGCCGAGTACGAAGCGCGATTAGCCGACATTCACGAAGACTTGATGAATCTTGGCGAATGGTGGATCGGTCGTGAGCACGAGGTTTTCTAAGATGCGTAGACGCAAAAGCACAACGGTCGAAATTAATCTTCAAGACCCAGAATATTACATTAATCGTGAATCAAGCTGGCTTGAGTTTAATGCGCGAGTGCTGCACGAAGCGATCGATCCGCGCACCCCGCTTCTCGAACGCTTGAAGTTTCTCGCGATTTTTAGCTCAAACCTCGACGAGTATTTCATGGTGCGAGTCGCCGTCTTAAAAGAGCGAGTCGAAAACGGGGTGAAAGATTTAACGCCTGATGGCAGAACGCCGCAAGAGCAAATTACGCTAATTAGCGAAAAACTCCGTCCGCTTGTGGTGAAGCAGCATCGGCATTTTGAGCAAGCGCTGCGCCCTCAGTTAGCGGCGCAAGGCGTTTATATTCTCGATTACATTGATTTAAGTCAAGAACAACGCGCATATTTACAGAATTATTTTAACGAGCAGATTTTCCCAGTTTTAACGCCGTTAGCGATCGACGCTCCTAGTCAACCGTTTCCGTTTATTTCTAATCTCAGCGTCAGCTTAGTCGTTGTTCTGAAAAACAGCGAAACCGGAAAAGAATCGTTTGCACGGGTGAAAGTGCCGCTTGAAAACTTCGATCGCTTTGTGCCGTTGCCGATCGAGACGCAAAACAGCCCGACTGAGATTGCGAAAAGTCGGGCCACCGTATGGGCAGGCGTGCCGCTTGAGCAAGTGATCGCCCACAATCTCGATACGCTGTTTCCGGGAATGAATATTCAGGAATACTACCCGTTTCGCATTACCCGCGATGCGGATTTAGATTTGCGCGAAGACGACGCCGATGATTTAAGCCTCGCGATCGAAGAAGAATTGCGCAATCGTCGCTTTGGCGGAGTAGTGCGCATGGAATACCACGCCGCGATGCCCGATCACATCCGCGATCTGCTGATGCAAAAAATGGAGATCGGACTAATCGATGCGTATGCGATCGAGGGCTTGCTGTGTTTGCGCGATTTGATGAGTTTGATGAGCTTGCCGCTACCCGAACTCAAAGATTCGCCCTGGACGCCTGTTGTTCCACCGCTATTAAAAACGGTCAACGATCTCGAACTCGATGAAGCTGCCACCGAACCCGAAGAAAACTTTTTTGCGGCGATTCGGCAGCAAGATATTTTGGTGCATCACCCGTATCATTCGTTTGCGCAAAGCGTACAGCGTTTTATCGAAGAAGCTGCGCTTGATCCAAACGTGTTGGCCATGAAAATGACGCTGTATCGCACATCGGGAGATTCGCCGATCGTCAAAGCCTTAATTACGGCGGCAGAAAAAGGCAAACAGGTGGCGGCGATCGTTGAACTCAAAGCCCGATTCGATGAAGAAAATAACATCATCTGGGCACGCAGGCTTGAAGATGTCGGCGTTCACGTGGTGTATGGACTTGTCAAACTCAAAACTCACACCAAAATTGTGCTCATCGTGCGCCGCGAAGAAGGGCGCATCCGCCGCTATGTTCACATTGGAACGGGAAACTACAATCCTAAAACAGCGCGGCTTTATACGGATTTAGGCTTGTTTAGCTGCCGCGAAGAGTTAGGAGCAGATTTAACCGATTTGTTTAATTTCCTGACGGGATATTCGCAGCAGCGATCGTACCGCAAGCTTTTAGTCGCTCCGATCACGCTGCGCGATCGAATGCTTGATTTAATTCATCGCGAAACCGAAATCGCCCGCAACGGCAGCGAAGGTCGAATCGTAGCCAAAATGAATGCTTTAGTTGATCCACAAATCATTTACGCGCTTTATGAAGCGTCTCAAGCAGGCGTACAAATTGATTTGATCATCCGAGGCATTTGCTGTTTGCGTCCGGGCGTTAAAGACGTGAGCGAAACGATTCGCGTGATTAGTATTGTTGGACGTTTCTTAGAACATGCGCGAATTTTCTACTTCAATAACAACGGAGCCTCTGAGGTTTTAATTGGCAGTGCCGATTGGATGCCGCGTAACCTTGATCGGCGAGTCGAGGCGGTTGTTCCGATCAAAGATCCTAAACTGGCTCAAGATTTACAAGAAATGTTGGGAATTATGCTGGCAGATAATCGCAACGCTTGGGAACTGCAATCGGATGGGCGATATGTTCAGCGCCATCCTGCCGCCGATCAGCCTGAGCAAAGCTCGCAAAAAACGTTTATGGACATGGCGCAAGGTAGTTAGAAGCGGAATTACTCGAAAGGGGAACGATCGGGTTGGTGTCGTTCCACAGACGCGGGCGCGATTGATATTAGCTGCGCGAGAGCCTTTGTCTACGCGGCTAACCAGACAAAACCACCTACGGGTTAAGAGTGGTTTTCAAAGATTAGTCCGCGAAGGCGGACTTCGTTTGTGTAGCCGCGTAGCCGCAGGCAATGTGCGCAGCTAATATGAATCGCGCCCGTGTCTGTGCGATCGTGCCAACAGCATTCTTGCGATCGCCTCGTCAAGCTTGCGCACATCAACCCGAACTTTCATCAGCTTTTAAGGAACAACCCTACAAAACGCTCTGATGAAACTGTCTTGATTTTCGCGACCGCAGGTATATTACTAATCAAACAAGTTATGAAATTGTTATTTTTACCGATCGCGAATTACTATCAATTTGATTGTTCTTAACTCTGATCTTCAAGCTACAAGTCGATCGCCACAAAAACACAGAGAAATTACTTAAGTTTTAAACCTATTCAAAATAGTTCTGAGTTTTCCCGGATTCGTTTCTGAAAATCCTGTACTCTAAATTAGTAACTTGACGATCAACTTGTTTAATTATTAATGCAAAAACTCAATAATATACAGCCTTTGCGCCTGGTAATATCTTCCGTAGCTGTACGGAATTTAGGCGAGAAGAAGCAATTATTTTAATTCATAAACTAAAGCAAAGAAAATTGCATAAAAAACAATCAAAAACATTCAAAATCGTTGCAACAAATTCAAATAATTCGATTACAGTAAGCTACAGTTGAAGGCAGATTTTTCTAAGCAGCTACAGAACTTTGGCGTGACCTAAAATGACAACTAAATCACCTACTGATTCCGTTCCGGCTCAACCGATCGCAACCTCGCTCTCTAACCGAGTGATTACGGTTGAAAGCGACCTCGATCTTAGCGATCTTGAATCATTAGTTAACGAGGATCTCTCTCCTGAAGGTTTGGCAAAATCGCTACGCGGCAAAGCGAGCGAATATCTGGGTTTGTCTGATGATACGGTGGGCATGTTTTTAAGAGAAATGGCGCGATATCCGCTCTTAACTCAAGCCCAAGAAATTGAACTCGCTCGCGAAATTGCCAAAGGTGGCGCTGCCGGAGAACGCGCTAAACGAAAATTAGTTCGAGCCAATTTAAGGTTAGTCGTCTCGATCGCGAAAAAATATCTCAATCGCGGCGTGCCGTTTCTCGACTTAATTCAAGAAGGCGCAATGGGCTTGATGCGAGCGGCTGAAAAATTCGATTACGAGCGCGGCTATAAATTCTCAACCTACGCTTACTGGTGGATTCGGCAAGGCATTACGCGGGCGATTGCATCGCAATCTCGCACGGTTCGACTCCCGGTTCACATGGTTGAAAAACTCAATCAAGTGCGCAAAATTCGTCAAATGCTGTCGCAAGAACTCGGACGCAAACCGACGAAACAAGAGTTAGCCAAAGCGCTGGATATGGAAGAAGACAAGCTCGAACAAGTGCTCGACGTGAGCCAACGAACTTTGTCGCTTCATGCCTGGGTTGGGCGCGACGAAGACACCGAATTAATGCAACTAATCGAAGATGCAGATAACGTGGCTCCAAATGATAATCTCGACCACAAATTATTGTGCGATCGACTCAATTCGGTTTTGGATCATTTAAGCGATCGAGAACGTGAAATTATCAAACTTCGCTTCGGTTTAACCGACGGACAGCATTACACGCTGAGCGAAATTGGTCAGATTTATGATCTCTCTCGCGAACGAGTGCGGCAAATTCAAGCGAAAGCTATGCGAAAGCTGCGTCATCCGCGTCGTCAAGCGTTGTTAAAAGATTGGATGTAGGCGAATATTAGGACTTATTCTTATCAGCTATTAGCCGCTAAAAATGAAGATGGTTAATAGCTGATTTTTGCTTCAACGGTTTAGAACATTAAAGCTTCATACTTTGAAGTAGCTCAGTTAGTCCTTGAGATAGAAGCCCCTTATAAAGCGACGTCGCTAAACTGTATGCAATCTCGAAATACCTTGTCCATCCTTGAATGCTGCGTTGTGAGTGTAAAGTGTTGCGTGTCTTAGTCGTTGATGATCATGAACTGACTCGTTTTAGCCTAAAGCTTGCGCTCCAACGGCAAGCCAATATCGAGTTAGTAGGGTTAGCGAGCAACGGCCGTGAAGCTGTTGAAATGGCGAAGAAACATCGCCCGGACGTGATAATTCTAGATTTGCAAATGCCAGTTATGGACGGGCTGAGCGCTTCGATGCAGATTAAAACGCTGTATCCGCAGACGCGCATTTTAGCGTACTCGTCGCTTGAAGATCCACAAACAGAAGTGATGCTGCAAACGGCGAAAGTCGATGCTTTTTGCAAAAAAGAAACGGCGATTCAGGAAATGATCGAAATCGTGAATCAGCTTGGCAGTCGATCGACAAACGATACTTTTTTAGGCAGCTAAGACCTGTAGAAGTCAGGATTCCTGATTCAGCGTGGGAGCGCAGATTCTAGCTTGCTCTATCTAGCGCCGCCTTGCGATATTTGTGTTGACAGTCAAGCTCAGTGAGCTTGACTGTTTAGGATTGCAAACGCAGCAAAAAAATTAGTAGAATTTCAGGCAGATCAAGCAGTGCTGAGGAAAGCTGCAATGTTGAAAACGATCGAAGGAATTTATAAGAATGGCACGATCGAACTTGCCGAAACACCTCCCGACATTTCTGAAAGCCGCGTGATCGTTACCTTTTTAGAATCCAAACCAGCACCAAAAACGGGGCAAATGATGCAGTTTGGAATGTTTTCTGGAGCAATCCAATCAACTGAAGAAGATTTTCGGTTGGCAGAATTTGACGACAGTACTGATGGCATTTTGTATGACGCGCAATGAAGTACGTCATCGATACTCATGCGCTGATTTGGTTTTTTGAAGGAGATTTGCGATTAGGGACAAATGCCAAAATAATTTCAATGGCACAGGATAGCCAGCTTGTTTTACCTGCAATCGCGCTTGCTGAGGCGGTTTGGATAGTAGAACGAGGTAAAATTTCAATTTCTTTGCCTGAAGTCGTAATTCAAGCTGTAAGTTCCGATGACCGAGTTACAGTTTATCCACTAAATGAGGCAGTGATCGAGCAGAGTACAAGGCTGCTTGAAATTCGCGAGATGCACGATCGACAAATTATTGCAACGGCTTTGGTATTACAATCTCAAGGTGAGGAAGTTGCTTTGCTAACGTGTGATCAAGCGATTGCTGATTCAGGGCTAGTCTCTATCGTTTGGTAATCACGACCTCAAGAGTGTGTTCAATCGGATAAGAAGCTGAAATTATCTAGAGAAAAAAGACACTCCAAGATAAGCAGTTCAGGCTCAGTTGAACTACTATCTCTTTCTCTCAAACATGAGAAGTAGGGAGTAGCTACGACGGCATAATAATTCTGTTGGAGCGGCGTGCAGAGTTGTCTTCGTCTATCGTTATAGTATCGCCGCTCAACAGAAACGTTAGACTGCACTGCGACAACTTTCCCGGCTAAAGAATAAACGGAATCGGTAAGATCTGGATCGAAGAGAGTCTGTAGAGACACAATGCCGGGAGACTCATCGATGTTTCAGGTTGGGCAAACGATTTACGATCGCTATCAGCTTCAGGAAAAACTGGGACAAAACGCCGCACGCCTAACGTGGAAGGCGATCGATTTAACGACCTCTGAATCTGTGATCGTCAAGCTGCTGGCGTTCGGGGCGCAGGTGGAATGGGATGATTTGAAGCTGTTTGAGCGAGAAGCGCAAATTCTAAAACAGCTTGATCACGCCAAAATTCCTAAGTGTCGCGATTATTTCTCGATCGACGATCAGATTCTTTGGTTTGGCTTGGTGCAAGATTACATTCCCGGCACGTCGCTTAAGCAGTTGATTCAATCCGGGAAGCGCTTTTCTGAAACTGAGGCGCGACGAATTGCGATCGACGTTCTCACCATTTTGAGCAATTTACACGAACTCAATCCGCAGGTTTTGCATCGCGATATCAAGCCGAGTAATTTAATTGCAGGAGCAAACGACGAGATTTATTTGGTCGATTTTGGAGCCGTGCAGGATCGCGCCAAAATTGAAGGCGCAACGTTTACGGTTGTGGGAAGCTATGGATATACGCCGATCGAACAGTTTGGGGGTCGATCGGTGCCTGCCTCTGATTTGTATGCGCTCGGTGCAACGCTGATTCATTTATTAACGGGCGTGTGTCCTGCCGACTTGCCGCAGCAGAATTTGCGAATTCAATGGCGCGATAAAGTGACGATTAGCGCCACGTTTGCGGATTGGATCGATCAGCTTGTTCATCCAGATGTGAATCAGCGATTTCAACGGGCGCGGCAAGCGATTGATGCTTTGAATTTGACAACCTCGATCGGCGCTTTTCCTTCGACTCGGCTTGAGCGCCCAAAAGATACCAGCGTTAAACTGCTGCGATCAAAGCATCGATTAGAAATCATCATTCCCAAAGAGCGGCAATCCGATGTTTCTCAGGGTCGAGTTTTGACCGGGCTAATGATGCTGGGCGTTGCGGTGCCTGTGTTTATGTTCGTGCTGCCGATGATGCTACTGTTTCTGCTGTATGGCATCTCGAATTCAGCCACTTGGATTGCGCTATTTGCGCTGATTGGATTTGTTTTGTTTGTCAGTCCCGCGTTTGAGCGGACGTACATTCGATTCGATCGACGTGAATTCGTCGTCGAAACGCAGCGATTTGGCGCGACCAGTAATCGCATGACGGGCGTTACGGCAGACATTCGCGAAGTGCGACGCGATAATCTGTGCAAACAAATTGCGATTACATCCGGCCCGTATCGCACCGGATATCGCCTGCATCGATTCGGTCAGGAATTAACCGATTTCGAGCAGGCGTGGTTGCTTAAAGAAATTCGATCGTGGCTCCGGCTCAAACCAGAAGAGAGTCTGCATTAACCGAAATTGCAGCATTAACAAGCGTGGTTAGAACTCCGGTTTGTTCTTGTCCGCTTGTTGAGAGATCGCTGTAGCACAGAAACAACTTCTCTTCGGTGCGAGCCATCAAGTCAAGCAAAATCCGGCGTAACCGTTGCTCGTTCATTGTTTGCGAATCCTCGGTTTGCCAAGCGTGACCCGACCAATTTCGCAGAAATAATCCTGCTGCAAATAATGAGTCAACCCCGCTTAGCCAGCGCGACGATCCGGCATCCAGCCAAAATTGCCAACGGTGTGATCGACGGCTCGATCGATACTGAAAGACGGTTGCCAACGTAACCGCATTGCTCGTAAGCCCGATTGGTCTCACCGGAAACGGATTTGCCGTCACGGTTCCGTTACGCAACAGTTGAATAAAGTTCTGCACGGTTGCCGCCATTGGAGATTCGCTAAAATCACTTCGACGCAATCGCCCGTCAACATCCCAGTAATGCTGAGCGGTTTCGATGAGTTCGCGTAAACTCGCAAGCTGATCGAACGGTAAGTGACTCCCGCCGAGAAAGAATCGCTGAATGGCTCGATCGAGCATCACAACCGGACTCGCGATCAAACGCTGTTCAAGCTGCGATCGTTGATCTTCGATCCAGCGCACCATGCTCTGATAAGTTTCGGTCGCTTGATACCCTAAGCGATCCCAGCGTGCAAAGGTAGTTGCACTGAGCAAACGCGGATGATCCGGGTGTGGCTCAAAGCAATAATCTGCTAAAAGTCCAGCCCGGACTGGATCAATCAAAAACGTCGCGGGTTTTTGCTCTAAATCGGCTTTTTGACTTAAAACGACGAGCATTTCGGCGATCGTATCCCGATTGGTACAGCGCCCAAGTCCGGGATAAATCAGCGTTAGCAGCGTTAAAAGAGCGCGAACGATCGGACTGCTTGCAAGCGGTCGCTGATCGTGCAGCAATTCAACCGGAATGTTTTGGCGGGTTAGAATTTCTCGCAGCGCATAGCGAGAAATAGGATCAATCCCGGCACCGATTAGCGCAATATCACGCGGTTGTACCTGACCCGACTGCACCGCTTTGATAATAATCTCGCTGGTTTGTCGAATCAGTTGAGCTTGCGTTGTCGTTTGAATCGTCTGAATCGAATCCGGCAGACTCGGAAAAAAGACCGGATCGCTAACCAGATCGAGAATCGATTCGCCGAGCTGATCGATTAAACACGAATTTGAGCGATCGAGTTCAATCCGCTCGCAGCGATCGCCCAATTGAGCTAAGTCATCCGGATCGGCACCTAAGCCCAATCGCACCGCTCCATCCGGATTAAAGCTAAACGCACACGGAATCTTCTGATCTAGCAAAAACTCAAATAACGGACGCACGATCGCCGGATACTCATCGACATCATCCGCGATCAGCGCTGAATAGCGATCGATCAAATGCTGCTGATAAGTTGCATTGGGCAGTAAATAGCGCCAATACAGCTCGACAATCAAACTGTAGGTGAGCAATCCGCGACGCAGGCACCACGATCGCCAGCGTTGCAGCATTTCGCCGATGGTGTCATCGTCGATCGGTAACTCGGTTCGCGTGTTTTCGACTTCGGGTAAGCCTTGCTTTAAGATAGTGGGAATTTCGTCGATCGTAATCCCGCTTAAAGTGGCAAGCTGCATGATGTCTAAAACTCGCCGCACTAATCGCGCTTCACCGATTCCCGATTTTGCCATTGCTTGATCGAGATCGATGCGCCAAAGTCGGGTGGCTAACTCTTGTTCGTTTTCCGGACGTAACCTGACGGGAAACTGCGCTTTGAGATCGAGTTGCCCCACGATCAGCGACCAAAACAGCACGACTTCATCTTCAAAAAAGCCAAGCGGCGTTGTGGCGCGAACTGGAACTTTACTTTGAGTCGCGGCTAGTAATTGATCGCTCAAATCCAAACGATTATCGCCGATCGCGGCTAATACCAAAACATTTGAAATCGAATGATCCACGATCGCACAAAACTGGTTGACCAAGCGCGTTGTTTTGCCGCTTCGGGTTGCGCCTGTGACCCAAATTGAAGCCATCGGTTTTGGAAATGTTCGCATTTGCACGAATCTAATGAAGAGGAATTTGCTAGGATACTTAGCACTTCTCACAAAGACTGAAAACGCCGAACTATACTTTCTGTTAAGTAATTATGCTCATGAGTTCCAGACCTTCTAATCGAAGCTAGACCTGTAAAGATCACTGTTCTATCCTAGAACTTCACAGAAAGCGGTTTTAGAATAGGATCTTGTCGCTTCGTCATTTTTAATCTTTATTCATTTGGCTGATTTTTCTTTTGAGCTATGAGAACTTCGTTTTTCTCCCAATTTCAAGGAATGGTGCGTCGTGCCGAACAATGGTACCTCGAAACGCCCGATCGAGCGTTAGATCTCGCCTACGATGCGGCTTTGAGAATTAAAGCGATCGAAGACGAGCACTTTAACGGCAAAAAGATCGCGCCGAACCACACCGCGCTGCGCGGGAATTCTTATGCTTATTTTGAAGCCGACTTGAAAAAGCATTTGCGCACGATCCGAATGCGGTTAACCGAGTTTCGCCGCAGTCGCAATGCGTTGAGTGTAACCAATCCGAATAAAACCGTGCAGCGCCTGCGCACGATCGAAACCGCCAATATCGGATCGTCGCGATTTGTGCCGACCGTGCGCGATAAGCCGTCGATTACCCTGGAAAAACTGCGATTTATCGACGAGATTTTAGCCCGCTATGCGGAAGAGAATATCACGCTAGAAGCCGTTTCAGCCTCGATGCTTCCGGTCAAAGCCGAGAACAATGGCAATATGGCGCTATCTGAACCTGAAGTCGATAAAATGCCGACAACGGCGGCAGGCACACCCGAAGATTTTGAAAGCCTGACCGATAAAACAGGCTTGTTGCCACGATCGATTCTCACAACGCTCAACCGCCTCAAACGCGATTTAGATCCAAAATCTGAACAAACGGTAGTTCAAGATTATCGGCTTGCCAAAGTGAAAACGCTGCTGGCCGTTCGGTTTTTGTTGATGCTGATTTTGATTCCGTTGCTTGTGCAGCAAGGCACCAAAAATATTATCCTGACCGATAATTTACCGTTGGGAAGTTTTATTAGTCATCGATTCAAAATCGAGACGCCCGATCGCATTTTTATTAACGCAGAAATGGCAGAAGAAGCCATTCAAGAACTTCAACGGTATGAAGAGCGGCTGAAGTTTGAGAATTTGATTAAAGAAACGTTTGAGCGCGGCGTTTTACCAGCCGAAGAAGTCGAGGCAAACGCGAAACAGCGAGCAGGCGCGATCGAGGGTCAAGTCAAAGAAAAAGCGTCAGAAATCGCAGAAAGCTATTCCGGGCAGAGTGCTGATGCGGTGAAAAATTGGATTTCAGATATTGGGGCCACGATCGCGTTTACGATTATTTTGCTGCGCGGTCGGCGCGAAGTTGAAATTTTGAAGTCCTTTTTAGATGAACTTGTTTATGGATTAAGCGATAGCGCGAAAGCATTTATTATCATTTTGTTTACCGATATCTTTGTGGGCTTTCACTCGCCGCACGGTTGGGAAGTCATTTTAGAAGGAACTGCACGACATTTTGGATTGCCTGCAAATCACGATTTTATCTTTTTGTTTATTGCTACATTTCCGGTGATTCTAGATACGATTTTCAAGTATTGGATTTTCCGATTTTTGAATCGAGCTTCGCCGTCTGCGGTAGCAACGTATCGAGAAATGAACGAATAAGGCACAGCGCGATCGATTGCAGATTAGATCGATCGCGCTGCTTTTTTTTCGCGCTACCCCTCGAACTTAGGTTAAAACGACCAGCACCTACGATCGACTCATATTCACCGTGCCTCGAATGTTAATGTCGGTGACTTCAGCACTGCGCGGCAGCGAAAGCGCATGAATGACCGTATGGGCAACCGTTTCAGGCTGCAACAAAGTTTCGGGCTGGTAAGGTCGATTCTCGACGGCAAAAACCGACGCTTGCATCGGGGTTGCGGTGCGTCCTGGATAAACGCTCAGCACTCGAATGCCGTCTGCATTTACTTCCTGTCGCACGCTATCGGCGATCGCTCTCAAGGCGTGCTTGGTTGCGGCATATTGTCCAAGTCCGCCTTTCGAGCTGAGTCCGGCAGTTGAATTAATAAACACGATCTGACTTTGGCGCGGCACCAACAACGGCAATAGCGCTTGAGTCAACGCATAAGGAGCACGAACGTTGGTTTGATACTGCCAATCGAGATCGGCGATCGTCGCACGCTTCATCTCGCCCAGTGCAATTACACCTGCACTGTGAATCACAATATCGACATGTTGAAACCGATGTTCGATGTTTTGCTTGAATTGCGCAACATCATCATCGCGAGTGAGATCGATCGGATACGTAAATGCTTTTCCGCCATCTGCATGAATCTCACCTGCTAAAGCTTCGAGCGCATCTGATCGTCGCCCTAGCAAGCACACGATCGCGCCCTCAGTCGCTAACTGATTCGCGATCGCTCGTCCAATTCCGCTACTGGCCCCTGTGACGATCGCGACTTGATTTAGAAGGTTTTTCATTTCTAAACCCTACTTCAACAAATCGGTTTGCAGCAATGCATCGGCAGCCCGACGCACAACCGCAAACGGCATTTGAGCACGATCGGCAATATCAAGCAGTGTGTGATCTCCGTCTGCAAGATTGAGAATCCACAGCAGCGCCATTTCGTTAATACCACCGTCTTTTTCGCCGCCGATGCCGCGATACAATCCCCGCTTGCCCAGACGCGGCTCACACTTCGGATTTTGATTCACGTAAATCTGATTGCCTTCGAGAATCTGCACGACCGCTTGACATTTCTCCAACGAATCCTTGAGGAATTCGGGGCGCACAAAATCGAGATTATCCGCAGAGGTGTGATATTCCGGGAATAATCCGTGCTGCGATCGCATATAGCACCCAACCGCTAAGTTAAATCCGGGCGAGCAATACTGCCGCTCGTCGTAACCATACGGAAAGAAATCGATGACTTCGTAATCGACGCCTGCGTGTTTTAAGACGTGAACAAAGGCCCGATCGACATCGGCATCGGCGCGACGACTGCGCTTGTAGGTTGGTTTTCCAGCATCACCGACACAGGTTAAAACCCAGCCGTGTTTAATATTGGAGACTTTTGCTTCATTAAGACACAGCCAGGTGATTGACCCGATCGTACCCGGAACAAACAAAAAGCGATACGAATAGCGACGCGAAATTGACGGTAAATACTTCGCTAAAAACGTAGCAACCGCAATGCCTGAAAGATTGTCATCGGCAAGCGAGGGATGACAGACATGACACGAAATTAGAATTTCATCTTCGGTCTCACCGGGAAGATAATATTCGCCGTAGGTTAAATGTCCGTCGCTCAGCGTCGAATCGATACAAACTTCGTAATCGCCAGATTCAAGCTGCAAAAGTTGATTGTGGCTAAGACAAAATCCCCAGTTTTCTTTGTAATACGACGTGCGATAAGGAATCCAATTTGGTGACTCAGGAACCGTGAACAAATGCGGCTTTAAGTCTTCGAGCGAAAGGGTTTGATGAATTGGCGCACTATAGTTGACAACGTGCAGATTGCAGTGCTGAAAATCAACAATCTTGTTGCCGTTTGGATCTTTGATGTAAGCATCGCGGATATTCCATTCTTTCGGAACTGTCCAATCAAATACTTCAGTTCCAGTCGGAACTTCATGAATTTCTAAAGGAATGTGTTTCTGAAGAATTTGCAGCGTTTCTCGAACACCGTTTCCGGTAATGCTGCGGCAAATCGGAAATAGCTCAGTGATCAAGTCGTGCATGGCTTGAGCGCTATCGTCGGGTGCGTTGATTTGGATCGGGTTTTCTGTAGTCAGCATAATCATTAAGCGGTTGCCGCTAACTCTTGCATTGCAGGTTGATCAAACGGTTGCCAAAGTCGATCGCGATCGCTAATCACGCTAATCGGCAAGCGCCAATCAATTCCAAACATCGGATCATCGTAGCGAATGCCGCGATCGTACCCCGGCGTGAAAAATTCACCCATCAAGTACAGCACTTCGGTATCGTCGCTGAGCGTTTGAAATCCGTGGGCGAATCGCTCTGGAATATAAAGCGCACGACGATTTTCGGCCGATAGCTCGACGCCAATGTGAGATTTGTACGTCGGTGAATCAGGACGTAAATCAATGATCACATCGTAAATCGCGCCCCGCACACACCACACGACTTTTGTTTCGCTGACGGGCGGAACTTGATAATGCATTCCGCGCAGCGTTCCTTGTTTGCGGTTGTACGACAAATTACACTGCGCGATCGACCCATTCAGTCCGGCTGCCTCAAATTCTTTGGCGCAAAACGTGCGGGAAAAAAAGCCGCGATCGTCGTGATACGGCTCTAAATCAATCAGAAAAGCACCGTTGAGGCGAGTTTCTGTCAAAATCATGCAAACACCTTAACTTCAGGAATCGGTACGACAAATTGACCGCCCCATTCGCGGATGTACGCCATTTGCGTCATAATTTCTTCGCGCAAATTCCACGGCAAAATCAACACGTAGTCCGGCTTCGTTGCTTGAATCTGCTCTGGTGCCAGAATCGGAATGTGCGTTCCGGGTAGAAATAACCCTTGCTTGTGCGGACTTCGATCGACCGTGTAATCGATAAAATCGGTTCCAACACCGCAGTAGTTCAATAGCGTGTTGCCTTTTGCAGGTGCGCCGTAACCGACGATCGTTTTTCCTTGCCGTTTGGCTTCAATCAAAAAGGTCAACAGCTTGCGCTTGGTTTCTTTGACTTGCTCACCAAAGGTCAAATAGGTTGGAATTTGGTCGAGTCCTGCCGCGATTTCTTTTTCTTTTAGCTGAGTCACACGATCGCTGAGCGCTAAGCTGGTATTTTCCGTATGTCTGCCATAAATCCGCAGTGATCCACCGTGCGTTGGAATCTCCTGCACATCAAACAGTGTGATTCCGTGTGCTGCAAACACTTTTTCGACCGTCAAGAAAGAAAAATACGAAAAATGCTCGTGATAAATGGTATCGAATTGGTTCTGCTGCATTAGTTGCAACAGGTGTGGAAACTCCATCGTAATCACACCGCTCGGCTTGAGGGCAATCTTCATTCCTCCTACAAAGTCATTGAGATCGGGAACGTGAGCAAGCACGTTGTTGCCTAAAAGCAGATCGGCTTGCGTACCGTCTTCTACAAGTTCTTTTGCCGTTTGAACGCCGAAGAACTTGACGATCGACGGCACGCCTTTCTCGATCGCTGCCTTTGCACAGTTGCCCGCAGGCTCAACGCCAAGAACCGGGATACCCTTCTGCACAAAGTATTGCAGCAGATAGCCATCGTTGCTGGCGATTTCTACGACCTGGCTATTTTGATTCAATTCAAATCGCTCCACCATCAAATCGGTGTAAGCTTTGGCGTGTTTCAGCCAGCTTTCGGAGAACGAAGAAAAGTAAGCATAGTCACCATCTCCGAAAATGTGATCCGGTGACTCCACTTCTTCAAGCTGCACCAGCAAGCAGTGACCGCAAACAAATGCGTGAAGCGGATAAAATTTCTCTGCCCGATTGAGTTGATCTGGTGTGAGGTTGTCGTTTGCGATCGGCGATCCGCCCAGATTCACAAACGTATCGCTCAATTCTTTGTGACAAAACCGACAAGTCCGTTCAATTCTCATGGTTTTATATCCCCGTTTTATGTCCCCTGTTTAAGCTGCTTGCGTCCAGAAAAAGTCTTGATCAATCTGCTGCGTGCGAATCAGGTATTCAAGCTGCTTTAATCGAGTAAAGCCCCGCGAGAAGAACACTTCCTCGCTCATGTCGATCCGGCTGAACAACTCAAAAAGCTGCTTGGCTCCGCGCTCTGCGTTCCATTCACACTTAAAGCCCGGAAGCTTCGTGTTGATCTTCTCAAACGAAACGCGATAGCTGCGATTGTCTGAGCCATTCTCACCAAAACTTAATTTGCAGCCTGTAAAGGTGTTGGCAACAATTTCTGCAATTTCACGCACTTGATAATTCTGCGCGGTGTCCCCCACGTTAAAGACTTCGTTGTGAATTAAATCGCGAGGCGCTTCGAGCGTGCAGACGATCGCTTTACAAATGTCCAATCCGTGCACCAGGGGACGCCAGGGCGTGCCATCGCTGGTCATTTTGATTTCTTTGGTTGTCCACGCCAAACCCGATAAATTGTTCAGCACGATATCAAAGCGCATTCGCGGCGAGGCCCCAAACGCGGTTGCATTGCGCAAAAACGTGGGCGAAAATCCGTCGTCTGCCATTGCCGTCACATCGCGTTCGACCAGCGTTTTGCAAATCGCATACGCCGTTTGCGGATTCGTGCTTGATTCTTCGGTGACATCGCTTCCGGTTGCAACACCGTACACGCTGCACGACGACATATACACAAAGCGACGAACGCCCGCCGCTTTCGCTAAGTTGGCAATGTGAATCGATCCCTTATGATTGATGTCGTAGGTAATATTCGGAGCCAATGCGCCTGTTGGATCGTTGGAAAGCTCCGCCATGTGAACGACTGCTTCAACGCCTGCAAAATCTTCTGCGGTCAATTGGCGAATGTCTTTGTTAAGCGTTTGCGCGGTACGATCGCTGCCGTTGTAAAGCCAGCCTACCTTATAAAATCCGGTGTCCACCGCTAACACGTCATAGCCGCGCTGCATTAAAATCGGAGCCAGCAGCGAGCCAAGATATCCTTCGGTTCCTGTTACTAATACTTTCATTGTCAATCCTCACTCTGAATTACCAAACTTTCCACGGTGCTTGACCGCTTTTCCACAACTCTTCAAGATAAGCGCGATCGCGAATCGTATCCATCGGCTGCCAAAACCCGGAATGCTTGTAGGCCGATAGTTCGCCTTTGTGCGCCAGGGTGGTGAGCGGTTCTTGTTCCCAAACCGACGAATCGCCTTCAATGTACTCGATCGCGCTTGGTTCTAGAACAAAAAATCCGCCGTTGACCCACGCGCCATCGCCATCGGGCTTTTCTCGAAACGTGGTAATTTTCGTTTCTTCTTGAGCCAAGCGAATCGCGCCAAAGCGTCCGGGGGGCTGCGTTGCCGTTAGCGTTGCCAGCGTATTTTGCTGCTTGTGAAACTCTACTAGCGCTTTGATGTCTACGTTGCTCACGCCATCGCCGTAGGTCATACAAAACGTTTCGCTGCCCAAGTGCTCGCGCACGCGCTTCAACCGTCCTCCGGTCATGGTCGTTTCGCCCGTGTCCACCAGCGTGACGCGCCACGGTTCTGCATAGCCGCAGTGAACGTTCATTTGATTGAACCGCATGTCAAAGGTCACATCAGACATGTGCAAAAAATAATTTGCAAAATATTCTTTAATCACATAGCCCTTATAGCCGCAGCAGATAATAAACTCATCGATTCCGTGGGCGGAATAGAGCTTCATAATGTGCCAGAGAATCGGGCGTCCGCCAATTTCCACCATTGGCTTTGGCTTTACTGTAGTCTCTTCGCTCAGCCGCGTTCCAAGACCTCCAGCCAAGATTACCGCTTTCATAAGCTTCCCAAAAAACGACTAGTTACGGGTAAAAAGAGCGATCGCTGTGCGTCTAAACAGTCTGATGCATCTTATCCTATGACTGAATTTTCAGACTCAAAATTGTCACTAAAATAAGTCAGCCTAATTGAGGCTTTAGAGCGAATGCACGGTTTCCGCGAGTCACAGGCTACACAGGTTGGCAGGCGAATCTACTTTGACTTTTTTCGCCTTCGATCGCGCTCAAGATTCGACTTAAATGCGCGCCTGCGGCTTCATCCGAGCAGTGTTCTGCGGCAAACTGGTAAGCGGCTTTGCCTAATCGGTTGCGCAGTTCAGCATCGTTCCACAGCCGATCGATCGCTTCGGTTAAAGCACTGGTCGAATACGGCTCTACTAACAATCCAGTTTTGCCATGTTCGATGTAGTCTTCAACACCACTGCGGCGAGTGGCAATAATCGCGCAGCCCATTCGCATAGCTTCAACGATCGTCACGGTTCCGGCCGTTGCGCCCTCGGTGCTCATCGGAATCACATTAATGCGGGCTTGCTGATTGCAGCGATAAATCTCAGGCTTGGTGATTTCAAAGCGTAAATCCACTTGTGACGGAATGGTGAGTCCGGCGACGGCGTGGCGTCCGGGCGCGACGATCGTCGGTAGATTTAGCTTTTCAACGGCTTCAAAAAACGTGCCGTAATCGCGATAGCCTGATCCCGTGGCAAACAAAAACGGATTTTCTTGCTCTTCGGCGTAAATCCGAGGCATTTCTGCTTTTTGAAGCGGCACAAATTCAAACCGCGCTTTGGGAATTTTGAGCCATTGGCTGTAGTAGTCCGCTTCCGATCGCGTGTGCACCACGAATCGATCGACCGCTTGAAAGCTCCATTGAGCCAAGCGCTGTTTGACGCCAGTATAGCCGACGGTGTTAAACCACCAAGACACTAGCGGAAAGCGTTCACCGCTAAACCGCTTTCTGAGCGCCACCAGTGCCGAGAGTTGGGGAAACACCGTTACAATGCCGCCTTGTCGTTCTTGCCGTTCAACGAGCGCTTCTGAAGTTTGTTGCCAGTATCCTAACCATTCTTTTCGAGTGGTTACGGGAACTTTTTTCAGGTGCCAATTTACATTTTGTCCAGGGCGCGGAATAAACGAAAATTCATGGCGATCGCGAGGGACATAGGGACTTAGCCAATCAGAATCCGTGTACTTCTGATTAAACGGCGCAACAACAGTCCAGTGCATCAAATACTCTCCAATCGGGTGCGGGGATTCGGGAACGCTACGCGGAGTGAACCCTGATTAACAGCGCGATCGACAACGGTAAATGCGTTGTCGGCTTTACAAAGCTTTTGCTCGAGAAAACACAGGAATAATTCAGCCAAAAGTTGCAAATGCAGTGAGACAAAGTTGCTCAGTGATGCTTCGGCAATCGAACGCGAAATCACAGCCAACGCAAAAGAACAAGGGTATTCTGATTCGGTTGACCTCAGTAAGATTAACGAATTAGAAGTGCTTGCTCTGCGATCGCGAGTTTGGCTTTAACGCGACTGGCTCAACCATTCCTTGCGTAAATCCTAGTACGTGCTCGATGATTTTGGTAAGAGAAGAAGCTTTAGTTTCACCGTTTTACGCATCTGCGTGAAGTTCTTGTAAACTAACCGTATTGCAGGAAACGGAATCAGTAGTTTTCTTTTGCCTGCTGACGAATAAAGCTTCTCCTGGTGCAAACCCAGAATCAGCACTCTTCTCTCGGTCGGTTTTTGCCACAGCTCTAACGGTAAAGTACGGGTAATTTGATCGGTTCTAGCGTTTGTCATGACTTTAGGCATCGCAAAAACAATGTAGATTTAGCTAACTTCGCGCAAAACCGTAGTTTTACCGTTGCAGAGACCAAAATTGGGATTGCGATATTTGCCAAACTACAGAGTCTTACGCTAAGGTGCGGGCTGGTCTTCACACCGATCGCCGTGGATAACAATCTAAATCTGCTGATTGTGCCGCTTAATATCGGATTTCAAGAAGGCATGATTCTTGAGTTGTAATCAATCTAAGAGTGGTTTATTTCGGGCACTTTCGTGTAGTTTTAGCGTCGAATCTTGGGTGTCAGTTGTTGAAATTTGAGGGTGCCGTTGCTGAATCAAATGCAGTTTAGAGCGACCTGCTCAATTATTTTTACGAGATTGCAGCACAAGCTTTTGGGTCGCATCGTCGAAGATTCGTCGCAATGCAACTTGCGCGGTTTGCTTATTCACTCTTATCTTTAGCTATGCAATTTTCGGTTTCTCAAATTTGGCGACGATGGCTTCGCGCGTTGCTTTTGATTGTTTTATTTGTGTTCGCTTCGAGTACCGTTGCCCTGAGCAACGCTGTGCCGCCGAACGTTGTGCTGCCGCCGCGACCGGAAATTCGCGGCGTGTGGATGACCATTAATGATCTTGACGTTTTAAAAGATCGCGCCAAAGTGCAGACTGCGACAAGCGAACTGCGACAGCTTAACTTCAACACGATTTATCCGGTGGTTTGGAATTCTGGCTACGTGATGTATCCGAGCGCAGTGGCACAGCGAATCGGAATTCAGCCGTTTGTGTATCAAGGCTCCGACGGTCATGATATTTTGGCGGATTTAGTTTCGCAGGCGCATCGTCAAGGCTTGCTGGTGATTCCGTGGTTTGAGTTTGGCTTTATGGCTCCCGCGACTTCAGAGCTTGCCGTAAATCATCCAGAATGGCTTACTCAGCAGCGAGACGGAACGCAAACTTCGATTAGCGGCGCGGGTGAAGTGGCTTGGCTTAATCCATTTCATCCGGGCGTTCAGCGATTGATTAGCGATCTTGTTCTCGAAATTGTTTCCCGATACGATGTCGATGGTATTCAGTTTGACGACAATATGAGTTTGCCGCGTGAGTTTGGTTATGATGACTATACGATCGCGCTTTACCGCAAAGAAACCAAAAAAGCGCCGCCGCCGAATCCGGCCGATCAGTCTTGGATGCGGTGGAGAGCAAACAAAATTACAGCATTTATGGCGCAGCTTAACCGAGCGGTGAAAGCGAAAAAGTCGAACGCCATTTTCTCGATCGCTCCAAACTACTACGAGTATTCGTATAAGTTGACGCTGCAAGATTGGCTGGCTTGGGTGCGTCAAAATATTGCCGATGAGCTAATCGTGCAGGTGTATCGCCCTAGCTTAAACAGCTTCACGGAAAAAATTACGCGCCCAGAAATTCAAGAAGCTCAGCTAAAGATTCCAACGGGCGTTGGCATTTTTACAGGTCAAAGAACAAATCCGGTTTCAATCGGGCAGATTCAGCAGCAAACGCAGGCGGCCCGCGATCGCGGTTTAGGCGTTGCTTATTTCTATTACGAAAGTCTTTGGGACGAAGCGCCGGAGCCGATGCGCGATCGACAAATCGGGTTTCAACAACTGTTTCCGACGCCTGCGGTTCGGATGGCCACGCGCAGCTAGGATGATTCGAGGTTCAGCAATCGTCAAGCTTCTACGCAAGCGGAAATCCTGCTGCTAATAGCCACGCAAAAAACGCCGCCGACGCGATCGCGCCGCTCCAAGCGTTATCAATTTGTCCGGTGGCGATCGACAACACCGCAATTAATACCGGAAACAATGGCAATAAAATAAACATAAAACCAAGTGCAGGCAAAAACTGCAATACGGCGATGAATCCTGCGATTAATACCGCGCTAAGTCCAAACCACCATAAAAAGCGCATTCCACCGTTTGCACTTTGCTGAGCGATTCCTGCGGCTAAAAACCACGGTAGCGCCGCGATCGCAATCCCCGCCCAAATTGTTAATCGCTGGGGAATTAGCAGCCACGGGATAAACACAAATTGCGCGATCGCGCCCACGCCGATCCACAAAACCGCAAATAAAATAACGCCCACGAAAATCGATCGCCCTGTAATCGGTGGAATTTTTCCGAGCGTAATCAGCCAAGTTGCACCCGCAATCAAAAACCACAGCGCAACCGCCCCACCGATCTGAACGCCGCCGATCGTTTGTAGCTTAATTTCGGGATTGATTGCCGTTAATGAGGCGTTGATCGTGATTAAGCCAATCAGGGCAACGATCGCGCCGCCGATCAAGCCGCCCCAGCTTCTGAGCTGAGAAACGCTCATTTCAGGAATGGCAGACTGTAAAAGGGGTGCAACGGCAATTAATCCAAGCAGCCAGCCGATTAAATGAACGCCTTGCCAAAGAATGCGTCGATCGACATAATCGCTCGGTCTTTGTTCGCCAAACGTGGCATCAAGCCAGCGTCGAGCCGCGTTGTGGCTGGCTGAATTAAACAAAATCGTAATGTGTTCGACGTTGGGAACTAAAACAAATTCCCGCGCTCGACCGGATTTCACATCAGGATTCTCGCCGCCTGCGGCATCGAGTAACCGTTGGGCGTTTGCCACAAATCCACCTTCCCAACTGCCCGCTTGAAGCTGCAAATTTCGCGGAAGCTGAGCGGTAACCGAGGCTCCGGTTGGTGACACGGCAACGGTGGCGTTGAATTGGTCGGGATTCTGAATTGCGGCACTCATCACGGCACCGCTTCCCATCGAGTGACCGAGCAGCGCTAATCGAGACGAATCGATTTCGGGCTGATTTGCGATCGCGCTTGCCGCCACCTCCAGATTTTTCTGAAGCGAGTTTTGCTCTAATCGATGCGGATTTGCTCCGTGGGCGTCAAAATCCCACAGCATCACGCCGTAACCCGCTTGCGCTAAAACGTGAGCGTAGGTCAGCATTAACTGCTTTGAGCCAGAATAGCCGTGCGCAATTAAAACACCGGGGACGTTTTGAGCGGATTGGGGCGCGAAAAATAAAAGCGGAACATCGGCGATCGTCATCGACCTCACCGTTAGCCCGGATCGAGCCGCCGCGACATTCCACCCCGATAAACCGATCAGCAAAACGGCGATCGCGATTAATCCAATCCGTTGCCAGCTAAAATACGTCATTACTCTTCCAGCATTTGCAAATGGTACAAACTCGCATACAGCCCGCCCAGCTTGAGCAGCGCTTCGTGGGTGCCGGATTCGACGAGTCGACCGCGTTTGAGCACAAGGATGCGATCAACATCGCGTATCGTGGATAATCGGTGCGCAATGATGATTGCGGTGCGATCTTGAAGTAGGCGTTCGAGGGCGTCTTGAATCAACGATTCGGTGCCGACGTCTAAGCTGGCAGTCGCTTCATCGAGCACCAGGATTCTGGGATCGCGAATGGCAGCCCGGGCAAACGCTAAAAGCTGTTTTTGTCCGCCAGAAAGATTAGTGCCGCGTTCGCGTAAAACCGTGTTGTAGCCTTGCGGAAGCTGTTCGATCAAGCGATCGACGTTGGTTTTCTCGGCGGCCGATCGAATCTGCTCGAAGCTGTAGTGTTCTCCGAGCGTGATGTTACTTTTCACGTCTCCGGCAAACAAAAAGCCGTCTTGCAGAATAATTGCCATGCGGCGACGCAGTTCAGCCTGCGGCAAATCGCGGATATCAACGCCATCGAGTAAAATTCTGCCGTGTGTCGGTTCGTATAACCGACTCAGCAATCGAATAATCGAACTTTTTCCCGCTCCGGTTGGGCCCACTAGCGCTACTTTCTCACCGGGACGAATCGTAAAATCAAGATCGTGCAGTACAAATTCGTCTGGCTTATACGCAAACGAGACATGCTCAAAGCGAATTTCGCCGCGTGTGATGTGATGGCTGTAATCAGTCCGGTGTTCGGGATCGCGAATCTCGATCGGCTCATTCAAAATCTCGCTGACTCGCTCAACGGCGGTAAATCCCGCTTGAATAGCGGTGAATTTCTCAGCAAACTGACGCAACGGGTCAAATAATCGTTGCGCAAATAAAATGAACGTCGAAAGTACGCCAAAGTCAACCAGCTTACCGAGAACTAGCCATCCTCCGATCGCCAGCACGCCTGCAATCGCAACAAGTGATATCCATTCCAGCGTGGCTGAAACCGCAGAATCAAAAAAAATCGTGCGATCGACTTCGTGAATGTAGCGCAAATTCACTTGACGATATAAATCGCTATTAAACCGCTCCCGCCGAAAAAGCTGAACTACGCCGATCCCGGTGATATTTTCTTGCAGCATCGAATTGAGATCCGAGAGTTCTTCGCGGGCGCGGTAGTTGGCGCGGCGATACTGCTGCTGAAAAAAAACAATCAAAGCAGTGACCGGAATCAGCATGAAAATCAGCAGTAAGGCTAACTCCCACTGAATCAAGAACATCGTTACCGTGATCACCAGCATTGTGAACAAATCGCCGACCACGCCGATCGCACCTGTCGAGAAGACTTCGCCTAACGCTTCAACATCGCTTGTTAAGCGCGTGATCAATTTGCCAACCGGAGTGCGATCGAAAAAGCGTACCGCCAACGAAGTCACATGCTGAAATAAATCGCTGCGAATATTTGCGGTGATGCGTTGCCCCACGTTTTGAACAAGATAGCCCTGCGACGCATCAAACGCCAAGCGCGACACGATCGTCATCAGCAGCAAAATCGCCAGCGTATTAAGTCCCTGATTCATCGATTGCGACTGCAAAAAACCAAACGGAAAGTCGTAGGCAGACGGCTCTTGTTTGAGCAGAGAAACGGCTTTTCCGATCAGAATCGGTTGCAGCGTGCTGGCGATCGCCGAGGGAACCAAAAACACCAGCGACAGCAGCAGCAAGCGAACATTGCGACGAGCGTAAGGCGCGAGCTTTAGAAATAACCGCCAATCGGTTTCTTGCCCTTGCCGACGCGGGCGGGAATCAATCAGAGTCATGAATTAAACCGTAGACGTTACTTGATCTCGAATTTGCGCGATCGTGCGATCGAGTTCATACGCATTGATGCGGTAGCTCAACGGATGCGCAATTAATCGAGCGGTGCTTTGAAACAACACATCGATTTCAATTAATCCATTCTCGCGTAGCGTATTGCCAGTTGCCACGAGATCAACGATCGCTTCAGACATTCCGGTAATCGGCCCCAACTCAACCGAGCCATAAAGCGGCACAATCTCCACGGGCAGATCTAGATTGGCGAAATACTCGCGGGCGCAGTGAACAAATTTTGAAGCCACGCGCCCGTGAAGCGGCAATTCGATCGACGATCGATACGGACTCGACGCTTTCACAGCTACCGACATGCGGCACTGTCCAAAGCCTAAATCTACTAAATGTGCGACGTTTGGCATTTTTTCGCGCAGCACGTCATAACCCACAATGCCAATTTGCGCTTGTCCGTATTCCACATAAACAGGAACATCCGAGTTGCGAACCAGCAGCGCTTTTGCGGTTCCAGTCGGGTCAACGATTTGCAGTTGACGATTTCCAGATTGAAGAAAAGCGCTAAAATCAAGCCCGATCGCGCTTAGCAATCGAATGCTGTCTTTTAGCAAGGCTCCTTTTGGTAAGGCAACGGTAAGCATAATCACAACAAAAACAAAGAGAAAAGCTGGATCATTAACTGAATTCAGCCGTATTAAATTATCAGATAGAACGCTTGAATCAAGTATTTTTTATCGCACTCAGCTTTTATGAGAATTTTATTAGTAGACGATGAAATCGAAATGGCAGAGCCGTTGAGTCGGCTATTGACTCGTGAAGGCTACAGCGTAGATGTCGCTCACGATGGCGATCGCGGTGCCGAACTTGCGCGTCAAGGTGCCTATGATTTACTCATCCTCGATTGGATGCTACCGCATCAATCAGGGTTAGAAATCTGCCAACAGTTACGGTCTTTGGGTCAGTCCACGCCAGTTTTATTTCTCACCGCAAAAGACACGATCGACGATCGCGTACAAGGACTCGATGCCGGAGCCGATGATTATTTAGTGAAGCCGTTTGAGCTGCGTGAACTCTTGGCGCGGGTGCGGGCCTTGCTGCGGCGTCCGAGCGCGATCGAACCTGTGCAGCCCGTTCGACTGCGCGTGGATGATTTGGAATTAGACGTGCAAAGCCAAGTCGCGTATCGCAACGGACGCGCGATCGAGCTATCGGAAAAAGAAAGTCAGCTTCTCGCGTATTTCATGCATCAGCCGAATCAACTGCTGACACACGAGCAGATTTATCAGCAGGTGTGGAGCGATGGCGAAAAGCCAACAAGCAATGCGCTGGCGGCACAAGTGCGATTGCTAAGACGCAAGATTGAAGCAAAAAACGAACTTCCCTTGATTGCAACCGTGTACGGAAAGGGTTATCGATTTGGTAACGGGTAACATTTGATTCAAGACTGCAAGCGGGATATTTGTAAAGATTCGGGTTGAACGATCGACGAAGCTTTTGACGGCCCTCCAAAAGATTGAACTTCAGGATGGTTTTATACAACAGCAACATTCTTGATTTGCGAAGCAAGTATTTTGCGGCGATCGGCTTTGCAGAGATCCAGATCGTCTCACGTCGATGGGCGGGGTCATCGCCTAAAACGCCTAGCGATTAAAATCGCGGCTAATCAGACAAAATCCGCCTGTGCGGATTAAGAGACATGCCGATGAGTCCGCCTGATCGCGGACTTCGTTTGTGTAGCCGCGTAGCCGTAGCCGCTCGTCTCTTGCGCAGCTAATGGCAATGTGCGCAGCTAATATCAATCGCGCCCGCGTTTCAGGCAACATTCCTAGCTCTATCAAAGACAAATCCTTCACCGATCGAAAGCTTCTGCTTCTAAAGGATTGCTTCTTAGTAATAGCATCCATCTAAAGTGCAATTTCCGCGATTTTATGCAGAAACTACATCCGCCTCATGCAGATTGCAGGAATCACCGAGGCAACTGTAGCACAAGCTACATATATCCCTGTTTATGAAAACTATAAAGAAGAGGCACTGAGGAACGAGCGTGAATCGATGCGCTTTACTCTTCAACCTTCGCCCGAAAAATAGTCAGGAATCGCTTTGAAGTGTGCTTGTCTGTTGTTCGTGCCTAGCGCAATCGGGCATCCTTCAACCCCAAGACCGCTTTGCTAGAAAAAAGACCCGCGTTGGATCGCGCCAATGCCAGGTCAGCAATTACTTAATCTAAGGGAATCTTAATATGTTACGAGGTCTTTTGTCGTTCCGAGGTTCGTATCGAATCTTAAACTTCGCTTGGTTTGCATTTTTCTTGACGTTTTTGGTGTGGTTTAACTACGCGCCTTTTACTACCGTGATTCGTCAAGATCTAGGATTATCGGTTGCGCAAGCTCGCACGATCGGGCTTTGTAACTTAGCGCTCACCATCCCCGCCCGCATTATTATCGGCATGGTGCTCGATCGATTTGGCCCCCGCGTTACGTTTTCAGGACTGCTCATTTATGCCGCCCTGCCGTGTTTCGCGTTTGCTTCGGCTCAAAACTTTAATCAGCTTGTTTTAAGCCGTTTGGCAATGGGCATTGTGGGCGCAGGCTTTGTAGTCGGCATTCGCTTGGTTGGAGAATGGTTTCCGCCCAGACAAATCGGATTTGCTCAAGGCATTTACGGCGGTTGGGGAAACTTTGGATCGTTTGCCGCAGAAGCCGCTTTGCCTGCGCTCGCCTTTATTTCAGCGTTTCTGTATGCCGGGCATGAAAACTGGCGGTTTGCGATCGCGCTTTGTGGGGTCGTGTCGGCAGCCTTCGGCGTTTTGTTTTATCTCAACGTGCAAAATACGCCTCCTGGAAAAGAATATCAGCGTCCTGCCCGCGATGGCGGTATGGAAGTGACCAGCGCAAAAAGCTTTGGCGCATTAATGCTGACGAACGTTCCATTATTTGGTGCGATGGCGCTGATTGCATGGCGCTTGCAGTTGATTAAATTCCTCAACGCCACGACGATGTATGTGATTTGGGGATTTTTAATTGCTTTATTTTGTTTGCAGGCGTATCAAGCGTTTCGAGTCAATCGCGAAGTGGTGTTGGGTAAAAGACAATATCCAGCCAGCGATCGCTACAAAATGAGCCAAGTGTTTGTGTTGGAGCTTGCTTACGCTGTAAGTTTTGGATCAGAATTGGCGGTGGTTTCGATGCTGCCTGAATTTTTCGAGCACACGTTTAATTTGAGTCATCAAATTGCTGGGCCGGTTGCTGCGACTTATCCGTTGATGAATTTGGTGGCGCGTCCTGCTGGCGGATTGATTTCTGATAAGTTGGGTAGCCGCAAATGGACGCTAACGGCCATGATCGGCGGTGTGGGCGTTGGGTACATGTTGATGAGTCAAATTAGCGGTGGGTTCTGGTTGCCGATCGCTGTTCTGATGACCATGAGCTGTGCCTTCTTTGTTTTTGGCGGTGCGGGTGCAACGTTTGGGATTGCTCCGCTCATCAAGCGCAACGTGACCGGACAGATTGCGGGTAACATTGGCGCTTATGGCAGCGTGGGATCGGTACTGTACGCGACGGCTTATAGCCTTTTGCCTCAAACGGTTGACGGCAATCGCACGTTCTTTCAAATCTTGGGAATGGCGGGGATCATGGTTGCGTTTCTGTGTGCGTTTATGCTGAAAGAACCCGAAGTTGCAAAAGCTGAGGCAGCAGACGCGGCGATGGTTGCCCACTAAGCTTGATTCGAGAGCAATAAGATTGTGAGAATCGAGAAGGCGGGAGAGACTATCGTTAACGTCAGTTGAGGTTCAGCAGAGAATAAGTGTTGACGTTACGTCAGTTGCGGTTAAGCGGGCGCGACTGAAGGCGCGGCTACACAGACGAAGTG
>CAXUFL010000037.1:0-48817 GCA_964250455.1 uncultured bacterium
TTACCTTCGCGGGTTGAGCGCAGTCGAAACGCGGCGGTCAATCATTCTGTTTATCGATTTAGCACGATTGATTTAGAATCGACTAAGACCGGATTGCGATCGGAGCGCCGAATTCAGCTTTGCGCTGCGTCGAGCTTGCCAATCGCGAATGGCGATCGCCGTCCTCGTCATGGGCGAAACAAATTCATGCTTTGGTTTTGGCACTGTTTGAACTGCCATCGGGTGATGACTCATGCACGGGCGCAGCGACTCTAAATGCATGTCTAACGCTAAAATTCGCAGCACTTCATCGGCTGACTTAAATCGCTCGTGCGGCGTCAGCTTAAGCAATTTACCAAGGATGTGCCCAAAGTGTTCGCTCACTTGAATTCGATCGCGCCACTGCACTTCTCCGGTGATCGAATTGTGGTCGAAATCAGTCGGTGGCTTTCCGCTTAGCAAATACAAGCACGTCGCACCCAACGCATACAAATCGCTAGAGAAAACCGGACGCAGCGCTAATTGTTCGGGGGGCGCAAATCCGATCGTTCCGACAAAATTCGTCGCGGTCGATCGAGCCATTGGATCTGCAATTCGTTCTTTCACCGCTCCAAAATCAATTAAAACTAGTCGATCGTCGATTGAGGAGCGCAAAATATTAGACGGTTTGATGTCCCGATGAATTACACGCCGCTTGTGAACGTAGCTCAAGATCGGCAGAAATTCTTGCAAAAACTGTTTAACGGCGGTTTCTGACCAAACGCCTAATTGTCGCACGTCTTGCGCCAGCGTTCGTCCGCGAATGTATTCTTGTACCAGATAGAATTCGCCGTCGATCGCAAAATAATCAAGCAATTGCGGAATTTGCCAATGA
The DNA here is from genome assembly GCA_964250455.1 of uncultured bacterium. Classification (GTDB taxonomy): domain Bacteria; phylum Cyanobacteriota; class Cyanobacteriia; order Leptolyngbyales; family Leptolyngbyaceae; genus CAXUFL01. The sequence continues at coordinate 854 of CAXUFL010000037.1, forward strand.
CTGCCCAACCGAGCCAGCGTTTTTGCTTCTTGCTCGAATCGTTGTTGAGATCGCGTCAACGCCGCGCCATCTTGAATTTTCGGACAAAGCTGTTTGATCACACAAACCGGACTTGCAGGCAAACGAACATTGCGAGCCAGAAACGTAACGCCAAATCCGCCTCGACCAATCAGCTTACAAACTTCGTAGCGATCGCGCAGTAGGTCACCGGAACGCGATAGCCGTCCAAGCTGCGTTTTCTTTAAAGTATTTGATCGCACATCCGCAGGCTGAATCATGCAGGTTCATCGGTCAAACTATTTCTAGTGTATGAGGAATTTTTGATGATTCGGAAAATCTTTACACGCGCCAAAAATCCGTTACATCGTATCCAAGTTCTGCCAGCATTTGGCGCAGTAGCGGTAAGCTCAGCCCGATTACATTAGTATGACAGCCTTCAATTTTCTCAACAAATAAGCCGCCGCGTCCTTCAAGCGCAAAGCATCCCGCACAGTGAATTGGTTCTCCGGTTGCGACATACGCTTCGATTTGTCGATCGCTTATATCAGCAAAGTAAACCCGCGTCACGCCAACCCGCACCAGCGACGGATACGGCATCAACGCGCCTTGCTCGGTCGTATACGGCTGCAAAAAAGCGTGTCCGGTGTAGAGTTCTCCCACGTTGCCGCGCATTTGCTTCCAGCGTGCGACCGCGTGGTCTGGATCTTTGGGTTTGCCGTGAATTTCACCGTCGATCGCTAAAATCGAATCGCAGCCGAGAATCAGTCCGGGCGTGCGCGAAAAAAATCCGGGCGGCAGTTCAGCTTGGCGAGAAAAAAGCGCGTGCATTGTTGCGGTGGCTTTTCCTTCGGCTAAGATTTGAACTAAAGCGCTTGGATCGGTGATCTTAATTTGTGCTTCATCGAAGTTGCTCGGATACACCAGAGGCTGAATGCCTGCCATGTGCAAAAGTTTCTTTCGAGCCGGAGATGCGGACGCGAGAACAAAAGGCGGAACGGACATAAAAGATTTAACAGCGCACCAGATTGATTGTAATGTCTGGTTGGAATCGAAAGGTGGCAATTAAAATCGGGGCGACCTCCAGCAGCCCCGATCTACATTAACCTGAGTTCCGAATCAAAATTCCAACCCGCCTGGCGACTCATATTAAGTCGGTGAATCCCAATTCATCGTGGGGTTTCGACTGCGCTCAACCCGCGAAGATGACAGTTTTGAGCGCAGTCGAAACGCGGCGATTCATTAGCTGTTGATCGACTTAGCTGCGCACATTACCTGCGGATCTGCGGCTAATCGAAGTCTGCGATCAGGCGGACTAAACCCAAAATTTACCACGAGGAACCCGATAAGGGCGGGTTTTGTCTGTGTAGCCGCGCCTTCAGTCGCGCCCGCTTAACCACAACTGACATTACATTAACTTTAGAAGGTTACTTGTTCGATCGACATCCCAAGAGCTTGCCGCCACTCAAGCCACAACAAACGCTGCAATTAATCTACCTGGAACGATTTAACCGACGCCATTAACGTATCCTTCATGCGATTCCAGCGTTCTTCCGAGGTTGACGCATTAATCGTATACAGCTTGCCGCGATACACGATCGCGCTTGCTACGTTATGCCGTTGCTGCTGATTGGGGAGCGTCACCAAATACTCTAATAAATAGTAAGTACGATCAGCGATTTCACGTTCTTCGGCGCTGATTAGTTCTGCCGTCCGACCGGAATCAGGAGGCGCGATCGCGCTTCGGCCGAGCTGATAGCCGACTTCGCTCGGCGTGCCTAAGTCTTCTAGCTTTTTCTTACCCGGAACCGGATTAATCACAACGCTGACGTTTTCGGTTTGCACAATAATGTCATGAAACACCACATCCGGACCGTTCGTCACTTTTACCGGAAGCCAACCGTTCGGATACAAAAACCGATAACCGTCAGTACTGTCTGCAAAACTTTTCAATCCTCCAACGCTGGACACACAGCCCTGCAAACTCAGCGCCAGAACAATTAACACGACGGCAATCAATCGTTTCAGCATCATTTCGATCTCGTCTCCACATCATCAAACAGCAGGGCAAATCACCCTCTATTCTCTCACTTCCTTTACAATTGGCGCGATCGATCTGATCGGATCTCAATCTATTTGGCACAATAGAACGGGTAAATGCTTTTGTCCGTGGGGTAAAAGTCCGGTAGACTGTAAAGCTGTTCGATCACTTGGTGGCAAGTCTGCCGCACCTCTACGGAGAAGGCGCAACGTTACTCAATGCCCATTAACGTAATTCAAGTTGCCGATATGGGTAGAATTCTGCTGAGTCTTGGTCGTAATTTCGGATCTATTTGGTGTTGTTAGGAAAGTAAAGATAAAATCAATCCGCGATCGTGGAGTTTCTGCTTGAGCCGATTGTTCATTCACCTGACGCCGCCAACAATTCTAAGCCCCGAATCGTTAATCAAAGGAATGAGTGTTTCCGTGAGCGTAATGCAGTTGAATAGTCCACCTGCCTCGTCAACCCCCCTAATTCTCGATAGCCTGCCCGATCCGCCTGTTACCGATGGCGTTTGTCCCCGACGGACTCGAATGCAGCTTGATTTTTTGCTGTTGGCGATCGAGGCATTGGATTTGGCTGGGTCTGAAGCAATTTTGGCGGTGGCAACGGAATTTGAACTGCGCGGAATTCTCAAGAATCGCGTTTCACTGTGGCAGTTGCGATCGACGAATCCGTTTCGCCGCTATGCCCAACGTCGCCCTTTAACGCTTGTCGAAGCAAAATCGCTTGTGGTGGTAACGTGCTATCTAGCCAAACGGCTGACCGTCTTGATTCGGCAATTGCTGCTTGCGTATCAACAGCTCAGCGAAAAGAATTTGTCACCGGATCATCATTTTCGCTTATCAGAATATTTAGAGCGATTTCGCGCCCATTTTCGCAGCCGAATGAATCCGCGTCGCGCTGGCGTCTTGGCGTACAGTTCCGATGAAAAACTTAACGAACTCGCACTAGAGCTACTCGGACAGTTGCTGTTTTGTACCGGAACGTCGGGTGTGCAGCGCTTGTGGATTAGTTTGTTTGATGGAGAAGTGTAATGACCACGCTACAACGTCAATACAGTTTGCCAAACTGCACGCTCACGCTCGAAGGATTAAGCGAACCGGGAACAACTCTGTCGCCGGAGATTCGCCCTGTGATGTCGCTGCTAATCAACGCAGAATGTCAACTGCCCCGACAAGAAAAGCCCCTACTCGGCGGACGAGAGTTTTTTGAAAGTTTGGTGACGGCGGTGAGCTTGTACGCGCAAGAATTCTTGAGCGGTGTACACCTTCCTCGTGAAGCCTACAGCGATCGACCTTCATTTGTAAAACTGCAACGCCTCGACCCAAATCATCACCGCATTCACGTTGAAAAAGACCCAAACAACACGATGTCTGATGAACGGGTGATCGATTTAACAACGGTTGAACTCTTTGATTTGGTTGAAGCGGTCGATCAATTTGTCGCAGATACTCAAACGCTACCGTTTTGGTCGCTGAATTTGTCTCCGGTTTCCAAACGCTATGTGCGATCGAGCGAGCCGCTTTCTAAACAAGTTGTTCCTGCGTCGATCGGCGTGTCGGGATTGGCGATCGCGGCTCTTGCCTTTTTCACGCTGCCTGCTATAAAAGTCAATCCACCGCGTTGTTTAACCGCAGGTGCGCCCGATTGTCCGACGGCAACGGTTGCTAATTCACCCAGTCCGGGCGCGAGTCCATCGATTAGCCCGACGCCAAATGCTTCGGTTTCACCTAGCGCCTCGCCAAGTCCGGATTTAGCCGCGCTTGAAGCGACGTTGAATACGGCTCCTGCAATCACCGATCCTGCCGCGCTGCAAACCCTAAAAGATCGCTTGTCGGGTCAGATTCGCGATCGCTGGCGGACGCAATCGGCGGTGACAGAACCCTTAGAGTACCGCGTTGGCGTGGCGCAAAACGGTGATGTGGTCGGATACAAACCAGAAACCTCGGCAGCTTTGGCAAGCGTTGGGCAAACACCACTTTCGGAGATTCTTTACAAGCCAGTTCAAGGCAGTACGCCGAGTTCAGAGCCGATCGCGCAGTTCAAGGTGCGATTTAAGCCGCAGGGTCAATTTGACGTTGCGCCGATCGAGGCTACGTCGCAGACGCCTACGACTGGATCTCCGGCCGCCATCGCGTCTGCTCCGACAACAGAGATTACCGATTCGGCAACGCTAGACAGCTTGCAGCCAAAGCTGTACGACGCGATCGATAAAAATTGGCAAGGTAAACCGCCGTTTGATCAAGATTTGATTTATCGCGTGCGCTTGAAAGCGGACGGGTCGGTTTTAGATTTTCAGCCGGAAAGCTCAACCGCCGCCGCTAGTGCAAAAGATACGCCGCTTCCACGATTAGGAAAACAAGTTGACGCGATCGCGCCTGCTTCGGAGCCGACAGCTTCGTTTAAGGTGGTGCTTAGACCAAGCGGCAAACTCGAAGTAAACCCGTGGTACGGCGTTGCAAGGTAAAGCGCTATCGAGGAGATTGGTTTACTTGATCGACGGTAATTCCTGCCTAGATTTCTCTGTTGAATTCTTTGCATAATCTAAAGAGATCAGAGACTGAGAACGATCGCGCTACCATCGAATAACGCTAAAGTAGGCTAAAACACATTCTTCATGGAGCAAGAAACTTTACCGACTGAGGTAATTCTGTCGCATCCGCATCAATCTTTGGGCAGCGTGCAGCTTGATTGGTCGCCGCAGCCTGGAGCCTATTTTGATTTGGAAGGACAGACGTATGCGGTTTTAGAACGGCGTCATCGCTATCAGCTTCGATCGGGGCGGTATCGATTGTCGAACGTGGCGCTATATGTGCAAACCGCTCAACGCCCGATCGAGCGCACGCTTATCGAGGGGCGCTGGATTTTGGGAGATGCAAGCTGTGAATTTAATGCGCGATCGGAGTTGGTGCGCTGTGCGGTGAATCCGGACGGGCCTTGCGAGGGTTGCCGTCATTACACGTCGATCGATTGACCGAATCGCTCTCCGGGTTCGAGGCGGGCACCGTTGGCAAAGTCCCAACCGGATTGCGAACGTTTTCCGGCGAGTTGCGCTTCGTGCAGCAGCAGCAAGCCGTTTCCGGTTTGCAGAATTGCACCGAACGGTTTAACGATCGCAACCACTGCGCCCGGATCAGCGTTGGGAAATTGCATCGCCTCAAGCTCCTTGAATTCTGGAAGCTGCGACAAAATTTCGGCGTTCAGTGGAACTGTTTTAATGATTTTTAGCCCACTGTTGCGAAATAGCGTGGTGCAGTTTGGGTAAAAGCCTCGGATTTGATTGTGCAGATCGATCGCGCTTCGATTCCAATCTAATTCGTAGTCAGGCTTTTTAATTAACGGAGCATACGTTGCTTGCTCGTTGTCTTGCTCGATCGCTTGAAGTTCTCCCCGAACAAGTTTGGGAAGCGTTTCAATCAGCAAGGTTGCGCCGATCGACGATAATCGCGTCGCTAAATCTTGACTTGTATCAAGCGGCGCGATCGGCGTTGTTGCTTTAAGCAGCATTGCGCCAGTATCCATGCCTGCATCCATTAACATCGTCGTAATGCCCGTTTCTGTTTCACCGTGGTACAAACACCATTGAATCGGTGCGGCTCCTCGATACTTGGGCAGAATTGAGCCGTGGACGTTCACACATCCAAAATGCGGCATGTCTAGAATGTCCTGCGACAAAATTTGACCATAAGCGACAACAACAAAAACATCGGCTTGGGTTGCACGTAGTTTTTCTAATGTTTCTGCGTCTTTTTTCACGCTTTTCGGTTGCCACACCGGGATTTGATGTTGCAGCGCCAGCGATTTGATTGGCGATGGAGATAATTCATTTCCGCGCCCGCGTCGTTTGTCAGGTTGCGTCACGACGGCTAACACGTCGAACTGCGAGTCAGTGAGTAATGCTTCGAGCGTGGGAACTGCAAATTCGGGTGTACCAAAGAAAACTACTTTCATGCGATCGACGTTCTCAAGAAGCAACTCAGAAATTTAGTATAGCGACGCCCTGCTACAAAGCCGATCGATTTGTTAAATCCGCGCAAAAATAGATGGATTAAATCGGCAGGTTGGAGATGATTAAATCAAGACGCTCATGATAAAAAGTATGAAGCCGAGATTTGCAACGATCGAAAGCTGGCAGCAGGCAGAAGTCTTAATGCAGCCTGCGTATATTCGCCTGATCGATAATCTTCGCAAGCAGTTAGAAACGTCAAACTGGCGCGGTACGTATCGCGATGTGAGCGTTTGGGCGGATGATATTTCCGACGAAACCAAAGCAACGGTTGCTCAACTGAGAACCCGGCTTGAAACCGCATCTCCGGACGAAGCCGCAACGATTGAACAAACGCTGTCGCAGTTGCCGTCACCGTACCCAGGCTATGAACTCTGTTTGCAGAACGGCGATCGACAAGTCACGGTTGATTTGTGGGAACTGTGCTACAAAATTTGCTTTCGTTTTGGAGAAACGGGCGTGAACGACGATCCAGCAGGGATATCTGCTGAAGCAGATCGACCCGTGGAAATTGATACCGATTTGCTCGAAGAAACCGGAGACGTGGATTGGAATCGTTTGGAAGATAAAACGAAGCGGTTAGTCAGCGAGATTTTTGATCATTTACCAAGTTAAGACAGTTCAGACTTTTTCTTGTATGCAAGCGCTTCATTGCGGTCAGAGCCGACTTCCATTATGGCAGTATCAAAACTGCCGGACAAAGCATAACCGTGCTGTAAACGCAAATATTTGAGATAAAGAACTGTGAATCTTGGCGTTAGGAACGACCGCTACTGCCAGCAGAGAGAAGCTAAATCCGCATCTAAAGCACTTCCCTGCGAAGTTGAAAGCCCCACCTTTAATAACCGAACCGCGAAGCGCGTAGGCAATACGGTGGGGTCGTTCCTGCCCTCAGAATCACAAATGACTAGAAATCAAATCGCGATATTGGCTTTTCTGCTTCACGCCTTTAACTTCTGCCACTTTATCTTTGTTCTTAAAAAACTGAATGGTTGGCGTTCCAATAATTCCCGCCGCTTCGGCAACTTCGGGATCTCGATCGACATCGATTTCAACAAAGTAAATTTGTCCGTCGAACTCGTCCACAACTTTGTTCAAAATCGGCTTCAGCGTATGACACGGGCCACAACCCGGTGAGACATACTTCACCATGATTAAGCGATCGCTTTCATGATAAAGCTTACGCAGCGCTAACCCGCCTTCGTGCCGCGTTCTGTGCGGATCAAATTCAGTTACCGCATCTTCAACGTGATCTGTTTTCTCTTCGTTTGGCTGTTCGGTTTGCGGCCGCTCAAACTCCTGCACTAACCCATTAATCGACAACCACCGCTCTGCAAGCATCGCCGCCTGACAGCCCGTCCCCGCCGCCGTAATCGCTTGACGAAATTCGTGATCCTGCACGTCACCCGCCGCAAACACGCCTTCGACGCTCGTTTCAACCGATCCCGATTTGGTGACAACGTAGCCGATATCGTCGAGTTCAAGCTGTCCTTTGAATAGCGACGTGTTTGGCGTGTGACCGATCGCATAAAACAAACCCTTCGCGGCGATCGTGCTTTCCGCTCCGGTCTGACGATTCCGAATTTCTACGCCCGTCATATGCTCGGCACCGCCAATCACGTTTACCGCTTCAGAGTTCCAATGCACGGTGATACGCGGATTGCTCAGCACTCGATCCTGCATCGCTTTACTAGCTCGCAGTCGATCGCCGCGCACGAGCATATGCACGTGATCACCGTACTTTGTGAGATAAATTGCTTCTTCGGCTGCCGTGTCTCCTCCACCGATGACCACAAGTGGCGCACCGCGAAACAACGGAGTCGCCCCATCGCAAATCGCGCACGCAGAAATACCACGACTCCAAAACACATGCTCATCGGGCAATCCGAGCCGTTTTGCGGTTGCGCCCGTTGCGATCACAATGCTGTGAGCGTAAACTTCCATTGTTTCCGATCGAATCAAAAACGGACGCTGACTTAAATCCACCGATAAAACATCTTCGGTGATTAGCTCCGCGCCCCATCGCTCGGCTTGCGCTTTCATCTGCGTCATAAGCTGCGGGCCCGTGATGCCTTGAGGAAAGCCTGGAAAGTTTTCTACTTCGGTCGTGGTCATTAATTGTCCACCGGGCAGCCCGCCCGCCTGAAAGCCTTCAAACACCAACGGCTTTAGGTTTGCCCGCCCCGCATAGATTGCGGCCGTGTAGCCAGCCGGCCCCGACCCAATAATCACCAGATTTTCTACAGTTGGGTTTGCCATAGGACTTGTTTGAACTCATAACGACTTCGCTTAGTATATCGTAATCAAAGGTTATTCCGTCAAGCAAGATACGATAAAGAGATAAAAAACTGGGGGGAGTTATCCCATGAACCTCACAACCCACAAATTGATGACGCTTGAGGAATACCTTAATTATGACGGCGAAACCGAGGGCTTTTACGAATTGGTGGATGGAGAATTAATTGAAACGCCCCCGGAAAGTCATCTTAATAATTTGATCGCATTCACTCCGCTCAGTTTTCTGACGTAGAACTGAGCGTCGATCAAATATTGCAAACTTGATTGCATCACTTCTAGCAAATTTGGGCACATTAGGAGAGTTTCTACCCTAAGCCCTCTAGGAGATTTTGACGATGAACCTCCCAACGTCTGAGTTTTTAGAAAAGATGCGTCAGCAGTTTGACAATGCGCCGTATCCGAGAACGCCGCTCGAAGAATTTCCTAAAAATCCCAAAACGCTCTACATTCACAGCCTGACCACCGCCTACTATCGCCGCAATCAGCGTGTGGTGAGTCCAGAGGGAAAGCTGATTCTGGATGCAGGCTGCGGAACCGGATACAAATCGCTGGAACTGGCGATCGCCAACCCCGGTGCTCGAATTGTCGGCATTGATTTATCTGAAGCCTCGATTAATCTCGCTCGTCAACGGTTGAAATACCACGGCATCGAAAACGTTGAGTTTCATGCGATGTCGCTAGAAAATCTGCCAACGCTCGGAATGCACTTTGACTATATCAATAACGATGAAGTGCTGTATTTGCTGTCTGACCCGATCGCAGGTTTGCAAGCGATGCGGCGAGTGCTCAAACCCGGTGGCATTTTGCGCACCAATTTTCATAGTTCACGCCAGCGAACGGTGTTTCTTAATGCGCAGGCATTTTTCAAGCAGCTTGGGTTAATGAACGGCGCTGAACCAGAAGCCGATATTCAATTGGTACGGCAAACAATGCAATGCGTCAAGAATCAGGTTTACACAAAAATGCGGGCGTGGAATGCCGACTTTGAAACCGATGATGGTGCAGTGTTGGCAAACCATTTGCTTGACGGTGACAAAGGATGGACGATTCCTGAGTTTTTTGCAGCGCTACGATCGGCGGATCTAGAATTTATTAGCATGGTGAATTGGCGCGATTGGGATTTGCTCAACCTGTTTACCGACGTTGACGAATTGCCGTTGTCGATCGTGATGGCGCTGTCAGAAAAATCGATCGCAGAACAGCTTCACTTATACGAGTTGCTACATCCGTTTCACCGCTTATTTGATTTGTGGTGTGGGCATGAAAGCGAAACTCCGGTGTATTCGTCGATCGAGGACTGGACAAGCGACCAATGGCGCAGTGCGATGATTCACCTAAATCCGCAACTTAAGACTACTGCGTTTCGTGAAGGCTTAATCTACTGCATGACTGAACTCAAAGCGCTGCCTATTACCAACTACCTACAGCTTGTGGATAGTGTGCTCACGATCGATAGTCTGAGTGCAAGTTGTCTATTTCCCCTTCTAGAGATGCCGCGATCGATCCATGAACTGGTGCAGCGCTGGCAGCAAATCCGTCCAATCAACCCGATGACGCTAGAACCCATTCCTGAGCCAGAGGCATTCGAGCTTGTGAAGCAATTGCTTCTACCCCTTGAGAAGATGGGTTATGTGATGATAGAAAGTCTGCGTTGACTTCAAAGCTAGTAAAATCCAAAGTATAGAACGCATTTGAGAACTCTTAAGCAGCAAGCAGCTTAATCCTGAGCCTGACGAAGCAGAGATTGAGCTTTGTGGTTGCATTCAACAAGGTGCGCTCAAAGTTTTTCACCAGGATCTTAATACCAATTCTAAGAAACGAGGCTACAGATGGTATAGCACTCTGCAAATACGTTAGGACAAGCACCGAAGGCGGCACCATTGCGAAAGCTCACAAACTGATCGAGAGCGTTGCCGCCTCCAATTCTTCAACACAAGCCACCAATGATCAATCTCGGTGAGGTCTGAAAAATACGGTGGTAGATACCAAAATTTACAACCTGCTTGTGCAACCAATTCCTTGAAAATGATGAAAGCTGGCATTGTGGATCAGGTTAAGCAGTCCTTTAGCCACAGCTCAAACCAATCCCGGTTACACGCGCCGTCAAGATCATCGAGCTTGCCTTGCTTGAGTGCCGATAATCTGCTTTGCTTGAGCATTGGCACTCAAACTAAATGGATCTGCCTTTAGAACACGCGGAGTTGAGACAGGGACTTTAAATCAAGATAATCATGAACGAAGCTTTTTCTTAGCAATTCCGGTGGAATAAACTCATCGTATTTTTGCACTTTTGGAACTTCATCAGCATCGAGTAGATCCGCTACATTAAGTTGGTGTTGAGAAAGCGAAGCAAGCTCGATCGATAAACTTTCTAATGTGCATTTGCCTAAGCGCACAATGAGAAAATAAGGCGATCGAGCCTTGATGCTTTTCAATCCCAACGCTTCTTTACAGTAAAATCGCAAATATCGTTCCAGGGTGCGAAACGCGATCGTACCAACCCACGGAATAATGCAGCAATATTCCTCATCGATCATCTGAATTGAATTTTGAATCAGATTAATCGATCGTGCATATTCACGCGCTTGCTCTAAGCGCTGTTTCGCACCTGATTGTAGATATGGATATACCGTTGTTTCCTGTAACACTTTTCGCATTCGCACGAGTACTTTTGTGTGAATTTCTCCAGTACTGCCGCGCCATGAACTGCACGTTGCTTGTTTTTTACTCGCTATTACTGCAACAGTTTTCTTTTGGGCGTTAACTTCTATTACTTCCCAAGTGCGGCCGGCAAGCGAAAAATAATCCCCTTCAGACGGAGGTACAACGATGCTGCCGATCGCTTTACCTTCAGATTTAACCGTGTATTCCTCGATATCCGGAAAGATTGCATAGAACTTAAAACTGTTGATCAATCGCTCTGCGCTAAGTCCAATAATCAATCCACCTTCAGGCGATCGCTCTAAATGATCAATTTCAAGCAGATAACGCAGAAACAATCGAAAATCATTTTGTGTAATCAACCGAAACGGCGGCAACTTAAGAATGTGACTAGCAATCGCGCTCGGTGATAATTCTCCGAGCGATGCTAAGGTGCTCATGGTTTGGTGATACAGCAAGCTAAACGGATAGCGCATCGATCGAGCGGGTTCAATCCATTTTTCTTCTAAATACAGTTGAATAACGGCGATCGATTGCAGCAACTGCCACGGAATTAATTCAGGTAATGTTTCTTCTCCGGTTGGCTTTTCCTCAGCGCACACAAACCGCATTTCCGACACGCCGCCTCGCCGCCCCGATCGTCCTAATCGTTGCAGAAAACTCGCGACTGATGCAGGCGCTTCGAGTTGCAGCACGCGATCGAGCTGTCCTAAATCAATTCCCATTTCAAACGTAACGGTTGCTGCTGTTACCGCAGGCGTATCCGGATTGCGCATGGCCGTTTCTGCCGCTTCTCTAAGCGATGCAGAAATGCTGCCGTGATGCACATGATAAATGTCAGGCATTCCTTTAGCGCGGGCAATGTCTCGCAGTGCCGCGATCGCTTCTTCGGTCGCAGTTCGACCATTGGCGAAAATCAAACTTTTGCGTCCTTTGGTTTGCTCGAACAAATACAAATGATAAGGATTAAACGCTTTATCACGGGTATCCCCTTTCGCCCGCACCACTAAACCCGGATCGTAGAAATGTTCGATCGCAAGCTGAATCTTGCGATGGGCATCTTCAATCTTTGGAGTCAGGACAGATCGAGAAGTGTCCGCCTGCAACCACTCTTCTGCTAAAGAATAGTCACCCAGCGTTGCTGACAATCCAATTCGTCGCGGTTGATGGCCTGTGATCCGCGCCAAACGCGACAATTGACACAAAATCTGACAGCCCCGATCGCTGCCAATAAATGCGTGAATTTCGTCAATAATCACAAATCGCAAGTCGCCAAAGATACGAGCTAAGTCTGCGCTTTTATTGATCAGCAAACTTTCTAACGATTCCGGTGTAATTTGCAAAATTCCACGCGGTGAGTCAAGCAATTTTTTCTTGCGGCTTTGAGTCACATCGCCATGCCAAGCCCAAACCGGAATCTCTGCGTGTTGCAGCAAATCATTTAATCGATCGAACTGATCATTGATCAATGCCTTAATCGGACTGATATAAATTGCACCAACGCTATCAGGCGGATTTTGATGCAGTAACGTCAAGACGGGAAGAAACGCAGCTTCCGTCTTTCCAGATGCCGTTCCTGCCGCAATCAGTAAATGATTCTCAGTATCAAAAATAACCTCGCACGCTTCGATTTGAATCGGACGCAATTCTGTCCAACCGTGCTGATAAATGTACGCTTGAATAAACGGGGCTAAACGAGAATAAGAATCTTGCATCGCAATCCGCTCAACGCTATCGAGCGACCTTACTCTAGCGCTTAATAGCGCAGTCAACACATCAATTCAAGCGTTTCGCTTATTCAAACTAAATTCGATGTTGTTTTTTTAAAGTATCCTGTGCCAATTCAGAATCTGTCTGTTGCAAGCTTGTGAACTCGAAACACAGTTCGATAGGGTTCCTCTAGATTTATAGTTTCTAAACCAAAAAAGTAATTTTTAGAGTTTCTATTCCTATTGATAGAAATATTACTTTGCGGTTTCAGACTAGACTTGTCCCTGAAAATTAGGAGATGAACGTGAGCATGTTGAAACAGATTGCTGCTGTTAGCGTTGCTGCTGTCTTTGTAAGCTACACCGCTCCTTCCATTGCAAACACAAAGCCAGCAAAGCCAAATCCGATTTCCGCGCCAACGGCGACACCCTCGACCCCAACATCACCGTTTATCGCTGCTTTAATCTGGTCTCCGCTAAGTCCGATTGCGCAGTCCGGCACGTCAACCCCGTCAAGCACGCCACGATCGCCTAGCACCGAAGCTCCCGGTCGCTCTGTTCCGGGAAATGCGCCTTCTAGCTCTCCGTCGAATCCGGCTAATACAACCACTCCAGGCACCACCTCGCCGACTGCACCTAGCAATACCTCACCCACCACGCCGGATTCAACGACACCCTCGACACCAAATGCCGTACCAACCACTCCTTCGGCACCAAGCACAACCAATCCAACATCGCCCGCAGCCCCGACTGCGCCAGATTCATCGACCCCGTTAACGCCATCTTCTCCAGGAGTACCGACTCCTACAACGCCTAACACAACGCCGTCGCCAGGCTCTACGACCACTCCAACCCCTGGTTCTACAACCACACCTTCGTCGCCAGATTCTACGACGACCCCAGCACCTAGTACAACCACGCCTTCTCCATCAGGACAGTCGAGCACACCCACAACTCAACCAACGGCGAAAACAACGGTTTTAGATAAAGAATCGATTACTGGCGTCAAAGAAGTAACCTTGCCGTCTCCGCCTGTGACGCCGCTCAACTTCACGCTGCCAATTCAGCTTCAGCTTGCGAAAGAGCCATCAATCACCAGCGATACGCCGATCACCGATAAAATGTCCAAAGATTTGACAAGTTGGGCGTCGGCGGTACGATCGTGCCTACAAGACAAGCCCGCCTTTGTGCGCGTTGTGGATGATCAGCAAGTGCCGTTTGTGGTAAATGGCACCGAAGGCAAAATCCGCATGAACGCGAACAACCGACCTGTTTGTGCTGCAAGCATGTAGATTTCGCTTTAAAAACTAACCGCATTGAGGATATACGTCGATCGTGTATCCTCTTTTTCAGCGTTTCTCCGAGAAACCGCATCCCCTTGTAGGGAAGTTTACAAAGTAAATTCTGCAAATTCATCTTCGGGCGTTGGTTGCGTTGTTTTTGCAGAAGATTGAAATGTTTCCGTGTTAAGCAATTCGTCGATCGATAAATCCGGTTTTTGCTGCAATAGATTTAACACGGTCATAAAATCTCGAATCACTTCCCCTGGTGTTAGCCAAGATTGGCTTCCCACCCGACTTCGGAGCGCTGTAAGAAACCGAGTAATTTCGGCAGACGTAAGCGGTTTTGCAGTGTCGTAATGCGTGTGATGCACGATCGCAATTCGCGCTAACAGTTCGGTTAATTCTGCATCGGTTAGCGGTTCTAATCGAATCACAGGGGCAAATGCATCGCTCAGTTCAGCCTCTACGATTCGACTTTGAGCGGTGCGACGCTGCCAAGCCGGATCGCTGTAGAGTCCGCGTCTTGGATCTTCGAGAAATTGCGGCGTTCCACCAATGAGCGTTCCTAAATGACTCACCCGCCCTTGCGTCGCGTCGTTAAACATCGCTAACAGTTTGTCGTAATTATTTTGGCGTGAAACCGCGATCGGGATTTTCGATAAATGCACGACTTCATCGAGAATCACAATCAAGCCTTTGTAATCAATATCCGCCACAAATCGCGCCATTAATTTCACATAGTCGTACCAAGAATCGCCGTCGATAATCACGCGCACGCCCAACGCCGCTTTTGCTTCGGTTTTGGTTGAAAACTCTCCACGCATCCAGCGCAACGCTGCTTCTTTTTTAGCGTCATCGTTTGATCGATATCCCGACCAATACGCGATAATCACATTGGCAAATTCAAACCCGTTGACCAAATCCGCGACATCTTGTGTAACTAATCGAATTCGCGCTTCAACCTGTCGATCAAAGTCTGCATCGCTGGGCGTGGTTCCGGTTTCCTGAACCACTTGCGTTTGAATCGCCGCGATCCACCGCTCCAAAATCGTTGATAATGCCCCTCCTTCAGGGCGGCTTTTCGTTGCGAGATTGCGCATTAATTCACGATACGTCGCGATTCCCGCACCCTGACTTCCAACTAATCGACGTTCTGGCGTAATGTCAGCGTCAGCCACGACAAACCCGTTCTCCATTGCCAGATTGCGAATCAGTTGCAGCGTAAAGCTTTTGCCTGCTCCATAGCGCCCGATCACAAAGCGAAACCCAGCTCCGCCACTGGCAATATGTTCAAAATCTTGCAGCACGATCGCGATTTCTTTCTCGCGCCCGATCGCAATTTGTCCGAGTCCAACTCTCGGCACAACGCCAGCATTGAGCGCATTCAGTAGCGCAGTCGAAACACGCTTTGACAGTTTCGGGTGTGACATAGCAACAAAACAAATTCGGACGTTGGATTAGGGTACCATTCTCGGTCACGCTTCGCGGGTGCTAAAGGCATCGCATTTCGCCTGTCGGTTTAACAATGCTTTGATATGGCGCATCAGTATTAACGCAAACAGTATGGCTTTAAAGAACGTGGTGTGATTGAAGTACGTAATCTCAGTGCGATTTATAAACGAGTTCCCCTTCGGGAACTCTGTTCGTGTAGCCGCGTTGCCGCTCGTCACTTGCGAAGCTAATTTTAGTCGCGCCTGCGTTTTAGATGCTTACCTGTGCGATCGCGGCAATTATCCAATCGGCTTTGTATTCAGTCCAATAACTGAATTTTCTACTAATCTGAAGTATAAAGTTTTGTTACGCTACTTATTTTGTCGCAACTAAAAATCTATCCCAGGATATACTCAACAAAATCAAAACATCTAGTCTTGTAACCAGTTATTTCCTATTCCCTGGGAGGGAGAATATCAGTGCAAGAGACCAGCTATCTACAACTCGAACAAGAGATCAGCAGACTCACCTGTGCCTTCGCAACTCGAAATGCTGAAATTGGTAAAGCCGTGATCGCCAGCCTCAGAAGCCGATTAACGCTCCGCGACGTAGCAGGAATCGTGATTGTCAGTTTAGAGCAATTGGTACGCACCGATCCGCTTGCATTTTGCTGGACGATCGAGCAAACGATTCCAGGTTATGTTATGCGCGAAATCCGCCGCGTTACCTCAATGAGCGTCTACAAACGCCTAATTCAAGAAGGCTTTGAACCTGGATACGACTTCAGCATGGACGCAAAAGGCTCAATTCTCCTCAACCAAGACGCAAAAGCCTCACTTTTTGCTTAACCTCCTGATTTGAAGAAAAGGCAGCGATTCAATCCCCTGCCTTTTGATACCGTTTCGTTCGTCGTTTTCAAAGGGGTGGGCAATCTAGACATACCACCTGACATTCACCTGAAAAACGACATGGATTTTACGGTTGCGATTCGCACCTTCAACGGCGCAAAGCGACTACCCGACCTGCTCGATCGCCTGCGATCGCAGCACAGCACCGAATCGATCGCTTGGGAAGTCGTGATCGTAGACAACAACAGCACCGATCACACCGTTCAAATCGTTCAACAGTATCAAGCGCATTGGATCGATCAGTGTGAACTCCGCTATGTGTTTGAGCCACAGCAAGGAGCCGCGATCGCACGCAAACGCGCCATTCAAGAAGCAAAAGGAACGCTAATCGGATTTCTCGACGATGATAATCTGCCCGATGCGAACTGGGTTTTTTCCGCTTATACGTTTGCTCAAGCGCATCCGAGGGCGGGCGCATTTGGCAGCCGTATTGTGCCGCACTACGAAATCGACCCGCCGCAGAACTTCGATCGCATTGCACACTACTTGCCAATCATGCTCCGAAAAACCAGCTTTCGGTATGACTCACATCGACGCGGAATGCCAGTCGGAGCAGGACTCGTCGTTCGTAAACAAGCTTGGATCGATCGCGTGGTCGGTGCCCAAATTATTCAAGGGCCGATCAAACAGGGATTTGGACTCAAAGGCGAAGAAACCGAAGCGCTCTGGAAAATCAAGCGCGGCAACTGGGAAATCTGGTACAACGCGGAAATGTCGATCGTGCATCAAATTCCAAGCTGGCGACTTGAAAAATCGTACTTGATGAATTTCTTTCGAGTGATTGGATTAAGTCAGCATCGGTTTAGAATGCTGCGCTACCCGATGTGGCAACGACCCGTGATGTTTCCTTGTTTGGTGATCAACGATCTGCGCAAAATCGCGCTTCATGGGTTCAAACACCGCAAAACGCTATCGATCGATTTGGTCGCCGCCTGCGAAATGCAGTTTTTCGTGGGTAGGCTGTTGAGTCCGTTTTACATTTGGAAGCGCTTACTCACGCAGTTGTTTTAGAACGCGATTCATCTCTAATAAAAAGATGGCAAGCGTTGCTTTTCCTTGCGGCAAGACTGCAACCTGGCTGGCAATTCTTAACGGATGATGTTGGCGGTAAGCGCTGGGCAGTTGACGAATAGAAGCGGGATCAAGCTCAATCAAATCCGGGGGCGTATCGACGCGAAGGGCGCAAAGCTCAAAATCATTCTGCAAGCTGCCCAACGCTTCTAGCTTGATCACAATCAGAAATTCTGATTTTGGAGAGATATCTGTTGAAGCCCTGTGGCCGAATCGCGCTTCGTGCAACGTCACTCCCCGCAAAACTGATTTCAAATCGACCACGCTGAGCGTGTGCTGCCCGATGCCAACGAGTTCTACAACGTGAGACTGCGCCTCCAACTCTGGGGGACAATTTACCACGCGCAGAACGGACTTAGTTGACAACCCTAAGCGATATCCAGCGATCGAGAACGTAACCCATTTCACACGAGTCGGTTGAATCGGGGGCGAAAGATGAATCGACCTCATGATGGTACCTGTTGAATAAACTGTTCCACGGTCTGCAAAAGCGTACTTTCGACAAACGGCTTTGTAAGATAGCTAGACGCTCCTAGCTGCATGGCAAGCTGTTGATGTTTTTCCTGAGTGCGCGATGTCAGCATGATCACGGGTACTCGCGGCAGTTTGGGGTCTTGCGCGTACTGCATTAAAAACTCAAAGCCATTCAAGCGTGGCATTTCAATATCGCAAGTAATAAGCTGGATTGATAACGAATCGCTGACTGCATGACGCAAAATGTTGATGGCATCCTGTCCGTCACAAGCTTGAAGCACAACATAGCCTGCATTTTCTAGCGTCAATGCCAGCGATTGCCGCACCGTGATTGAGTCATCAACGACTAAAACTGTTTTCGCCGTCGGAAGCGAATGTTCGACCTGGAAAGGAGGTATGGGTGTTCCTGGTTGGGTCGGCACGGCTTCAACGATCGCCGCTCCGTCAATTACAAGCATCATTCGTCCATCCCCTAGCAGGCTGCATCCATAAACGTAGTTCGGTGCTGCGATCGTTCGACTGATCGGGCGCACGATTAATTCTTGCTCTGCAAGAATGCGATCGACCGAAAGCGCAATCGGATTAGTTTTTCCGTGCAGCAGTACGATTAACGCTTTTTGCAACTCCGAAGGCTGTGGCTCAATCAAAGTCGGCGCGTTGCTAATCGTTTCTTGAGGTCGATGTGCGTCGCGTTGTGCAACCCACGTTGTGTAAGACATTAAATCTGACAGCGTATGAACGGGAATCGTGCGAGCCTGCGGTAGATGCAAAATGCGTCGATTTTGAAGAGTTTCAATCTCGTCAGCATCCTCTGACATAATACGTTCCACTTCATCGGAAAGCAGTCCTACGATCGATTGACCCACTTGACATACGAGCAATCGAGCACTAATTAGCGTTAACGGCAACTGCAACACAAACACCGTCCCCACATTGGGTTTTGACGTCACAGTGATATTGCCCTGCATGGATCGAATTCGCGATCGCACAACATCTAATCCAATCCCACGCCCAGATAGCTCAGTAACCTGTTGGGCTGTCGAAAATCCCGGTTCAAACAATAAATTGAGGAGTTCCACCTGCGAGAATCGATCAGCTTGATTCGAGGTCAACAACTGCAACTCAACCCCCCGATCACAAACGCGCTGCAAATCTACTCCTCGCCCATCGTCTCGCACTTCAACAACGGTCCGGTTGCCTTGCTGAAATGCCCGAATCTCGATGCAACCAACGATCGGTTTACCCCTTTGACGCCGCACTGGTTCAGCTTCAATTCCATGATCAAACGCATTGCGCACCAAATGCAGCAACGGATCATAAAGCTGTTCAGCTAAGGCTTTGTCGATCAAAACCTGCGTGCCAACAAGTCTTAGCTCAACTTGTTTTCCATAAGTTTCAACCATTTGCTGCACAACAGGCGCAATCCGATCGAGCACCGTTGCGATCGGAATCATTCGCACCGCTAACAAATCATCGCGCAAGTTGGTAAGCAATCGTCCCTGCTTGTTGCAAGCAAATTGGCATTCACGAGCGAGAAATCCAATCGCTTCGGTTTCGGCTTCAAGCTGTGCAGCTTCATTCGAGGCGCTTTGCAACAGCGCATTGAATTCGTTGTATCGATCAAGTTCAAGGGCGTCGAATGTCGTTCTCAAACCGCTTTCATTGCTAAGCGGCGTTTCAGACAGCATAACCGATCGTCGTTCTGGCTTGATTATCAACGTTTGCAGCTTTGACAAACGTTGATGATGGCTTTTAAACCGCTCTAAAAGCTGTGCTAACCTCGCTTGAAGCTGTTCATCTTGAACGGTTTGCTGATTCTGATGAATGAGTAGCTCGCTTGTGGTGCAGTTCAACGATTCTAAATGCTCAAGATTGACGCGAACAACTTTCGGTGCGGCAGTTGTTTGAGCGGCTAGACCAGGAACGGTCAACAAGGTTTGCTCACCGTCAACCTTTGACGGGTTAAACGGGGGTTCGATCGCGTTTGGCAATGTCGGCGAAACCGACTCTGCATGATCTGACCACAATTCATAACCCTCCATTGTTTCCGTTTCGGGTGGCTCAGAATCTAAACGATCGAACTCGTTCGCTAAATCTTCTAAAGCCGGATCAAGCGAGAAGAGTTCAGATTGCGGTTCAACCGTCTCAACCACCGTTTGAGACACTAAACGATCGCGAAGAGAAACCCGCGAGGAATCGAGCATTTGCTTCAGCCGACTCCAAGCGGTTTGAACGGTTAGAAATCCTGTTTTGCGCTCAGACAAACTTGATGAGTCCGTTGCCCATTGCTTTAAGGGATCGGAAACCTCACCTCCAACCGTACGATCACCACTCAGTACCGCCATTTGCCCTTGCCGAAAATCAGCAAGCGCCGCCTGCGCAATTTCAACCGCTTGATTTGGATGCTGTCGTAGAGCCACGGTCGCATTTTGCGCAATCGCTCCAAATCCCGGCAGATTCAGTGACTCAGCTAACCCAACAAAGACATCTGCCTGAGTTTGCAGAACCTGTGCGATGGTTGTCGTATTCTGGGTGTTCAAGGCGTTCTCAAGCTGCTCAAGCCGTTCACGCACTCCGGTTTCAAACAGCGATCGCACAATATCAAACCCCAAATCAGCCGAAGTCGGCAATGCAGCACCCGGATCAAAATGCTGACCGAGCTTTGCTTTGATTCGTGCAAAAACGGCATCTGCTGATTTGGTTACAAGCGCGGCATCTTGACTCGATTCTCCAGCAATTGCACGCGCTAAAGGAACGCGCAAACACTCATACGCTTCAAACAGCAGCGCTTCTAACTCCGCATCAATATTCACCTCCGGCTTGTAGAGCGCCTTGAAAACTTCTTCGAGCGAATGCGCGATCGACTTAATCGAATCAAACCCAACGCTGGCAGCCGCTCCTTTTAGCGTGTGCGCCGATCGCATCAGTTCATGCACCTGAGCAGGGGTACGACTCTGACGCAGCGTGAGTAAATGCTGCTCGATCGTGCGCAGCAAATCTTGCGCTTCGGTCAGAAAATACGCATACGTTTGTTCCCGGATCTTTGAGTTAGAAACCATAATTCCCTTGCAGCTTTGAATAAATCATGAGGAAGACCACGTTAGTTTTGAATTCGTGTCTTCCTCATTCAAAACTCGCCCCAATCTCGCTTAGTTCACTTTGAACTGACCCACACTGGTTTGTAGCTGCTGCGCTGTAGTCAGCAGTTCCTGGAACGATGCAGAAATTTGGCTCGTTTGTGCAGAGGTTTTGTTCGCGATCGTAGAAACATCGGTCATCGCTTGAATAACCAGCTTTGATTGATGCGTTTGCGTTAAGGTTGCTTGCGTAATTCCCTGCACAAGCTGACTAATCTGCGCCGTTGCATTGATGATTTCGGTGAGCTGCTGACGAGTTTCGTTTACCAAGCTTGTTCCATTTACCACTTGCTGAATTCCAGTATCCATTGCTGTTGCAACGGCGCTCGTTTCCGACTGAATTTCCTGTGCCAGCTTTTCAATTTCACGAGTCGCATCCGCCGATTGACGCGCCAGCGATCGTACCTCGTCAGCAACAACCGTAAAGCCGCGCCCGTATTCACCTGCACGAGTGGCTTCGATCGATGCATTCAGCGCGAGCAATTGCGTTTGCGTAGTAAAACTGCTAATCAAGCTCACCACTTTTGAAATCTTTTGTGATGACTCGCTAAGCTGTTTGATTTTCTTACTGGTTTCTGCTACCGTTTCCCGAATCGCTAAAATTCCATCAACGGTTTTATTCATAGCAGCATCGCCAGAGCGAACCGTTTGGTTTGCTGTTTGCACTGCCGACTCGACTTGATGTGCGTTTGCTGCAACCGCCTGCGTTGAATTTACCATTGCTTGAAGTTGATCAAGAGCGCGAGTTACTTCTTGCATTTGGTCTTCGGCTTGTTGAGAAAGCTTCACGATCGATCCGCCGCTTGTTTGCGAGGTTTTCGTGACTTTTGCCGTTGCAAGCTGCACCTCAGTTACAATCTTGCGCAAGCTTTGAATCGTGTTGTTGTAAGCATCGGCGATCGTGCCTACTTCGTTTTCAGCAACCGGAACGCGCACTGTTAGGTCTCCCGAAAAAACAGGCTTAATTGCGGCAAGCAGTTGAATCACTTGCTGCTGAAGCTGCTCTTTGGCTGTTTTCTCGCGCATTGCAGCATGAGAAAGCTGCTCAGACTGAACGCGCAGTTTCTCAAGCGAATCAACTTGCTCTAACGCGACGCCAAGCTGTCCTGCAATCTGATTGAGCAACACAACATCGGCTCCTTCCCACTGACGCGCACCAGAATTTTGATAAACCGCCAAAATCCCCCACAGCTCCTGATTTCTAAAAACCGGAACTAGCACATACGCCCGTGCTTCAAATTTTTCTAACAGTTCCACATGACACGGATCATGTCCGGCTTTGTAGATGTCAGGAACGGCAAGACTTTCACGATTGCGATAGCGTCCGCCCTGCGTTTGTCTTAGATAGCTATCCTTCACATTGGTCCCGATTTCAGTTCCGACTAGCTTACTCCAACCGCTCGAAATCGACTCGTAAATAAAGTCGCCGCTCCAGTCTGGATTAAAGCGGTAAATTGCTGCGCGATCGACTTTGAGCAATTGGCGAATGTCTTGCGTCGTGACTTGAAAAATCGTGCTGATGTCCGACGACTGCTTCACAATGTCGATCGACGAGCGAATGCGATCGCTAATCTTAGCCAGAATTTTTTCCCGCTCGGCTTGGCGTTGAATCTGGGATAAATACTCAGATTGCTGCAACGCAACCCCAAGCTGTGCGCCGATTTGAGCCAGCAAATTGATTTCCGATTCTTCCCAGTGCCGGGGAGCAGAATTTTGATACACGCCGAGCAAGCCCCAGAGTTTTTGTCCGGTGAAGATTGGCACGATCGCATAAGCTTTGACTTGAAACTGCTCTAACATGTCGATGTGACACGGCAAATGTCCCACTTTGTAAATGTCATCGACCGCAAACGTTTCATTATTGCGATAGCGTCCGCCCCCGGTTTCTTGCAGGTGACTATCTTCCCAAACCGTGCGGATGTCTGCTCCGACTAAGCGCGTCCAACCCATCCCCACCGATTCTGCAACAAATTCGCCGCTCCAATCGGGCGCAAAGCGATAAACTGCAACGCGATCGGCTTGTAGAAACTGCCGAATTTGCTGCGTGGTTTGTCCAAAAATCGCTTCAATGCTCTCAAACAAGCGAATTCTTTCTAAAACTGATTTGTTCACTTGATCGATCACGCGAATAAAATTCCGCTCTCGATCGGCTGCTTTTGCCAATTGAACCGTTTTCGCTTCAGCTTGCTTGACATACTCGGCTTGCTGAATCGCAACGCCAAGCTGAGCGCCAAGCTGCACCATAAGCGTAATTTCCGATTCTTCCCAATCGCGAACACCCGAATTTTCATACGCTGCCAGCAATCCCCAAAGCTTGTCACCCTGTACGATCGGCACAATCACGTAAGCTCTAGCTTGGTAGCGCTCTAAAAATGCCAGATAGCACGGAGAAAAGCCCGCTTGGTAGATGTCGCTTACCGCTCGGAAGTTTGCGCCACGAGTATAAGCGCCGCCCTGCGTGTCTTTTAGATAAGTATCAACAGTTCTAAAGCTGCCCTCGCTTAAATCCAACGAATCACAATCCATGACGTTTGCTTTTAAGCTGGCATCTTCGATTTGCGCTTCCATAAACGACATCCAGCCGCCAGTCATCGATTCTGCAACTACTTCTCCGCTCCAGTCTGGCTCAAAGCGATACACGCACACGCGGTCGGTGTTCAACAATTGCCGAACTTCTTGCGTTGCGGTCTTGAAAATCGTGTTGAGATTCAGCGTTGTCCGAACTTTCTCGATCACGCGGGCCGCAGCTCGTTCTTGCTCAGCCAGCTTGCTTAATCGATCAGATTGCAGCTTCACTTGCCGTACCGATTCTGCCTGCTGAATCGCTACACCTAGCTGTGTTCCTAGCTTGGTCATCAAGGCAATTTCGGTATCTTGCCAAGCGCGAGGGTCTGAGTTCTGGTAGGCTGCCAACAATCCCCACAGGCGATTGTTCACCACGATCGGCACAATCACATACGCCCGTGCCTGATAGCGCTCTAGCATCTCAATGTAGCACTGAGAAAAACCCACTTGATAAATGTCGCTAACCGCTCTAACCGTATTGAGTTTGCCGCCTTGAGTTTGCTGCAAATACGTGTCAGTAGTTTTAGCAGTTCCGACTCCAAGCAGTTTGGCGCTGCATTCGCTGACGTTCTCTTTTAACAGTGGATTGTCGATTTGCTCTTGCATTAGCGCCGACCATCCCGGTGCGACAGATTCTGCCATAAATTCGCCGCTCCAGTCGGATTCAAACCGATAAATCGCCACGCGATCGGCGTTCAACAACTGGCGAATTTCCTGAGTCGTCGTGCGGAAAATCGCTTCGATATCGAGCGATCGACGAATTCGATCAATCACTTTAAAGATTGCTTTTTCATTTTCCGCTTGCTGCGCGAGCTGAAATGCAAAGTTCGATTGTTGCAGATTGATCGTCAACTCTAAACAAAGCTGATGCAGCAAACTAATTTCAGCTTCCTGCCACAAGCGCGATCGTGAACATTGATGAACGATCAACAACCCCCACGGCACACCAGCAACCAAAATCGGCAAGCTCAAGCTTGCTTTAACCTGCAATCGCTCTAAAAGCTGATGCTGATACGGCACCAAATCAACGCGATTAACATCTTCGATTGCAACAATTTGCTGCTTGATGTAGTCTTCGGTCTGATCAAAGCAAAAACACGACAATGCAGGAGTTTCGTTGATCGCTGGTGTCCAACCGCGCTGAACCGATTCCGCAGCAATTTTGCCTGTTTGGTTTGCGTCAAACTGATAAATTACGGCCCGATCGGCGTGGATTGCGTCGCGTGCCACTTTCACAACTAGGCGCATCAAAGCATCTAGATTCGGAGCTTGACGCATTTGAGCGGCGATCGCGCTCATCTGCTTACGCTGATAGCGAAATTCTCGTGCAGGCGTGATCTGGTTTGCTCGTTTCGGTTGTGACGCGGCAAATTCTGCAACTTGGCGAAACAAACTTTGCACGTTGGGCTTATCGAGCAAGCCTGCCCGCTTGAGTTCCGATTTCAATCCGGTTAGCGCCGTTACTACTTGCTGAAGTTCCCGCTTTGAGTCTTCGTTTGGCTTTGCATAATTGCTTGCAGTTTCCTCTTGATGATCTTGAGCGCTAAGATCGATCGTCGTCTCTAACTCTATCGGTGCTGCGGTTTCTTTAGCAAGATGTGGCGGCGTCTCAGATAAAAACGCAGTGAGCTCTTCTAAGGTCGGTTCTGCTGAAAACATCGAAGACAAATCAAGCGTAGGATCAGTGCGGCGAGATGCGGACATGCAGGTAACTCCTGGAATAATGGGTTAAAGCGAATTCAAATTGTGAATGTGTAAAGCGGAATCTTGAGATACAGCAGACACGTTTAATACAATGCTGCGTTGCGGTTGACTTTTATCGATCGAGTCGTGAGAGAAATAGCCTTTAATAAACGAAAGACACGAACGAGAAAATAAATTAGGTGATGGTAAAAGCAACGCATCTGGATTATGCTGCTCGATGTCATACACTTCAGGAACCACTAAACCCAGTCGTTGAGCTTCTAACTGCACCACGATCGTCATAAATGCTCTTGATTGTTGCTCAGCAAGCGATGAAAACCCCATTTGCTGTGCTAGATCCACAAGCCAAATT
This sequence comes from uncultured bacterium, assembly GCA_964250455.1. Classification (GTDB taxonomy): domain Bacteria; phylum Cyanobacteriota; class Cyanobacteriia; order Leptolyngbyales; family Leptolyngbyaceae; genus CAXUFL01. The sequence goes on from CAXUFL010000037.1 coordinate 26,494, forward strand.
ACCTCACCGCGCCAGTTATAAAGCCCCATTACCGCCGGATTCATTTGAGGAACTGGCAAAACTTCAGCGATCGTCAAGCTTTGAACCGCCACGATCGATTCAACCGCGATCAGCAGCGATTGAGTTGAATGCAATCGAAATCGCAGAAACTTTTGCGTTGGGAGACTTGCAGCCGGAGCCGCTAACAAAGACGCTATGCTGGCAATCGAGGTCGTTTCTCCTAAAGTCGATAAATCAGGCATCGATCCTCACAACTCCTGAATTAAACTGCGAATTGTGCGTACCAGTGCATCTGAATCAACGGGCTTGGGCAAATACGCATTCGCACCGAGCAAATTGCCCCACATCTTATCGACCTCAGTATCTTTAGTCGAACACATCACAACCGGAATTTGGCTGGTTCTGGGATCTGCCTTGAGTTCGCGGCACAGCTCAAAGCCGCTTTGACCCGGCAAAATCACATCGAGCACAATCACATCCGGCGTGTGGGCAATCAGTTTAGCTTGGGCTTCTTCACCGCTTTTAGCGCTGATCACCGATATTCCAGCATTCTGCAAATAGCTGGTTAAAAGATGCAGTTCGGTCATGCTATCTTCGACCACTAGCACAGTACTCATGGTTTACCTCAAAAAACAGTTAGCGTTTTAATCTCGAATGGGTAGCACTTTTCGCACAACCGCCAACACACGATCGGCATTTACAGGCTTGGCTAAGAATCCAGACGACCCAACCAATTTGGCTCGGACTCGATCTATAATTCCGTCGTTGCTGGTCAAAATAACAATCGGCGTATCTTTGAAGGCTGAAACCCGTCGAATCTGAGCGCAAATTTCATACCCGTTGGCGATCGGCATAATCAAATCAAGGAAAATCAATCCGGGTTTTTGCTCAAGCAGCGTCGGTAATGCCTGTACCGAATCCTGAATGCCCACAAATCGATAGCCCGCTTCGGTTAAAATTTGCTCCATTATTTGGCATTCGCGCAAACTATCATCGATGCAGGCGATTAAAGGCGTGTTGCTTGATCCGGCGATCGGAGGGGTAGAAATAACTTTGTGGAGCGAAGGCGATGCAGATGTTGAAATTCCGCTAGAGACTGAATTTACCGTGCGAGCAACCGTTGACGGTGCTAAATCGGGAATTTTAACCAGGGCAACCAATCCTTTTCGATAAAGCGGCACCAAAATTCGCGTTAGTTGCAGCACATCTTGCTTCATCAGCACGGCAAGATCCCGCAGCGTCCGCCGACCATCGACGATCGACACCAGCAGTTTATAAACTTTTTCCGACGTATTCGCTTGCAGTTGTTCGGGGTGACGTAGAACCGGGGCAAGATTTGGAGAATGATCGGCAAGACCGAGCGATCGCCAAGCGTTCCACATCGTTTGCACTTCTTCTAAAAGCTGTTCGACATTTAGCAGCGCCAAAGAGGTATCCAAAACTTCGTCGGCATCCGAGCGGAATTTTACAGGCTTGGTTTCCTCTTGCTGAATAATGTCAAACAGCACTTCGACCACAGTACTGCGAATTACGGCTACGGCTTGTTCTGGCGTAACCTGCTGCTGTTTGACCAACGTCGAAAGTATTTCATAGTCTTGCCATCCAACCTCGTCTGTCGCAAGCAGCGCAGCTCCACCATTGCGCAACGCATTGAGCATGTTTGCGGTGAGCTGTGGGCAGTGCTGCATCATGTAGCGCTGCCAGCGTCGGTACGGGTGCGGCCCGCCCGCCGCCCAGATCACTCGTCCCATGTAAAGATACAAACTCCACTGCTGAGCGCGAGTGCGAATGTCTAATCGGCCGGTAAACTGCATCCGGCTCCGAACGCCGAGCAAACCGCTTGGTGAATCGGTCGAGGAATCATCAACTAACATGCCCATCTTTCCTTGATGTTGGCTTTGTATAAGCCCCCAATGTTTCCCTATTTAATGTTCCCCACCGCTAAGATAAATTGAACTTTATTCTTCAATGAGAAAAACGATCAAAGCAATGCCGTTAACGCTCATGCTTCAATCTGGCAAAAATTCCAAAAGTTTTTATCTTTAGAAATAAGTTGATCAGAAATTAGTAGAGCTTAAAGCATTACGATCGCGCAACGATCCTGAAAAATTGCAACTGAGCAGGTTTACTTCGCTTCGCCGCCGTCGGGCATTCGTGCGCCTTTGAGCAACGCGCCTTCGAGATTCGCGCCGAGCATTTTTGATCGCACCAAATTTGCTTTCTGTAAATTTGCTGATTTTAGAATTGCTCCCCGCAAATCTGCTCCTTCAAGACTTGCTCCTTGCAGATTTGCACCCGTTAAATTGGCATTTCTCAAATCGGCTCCATAAAAATTCGCGTTTTGCAAATTGGCGTTTTCGAGATTGGCGCTTTGAAGCGTCACTAATGCGAAATTGGTACGATCGGCGATCGCGCCCTGCAAGTTAGCAAAATCGAGCGTTGATCCCTGAAATCCGGCTTGCGTGAGCGTGGCTTTTTGCAGATTCGCGCCTTCGAGCTTTAAGCCGTAAAGATTGGCCGACGTTAAATTACATCCTGCACACTCGTTTTTGTTGAGCAATTGCTCAATTTGTGGCGTGTTGGCGGCGATCGCAACTTGACTCAAGCTCAGCACGATTAAACTGATTTCAGATATGCGCTTTAGCATAACATCCATGATCATTTATTACGGGTGGGATCAGGGCGACGATCGAATCTTTTAAGCTGAAGCATATCGAGGAGAATGTCAATGGATTCGTACTACAACCCTGAACATTTACCGAATTTTGCCAAAATCAGCGAAGGCAGTCCCGAACTCGCTGACAAGTTCTTTGCTTACTATAATTCGGTTTTTGCCGATGGTGCGCTCACGAAACGAGAAAAAGCGTTGATTGCGCTGGCAGTGGCCCACACGGTGCAATGTCCGTACTGCATCGATGCGTATACCAAAGAATCCCTGCAACAAGGCTCGGATTTAGAGCAAATGACCGAAGCGGTGCATGTGGCAACCGCGATTCGGGGCGGTTCGTCGCTGATTCACGGCTTGCAAATGTTAGATCAAGTCAACAAGCTGTCGATGTGATTCCGCTTCTAGAATGAATCTAGAACCTGTTGTGATGAGTATGGCATCTTTAAACACCGCTTCATTGCTCAAACGTCGATCGCCGCTTGCATCAAGCGAATACCAGCTCAAAACGCTGGCTCAACTGCCGCTCGATCAAACAGCCCATCAAGGCAATTTTTCTCGTGCGCTGGCGGCAAACGGGCGGTCGGGGTTAATGCCCGCAAAGCTCGAGATTTTCCAAATCAACGTCGGTAAATTGTGCAACATGACTTGTCGCCATTGTCATGTTGACGCGAGTCCCGATCGTAAAGAGATTATGACTCGCGAAACTGTGGATCTGTGTTTACGCGCTTTAGATTTAACCGAAGCGCACACGGTGGATTTAACGGGCGGCGCACCCGAACTGAATCCAAATTTTCGCTATTTAGTCGATCAGTGCGTGGCGCGAGGAAAGCACGTGATCGATCGCTGCAATCTCACGGTTCTACTGCTACCCCACCTAGAAGATCTACCACAGTGGTTTGCCGAGCGTGGGGTTGAAGTGGTTTGCTCGCTGCCGCATTACCGCCAGCGTAATACCGACGCACAGCGCGGAGACGGCACGTTTGAAAAGTCGATCAACGCACTGCGACGACTCAACAAAGCAGGCTATGGAATGGGCGATCCGCGTCGGCAACTGACGCTGATGAGCAATCCGGTTGGCGCATTTTTAGCAAACGGGCAAGCGACATTAGAGCAAGAATGGAAAGCAGGACTGGAAAAATATCAAGGCGTAACGTTCGATCGATTAATTACGCTCAACAACATGCCGATTTCTCGCTTTTTAGAATGGCTCGAAGCATCGGGAAATCTGCAAAGCTATCTGGAACTGTTGGTTAACTCGTTTAATCCAGGCACGATCGACGGGTTGATGTGTCGCAATACGATTTCGATTTCCTGGGATGGGAAAATTTACGACTGCGACTTTAATCAAATGCTTGAGCTTGAAGCGCCGATGCACATTCGAGACTTTGATCTTGAAAAGTTAGAAAACCGATCGATTCGGGTCGATCGACATTGTTTCGGCTGTACCGCAGGCGCAGGTAGCTCGTGTGGGGGCGCGATCGCTTAGCGAGCGTTCTCTAGTTCCACTGCTAGGCAGAAAATAGAGTTTTTGTACGAATCCTAGACGCGATCGCAAAAGCGATTTCTTTAAGCTTTTTGCAGTTGCACAACCGAATTGGGCTTCATCAGCGTCCAGGTGAACCAACCTTGAACATATCCGAGACACCAAGCGCAATTTAACCACCACTGCACTAAACTTTGGCGATCGCGCACTTTTAGTAAAAATTTTGCGGGAATTGCGGCCGCTGAAATCAGCCCTTTCCAAGCAAGATATCGTGGACATCCCCTTAACTGATGCTTGCGATAAACGAACACTGAGTATTGACCGAATTGCCACCAGCGCCGAAAGTTTGATTTAACATTGCCCCGAAATCGAAAATAGATAATCGCATTGCTGACATAGTGTAAAGTCGCGCCGCTTTGTTGAATTCGCCAAGCGTAATCTAAATCCTCGACGCCGCGCACCGATTCATCAAAGCCGCCGATCGCGTCATGAATCGATCGCCGAATCCCCATATTATTCGTTCCAACAAACGGTAAAAATGGGGTTTCCATGATGCCATTGCCTTCCAGGTATTGCAGGCATTGCGTCCAGAACGGTGAATTAAGTTTGCTGTAGTCGCAATAGCCGCCGACAACATCGTGCTGAGAAAGCGCTTCTGACATTACAGCCACCCAATCAGGAGCCGCCTCATCGTCGGCGTCACAGAAAAGAATAAACTCACCTTGAGCCGCCCTTGCACCTGCGTTGCGGGCATGAGAAGCACCTTGACAGGCTCTAGCTTCTACAAGCCGGAGATTCGGCATTTTTTGCTGGTACTGTTTCACCGTTTCGATCGTAGAGTCGGTCGAAGCGTTGTCTGCAACGATAATCTCGAAGGGTTCAGAATAGTGTTGTTGATTCAGCGCTTCAAGTTGGACTGCGATCGTGTTTGAGGCGTTGTAGGCGGGAATAATGACGCTTATCTTCATAGTGAGTTTAACAAGCTGCTAGAAGCACGCAAAACAGTCGATATCGGAATGACGTTCGCTATTGATTCTTTATATCGTTTCGATCCGAGCTTTTACGGATCGATGCTTCTAAATTCATGGAATTCTTATAGAATGTGTAGTTTCTGTTTAGCCACTCGCTCCGATTCTAATTCGTGTATTAAACGCAGAAAAAGCGGCTACCTTGCTAAAGATAGCCGCGCTCAAACTGTTTAGTAGAATCGCTTAGATGTCTAAATCAGTCAGGTTTAGTTTCGGTCCGTAGGTTTCGATGAATTCGCGGCGCGGAGCCACACGATCGCCCATTAGCACGGTAAACACGCGGTCAGCCTCGGCTGCATCTTCAATTTCAACGCGCTTGAGGGTGCGAGTTTCAGGATTCATTGTCGTATCCCAAAGCTGCTGCGGCATCATTTCACCCAAGCCCTTAAAGCGCTGAATGTTGTAGCTGGCGTTTGCCGGAAACTCAGCAAGGCGAGCGTTGAGTTCTCGATCGCTGTAGCAGTAATAGTGATTGCGTCCGCGCTCGATTTTATAAAGCGGCGGGCACGCGATGTAAACGTAGCCTTGATCCACCATCATGCGCTGATAGCGATAGAAAAAGGTGAGCAGCAGCGTCCGAATGTGAGCACCGTCTACGTCCGCATCGGTCATGATAATAATGCGGTGATAGCGCAACTGCGACACATCGAACTCTTCGCCTTTAATGCCTAAACCCAAAGCTGTGATCAGCGCCTGAATCTCGGTGTTTTTGTAGATTTTTGAGTCGTCGGTTTTCTCGATGTTGAGAATCTTACCGCGCAACGGCAGAATGGCTTGGAAACGTCGATCGCGCCCTTGTTTTGCCGATCCACCCGCAGAATCACCTTCTACAATATAAATCTCAGATTCGCCTGGATCACGCGAAGCGCAATCGGCGAGTTTTCCGGGCAGCGTCGAAGATTCAAGCACCGACTTACGGCGTACCATTTCTCGCGCATGACGAGCCGCTTCTGCCGCTTTGAAGGCTTGCACCGCTTTTTCGATGATTGCATCGCACACGCCCGGACGGAATTCAAGATACTCGCTCAGCACTTCACCGACGAGGGAATCGACAATTCCGCGCACTTCGGTATTTCCAAGCTTGGTTTTTGTTTGACCCTCGAATTCTGGATCGGGCACTTTCACCGAAATCACACCAGTCAATCCTTCCCGGATGTTTTCGCCTGCAAGATTCGGTTCGCCTTCTTTGATTTTGTTGCGCTTGCGAGCAATGTTATTCAGCGTCCGAGTCAGAACGGCTTTTAAACCTTCTAGGTGCGTTCCACCGTCTACGGTGCGAATGTTGTTGGCAAAGCCGATGATGTTGTCGGTGTAAGCATCTGAGCACCATTGCAGCGCGACTTCAACCTGGACGTTGTTGCGCTCACCCTGCACGAAGATTACTTCTTCGTGAAGCGGTTGTTTATCGCGGTTCATGTAGGTGATGTACTCGCGAATGCCGCCTTCGTAGTAGTAAGTTTCCGATCGCTGGGTTTCGGGGCGGTAATCGTCGAAGCTAATCCGCACGCCGCCGTTAAGGTAAGCTAGTTCGCGCAATCGACCCGAAAGCGTTGAATAATCAAACGTGATCGTTTCGGTAAAAATCGTCGCGTCGGGCATAAACGTAACCGACGTTCCGGTTTTCTTTGCAGATGAAGGTTTGGCGGTTAATTCGCCGATCGGAATGCCGCGCTCGAAGCGAAGCTGATGTTCTTTCCCGTTGCGCCAGACGGTGGCGACTACCCAATCTGACAAAGCATTTACAACCGAAATGCCAACGCCGTGCAGTCCGCCCGACACTTTATAGCCTCCACCGCCAAACTTGCCGCCTGCGTGCAGAATCGTCATCACGGTTTCGAGCGCTGACTTTCCGGTTTTAGCGACGATATCGGTGGGAATGCCGCGTCCATCATCGGTGACGGTGACAGAACCATCGGCGTTGAGCGAAACTTCAATGTTTTTGCAATAGCCAGCCAGCGCTTCATCAACCGAGTTATCGACAACCTCGTACACTAGATGATGCAAGCCGCGTGGCCCTGTGGTGCCGATGTACATTCCAGGACGTTTGCGTACTGGCTCCAATCCTTCTAGGACTTGGATTTGTTGAGCATCGTAGTTTGTCGTCATAGGGTGAAGCGTTCAGGTAGGGCGGGTAGAGCCAGAAATGGCTAGTGAATATCAAAATCTATCAAAATTATAGCACAAATGGCTTATAAGCGATTTTGAGGCAGTTTCCAGTGAAATTTGAAGCAGGGATCGAACAGCCTATTTTGACTCATCAATTGCCGATCGATCAACATTCTCCAAATGATACACCTGTACTTATTATAATCTGCGGTGCGACGGCAACGGGGAAATCCGGATTGGCGATTGCGATCGCGCAACGTTTAGATTCTGTGATTCTCAGCGCCGATTCGCGTCAAGTGTACCGCGAGTTTAACATTGGAACAGCAAAACCAAGCGCTCAAGAGCAAAATCTAGTTCCGCATCGGTTGATTGATATTTGCGATCCGATCGAAACGTTCACCGTTGCCGATTATCAAGACCAAGCGACGGCGATAATCGAGTCAGGTGAGAATGCACCGCTTCTGCTTGTGGGTGGAACCGGACTTTACCTTAAATCGATCGTGCGCGGAATGAGAATTCCCCGTGTGGCACCGCAGGCGGAATTACGATCGCAGCTTGAAACTTTCGGACAATCGCAGCTTTATGCGGTTTTGCAACAAGTCGATCCGGCGTCGGCAACGCGAATTCACAGCAACGATCGCATGAGAACGCTCAGAGCGCTCGAAGTGTTTTACGTCACAGGTCGCCCGATTTCCGAGCAGCAAGGCGAATTTCCTCCGTCCTATCCGATTTTGCAACTTGGGTTAGAGTCCCAATTGTTAGAGCATCGCATCGCGAAACGCACAGCACAAATGATTGAAATGGGATTTGAAACCGAAGTGAAAACGCTGTGTGGTCGGTATGGTGAAGATTTGCCGTTGCTCAATACGCTGGGATATGACGAAATGCGTCAATATCTACGGGGTGAAATTTCGCTGTCTGAAGCAGAGCGTTTAACGGTTTTGCACACGCGCCAGTTTGCCAAACGCCAGCGAACTTGGTTTCGATCGAACTCTAGCATTGAATGGTTTGATGCCGATGCAGTGGATTTAGTCGATCGAGTTTGGCAACGGATCGTTGAATTTCTTGGATTAATGACCCGATAGGCTGATTACTGTAGCTTGTCCTTTTGGTGCTGTCGCTAAGGCAGCTAAGATTGTCGGCACTAATGGCTTCAAATCTGCTAGACGATTAGACGGCGATTGCAGGACAATAATTGCAATACTGAATTGTGGCAAGTTCTGCTGAAACGATAAGTTGCGATCTACGGTAACAAAAACATCAAAATCTGTTTCTGCAAGGGCAAGGAGTTGACCATTCTTAATTCCTCCCCACCCAACTTGGGGAACCGTTTTCACCTCGTAACCCACAAACTCTCTTGCTAGTCTACGATCAAGACACTCATCCAAAAGGATTTTCACGCTATACCATCACTGTGCCAACTAGCTGTTTTCCTGCCTCCTCTAGCAAGGCGATAACTTGCTCCCTATTTACAGTTGGAAATCCATCTAGAAAATCGTTGATCGATTCTCCCGCTTTGAGATAATCCAAAAGCGTCTGTACCGGAACTCTAGTGCCAGTAAAAACTGGAGTGCCGCCCATAATTTCAGGAGATACGCTAATGATTGCAGAGTTGCTGAGCATAAATCATTGATCTCTAGATTCGATATTGATAGCTTATCAAGTTCGGTGAGGCTGATACAGAATGATGCGATTGCCGTCAGGATCATAGACGTAGAGTTCTCGACCGTGGGACGCTGTGATAATGTCGCCAGAATGTAGATAGCCGATTTTGATCAGATGCTCGATCGCGCTTTCTAACGATTCAACCTGCAAACACAGGCTAATCCTCGGAAACCGGGAATCTACAGCCGCTTCAGAGCCGCGCGGCTGATAAATTCCCAGTCGTAATTCTGCAACTTGAAACTCTGCATAAACGTTGGGAATCAGGGCGATCGGGTTTGACCTAAGAATTTGACGATAAAACTCGATTAAGCCCTCGAAATCGCTTGCCGCGATCGTCACCCACGCTGTTTGAATCTGCATTTCTAGCTGCTGGCTAAAAGTACTTCACCTGAATCTGAGTTTTGGTGTTTTGCTGCGTCAGCGCGATCGCGGCATCTTCAAAGCGAGGCGCACCAAAGCCAATGCTCGGATTGCGCGAAAATCCAAAGCCCTCTTTTGGAATGCCTAAAAACCCAGTGTTTATTTTGCCGTCTCGATTTTCATCATGAATTAAAGCAACGGCATAGTTTCCAGGATTTAAGTTATTAAAGGTGAGCGTAAGCGGAGAATGGTCAGCGCTAATGCACCGCGAAGCCACAGCAAGACTGCTTTTTGTTGGAAATCCTTGCGCTTGAGCAAACAAACTCAGGCACACTTGCCCTTTTTGATTTCTCAATCCACTTACTGTTACTGTCAAACTGCGATTGGGGTCTGCGTTTGCCTTTGTGATCATCATGAAATTTCCGATCGTCGCCAGCAGCACAACAAAGGCTGAGAACCGTTGCATTATTTTCTCCACTTGTTAGGTATTAGTCAACAGACTTTTTATACTGCCATGTATTTGAGTATGAGGGAATTGATTCTAGGAGTTTTTTGAAGAATAAAGGAATGAAACCGAGACTCTAGCCTCATTCCTTATCTTTAACTAGACAAAGGGCACTTTCCACAATCAGCGTGAGTCAACTACTGTTAGGACAATAAATTGAAGAGTTGCTCTTGATTAAGAAGATTTGCTTGATTAGCCGACCCTAGAGGAAGCGACCTCATCCCCAAAATTGACAGAAAACCATAGCAATCCTAAATGAATCATGAACTCGGTCTACCTGCATCCCAATCCTTCAGGGAAAAGGGGGCAAGTGTCTGAGGAAAAGGGATTTAGGGTGAGGGCAGAATTCGTGCGTTTCACGAATGAGAACTGCTATGGCGTTTAACGATCTCCCGATTGCATTACTTTTTTAGGTGCAATCATCACATACCGAATCACTGATTCAAGGCTATAAAATGCGTTCATCTTTTCGCTTCATCGGTTCTGCTCTTTGTTTGGGAGTCAGCGCAGCTATTTTAGGGCTTAGTCCGCGTGCAAATGCTGCCGAAACGTTAGTGTTTAAGTACAAAGGATTTCGAGAATCTATCTCGGTAAATGAACTCACTACGTTTGCTGAGACTGGAAAAGCTTCTTCAGCGTTGCGATCGTACTTTAAAGCTGGAAGACAAAATCCTAATGAGGTTCGCAGAGACTTAAATCAACCGCTCAGCGTGAACATCGTCACGGTAGATCGGTTGCTCAATAGTCCAACTGGTGAATCAATTTTGGATCAGATCGGTCAGACTGTTCATCCGCGTGCTCAAGAAGTGACTCGTCAAGCGTTGCGTTCTGCTTTAGTCTTATCTGCTCGCTCAGATAGTAAAATTTCCTTGATCGAAGTTTTGCAAAACTACCCGACTTCACAAGTCGAAATTGAAGGAACGCGGCTTGGTCAGATCGATCGCCAAGTCGGGGCTTTAGTTGAAAATCTGCAAGGTGCTAAAGCTTCGGGAGCGTCGATCGGGGGTGGACAATTGCGGCAGTATTAATCTTTAAGCTAGAAATACGCAACCTTGAGTTAGACCCGTTTCGACAGAACAGCTTTACGGCGACGGGTTGAACTTTTGGCGTCGCTGTTCAGTGTGTTTTACATTTAAATCCGTTGCTGCTCTCACCCTAGCTCTCTTCGTAAGCGAGGAGCGTTGGGGATGAGGGCTTCATGCCTTCACCGCCGAACTTTTCTACATCGTGAAGCGCTACTGCCAAAAATACGCTTGTAGACACAAGCCAATCTAGACAAACACGCTAGATTGATGAAGCAAGGTATTGAGGATTTTGCGATGACCGCTACACTCTCTGCGCCTCAGTCTGTAACATCGTGGTTGGGCGATGAAGGCGAAGACTTACTCACCTACAAAGCGAAAGTTTCTAAAGATCTGCTGCATTTGCCGAGTCCAGATTTTATCGAACGGATCTTTATTCAAACCGATCGCTCTGCGCAAGTTTTACGCAGTCTGCAACAGATTTATTCGTTTGGGCGATTAGCCAATACGGGATACATTTCGATTTTGCCGGTTGATCAAGGCATTGAGCACTCGGCGGGTGCGTCGTTTGCCCCAAATCCGATTTATTTTGATAGTGAAAATATTGTTAAGCTGGCGATCGAATCCGGATGCAATGCGGTGGCGACGACGCTCGGCGTGTTGGGCAGCGTTTCGCGCAAATATGCGCACCGCATTCCCTTTATTGCCAAAATCAACCACAACGAACTGCTAACCTTTCCGAATCAATACGATCAAGTGATGTTTGCCACGGTTGAGCAAGCGTGGAATTTGGGCGCGGTTGCCGTAGGCGCAACGATTTATTTTGGATCAGAAAACTCAACGCGACAGATTCAAGAAGTCAGTCGGGCGTTTGCACGAGCGCATGAATTAGGCATGGCGACGATTTTGTGGTGCTACCTGCGCAACAACGCTTTTAAGCAAGACAAAGACTATCACCTCGCCGCCGATCTGACCGGACAAGCAAATCATTTGGGCGTGACGATCGAAGCCGACATCATCAAGCAAAAACTGCCTGAAGTTAATAATGGCTACGGCGCGATCGAAAAAGCCACCGGAAAAAGCTACGGCAAAACCGATCCACGGGTTTATTCTGAGTTGACAAGCGATCACCCGATTGATTTAACGCGCTATCAAGTTTTGAACTGCTACTGCGGACGAGCGGGATTAATTAACTCTGGCGGCGCGTCAGGAAAGAATGACTTTGCCGAAGCCATTCGCACGGCGGTAATTAACAAACGTGCAGGCGGAACCGGACTGATTTCAGGTCGGAAAACCTTTCAACGCCCGTTTGACGAAGGCGTTAAGCTGTTCCACGCAATTCAGGACGTTTATTTGTCACCAGAAATTACGATCGCATAAATTAACGTCGCGTTAAAGTTTGAGGTGCAACCGTAAAGGATCGCGCTAAAATCCGTTAGTATTTAACACTTTGACGGTTTTCTACGGTTCTCCTCAAACCTCAACACGCGACTATGAAGCTGGCAGCACGGGTAAGTCAAGTTACACCTTCGCTCACACTCTCGATCGATGCTAAAGCCAAAGCGATGAAACGCGACGGCATCGATGTATGCAGCTTTGGAACCGGAGAACCTGACTTTGATACGCCCGCGCACATCAAGCAAGCGGCGATCGAGGCTCTACATCAAGGTAAAACCCGCTACGGTGCCGCCGTCGGAGAACCAAAGCTGCGTGAAGCGATCGCACACAAACTTCAGCGCGAAAATCAACTGCCTTATCAGCCGGAAAACATCATTGTCACGAATGGCGGCAAGCATTCGCTGTACAACTTGATGATGGCGGCGATCGATCCGGGCGATGAAGTGATTATTCCGGCTCCGTTTTGGCTGAGCTATCCCGAAATGGTCAAGCTCGCAGGCGGCGTTCCGGTTATTGTGCCAACGACTCAGGAAACAAGCTACAAAATTACTCCGGATCAACTGCGTCAAGCGGTCACCGACAAAACGAAATTTCTGATTCTCAATTCGCCCTCGAATCCAACCGGAATGGTGTACACACCCGATGAGATTCAAGCGATCGCAGACGTGATTTTAGAAAAAGATATCTTTGTCGTTTCCGATGAAATTTACGAAAAGCTGCTTTATGACGGAGCCGAGCATTTAAGCATCGGATCGATTTCTGAGGCGTTGTTTGAGCGCACGATCGTGGCTCACGGGTTTGCCAAAGCGTATTCGATGACCGGATGGCGCATCGGATATTTAGCCGCCCCGATCGACGTAATCAAAGCAGCGAGTAAGATTCAGGGTCACAGTACGTCGAACGTCTGTACGTTTGCTCAATGGGGCGCGATCGCGGCTTATGAAGGATCGCAAGACTGTGTAGAACAAATGCGTCTGGCGTTTGCTGAGCGGCGTCAAGTCATTTTCGATTTAATTAACGCGATTCCCGGATTGTCTTGTATCAAGCCGAACGGGGCGTTTTATATGTTTATCAACATCGCTCAGCTTGGCATGACTTCACTTGATTTTTGCGATCAGTTGCTCGATGAACAACAGGTCGCAGCCATTCCGGGAATTGCATTTGGAGCCGATGATCACATCCGGCTATCGTATGCAACCGATATGACGACGATCGAAAAAGGACTCGATCGCTTGTCAACGTTTGTTAAAAATAAACTATAACGCCCGCCTTTTAGATTTTGCGATCGAGTGTGTCACAATATGACGGTTGGATTGGGCAAGACCTACCTTGATCGAACGTTACACCCTGCCCGAAATGGGCGATTTGTGGACGGATACATATAAATTTAAGACTTGGCTGCAAGTTGAAATTGCGGTTTGTGAAGCGCAGGCGGAATTAGGCTACATTCCGGCTGAATCGGTGGAAGAAATCAAAGCAAAAGCGAATTTTGATGTGGCGCGGATTGCCGAAATCGAAGCAGAAGTGCGGCATGACGTGATCGCGTTTTTGACCAACGTGAATGAGTATGTGGGTGATGCGGGGCGATACATTCACTTAGGAATGACCAGTTCAGATGTCTTAGATACGGCTTTAGCCTTGCAGATGGTCGCAAGCCTGGATGTGATCATGAGTCATGTAGAATCGTTGATTCAGGCGATTCGCTATCAGGCACAGCAGCATCGCAACACCGTCATGATCGGCCGATCGCACGGCATTCACGCAGAACCGATGACGTTCGGCTTTAAGTTAGCCGGGTGGCTTGCCGAAATGCTGCGGCACCGCGATCGATTATGCCAACTGAGAAAATCGATCGCCGTCGGTCAAATCTCCGGGGCGATCGGCACCTACGCGAATATTGATCCGCGCATCGAAGCGTTAACCTGCCAGAACTTAGGCTTAGAACCGGATACGGCATCAACGCAGGTCATTTCTCGCGATCGACATGCTGACTATATGAATTGCTTTGCGCTGTTGGCGGCGTCGATCGAGCGGTTTGCTGTGGAAATTCGTAACCTACAGCGAACCGACGTGCTTGAAGTTGAAGAATTCTTCTCGAAAGGTCAAAAAGGTTCGTCAGCGATGCCGCACAAGCGCAATCCGATTCGATCGGAGCGTTTAACCGGAATGGCGCGATTAATTCGAGGATACGCGGTTGCCGCACTGGAAAACGTCGCACTTTGGCACGAGCGCGATATTTCTCACAGTTCGGTTGAACGGGTTGCTCTGCCCGATGCCTGCATTTTGCTGCATTTTATGCTGGTCGAAACGACCGACTTAATCAAGCATTTGCTCGTGTACCCGGAAAACATGGCGCGGAATATGAATGTTTATGGCGGCGTTGTGTTTAGTCAACGGGTAATGCTGGCACTGGTAAAGCAGGGATTAAGCCGCGAAGAAGCGTATGCGATCGTGCAGTCGTGCGCTCATCAAGCTTGGAACAAACCCGATGGTGATTTCCGCGCCTTGATCAGCCACCATCCGCAGGTTGCTCAAACGCTCACGCCTGCTGAAATCGAGGATTGCTTTGATCCGCAGCAAACGCTGAAAAATCTAGACCAGGTGTATCAGCGTTTGGGAATCTAGCGTACCTGAACCTAGCATCGGTTGGAGCGAAGATAGGTAAGGATTGGAACGGCGATCGCGTCGAGCTTTGAGGGATTGAGGGGTCGGTTGCGTTCGCGCTGCGCCGATCAAGGCGATCGATCAAACCTGAAACAGCTAAAGCATTGCGTTGCAGGTTCAAACAAGTTTTCTACGAGTAAGAACTTAAGAAGAAATTGCAATTCCCGCCCTCGATCGCTTAACTCGCGTCAAACTGCCTTCGGATCGCTTCTTTAACAAGCGGCGCTAACTGTTCGCGCCAAAAGCGGATATCTGGAAATTCAGTCGCAATTTTAAGAATGTCGCTCCAGCGATTTTCGCGCTTGGCTTGCTGAGCCGTTTCATACTTCGATTTGGCTTGCTCCCAGCTTTTAGGCATTGTTTTCAAAGCGGTTTGAGCTTGATCGTAGGCAGGACTAGTCGCCGGAACCGAACTCGCAAGCGCGATCGCACCCTTCAAATTTCCCGCTTGAAACTGCGAAACCGCTTGCTGAAAGATCTGACTGCCGACATCGTTGGGCAGCGTTGAATCCGCTAACGGTCTTTGACTTAAAACCGCCGCAGGTGGCGATGAATCACACACTTTTTTGGTGAGATTTTGATAAACCCAACCTGCGATCGGGGCGCTAATTTGGTACCAACCGTCTCGATCGCTCACCACGGTTAGCACATCGCCGTTATTGAGTGTTGCTACTTTGTTTCCGGGCTGCTCGATCGGGGTTGATCGCACGTTTAACGGGGGATTTGGGTCGAAGACCACAATTTTGCAGGCGGGCGTGTTCGGTTGAAGCAATTGCGCAGACGGGGTGGCTTGTCGAGGATGAGAAACGGCGTAAAGAATGCCCGCAACGGTCACGATTGCCGTAACGCCCATCCCGATCGTCAACGGCTTCAAAATCGAACGTTTGCAAATCGACATAGCCTAGTCTCACCCCGCTTAGGTTCACCTTTGTAGATTGCCCTAAGTTACGAGCATCCGCATTCGGGACTCTTATCCATTGTGTAAAGCCTTGATCGCGCAATTCAACGTAATCCTGCGCTTGACAAATTGATCGAAACCGAGTGATTGCAAACGCGCTTAATAAGACGCAACACATCCTGGTACACTTTGGAATGGTCATGTATCAGTAGCGGCAATGGAAATTGGTCAAAAAGTTCGCGTTCGGCGATTGCGCGATCGCGTTCCTCAAGAAGTAGTTAAAAAACTCGGCGCGATCGGTGTGGTTCGAGATTTCAAGGTGGTGGACGGTAAAGGCATCGGAATGCTGGTGCAGTTTGACGATCAGTTTGCGACTTGGTTTTTTGAAGATGAGCTAGAGCCATCAAACTAGCCGATTTCTACCTTCAAGCTGTCGATAAGATAGGGGTGAGGGATGAAATTCTAACAATCCCTAACTCTCTTTTCGGACACTGGATATGGCTTTTATATTGACGTTTCTCGGCAAAGGCGGCACAGGACGAACCACGATCGCGATCGCGGCGGCAAAAAAGTTCGCGCTGCAAAATCAGCAGCGAGTGCTGCTAGTGGGGCAAGATTCAAGTCCCGCCTTTGGGCTTGCTGTGGGGGCAACGCTGGGCGCTGATCCACAGGAAATTGCGCCGAATTTGCACGCGGTTGGGCTGCAAATGACGACGCTGCTAGAACGCAGTTGGGACGAAGTGAAAAAACTCGAAGCGCAATATCTGCGATCGCCGTTCTTCGAGAACGTGTACGGTCAGGAACTCGGCGTTTTACCGGGTATGGATCAAGCGTTGGCGCTGAACGCTCTGCGCGAATTCGACAGCAGTGGACGCTATGACGTGATTGTTTACGACGGAACGGGCAATCAAGAAATGCTGCGAATGCTCGGAACGCCAGACATTATGAGCTGGTATGTTCGGCGGTTTCGGCAAGTGTTTGTTGATTCAGATTTGGGCAAAACGCTTTCGCCGTTTATTCAGCCTGTTGCCAGTGCGGTTTTGACGAATGCAAGCTTTGCGGGCGATAACTTTGCGCAACCGACCGGAGAAGTAAACAACCTGCTAGAGCAAGGCAAACAGGCGATTACAAATCCACAGCGTATGGCGGCGTATCTGGTCACGACTCATGATCCAGGGGCGATTGCGACCGCACGCTATCTCTGGGGCGGTGCGCAGCAAATTGGATTGACCGTGGGCGGCGTGATTTTGAATCAATCAACCGATGTAGAAGCGTTGGGCGACACGTTTGAGCCGTTGTCGATCGCTACCGTTCCCGCCCAGATGGTGAACGATTGGCAGCCGATGATCGATGCGCTTCCGGTGTTTGATGCAACTGGAGCACCGCCCCCGATCGCGGTAAATGTTTCAGAACGAAAAGTCAGCTTGTTTTTACCCGGATTTGATAAAAAACAAGTCAAGCTCACACAATACGGGACAGAGATTACGATCGAAGCAGGCGATCAGCGACGAAACGTGAATTTGCCTGCGTCGCTGCGCGGACAGCCTGTTCGGGGCGCGAAGTTTCAAGACGGCTATCTGATCATTTCTTTTTAACCCCCCCTTAAAATTATGTCTGACTCACCTACAGAAGCGACAACCGAAACGCCCGACGATCGCAGCGCCAAAACTCGCCAGCTTTTGGGCATGAAAGGCGCAACGGTAAAAGAAACGTCGGTTTGGAAAATTCATTTGCAACTGATGAAGCCGATTACCTGGATTCCTTTGATGTGGGGAATTATTTGCGGCGCGGCGTCGTCGGGCAATTACACCTGGACATTAGAAAACGGGCTTAAATCTGCCGCCTGTATGCTGCTGGCGGGGCCGATACTGGCAGGCTACACGCAAACGATCAACGAATTTTTCGATCGTGACATTGACGCGGTAAATGAGCCATATCGCCCAATTCCGTCGGGCGCGATTTCTTTACCGCGCGTGATCGCTCAAAGCTGGTTTTTGCTGATTAGCGGCGTTGCATTGGCTTACGTGCTCGATCGCTGGGCGGGTCATGATTTCCCCACAATTACCGTGTTAGCAATCGGCGGATCGCTGCTGTCGTTTATTTATTCCGCGCCGCCCTTGAAGCTAAAACAAAACGGTTGGCTTGGCTGTTATGCTTTAGGGTCAAGCTATATCGCGCTGCCGTGGCTGACGGGTCATGCGGTGTTTGGCAAGCTTGATCCAACGCTGATCGGATTGCTGCTGGTTTACAGCTTTGCCGGATTAGGCATTGGCGTGATCAACGACTTCAAAAGCGTGGAAGGCGATCGCCAGTTCGGGCTGAAATCGTTTCCCGTCATGTTCGGCGTCGATCGAGCCGCTTGGATTTGTGTTTTGATGATCGATGTGTTTCAAGCGGCGGTTGCGGCTTATTTGATGTTTATCGGTCAAAATCTTTATGCCACGCTGCTGATTTTGCTGATTATTCCGCAAATCACGTTTCAGGATATGTATTTTCTGCGCGATCCGCTTAAAAACGATGTGAAATATCAAGCGAGCGCCCAGCCGTTTTTAGTGTTTGGAATGCTTGTGACAGCGTTGGCGCTCGGTCATGCGGGCGTGTAGATTCTGGCGTTCGGTCGAAAAATTGCTAGAAGTCTTGTACACTAAACGTCAGTGATTTGGCATATTGCCTAAATCACTGACGATCAAATTAGGTGCATAGCTGCTTTCTCGTCGGGTTGACGGTGTTTGCGCTTTTCACCCACGTTAAAAAACACCCGCCAAAATCAAAGCCCGATCGCTTTTTGTGATGAGGCATTTTTGTGGCAAAGGACAGCTCAAAACGCAAAGGAACGTCAACTCCGCATGATCATTCGTCAAATAGGCGGGATGCCATGACCGAGGGAACCGATGATCAAAAGCCCAATCCTCGAAAGAATCGCGCAGCGCGTCGATTGGCGCAAAGCGCAATTCCAAAAGAAACGGCGAAAAAAGCAGCCTCAAAATCGGTTGTTCGTCGTAGGCTCGCTGCGATCGGCAATCATCCTCGTTTAGCCGGATTGCGCACTTGGATTGCCGCGACAACGCCAAAGCTAAAAGCGGTTGAGCAAAAAATACCTGCGCCTTTAAAGCGACCTGTGGTGCAACGCAGCATTCTTGGAGTGGTGCTGTTGACCGGGGGCGTGGTTGCCGCCCGATCGGCGGCCGTGGAAATCGATCGACAATTGCCTGATCCGGCTGAGCTACAGTCGTTTGCGCGTCCAGAAACCCTAACAATCCGGGCGTCTGACGGCAGTATTTTGCATCAGCTTGGCCCCGAAACGCGCCAAAAGCTTCCGGTTGATAAAATCCCGAAGCGCTTGGTTGAAGCGTTTATCGCGTCTGAGGATCGACGGTTTTATGATCATGATGGCGTGGATTTGCAAGCGATCGCGCGTGCTGTTGTGCGCAACCTCACGTCTCGCGATGTTGTAGAAGGCGGCAGCACCTTAACGCAGCAGTTAGCGCGAATGGTGTATCTTAACCAAGATCAAAGCTTTGGGCGAAAATTTAAAGAAGCGCTAATTGCGCAAAAACTAGAGCGCAACGTCAGCAAGCCGCAGCTTTTAGAAAAGTACCTGAATTTGGTGTTTCTTGGCTCGAATGCCTATGGGGTGGGCGATGCGGCTTGGGTGTATTTCAGCAAATCCGTCGATCAGCTCACGCTGTCGGAAATGGCCACGATCGCCGGATTGCCGCCCGCACCGAGCCTTTATTCTCCGCTTGTGGATTTAGACAAAGCCCGTGAACGGCGCGATGTGGTGCTGGATAAAATGGTTGTGGCTGGTTACATTACCGAAGCTGAGGCCGAAGCCGCAAAAGCCGAAAAAATCACGGTTAAACCGAGCACTCCCAAGAATTTTCAAAGCCAATCGCCGTATTTTACGTATTATGTGCAGCAGCAGTTGCCGAAATACGTGTCGGCAGATGCGCTAAAAGCGGGTGGCGTAACGGTTGAAACAACGCTAAACGCCAAGTGGCAAAAGGCAGCCGAGAAAGCGATTAAAAGCGCGATCGAAGTCGATGGCAATTCGGAAGGCTTCAAGCAAGCGGCATTAGTAGCGATCGATCCGCGCAATGGTGAAATTCGATCGATGGTTGGCGGATATGATTTCTACAAAGACAGTCAGTTTAATCGAGCAACGCAAGCTCAGCGCCAACCGGGATCGACGTTTAAGCCGTTTGTTTACACAACGGGAATCGCGGCGGGGTTTTCGCCGTCGCGATCGTACCTCGATGAAAAGTTTATGGTTGATGGCTACCAGCCGAAAAACTACAGCAACAAGTACACTGGCTGGATGTCAATGACAACGGCGTTGACTAACTCAGTCAACGTGGTTGCCGTTAAAGTGCTAATCGATGTCGGGTTTGATCCCGTGATCAAAATGGCGCAGCGCATGGGCATTCGCTCTAAGCTAAATCCAACGTATTCGCTGGCGTTGGGCGCTTACGAAGTGAATCTGCTTGAGATTACGAGCGCCTACGGAACGCTTGCCGCACAAGGAAACGCGATCGAGCCGCACAGCATTCGGCGAATTCTCGATCGCAAAGGCAATGTGCTGTATGACGCAGGCTATAAATCGAAGCGCGTGTTAGATCCGGGGTCAGCCGCGATTATGACGTCAATGATGCGCGGCGTTGTCACCGACGGAACCGGACGAGCGGCCCAGCTCGATCGACCCGTTGCCGGAAAAACCGGAACGTCTGAAGAAGCGCGAGATTTGTGGTTTATTGGATTTGTGCCGCAGCTTGTGACTGGCGTTTGGCTAGGAAACGATGACAACGCGCCGACTTGGGGAACCAGCGGAACGGCGGCGTATACGTGGCATGAATTTATGAAAGAAGCCACCGACGGCATGGCGGTGCAAAAATTCCCGCCGATGCCCGATAACGTTGAAGACCGCAAAGGCAGCATCAAAGCGCAGCCAATTCAGCCGAATCGGCTACAATCGCTCGGGTCGGGGACTGATGCCGAAGAGTCGAGCGGTCGCCGCCATTATGACGACGCTCCTCCAGAGCCGCGTTATTCTGCGCCTGCTGAGCCGCGTTATTCTGCGCCCGCGCCGCGCCGCGCCGCGCCGCCGCCTGAACCTGCTCCAGCACCTAAAGCACCAGACGCGATCGCGCCGCCCGAACCCGCACCAAAACGGCAAGCCGATCCGGTGCCTCCGTCGTCCGACCCATTACCCCCGTCAGGAAATTAGCCGATCTCTTCCCTGGGAATCGCCCTCGTGAAGGATGCCCTGGTATACTCACTCTTATATCCTGACCCTAGTAAAAGATTCGTAGGAGTTTTTACATGAACATTCTATTAGAAGTTGTTAGTAAGCCCGGAATGCAGTTTCCGGTGTCATTTACGCTAGTGTATGTGGTTGGATTTATTGCGGCGGTCGGGTTTGGATCGTTGGCTTGGTATAACTCAAAGCGTCCGGTAGGTTGGGAAGACAAAGAGCGCCCGAATATTGTCCCTGAAGTGAAAAAAGAAGAAACACCAGGTTTGTAGGCTGTTAATGTTCTGGAATTAAGTAAGACTTCGGTACTCGTTGCCGGAGTCTTTATATTTGCGAGGCCCAGTGATGATAAATCTTGCGAATGGTGATCAGCAGTCTGGATAACCTTGAAGGCGATCGATTGCTTTGGGCTTCGAGGAGTTGCAGTCGGGTTAAAAGGCGGGCTTCTTCGATCGACACCATTCCATCACAATAAATAATGTCGCTAATTGCTTCGATGAGTTGATGACACGCTTCGGAAGTCGGGCGATCGCCGAGATAGGTTTGCAGCCATTCGTAGCAATCTTCGCGCTTAGCGGGGCGCAGATCGTGCAGTAAGAGCTGAATTTCTCGATCGTCGTTTACGCCTGTTTCTTGCGCAATGCGCCGCAGATATTGACGCGCTTCGGGCTGCGGTTTGCCGTCTAGCCACGCCACGCCAATGAGAACTTTAATCAAGGTTTTGGCATCGTGTTTCATAAGCGCTTCAGCCTAGCCATAAAGAAGCCATCCATATTGTGATGGTGGGGTCTTACTTTGATCCAGCCTTGCGGCTGCAAAAACCGGAATGCAGGAGAATTTTCTGGCGGTTGATCGATCAACCAGTTTGGATGGTAAGCCAAAAACGTTTCGATCACTTGTTCATTTTCTAACGGATGCAGCGTGCAAGTTGCATAAACCAATACACCTTGAGGTTTGACCCACGTTGCGGCTTGATTGAGAATGGCTTGCTGAAGCTGAGACAATTCCTCAACGCTTTGCGGCGTTTGTCGCCAACGCGCATCAGCATGGCGGTTCAGCGTTCCTAATCCAGAGCAAGGCGCATCGACTAGAACTCGATCGCAGTGCTCCACAAACTGAGGTTGATTTCGACTGTCGCCGATTTGAATCTGAATTGAGTTTAAACCGAGTCGATCGATGTTTTGCTGAAGCTTTTTAAGGCGTGAAGCAGTGCGATCGATTGCCCAAACTGTGCCGCGATCGTGCATTAACTGAGCTAAATGGATCGTTTTTCCAC
>CAXUFL010000038.1:0-48745 GCA_964250455.1 uncultured bacterium
CCTAAGTCGTGAGTCTTAGGAATCACCGCACTTCTAGGGCGGTGAGGATGTCAAATCGCTTTCCGCCTGGCGAAGCTGCTGAAATATGAGCCGCGACTCCTATATTTACTGATTTTGTAGGATCTACTTGTGGCCCAGTCGTCAATTTTCGACAGTTTGGATTGGAACAACGAACACCTACCCGAAGAGCAAGTTCTTTCTTTGTGTTTCCGTCGAAATCATCTCTCACAGCACTTTCATCCTACAGATAATCTTTAAAGCTATTTCCTTACAGACTGCCAAACCGCGCAACAAAGCTGAAAACACTCTCCCTATTCCGGCTGCTGCAACTGCTTTTGAATCCGACTGCTCAAGCTGCTGT
Organism: uncultured bacterium; assembly: GCA_964250455.1. Classification (GTDB taxonomy): domain Bacteria; phylum Cyanobacteriota; class Cyanobacteriia; order Leptolyngbyales; family Leptolyngbyaceae; genus CAXUFL01. The sequence continues at coordinate 362 of CAXUFL010000038.1, forward strand.
GCTTCGACGCCAGCCGCGCTTTTCCGGCGGCTGCCCAATCTTGTAAAAATTCAATCTGCTCTTTAGCCGTTCGAGCAAGTGGGACAATTTGACTCGCTGCTTCTAAAATATCGTCGGTCGTGAAATCGCGATTTTGACTAAAGCCAATGTGCATCGCTTCGATCAGCGTTTGTTCGATTTCGGCTCCAGAAAAGTCTGGCGTTTCGTAAGCAAGTCGATCGAGGTCATACTGCTTTAAGTTATGCGGACGCAATCGAGATAAATGCACTGAGAAGATCGATCGACGTTCTTCTTGCGATGGCAAACCCACAAAGAAAATTTCGTCAAACCGTCCTTTTCTCAACATTTCCGGCGGCAGCGATTGAATATTATTTGCCGTGGCAACCACAAAGACCGGAGACTTTTTCTCTGCCATCCACGTGATAAAGGTGCCGAACACGCGGCTAGTCGTTCCAGAATCGCTGCGCCCATCGACCCCAGAAAACGCTTTGTCAATTTCATCGATCCATAACACGCAAGGCGCAAGGGCTTCGGCAAGCTGAATCATTTGGCGCGTGCGAGATTCAGATTCACCCACCAATCCGCCGAATAATCGTCCGACATCTAAGCGAAGAAGGGGTAAATGCCAATGATGCGCGATCGCTTTTGCCGTCAACGATTTTCCCGTTCCCTGAATGCCCACTAGCATTAAGCCTTTCGGATGCGGTAAGCCATACTGACGGGCACGATCGGTAAACGATCCGCCGCGCCGAATCAGCCAATCTTTTAAGTTATCCAAGCCGCCGATATCTGAAATATCTTCAGTAGCGGGATAAAAATCAAGAATTTGGGTTTGGCGAATCGTTTGGCGTTTTTCTTCGAGAATCAGTTCAACGTCTTCGGTTCTGAGTTCTCCGTGCAGCGCGATCGCTCGTGCCAACACGCGACGAATTCGCTCGATCGACAACCCCTGACACGATCGCACCAGTTCATCGAGATTCTTGCTATCGATGCGCTGTCCGGTCGCACTCATCAAGCGTTCGACTTCACGGGCGATTTCTGGCGCGATCGGCAACGGAAACTCTAGCACCGTTAGAACTTCGCTCAAATCATCGGGAATCGAAAGCTGTGCCGACAACACAACTAAATTCTTCGGCTGAGATTTCAGCAATCGCGCTAAATTTCTCAGCTTGCGTGATATTGAAATGTCTTCAAGAAAGCGGCTAAAATCGCGCAGAATAAAGATTGCAGGAGCACTTGCCGGAAGTTTTTCGACGAATTCTAATGCTTGTAGCGGGTTGCGCTTGCCGAATCCAACATCGTTTGGATTGCCTTGATAGCCGTCCACAAAATCCCAAATGTAAACGGCGCGATCGCCCTGGGATTTTGCCGATTGCGCGATCGTGGCTTCGACTCGTTCTTCTTCGCGAGTCGGGATGTAGATGACTGGGTATCGCGCCCGTAGCAGTAAATTAAATTCGTCGCTAAAACTCATAATAGAGGCGTTTTTGTATCGGTCTTACTTAACTACCGTACAATAAACGCCTTTCAAGATTCATCCTTGCTTAGTTAGAAAGGCGTCCTTTCAATGCGTCTAATGAGGCCCAACGTCGATCGACAATCTGATCCGACAAACTTTCTGATACTTCGATGCCTGCACAGTCTTGATCGCACAGTTGACGCTGCGGAATTTCCAGCGAAAGCTGTTCGTACAGCCACGCATCCGGCTCAAAATATCCGTTCGGAGGCAGCGTTTCAACTAAATCTTCCATCGACAAATCACGATCGAGCGGCAATTCGTCAAGCTGATCGGCGCTGTCATCAAGCCAAATCATTTCGCTTGGATTAATTGACAGTCGGTAATTAAACTGCTGCAAGCAACGGTGACACATCAACGTCACGATCGTTTCTGCCTGAGCCGAAATTTCTAAATAATTGCCTTGATGCGTAACTTTAATCCAGCCTTGCACCGGAGTCAGCGTATCGAGATTTTTGAGAAACTCTTTGAATTCAATTGTTTCGCTTCGTTCGGGTGCGCTGGTGAGACGAGGAATATAAATCGCTTCCATGCCGGCAACCTCCTCTAAATCATTGAATGGGACATTCGCCATTCGTGCTGTAGCGCGTTTGAACGACGAATTACACTTAACAGATTGACAGCAGGATTCGGGTTTTGCAAAACACAAACTGCTGTTTTTAGGGTAACGAAAAGTTGCTTATTCTGGCTGAGCACCGACAGGACGCACAACCAGGCGTCGATCGGGTTCTTGACCGCGACTGTAAGTTTCTAAATCTGGGCTATCCTGCAAAATTGTGTGAACCTGACGCCGCTCGGCTGAAGAAAGCGATTTGATTTCGTATTCTTCTCCGGTTTCGCGGACTTGAGCGGCGGCACGTTCGGCAATTTGAATCAAGGCTTGCTGACGGCGTTCGCGGTAGCCATCAATTTCGATCGTATACGCGATTTGCTCTTCAGGCTCTTTGTTGATGTTCAGCGTCGAATTCGCCAAGTACTGCATCGAATCGAGCACCGAACCGCCATTGCCCAAGAGCGTTTCAAGCTGTTCAGGCGTCATTGCGGTATGGTCGATCGTCAACCAGCAACTTTTTTCAGAAAAGGTTTCGCGCACCTCGGTTGTCACCGTGGCGGAAAGATTTGCGAGGCTCAGAACGGTTTCGAGCCATTGCTGACCTCGCTGCTGGAATTGACTGTCAGCCATACGTTAGGATTGCGCCTTTTTCTTACGATTCGGTTCAAAAGGCAGCGTTTCATCTGCGCTCTTTTCGCCACCTTTCGGAGCTTCTGCATCCACAATTTTCTGAAGGCTTTCCGGTAGCGGTTCACGCGACAGAATAAAGGTCTGCGCGGTTTGAAAGATGTTTGCTAATACCATGTACATCAGCACTCCGGCAGGCAACGGAAAGAACAGAAACATTCCAGAGAAAAGAACTGGCGTAATTTTGTTGACCGTATCTTGCTGAGGATTGCCTGTCGATCCTTGACCGGAAATCGTTTGGCTGACATAAAGGCTGATGCCAAAGAACAGCACCATGCCAATGATGTCCCAGTGCAGCGTTCCATCTGGATCGATCGCGCCTACGTGTCCAAGCTTGTCGATAAACAAAAAGCCTTTATCGGCCGCGAGTCCAGGAATAAACGCTTGAACCGTTGCATCTCCGGGCTGAAGGGCTTCGATCGTGCCATCATCGTTGATTTTAATCCGCTCAGCACCCGTGGTTGGTTTAAGCTTCGGCGTCAGATTGCTGTCTGGGTATTCGGCTCGAACTTGATCAAACGGCTTGCCGTCAATCGTTTGGAATTCGATTTTCGTTTTCTCGCCGACAGCAAGTTTGGTTCCACTGGGTGCGATCGCCGAAACCCGCGTGTGCACCCCATCTGTCAAATAGATATTTTGAGCAGGGGTCACAAACGCTTGCGGTGCCACTTGTTCGATTTGCTCTTGCGGCACAATCTGAAAGTTCACCGAGTAAGGAACATCCGAGAACGGCGATCCCCGCAGTGTGGCAAATAGCGCAAACAGAACAGGCATTTGCACGATAACCGGAACGCAGCCTGAAAGCGGATTGCCAAACTCTTTGTAGAGCGCACTCATTTCTTCTTGCTGCTTTGCCGGATCGCTCTTATAGCGTTCTTGAATTTCCTTCACCCGCTTTTGCATCACGGGCTGCGTTACCTTCATACGGCGCATACTGCGAATCGAACCAGCACTGAGCGGATACAGTGCAAAGCGAATGACCAAAGTCAACGCCACGATCGCCAATCCATAGCTCGGCACGATTCCGTAGAAGAAATCCAGAATCGGCAGCATTATGTTGTTGGAAAGGAAGCTTATACCAAAGTCCATTCGCTTTACGTCTACCTAATCAAAGTTAATCTGCTAGTTCTGGCATCCCGACGAATCGAGTTACCAGATTCCAGTTTAGCGCTCACTGAACCTGCATCAACGCGGAAATCTCCGCAACTTTACGAGCAAATTACTTTTGAGTTCCCAAACCGCCGCTTACTTTCTTAGCGCGTTCGGATAACCGCTCATTGATAAAGTCATAGGTTTCGCGGAATCGCGGAATCGCTCGCAGCTCTAAACGGCTTCCATCTCGTAGCGTTAATACCATGTCGCCATAAGTACCAATGCCACGAGGAACCGTGACCACTTTCGTAATTTCCGAATAAATCACATCAGAGCGATCGCGTCCCATCCAGCCGCCAGTTACGCTGATGCGGCGATTGGTAATTCGATACCGCACCCACAGCGCCCGCACGACCGCAGCGATCGTCAAAGGCAAGCAAATCACGGTGAACCCCAACAGAATATTGATAATCAAATCACCAATATGCGGCCCACCTTCGTAGTAAACCTCTTCTTTAATTGCCATTGAGCACCTCGGCTTTCATCAATAACTGCTCTAATTCTTGCAGAAATTGAAAATAATCATACTCGATCGCGCTCGATCGCACACCAATTACAACCGACCAGCCCGATCGAAGTCGCGGCAAAAAAGACCGCACGATCGCTCTGACCTGCCGCTTGATGCGATTGCGAACAACAGCCCGCTTGCTCACTTTTTTACTAATCGAAATTCCAATTTTGGTCGGCTGACCTTCAAGCTTTAAAGCTCTCAGCGTAAAGCACGTAGAACCACGACGAATGCCGTGCTGATAAACAACGTCAAACTCTCGTCGGTGCTTAAGTCGATTTTCCGGTGGAAGCACAAAGCCTATGAGACCGACAACCGAACCCGCCCTTTCTTTCTGCGGGCTTTGATAATTTTTTGGCCGTTTGTCGTCCGCATCCGAGTGCGAAAACCTGATACTCGCTTTCTTTTGCGGCTAGTGCCTTCTAATGTGCGCTTTGTCATTGCCGTTGCTCCAGTGGTTCACAAATGAGTAGACTGCGAAAAAAGTCACAGTCTACAATCGTACCATTTTTTGATTTACTGAATCGTGATAATCCAAGTTCCGATATCGCGCAGCAAAGGCGTATCGCCCGGAGACAGCACACGACAGTTAAAGTAGTACATTCCGCCTGAGCTAGGATTTCTCACGTTTGCAAGCTGCAATTCGATGTTTGAGCCAGCCGGAACGGGTTCTTCTGGATACACTTCGATCACGTAATTCTCTTTCTGCCACTTGACTTCATTGATTTTTACTTTCTTGTCGTTGACGTAAAGCTCAACGTTTTTGGGGTCAAACGTGCCTTTGTAATAATCCGGGTAATCGATCGAGAACTGAGCGATCGCAACTTTGACTTTACTTCTCGGAATGCGAAGGCGATAGCGATCCCAGTTATTAACGTTGCCGCCGTAATCAAGGCGGTAGCTGAGCTGGTTTTCTGGCTTAACACCGCTAAAAATCGTCAGTCCGGGCAGCCCCTGCGCAAATGCCGTCATGGGTACGCCAACCAGTAAACTTCCGGCAATCGCCAGCATCGAAGCCGCACGTCGCGTTGAACATCGTTTCAGCAGCATAAGCATTTGACCAAACGTAGAAAGTGGTTAGACATCAATATACGAGAGTAGCAGCAACTCGCACGAGAAGCGCTGATTTACTGTGACAGAAATTCGAGGCAAAATGTTTCGAGAAAAATCTTATGTCATTTTTAATGAATCACAGCTTAATAAAGATTTGTGATTTTGTTGCAGTTTGAAATCTAGTTTCAGCATTTTCTTTAAGAAACTAAACAGCTAAGAGTTAAGGAAAAATTCGGACTTTGATCGGGCATCCTAACCGTATAATTCCTAAAACGGTTTGCAATAATTCTGTTTGAGAATATTACTTTTCAAGAAGACAGAGACCGCTTGATTGAGCTTTCCGCTACGAATATAAAGATTAGCTTTGAAGAGCGGCAATGAATCGCTAAACGGCGCACTATCCTGAAGGAGAACACATGACGATCGCACTAGAAAGGGGGTCAGAAGCAGAACTCGAAGCAGTTTTGCAGCCGACCGCGCAGAAAAAGATTGGGATTCCGAAAGAAATTTTTGCTGGAGAATGCCGAGTCGCGGCAACGCCTGATACGGCGAAAATTCTGCAAAAGTACGGCTTTGAAGTATTAATTCAAGCTGGAGCCGGAGAAACGGCTAATTTTTCAGATGACGCTTATCAACAAGCAGGATGCAAAATTATTTCAGATTCTCAAGCGCTTTGGTCGGCTTCTGACTTAGTGCTAAAAGTTCGTCCCCCAACTTGGAACGAAAACTTAAACAAACATGAAGCTGAATTATTAACTGAAGGCGGCACGCTAATCAGCTTTATCTGGGCGGCACAAAATCCAGAATTAGTTCAGCAATTGGCAGCCCGAAAAGCAACGGTGTTGGCAATGGACGCGGTGCCTAGAATCAGCCGTGCACAAAAGCTTGATGCCCTAAGCTCGATGGCCAACATCGCGGGATATCGAGCCGTAATCGAAGCGGCACAGAATTTTGGGCGATTTTTTACCGGACAAATTACCGCCGCCGGAAAAGTTCCACCAGCGAAAGTGATGGTGATCGGGGCAGGCGTTGCGGGGTTAGCGGCGATCGGAACCGCACGCGGATTAGGCGCGATCGTGCGAGCGTTTGATACTCGTCCGGTTGTCAAAGAGCAAGTTCAAAGCTTGGGCGCAGAATTTTTAGAACTGCACTTCGAGGAAGACGGTACGGGAACAGGCGGCTATGCAAAAACGATGAGTCCTGAATTCATCAAAGCCGAAATGGAGCTGTTTGCAGCGCAGGCAAAAGAAGTTGACATTATTATCACAACTGCCTTGATTCCGGGTAAAAAAGCGCCACTGTTGATTACAAAAGACATGGTAGAGAGCATGAAAGAAGGCTCTGTTGTCGTGGATATGGCGGCCGAGCAAGGTGGAAATTGTGAAGTGACGCGACCCGGAGACATTTATCAATATCAGGGCGTCACGATCATCGGCTTAACCGATTTACCGAGCCGCATGGCAAACCAAGCCAGCCAGCTTTACGGCAAGAATCTTTGTCATTTGCTCGATGATATGGGCAGAAACGAGCAGTACAGCGTGAACCTCGATGACGAAGTGATTCGAGGCGCGATCGTGCTGCATCAAGGCGAAATTCTGCCTCCCGCTCCGAAGCCTGCACCCGCACCCGAAGCCCCCAAACCCGAGGTCGTTCAGCCTGTTGCAGAAGTGCAGGTTAAAAAATCTTCAAGTTCATGGATCTCGACAGTCTTAATTGCTGCGGCCCTGATTGGCGTGGGGATCACTGCACCGCCCTCATTTTTAACGCACCTCACTGTTTTTGTATTGGCTTGCTTTGTTGGTTGGCAAGTGATTTGGAATGTCAAACCTGCCTTGCACACGCCATTGATGAGCGTTACAAACGCGATTAGCGGCATCATCATCATCGGCGGAATGCTGCAAATTTCTGGAGCGCCGACTTCAGCCACGACGATTTTAGGCGCGATCGCCATTCTCGTCGGCACAATCAATATTTCCGGTGGCTTTCTTGTCACTCAGCGAATGCTCAAAATGTTTCAGAAGTAAGGGGCTATGACTAATAATTTGTCGATCGTGGCGTATATTGCCGCCAGCGCTTTGTTTATTTTGAGTTTGAGCGGCTTGTCGAATCAAGAAACCGCCAAAAAAGGCAATCTCTACGGCATTGCCGGAATGCTAATTGCGTTTATCGCAACTACGTTTAGAAGCGATGTTACTGGCTACGGAATTTTAGGAGCCGTAATCGTTCCCGGTGCCATTATTGGCGCAATTTTAGCCGCACGAGTGGCGATGACCGAAATGCCTGAACTCGTGGCAATGCTGCACAGTTTTGTGGGACTTGCGGCGGTTTTAGTCGGAATTGCAAACTATCTACAGCCACAAGCTTTAACCGGAACCGAAGCTACGATTCACGAAGTTGAGATTTTCGTAGGCGTGTTTATCGGGGCGATCACCTTTACAGGCTCGATCGTTGCATTCGGAAAACTGCGGGGTCTAGTCAGCAGCAAACCGCTCACGCTTCCCGGACGGCACCTGCTAAATTTAGCGATGCTTGGCGCTTGCGTTTGGCTGGGTGCGGAATTTCTCGGACATGGGATTCTAACCCCCTTGCAAGCGTTGTTGATAATGAGCGCGATCGCGGGCGTTTTGGGTGTGCATCTAGTCATGGCGATCGGCGGTGCAGATATGCCCGTGGTGATTTCCATGCTCAACAGCTATTCCGGCTGGGCGGCGGCGGCAGCAGGTTTTATGCTCTCGAACGATTTGCTAATCATCACTGGAGCGCTGGTTGGCAGTAGCGGTGCGATTCTCAGCTTTATTATGTGTCGAGCAATGAATCGATCGTTTATCAGCGTTATCTTAGGGGGCTTTGGTACCGGAGGCGGATCGACCACCCCTAAAGCTCAGCCTGTCGGTGAAGCAAAATCTATTTCCGTCGAAGAAACGATTGAAACGCTGGAAAACGCCAGTAGCGTCATCATTGTTCCCGGTTACGGAATGGCGGTCGCACAGGCACAGCATCCGATTTCAGCAATTACTAAACATTTGCGCGATCGTGGCGTTACGGTACGATTCGGCATTCATCCGGTTGCGGGACGTTTACCCGGACATATGAACGTGCTGCTGGCAGAAGCGAACGTTCCTTACGACATTGTGTTGGAAATGGATGAAATCAACGATGATTTCCCGGAAACCGATGTCGTTTTGGTGATTGGGGCAAACGACACCGTGAATCCAAGTGCTTTAGAAGATCCAAGCTGCTCGATCGCGGGGATGCCTGTACTTGAAGTGTGGAAAGCGAAAACTACGATCGTGCTTAAGCGCAGTATGGCAAGCGGCTATGCAGGCGTTGAGAATCCCTTATTTTATAAGGAAAACACTCGAATGCTTTTTGGCGATGCAAAGAAAAACACCGATGCCATTCTCAGCAAGCTGAATGCATTAGTGCTCGCCTAAACTCGTTGCATCGATCGATCGCAACCGCGATTGGTTACTTTTGCGTTTCTACAAAGTCAAACGTCATGGTTATTCGCCTGTTAGAGAGCGTTCTAACAGGCGATTTTTTGATCCAGACTAAGCGATCGAAGATTATGACCCTGAGCAAGTGGATCACCGTTTCGCGATGAAATGCGCCCAAACTTGCCCATCCGGGCCGCACATGCGATCGCAATAATCATACGGATAAAGCAGCTTTCGCCCTTCGGTGTACGAGTAGCCTGTCAGCGCATCGCCCCAGGGATCGTTCACGATAAAGCCATCCGGTGTGAAGCCGATTACCGCTACAATGTGACCGCCATGCGTGAAATAGCCACACAGTACGACCGGACGACCGTTGATTAATTCTTCTTTTACGTCGCGCCAACTGTATTTTGTGCTGAAGCTGCTATCGTACCCGTAAGCTTGAATCAGTTCGGTTAGCGTGTTGTGATTGGTTTGAGCACCTTCGCCGCTTTTGTTAAGGCACCATTGCAGCAGTTCGTCTTCAAGCTGTCCACCTGTGCGCGATCGCGCTCCGTAGAAAGACAAAATCATCGCGATCGACGTCACGTTACACGTTGACCAATAAAAGCGCGGATTGTCTCGCTGTGAGAAATACGGCACGTTCAATTCGACGGTTGTGGGAATCGGGTTAACCGATTGACTCCCCCGTTTCATCTGCACAAAATCCGGAAACACGTATCCGGTGTTACCAAAACCGGGAAGCTCTTCGCTGAGTGAAACTTTAATGTGTCCGCCTTGAATTTGATAGCTTGATACACCGTAGAACGCATTCTGAGCGAACGCCGATCGTTCATCAGCCTGAAGCTGCGACGAATCAACAGGACGCTTTTTAAAAAGCGTGTCGCGTAACGCTGTGACAGTCAAACTACTCGAATCGTAAGCAACTTCTTTTCCGTTGCGCTTGATTTGGGCGCATCGCCAGTAAACAAAGCCACGATTCCCAAAACCCTCAATCGGATCTTTGAGTGTGACGCGGAAATGTCCACGAGTGCAGGCATAGCCCGTAATTTGAAAAACTTGTCCGTGTAGAACTTCGGTTTTTTGGTTGGCGGCAAGCGTTGAAGAATCCGCCGGACTCGCTTTTAACCAGGTTGTGTCGGTAATTAAAAGCTGAGCGGTGAGCGGGATATCGGGAACGTCTTCGATCGCGAATCGGAGAATCTGGGTACCTTTGCTCAGTTGAACGTGCTCTTCGTAGAAATAGCCGAAATTGCCCACAGGCGAAATCGACTGTCCTAATTCCAGCTTCAAATGTCCATCGATAAATCCATAGCGATTTACGGTTAGCGTTTCACCAGCTTTCACTAAAACTTTTTGCTGATCGCTGAGTTTTGAGGAATCGGTGGGTGAAACTTTGAAGAACGTATCGCGCAGCGTTTTTAGAACGATCGCTTGTCCAACCGTGAGCGGATCGGTGCTCACCGTAATGTAGAAAACACGATTTTCAATCAGGCTTCCTGCATTATCAAATCCTTTGAGCCGTAGCCAGCGTACTCCCGGAGCGGTAAAGCCTCTCGGCATGGCAACCCGCCAAGTTCCGTTGCTCATCGTTACGTCTAGCGCAAACTTATCTTCCGCCATCAGAGAAATCTTTGTGATGCGCTTCGCGTCGTAGCTGCCTTTTAGCGTCACTGGCTTATTGACCAAAACTTCTTTTGGCCCTGAATAGATTGGCGGCGACGTTACGGCATTTGCTGCCATTGGATTTGTCACCGCATCGGCTACAGCAGTATCAGTCATGGGTTTTCCTTCGTTGATAAGAACAAGCGCAGTTAAACCAGCACCCGATGACAGAGTGCCCATCTGACTTTTAAGATTGTTCTCATTCCAATAAAAATGCCTCCGCTTCGCTTTGAAGCGGAGGCATACTTAAAACGGGTAACTTAAGCGCTTAGCGCGTTAAGCACATCGATCGCATGACTATCGGTTTGAATCGTGGTGTAGACTTGGCTGATTTTGCCGTCTCCACCCACAATAAAGGTCACACGCTTTGCATATCCGCCGCCATCAACATCGTAGGCTTTAGCAAGTGCGCCGTCGGTATCTGCCAAAAGCGGAAACGGCAAATTGTATTTTTCAGTGAACTTTTGGTGAGACGCTTGATCGTCGCGGCTGATGCCGAATACAGGAATATTTTTGCTTGTGTACTGATCGTAGTTGTCGCGAAAACTGCACGCTTGTTTAGTGCAGCCTGGCGTATCGTCTTTTGGATAGAAATAAAGAACAACCGTACTGCCAGCGTAGTCAGAAAGTTTAACCGTGTTGCCGTTTGTATCTTTAACCGTGAAATCGGGAGCGGTATCTCCAACGTTGAGAGGCATAGATTAACTCCTGCAATGCGGACTTCGTTGTAAATTGTAATCTTTTCTGCTTCAAGTTTTTGAACGAGTTGTCTGCAAGCCTCAAAACAGTTGTATTTTGAAAAAGAGATTGTATGAGCGTTGATCAGCGCAACTCCAAAGGATTCGACTTATGAAAAAGCACCTCGGTTCTCTTTGTCGGCGCGGATTGCCGATGCTGGCGATCGTAGTTATGAGCGCCTTTTTTTGGATTAATCCCGCTTTTGCAACGAGTTTGTTTGAAATGCCTAATTTGCCAAGCGATACGCACGTTGTAGATCTCGCAGAAATTATTAGCCGCACCAACGAAGGCAAAATCAACGAATCGCTGTCGGCGCTTGCCGCTAAAACCAGACAAGATGTGCATTACGTCACGATTCGCCGCTTAGATTACGATGAAACGATCGAGTCTTTCACTCAGAAATTATTCGATCGCTGGTTCCCCACGCCCGAAGCTGCTGCCGATCAAACTTTGATTGTGATTGATAACTTGACGAATAATTCTGCGATCCGAACCGGAGAAAAAACAAAAGCGATTTTGCCAGATGCGATCGCAACCAGCGTGGCGCAAGAAACGATTCAAGTCCCGCTTCGTCAAGGCAATCGCTACAATCAAGCGTTTTTAGATGCGACCGATCGCTTAGTTGCTGTGCTGTCAGGCGAAACTGATCCGGGTGCGCCGATCGTCGAAGATACGGTGAAAACTGAGGGAACTTTCGCCAGCCGTGAAGAAACGCAAAAAAGCAATGCGATTCCCTGGGTGATTGGCTTGTTGCTTGCGGCGACCGTGATTCCGATGGCGACGTATTACTGGTATGTGCGATAAAAAAATGGGATGGATTTCCATCCCACAGCACTACCACGCTTAAAACCTGTTTAACCTAAGCTCCGGCTAAGAGTCCCGATCCGCCTGGCGACTGAAGGCGCGGCTCATCGGTTCCTTCGGAGTTGCGCTTTGCGCTAATCAAAGTCCGCCTCACGCGGACTACACCCCCAGAAATTGCAGTGAAGGAACCCGCGAAGGCGGGTTTTGTCTGTGTAGCCGCGCCTTTAGTCGCGCCCGCTTAACCGGAACTCACGGTGTTTATTTCAGTTGATTGCGCACCTGTCGGGCTGACTCGAGCAGTTGTCCCCAGCGTTTTTGGAGCTGCTTTGGGGTACATTTCAGCACTTCAGTGATTTCTGCGTCGCTTTTTTTGGCTTGCTTGAGCGTTAGTAAGCGTTTCTGCTCGGCTGAAAGCGTTTCTACAAACTGATTCCACTGATGCGGCGGCAATCCAAGATTTTGATCTAAATCAGCACCGAGCCATTCATGCACTAATTTCCAGTTGGCTGAAGTGACAAACTTTTCGACGTGATACTTGAAGCGCTGCTGGAGATAATCGCGCTGTCTGGCGCTAAGCCCTAGCAGCGAATCGATTTCGGGAACCGAGAGATCTTGCAGCTTTAACGTAAGGTAGTTGACGCAATCTTCTTGACCTTGCGATTCAAGATACTGCATCAGTTCACCGATGACGCGATCGCGCAGCACCGCTTCTGAGGCGTCGGATTGCTCAGACACCATTTGTTCGCGAATCATTTGCAAAACTGGCGATCGACCGTAGGTTTCGCCTTCGTCGCTTTTTGCCGTTTCCATTGCCGTTTCAATGTCTACCGTAATTTCCTGCGGCTGACGGCTGGCAAATCGCTGCGCTCGCAAAATGATTAACTGCTGATTGTGCTGAGTGGGCAAGGTAATGCGCCGCTTTGCGTACTGCTCGGTAAACGCCATATATTCAGCTAGTTCTAAGCGCGATCGCGGCTGATAATTTTCCGGTAGTTCGTTTTCGCGGCGTAATGCCCGTAACGACTCGGTATAAAAGCCTTGTAAGAAATCTTCGATTAGCGTATACCGTGCCTGAAAACTAAGCTGTAAATGAGCAGGCGCGATCGGGCGATACACCATCGTACTGAGATTGCTGTGTAGCTCGATTCGTCCTCGCTGAGAACCGAGACGATAGTAGTTAATGCATTTTTGTAATCGATGCCGAGCCAGCGACAAGCGCCACGAGCTAACTTGCCCGGAAGTTTGAATGCGATCGCTTTTAGCGCAAATTCGCTCAACTTCGGTAGCAACACGCTGCGCCACTTTACGAACGTTGCTGCTGCTGATTTGCAGTTCGGCGGCCAGCTCGGCGGCAAGCAGATCAATCAAGGATTCGGCTGGCGTTGAATTCGGTTGGATCGGTTGCGGAGCGGCTTCAGAACGAATTAATTCTTCAGTATTAGACGCAATTAGAACCTCAGAATCGGGGTCGAAAAACTGGGTGGTTGGATTGACTTTCATAACACAGGCTCGGTAGTGCACACCAGTTTCTACAGACGATCGTTTTCGTACTACGGTAAATCTGGGTAATGCGTGTGGCAGTTTTTCGGGTGGCTGATGGTTCACCCGTGTTTGGATGCTGCTACTAGAGTCCTGTCTGACTCCTATAATGTTCCACCCGCACGGAAACTGATCAAAAGCTCTGTGCGGGTACGATGCAACACTGTAAATAATTTTACTTCGCGCGGATAGACCGTTGGCAATGTGGCAATTACGAGAACTGCTTTAGCGTTCAACCAGTGCCCATTCTGCTGCCGCTTCCCAGCCTAAGCCTTTGCGAACGATCGTTGGATCATCATCGGTTAAATCGACGATCGTAGAAACTTGATCGGTCGTTTCTTGTCCGGTATCAACAATTAAATCCACGAGTCGATTCATGCTGTCAAAGAGTTCCGGTAGCGACAGATTTTCTGGATCGCGCACTTTGACCGGAACGGTTTCATCGTCGATCGGAACGTGCGCCGATGTTGAAATAATCGGATTTCCTAGCGCACGCAGGAGCGCTTGACAAACCCGATGATCCGGAACGCGAATTCCGGTTGTTTTCCGCTTTGGATTCATTACCAATTTCGGCACTAGTTTGGTTGCAGGTAGCAAAAACGTATAGCTTCCTGGAATCAAACTGCGCATAATTCGGTAAGCTTGATCGCTGACAACGGCGTATTGCGAAATATCAGAAAGCGACGGACACAAAAATGTGAGCGGCTTATCGTTGGCGAGTTGTTTGAGCTGGCGCACGCGCTGAACCGCAGACTTGGAATTGAGATCGCACCCGATCGCGTAAACGGTGTCGGTCGGATACAGCATCACCGCGCCATTGCGCAAAGCATCCACAATTTGATCAATGCTGCGGGCTTGAGGATTATCAGGATGCAGGTTGTAAGTGATTGCCATTTTCGGTGCGGGTGTAAGGTGGAAAGTAGATTTAGGGTTCCACTGCGATGAGTAAACTAGCTTACCTTGATTGTCCGACTGGAATTGCAGGAGATATGTGTTTGGGCGCGATCGTTGATTTAGGCGTTCCGTTGGCGTATCTGGTTGAAAACCTGGATCGATTAGGCATTGCAGGCGAATACGAGCTACAAGCCGAAACGGTTGAGCGCAACGGACAGCGATCGACCAAAGTGAGTGTTGTTTTGGAACCTGATCGTCATTTTGAGGAAAAATCGCATCCCGCTCATCATTCGCACGAAGGACACCAAGATCACAAGCATCATTCCCATTCAAAGCTGCGCCATTTGCCCGAAATCGAGCAGATGATTCAAACTGCGACGCTACCTGCTCGCGCAGAAGCTTGGAGTTTAGCGATTTTTCGGCAACTCGCTCAAGCAGAAGGCGCGGTGCATGGCATTCCCCCCGAAAAAGTTCATTTTCACGAAGTAGGGGCGATCGATGCGATTGTCGATATCGTCGGAACTTGTCTTGGCTTTGATTGGCTTGAAGTTGATTGCTTTTATTGCTCAGCTTTGCCGACTGGCGGCGGAACGATTCGAGCCGCTCACGGTCGATTACCCGTTCCGGTGCCTGCGGTCCTTAAACTTTGGGAAATGCGACAGGTGCCGATTTACAGCAACGGCATCGATCGCGAATTAGTCACGCCAACCGGAGCCGCGATCGCCACGACTTTATGCACACAATTCGGCGCACCGCCCAAAATGACGCTGCAAAAAGTTGGACTCGGAGCCGGATCGATCAATCTGCCGATTCCGAACATGCTGCGGCTGTGGATTGGCACCGACGCACAAAGCCAAACCGAGCAGAAATCTACGCTTGCTCAGCCCCAAGCGATTAGCGTGCTTGAAACGCAAATCGATGATCTCAATCCACAGGCGATCGGCTACGTGTTTGATGCGCTGTTTGAGGCAGGTGCGCTCGACGTGTTCACGCAGGCGATCGGCATGAAAAAATCGCGTCCGGGGGTTTTGTTGACCGTGATTTGTTCACCCGAAAAAGCGTCTAGCTGTGAAAGCGTTTTATTTCGGGAAACCAGTACGCTAGGCATTCGGCAGACAGCGCAGCAGCGATCGGTTTTGGATCGATCGTTTGAAACCGTAAAAACCGATTACGGCGAAGTGCAGGTGAAAATCGCTTCTCGTGCGGGTGCGATCGTCAACGTCCAGCCCGAATACGAAGACTGTGCGGCGATCGCACGACAAACAGGTTTAGCGTGGCGAGAAATTCATCGAATCGCACTGCAAGCTTGGTTTGCTCAAACAATGCCTGAATTTAAGATTCCATAAAAATACGCCAAGCATTATGCTTGGCGTAAATTGTTGATTCGCTTTAGAAAAGGTCTAGTCGATCGCTTTCTTTGCCGCGCGAGTCACGTCCTTTGCCGCCGCTTTCGCAGACTGCTTAGTGTTTTCGACAGTGTTATCAACCGAGTTCGGAACTACGTTATCGGTAACGTTTTGAGCACCTTTACCGATGCGATCGCCGATCTCTTTGGTTTTCTCAGCCGCACGCTCTCCGGTTCCAGCGACGCGATCGCCGACTTTCTTCGCTTCTTCTTTAACGTTGTTGGCGCGAGTGGTAATGGCATCGCCTAGCGTGTCTTTGGTGCGCTCAACCGCTTTACCCGGATTTTTAATTAACTCATTGTTGCGCGGGTTAGCATCGCGTGGATCGTCAGACGTGAGATTGCGCTCTGCATTGTCAACCAGTGCCTTCACTTTGTCCGGCGTGCCTTCAACAACTGCTCCCGGTGCTGCGTCTTCAAAGTTGTTCATGCCGCCTTTGTACGGCTGGTTTTGTCCAACAGGATGCGGGCCGGGATCTGGCATTGTTGCTTGTGCACGAGTGCAAGCGGTATTCAACAGCAACACAACTCCGGCAAGAAAGACCGTGAGAATTTGCTTTAACCGAATGGACTTGAAAAAAGAAACAATCTTACTCATAAAAAATCTCCGTTATTGATGACTTTGAGCGAATTTTTTACTGTCCGAGTGCGGGGGACATCTTCGTTTCTGAACGATCAGCAGCCGATTCTGCAGTGTCTTTCACAAAAGCCGATGCATCTTTAAAGGCTTCTGCAACTCGTTCAAGAATTTTAGCGTCGGGGTCGCTGCGATCGACCATCGGCTGTTTTGGATTCGGCAACCGAGGCAGTGATTTTTGTTGAACCGGCCCGATGTCGGGCGTATCGGTATCAGACAGTCTTGAACTGCCATACTGCATATCCGAAGCATTGCTTTTCACGCCGCCGATCGCAATCAAATTTGATCCCGGTAAACTCGCTTGCTTGGCTGCTTTCGCGCCCGGTCGTGCCGAATTCACTTTCGGATCGGTAGACATTTTGTAATCGGTGTATCCATCACCGCCCATTGAATGAGGATTATTATTTCCACCCATTTGAACAGGTAAATTATTCGGACGTGCACCCTGAACATTTCCAGTATTGCAGGCAGTATTTAATAACAAAACAAATCCTGCAATTAGGGTCATTACAAGCCGTCCAACTCGCCATTTCTTAAAGAGCAAACTAAGAGATTTCATACCGTACTCCTGATAGCGTCAAGCGGCAAAACTTGACTTGAAAACATCATTTATCCAAACAAATATGGCTTCAGTCAAAAAGCTTGGCGAATCCGAGACTACTGAAGCCGATTGCGGTTCTGTTTGGTTTGTGCGTATCAACAGTACAGAGTTGACGCGATCGTGTGCCTCTAACGCAAGTCACATTTTTATTTTCAATCAAATCAATTCCTTTCTAACTCCAGAGGGATTACCGTTTAATGAAGTAGACTTGTTCGATCAATCTCCATGCAATTTTCGCGATTTGTTGCGCAAACGTTACGAAAATACCCGAAAACGCTTTTACGCTGGCTGATTCTGGCAACGGTGCTGATTTTTCTGCTAAAAACGCTGCTCGACCATTGGCGAGAAGTCGCTAGTTTACGGTTGAGTGCGGCAAGTGTAGCAAGTTTGGCAATCGCGATCGGCATGACGCTACTGGCTCATATTTTCGCGGGTGTTGTATGGGCGTGGATTCTCAAAGATCTCAATCATCGAGTTCCTGCGGTTTGGAGTATCCGAACTTATCTCAAAACCAATATTGCAAAATATCTTCCGGGGAACGTTTGGCACTTCTACGGACGAGTTGCGGCGGCAAAAAAGCTCGGAATTCCGGTCGGTGCAGCAACGCTTAGCGTTTTACTAGAACCGCTTTTAATGGTGGCTGCGGCTTGCATTCTTGCCGTTGTTGGTGCTCCGCAGTATACGATATTTGGCTTACCGATCGCGCTACTGCAAGGATTGGTATGCGTGACGATCGTGGGTGTTGTTCATCCTCACGTCTTAAATTTGCTGCTCAAACCACTCGGCAAACTCAAACAAACTTCACCGCCGCAAATCCGACGCTATCCGTTGCGGGCGTTATTTGGAGAACTCGGATTTTTGGCAATCCGATCGCTCGGTTTTGTGTTTACCGTTCTAGCCGTCCGCCCGATTGAATTTTCAGATTTGCCGATGATTGTGAGTGCGTTTGCGCTGGCGTGGCTGATCGGATTTATCTTGCCCGGATTGCCCGGAGGCGTGGGTGTGTTTGAAGCGATCATGATTGCTTTGCTGAGTCAGCAGTTTACAGGCGCTCAAATACTAGCCATCGTGGCGCTGTATCGCTTGATGAATACGATCGCTGAAGGTGCAGGCGCAGCGCTTGCTGTGCTCGATGAGAAACGCAGCTCATGAGTTCTCGGTTGAATTGATACCTGGTTTGACTTGTGAAAATACTCGGTAGTGCTCTAAATTCAGTTTTGGTTGTGATAATTGTTCTCGATCTTGCTGCATTTGAATCAAGTTATATTGAACGTCTTCAGCGTGAATAGCAAACGTCACGTTAAAAATCTCCAGAAAGTTCACCACCCACCAACAATCCTCTTCTGGATAATCTTCGTAGTAGCGAATCACTTCAGCAATTCGCGCTTCAAGGTGCGATCGAGACGCTTTACAAATCAGAATTAATTTAAGCAGCACAATCACTAAGGTCATTGGGTTTCCTTGCGACAGCAGTAAAATAAACAACGACGAAGGATCTTTTTTGTTCTCGGTTGTTAAATACTCGATCACCCGATTACACGTTCTCAAAAGTAAACTGTCGCTGATTTTCTCATCGTCATAATCCCGATAAAGTTTTTCTAGCTTTTTAGATAGCTTTGTTTGAAGAAGTGCAGCAAACTCACTGTTAGGATGAATCGAGAAAATAAGATATTTCCGAAGGCTAGATTTAAATTCCTTGTAGGTTAAGTCTTCAATTTGACTTAAGAAAATATTTGCTAAGTTGACATAGCTATACTGACCTCGCTTTGTGACGATCGTTTTGATCAGATGCAAAACGTTATCGCCTAGAACCGTGGGATTTTTAGGCAGTCTTTCCGGTGAAGTTGCAGACTGCGATCGCGCCACATACATCGCTAAATCAAACTTGAATCGATCTTTTAGCTGAGCAGACAAAGCGCGTGCAAGCTGGCGCTGCTCGATCGAATTTGCTGAATTAACATACTGAGGCACGAGCAGATAAGACGTGTAGCGGTTCACCCAACTAGCGTTTGCCCTCGTTTCATACCGAGCGGTAAATAGCTTTAATTCTTGATAATCTTCGCTATCTCTAAAGTTTTCTATCCAGCTTCTTAAGCGTTTAACAATCAAAGTAACGCTTTGAGTTTCAACCGTAAAAGATTGAAAACTATCAATTAGTTCTTGAATTGGTTCATACTGTCGTGCTGCATCCCAGTTGTTGACTAAGATGTAACAACAGCGCTTTAGTGTATTTCTAAATTCAGCTTCATTGTTGCTAAAAGCAATCTCATAAATGGCGTGAATAGCATCGGTGCTAACCGAATTGACTTGATAGAAAAATAAGCGCTTAAATTCCAGTAAAGCTTCTTTAGGAGTCCATTGCTTCACAACATCAAGCAGAAATCGGTAAATGGCGTCTTGTGCAGCTTGAAGATTGGCGTCTACCTGATCGGGTTCTGAAGAAACCACGTCGATTTCCGATCGAAAATGCGGCGGCTCACTGGATGTTGTACTCATTTCTCAGCACTAACTTCAACAAAGCGTGCTTGCGCGATTTCTTAGAGTGATCTGCTCTAGCAGATTTCTTGAGTCGCTGTGCAATCACTAGCCTTAAGAGTGCCCAATCCAGCGATGCCTCTGATCAGCTTGTGCAGATTCATCGCCCTAAATCACTAATCAACTTAAAGCGCCAAATGACTAATTTTTGAATGGGGGCGGAGGGACTTGAACCCTCACGACCTTGCGGTCAACGGATTTTCTTACTACTGTAGTTTTCACTACCATGCATCGCATGTTTGTAGTCTGGACTATGCCTTTACCTTTTAACGAAGTTAGCGCCAGTCAGGTAGGAGCCGTCTAGTCTCTACACTTTCTCTAGAGAATCCAATACCAATCAGGTAAAAAGAAAAAGCATTCTCTAGAGCTTAGCTCGGCGTTAGCAGATGAAAGCCTTCACCGAATTTGACTCCATTCACACAAAGCATTTCTGCTCAGGTGCTCAAAAATCCCTAAGTCCGTAGCGTCTACCATTCCGCCACGCCCCCAGAGGGATATCGGAATTTCTTCCTTGTCTATTCCAGCACTAATTGAGAAACTTCGCAAGATTATCCGTTTAGATAAAGCAGAAGTATAGAAATTTGCACGCCGATCGCCTTCCAAATTCCACTAACACCGCTCGGTTTCAAAATCGCTTTGTCTTGCCCAAAAGCGGTAGGATAGAAAAGTCGCTATCCTTTTGTGAAGTATGGATGTTGCACTGCTATACCTTGTTTTAGGCGGTACCTATTTGGTTGCTGTGCCGTTGGTGCTGTTCTTTTACCTGAATGCGCGTTGGTATGTTGCAAGCTCCTGGGAACGCGGCTTTATGTTTTTTATGGTGTTTTTCTTCTTTCCAGGAATGTTGGCGTTAGCGCCGTTTCTGAATTTTAGAAATAAACCAAGACAGATTGAAGCTTAACGGTCAGCGCTGAGCGTGACAGGTGGAATCGATGCGGCGAATTGACGCAATTGGAATTGGGTTTGGCGTTTTTATCGCCGGAGGACTGCTGTATCTATTTTTCGAGGGAGTCGGGTTAGACAGCGCCAATGCTGGAATTTGGAGTCAAGCGTTGCTAGTCGGCGGATTAATCGGCTGGCTGTTTAGCTACCTTTTTCGCGTAGTGTCGAAAGACATGACCTACAACCGACAGCTTGAAGATTACGAAGAAGCAGTTTTACAAAAGCGCCTTGAAGAAATGACGCCTGAACAGTTAGAGCAGCTTCAGGCGGAAATCGAGCAGGAAAATCAGGCAAAGCAGAAAAAAGTGAATTCTTGAATCCGAGTTTGAGCAACGCTGCGTTTTTGTGCCGTTGGTGCCCAAAATTGCAGTAATCTACTGAAGTTATGCGATTCATCTTAGAGAGTACCCATGTCTTCAGTGTCGGAATGCTTTGAGCGGTTGCGCAGTGAGGCTCGCTGTGCGCTGATTCCTTTTTTGACTGCCGGAGATCCGGATCTTGAAACAACGGCGAAAGCGTTACAGGTGCTCGATCGATCCGGTGCCGATTTAATTGAACTTGGCGTTCCGTATTCTGATCCGTTGGCAGATGGACCAGTCATTCAAGCCGCCGCCACGCGATCGCTTGCTCGCGGCACTCGATTAGACACCGTTCTGCAACTCGTCACCGACGTTGCGCCAACGCTGCGATCGCCGATCATTCTCTTCACTTACTACAATCCGATTCTCAATCGCGGCGTTGATCGATTTCTGCAAGACGTTGCAAAAGCAGGCGTTAAGGGATTAGTGGTGCCCGACTTGCCGCTTGAAGAAGCAGACGGATTACTCAAGCCCGCCGCGCACTATGGCGTTGAACTCACGCTCTTAGTTGCTCCGACAAGTCCGATCGAGCGAATTCGAGCGATCGCTGAGCAATCGCAAGGATTTATTTACCTAGTGAGTACAACCGGGGTTACAGGAATGCGATCGCAACTAGAAATGCGAGTCAAAGATTTGATTCAAGAACTAAGGCAAGTAACCGATAAACCGATCGGCGTTGGGTTTGGAATTTCTCAGGCAGAACACGCCCGTCAAGTCATGAACTGGGGATCAGATGCGGTGATTGTGGGAAGTGCCTTTGTAAAGCGATTAACAGAAGGATCACCGACCGAGGGATTAAACGCGATCGGAGAGTTTTGTCAAACGTTAAGAACCGCGATCGTGGCTGAGTAATCTCGATCAGAGTTAAAAACAATACAATAATCGAAGAATTTGTTTGTGGTTGTTTCCATGACAGAAGACACGATCGTAATTATCACCAGCGATGTTGCTGCGCCTGTCGAAGGGGTTCGCGGTTGGCCAGAAGAAGTGCGCGGACGGTTAAAGGAAGTTGAACTCGATGCGTCTGATCTAGAGCGCAAAATGGCTTCGTTCTTGCAAATGGTCGCTCGATTATTTCAACAAGCAGAACAACAGGTCGTGCCTCGATCGAGGATGCAGCTAGACGAAGTGGAGCTTTCGGTTGAAATTGGCGGTAAAGGCGAAATCAAGCTGGTCGCGGGTGGAGAAGTCAGTGGAAAAGGTGCGATTAAACTGAAATTCAAGCGATCGGGCGTGGAGTAGAATGGCGAAAAATTGGGCAATCGTCGTTTTAATCAATACAAATTTTTGCAATCGTTGAAGTATGCCAAGCGGGAGGTAGAGTTCACCCCATTCTGATTGCCGTGTTGCAGGAACGCAGCGTCTAACCTAACCTGAGTTCCGGATAGGAATCTTAATCCGCCTGGCGACTGAAGGCGCGGCTACACAAACGAAGTCCACCTCCGTGGACTGGTCTTGAATATTCGCTCTTAACCCGTGGGTGGTTTGGTCTGTGTAGCCGCGCCTTCAGTCGCGCCCGCTTAACCGGAACTATTTAAATCAACCCTTAATCACGGAGCACTAACCAATCGCTCCAAATAACGCTCGATCAATAAAATCGCCACAATATCATCAATGCTGCGCGGCGGGGTTCGCATTCCTTCGGGCATCAGTCGCATCAAGCCTTTTGGTGGATACATTTTCCAATAGCGATCGCGAGCCTCCAAACTCGAATGCCGCTCATCGACCGTAATAATCCGCAACGGCTCCGACAAATCGCGCTCCAGCGTTTGCCTCCAGCTTTTCGACGACGTTTGATCGCCCATCACCAACAGCGAAATCGGGAAACGCTGGCGTAATGTTCCGATCGTCGCGATCGTGTCTGCTGCCTGTACAACTTCGTGATAATACAAGCGGCGATCAACGCCCATAATCGCCAAACCGCACTTTTGCCGCCCTGGATCAAATCCCAAAATCACAGGCTGTTCCGCCATGTTGCCTCCACGATTAGCCTGATGTTCGCAGCACTATCTGCCCGTTTTGAACGGCAATTAATTCTATTTTGAGCGGACCTACCGTGTATGTCACATCCGACGCAACAGCACGAACTTCAACCGGAGACGGATAGCGCCGCAGTTGATCCAAAAACGACCCGATCGTTTGAATCTTACCGATCTGAACGCTAGTATTCAGTACGCCTGCTCGCAATGCCCGCGCCCGCGAAGACTCAACCAAATCTTGAATTGATCGCTGAAAATCCTGCCCAGATAGCTTAGTTGGGTCAATTAACCGAGAATCAACCGTATCGCCTGCCGAAAACACAACCCGATTCGGAATGGCGCTCATGTACACCGAAACTGGCGTGCTTTCTCCCTGAACATAATTTGCATTCGCTTGAACGCTGACCACATAAGGTTGACCGTCATCGATCTGCTGAATCAGTTTCTCAACTTCTGCGATCGGAATTTGTAGAATCTGCGCGTCTTCTTTGATGTTCGGCTGGAGTTTTCGCAGCGCAAACCGATTTGCTTCTTGCAAAATGCGATCGACCGCCGCCTTTGCTGAACTCGGATCAACGATGCGAACTACGCCGTAAGACAGCACTTCGGTTCGCACGATCGCTAAATAACCGCTCCGAATCAGTTGCGCTTCTTGCTCGGCTTGTGCAACGGCTTCGCTTAATTGCGCTTGCTGTTGCTCTAAGCGTTTTAGCTCTTCGCCGCGTGCCGCAATCACGCGATCGCGATCGTTGATTTCTTGATCGCGCCGTTCGATGATTCGAGTTCGTTCTGCGATTTGTTCGTCGCGATCGGCAATTTGCGCTTTGACTTCATCACGCTGCTTGACAAGCGTTTGGCGTTCGTCTTGAAGCTGATTGATTTCTGATCGCAGTTTGAGCGCTTGAGCAGAAACGGCGTTTAGCTGTCGCTGAGTTAAATCACGCTGTGCCTCGGCTTGTTGAAGCTGAGCGTTAGTTTTTTTTTGTTTGTCGATCGACGTCTTCAAGTCTGCATTAATGCGCTTGAGTTGGTCTTCAACTTGAGTTCGATCCGATCGCGCTTGATTGAGTTCTTTTTCAACCTGAGCTTTTTGAGAATCGGTGGCGTTGAGATCCGCTAGTGTCTTTTGCAAATCGCGGTTGCGATCGCGCAGTTCGGTTTGAATCCGCCCAAAGTTCAGCAGCATTTCGCGAAACTGACGGCTTGCTAACAGCAAAATTCCTAACGTTGACGCAGAAATAAAAGTTCCCGTCAAAATTGTTACAACCGTAGCTGTTTTCTTGGGGCGTAGATTAAATAAGCTTAAACGCGCTTTGCCGACACGAGTTCCCAAGCGATCGCCAACCGTTGCAATCACTCCGCCGAGAAACAATACGACTAAAATCAGAATTAGCCCGACATCGGACATGACGGTTTATAGTGCCTTAAACGAGAAAGGCGCACAGCAAAAAGGCAGTACGGCTCAGCCTTTATTATGCCTGTTCAGCTACGAACTCTGCTGAGTCGTTACATAAAGAATTTTGCAATCAAGGAATTAAGTAAACTGTTGGCTCAGCGTCACCGGATTGTGAACCGTAATTTTCTTCTTGTGAATCGAAATCATTTTGTCTTGCCGCAGGTTGCTAAGTAAGCGCGTTACGGTCACACGGGTTGATCCGATTGCTTCCGCGATCGCTTGATGCGACAGCTTTAAATCGATCGTGATTCCTTCTTGCGTCGGCACGCCAAAATCGCGACACAAAATCAGCAAAAAGCTTACTAGGCGCGATCCCATATCCCGATGCGCCAGCGTTTCGATCATCATCTCGGTTTGTAAAATCCGCGACGATAAGCCTCGAAGCATCAGCATAGATAGCTCTGGATTCTCTTTTAAGGCTTTTTCGACTTGCTCGATCGGTACAGAGAGCAAATCGACTGGCGTAAAAGCAACGGCGTGGTAAAAGCGATCGGCACGCTGTCCGGTGATCAGCGACAAAACGCCAAACACGCTGTTTTCGCGCAGCAGCGCCACCGTAATTTCTTCTCCCGCTTCGTACACGCGAGACAGCTTCACGGCACCCTTGAGCAGAAAATAAACCCGTTCTGCGGGGTCGCCCGGAAAAAAGATCGTCTTGCCGCGCTCAAACGTCTCTACAACCGGAGGATAGGCGCTGCCTCCGATCTGACGAAACATCGCTGCTAGTGGTCTGTCCTGGGTCACTACCATTTGTTTCCTTTATCGGGTTGAGAGGATTCAGATTGACTCAATCGCGGCTCAAACGGGAATTTCAACGCTTTGTAAGCAGTTGATGACTTTAGACCACTAAACCTGACTCTCCAATCTAATTTTGTTCGCTAGGATACATTTTGCTTTGATTTACGGAAACTCCGGAAATTAAAGCGATCGATCACCGGGATTTCGATTGGATCTGGTGGGGATCGGTCAATTGTCAGGTCACATACTAACGCAAAGCGCGTCGCTCCATAAGCAGAACAGTGGTTTAGTGCAGATTGATGATCCGGTTCCTGGTATTCTCGTAATTGCCCTATGAGATAGACGGCTATGTTAGACCTGACTGGAAAAAACGCCCTTGTAACCGGAATCGCGAATAATCGCTCGATCGCGTGGGGCATCGCGCAGCAGTTGCACAAAGCAGGCGCAAATTTAGGCATTACGTATTTGCCCGACGACAAAGGCAAACTGGAAAAGAAAGTTGCCGAACTCGTAGAGCCGCTTCAACCGAGTTTGTTTTTGCCGCTCAACGTGCAGGACGATGCGCAGGTGCAGTCAACGTTTGACACGGTTCGCGATAAGTGGGGCAAGTTAGACATTTTGATTCACTGCCTTGCCTTTGCCAGTAAAGATGATTTGTCTGGAGCGTTTAGTAAAACGTCGCGATCGGGCTTTTCGCTGGCGCTAGATATTAGTTCTTACTCGCTGGTTCAACTTGCTGGAGCGGCAAAACCTTTGATGAGCGAGGGCGGCAGCATTGTGACGCTGACTTATTTGGGCGGTGTGAAAGTGATTCCGAACTATAACGTGATGGGGATCGCAAAAGCTGCGTTAGAAATGAATGTGCGCTATTTGGCGTCAGAACTGGGATCGCAAAATATTCGCGTGAATGCGATTTCTGCGGGCCCGATTCGCACGTTGGCATCCTCGGCAGTGGGTGGCATTCTCGACATGATTCACCACGTTGAAAAAGTCGCGCCACTCCGTCGCACGGTCACACAAATCGAAGTTGGAAATACGGCAGCATTTTTGTGCAGCGACCTTTCAAGCGGCATTACCGGACAAGTGATCTACGTTGATGCGGGCTACGAAATCATGGGAATGACCGGAACGAAAGAAGAGGCGTAATAGCGTTTCTTGATAAATTCCGCACCCTCAACGCAACAAGTAACTTGAACCTAGACAGGTAAACCGAGCAGTTTTGCAACGATCGGCAAAATCTTCGAGCAAGCTTTTAAGAGCAGTGCTCGTGTCGATCGCGTCTTTTAATCTAACCTTTTGCGCCTTAGCTCGACTTTATCCATTTCAAATTCAAGGAATTCTTACTGCCGTTTGAGTTCCGCTTAGACCCTCAAACTTTCCCAGTCTAGAAGATTCAGCACTGAAAACGGCGAATTCGGACTTCTAGAAACCGCTTAAGCAGTCGCTTTTAACCAATGGATAAGTCGAGCTAAAAAGATGTTTCAGTATAAAACTATCCTTCGCTGTGCATCCGCCCGGAACTCAGTTTCGGGCGAATCGAGGAAAGTCCACCGATTAAGCTCCGGGCTTCGCGGCATCTAATGCGAGATTGAGCTTCAAGACATTAACTCCTGGTTCCCCAAAAATTCCAAGAAACCGCCCGTCGGTATTTTGATTAATCAAGATTTCAATTTGATTCGGTTGCAGTCCTCTAGCTTTGGCAACGCGGGCAATCTGTGCTCTCGCGGCTTCGGGTGTAATGTGCGGATCAAGGCTAGATCCCGATGAGTAAAGCAAATCTGCGGTAGGCTGTACGCCTGCTTTTTGCAATCTGGGCAAATCGCCTGCGATCGCTTTACTCGGATCTGGATCAGATTTGCCTTTAATGCGATCGAACAAAGCCGGATTTGTAGGCGCGAAATTGCTCGCTCCAGAAACACCCGTCTTCAAAACGCCCGCATCGTCTTTTTTTGGATCGGCGGTGCTGTAGCTAGTGCTGCTCGGACGACTGTTAAAGTAGCGATCGCTTGTAAACGGTTGACCGATCAGCGCACTTCCTACAGCTTCGTTTGCGTTAGCCGTAGGTTGACCCGTGCGCGTGATCAAGCTGCCGTTTGCCTGAACCGGAAAGGCAACTTGAGCGATCGCAATCATCAGCAACGGATAAATCAAAGCGGTGATAATCCAGAGAATTAGGGTCGATCGAATCGCCCGTCCTGCTTCACGTGCAAAACTCATATTAGAAACGCTCCGGTACAAACATCACAAAAAACAAATAAATCGCCAGCGCTAACGTGACCAATCCGAGCAAACTTAGTGACCAAGCTTGATTTCGCGAAAAGCTTCCATCGGTCGCAGCCAGGACAAGCGGTGCCAACACCAAGTTAAAACACAACGCGAGAAAGATTGAGAGCGATAATTTATGATTGCGCCAATCTGAAATCAAATCGCTCAAGGTTTCTAAAACATTTGCGAATGCTTTAGAAGTGGGAATAAGCTGTTTTAGATGAACAAGTTTCATAGCGGTAGAAATGAAATAAGAAACGACTAGGAAAATGGCAGCAGAACATCAATGATTTTAATGGCGATAAATGGAGCAATAATTCCACCAACGCCATAAAGCAAAATGTTTCGAGTCAAAAGTTGATTGGCGGTTAAGGGTCGAAACTGCACGCCTTTTAACGCTAATGGAATCAGCGCGGGAATGATTAGCGCATTGTAAATCAAGGCAGAAATAATGGCAGATTGAGCGCTTTTTAATCCCATGATATTCAACGCCCCGATTCCAGCCGCCGCAAAAATCGTAGGGATAATAGCAAAATACTTAGCGATGTCGTTCGCGATCGAGAACGTCGTCAATGCGCCCCGCGTAATCAAAAGCTGTTTACCGATCGTTACCAAGTCAATCAGCTTGGTTGGATCAGAATCTAAATCCACCATGTTGGCCGCTTCTTTTGCCGCCTGCGTGCCGGAATTCATCGCCACACCCACGTTTGCTTGAGCTAATGCAGGCGCATCGTTTGTGCCGTCTCCGGTCATTGCAACTAGCTTTCCTTGCGACTGCTCTCGACGAATCACGTCGATTTTGTCTTCGGGCGTGGCTTCTGCAATAAAGTCATCGACGCCTGCTTCTCTCGCAATCACCGAAGCGGTAATGCGGTTATCTCCGGTTAGCATAATCGTTCGGACACCCATGCGACGCAGTTGATCGAATCGCTCGCGCAGTCCGGGTTTTACGATGTCTTTGAGATAGATAATGCCGAACACCTCTCCGTCTTGGCAAACCGCAAGCGGCGTTCCCCCTAGCCCAGACACGCGCTCGTAAGCGGTATCGAGTTCTGGAGGAATGTTGCCGCCGCGCGATCGCACAAATCCTTTGATCGCATCGACCGCGCCTTTTCGCACTTTTGAGCCGTTGGGTAAATCGGTTCCGCTCATGCGAGTTCTCGCACTGAATTCTACGCCTTCAGCTTGATCGCGATTAAAATCAACGCCTTGCTGCATTCTTTCGGCTAAAGCGACGATCGATCGTCCTTCGGGCGTTTCGTCGAACACGCTTGCTGCTAATGCGATTCGCGCTAAATCCGCTTCGCTGTAGGCATTAACGGGAATAAATTCTTCAGCTAAGCGGTTTCCGAGCGTAATCGTTCCGGTTTTGTCAAGCACAAGCGTGTTAATGTCGCCGCACGCTTCGACCGCTCGTCCAGACGTGGCAATCACGTTAAACTGAGCCACGCGATCCATTCCGGCAATCCCGATCGCGCTCAGCAAGCCGCCGATCGTGGTCGGAATCAAAGCAACCAGCAGCGAAATCATAATCGCCACGCTCGAACCCGCTCTTAAACTATTCGCCTGCGCGTCGCCAAAGGTTGTACCCAGAAAATTCGCAATAAAGCTTGTGAGCGAGGGCACCGTTGAAACCACAATCAAAAATACAAGCGTTAAAACAGCCAGCAATACCGTTAACGCGATTTCGTTCGGGGTTTTGGTACGTTCTGCACCTTCAACCAGCGAAATCATGCGATCGATAAAGCCTTGCCCCGGATCAGCCGTGATTCGTAGAATTAAAACATCCGACAAAAGCCGCGTTCCACCAGTCACCGAACTCATAATGTCGGTTCCGGGTTGCTTTAGCACGGGTGCTGATTCTCCAGTAATCGCAGATTCATCAACCGATGCAATGCCTTGAATCACTTCGCCATCGGCGGGAATCATATCGCCAGCGACGACTTTGACTTGATCGCCGCGTCGCAGTGCGGTTGAACTCACCGTTTCGATCGAGCCATCCGGCAGAAGTTTGTTTGCCTTTGTGTCCGAGCGCGTCGATCGCAAACTGTCTGCCTGCGCTTTGCCGCGTCCTTCGGCAACGGCTTCGGCAAAATTGGCAAAGACAACCGTGAAAAACAAAATGAACGTAATAATGCCGTTGAGCAAACGCTGTTGGTTGGGATCGGCAGCAACCGTTCCGAAAAGATTGGGATCGATCGTCACCAATGCCGCTACGAGCGTTCCAACCCAAACCACAAACATCACGGGATTTTTGACCGCCGTGCGCGGATTAAGCTTAATAAACGCTTCTTTGATTGCTCGTTGATACAGTCCAGACAAATTCGCTTTGGGCGTGTGGCGGCGAGTATCGCGAGGGCCTTGCGGCGATCGAAGATTATCCGGTGTCAGATCAGATTGCATAAGTTTCTTGAGTGAGGAAATAACTTAACGAGGCACGGAAAAACGCCGTTTAATGAATCGCTCTAGCGTTGCTTGCTGCTGAAGAAGCAAAATGGCGCGGTTGAGTTGACGTTGACGGGCGATCGAGCGATAAATTTTCCATCCGCCAACGCTAAGAACAATCAGCACGCTCATAAAAGCAACAACGTAAAATCCATCGATCGAAGCCGTCGAACATCGATTATGACAAACCGGAAATCTAGACGAAGCGGCAACAGTCGAGGAGTTAGAAAAATGAATCGACATGATCAAGCTCCTCGCATGACCTGAAAGGCTTCAGCAATCGGGCCTAGCGCCAAAACTGGAAAGAACGTCAGCGCTCCTAAAATCAGAATTACGCCTGCGGTAACACCCGTAAATAAGAAGGTGTCGGTGCGCAGCGTCCCTGCGGTCATCGGAACGGCTTGTTTGCGCGACATGCTATCTGCCAGCAGCAAAAGCGCCACGATCGGCACATAGCGACCCGCCAGCAAGCTAAAAATGCAGCTCATGTTCCACCACAGCGCCGAGGGCAACGGTTGATAGTTGCTCAGTCCAGCCAGTCCAGATCCATTGTTGGCAGCCGCCGAAGTATATTCGTAGATTACCTGCGACAAGCCATGAAAGCCAGGATTGCTGGTGCCGTTGTACAAGCCCTGGGCTGTCGCGTTAGCGGCGGCATCGGGAAACGAAAGCGCGATCGCACCGGGCAGTAGAATCGCGATCGGATGCACGAGCAAAATCAAAAAGCTGGCGAGCACCACTTCGCGTTTTTCAATTTTGCGTCCTAAAAATTCCGGGGTGCGTCCGACCATTAGTCCGGTGACAAACACCGCCAGAATTAAGTAGGCAAAGAGGTACGCCGCTCCTGTTCCTTGACCGCCCCAGATAATCTGCAAAAACATATTCGAGAAGGCAACAAACAAGCCGTTAGGCATCAGCGAATCGTGCATTGCGTTAACAGCACCCGTCATCGTTCCGGTCGTCATTGCGGCAAACAACGCCGACTGCGCCCAGCCAAATCGAACTTCTTTACCTTCAAGATTCGGCTGCTGAGCGCCAAGCAGCGCGTTTACTCCTGGATTGCCGTTGAATTCTCCAACGCCAGCGACGATTACAAACGCCACAAAGATCACAAACACTAATCCATACACCAGCCACGCTTGCCGCTTGTTGTTGGCAAAAATGCCGTAGGTGTAAATAAACGAAGCGGGAATCGAGACCATTCCCACAATTTGCAGCAGGTTTGTGAACGGACTTGGATTTTCATACGGATGCGCGGAGTTAATCGCAAAAAATCCGCCGCCGTTTTCGCCGATTTCTTTGAGCACCTCGAAATGAGCGACTGGGCCGCGAGCGATCGCTTGACTCACTGCGGGATTTTCCAGCGTTGGCACGACAACCGGCCCAGCGAGCGTTTCAGGCATTCCCGCCGCGATGCAAATCAGGGTTCCAACAACGCCGATCGGTAACAAAATTCGCGTAATCGATTGAATCAAATCCGCATAGAAGTTTCCCAACGGTCGTCCGGTCAAGCCGCGAATAAACGCGATTCCCACGGCCAAACCTGTTGCGGCTGACACAAAAAACATAAAGCCTAATCCAGCAAACTGAGCAAAATACCCGTAGGTCGTTTCACCGGAATAATGCTGCTGATTAGTGTTAGTAATAAATGACACGATCGTATGTAAGTTCGTATCCCAAGTCGGCGAACTTAATCCAGTGGGATTAAACGGCAACCAGCCTTGATTAAACAGAATAAATGCGAGCAGTAACGCCATCGCAATATTGCTGTAAATCACGGCTCTTGCATATTGCCAACCCGTCATATCTTCACGAGAACGCACCCCGCTAATCGCAAAAATTGATTGTTCGATCGGGTTTAAAATCGGATCAAGAACGGTGCGCTGTCCCATATACACCCGCGCCATGTAGCGACCCAAAAATGGCGTAATTACTACAACCAGCACAAGCGTTAATGCAATCTGAATCCATCCTTGCAGCATGAGTTAATCAAACTCCGACATGAAGTGAGTTGAAGCAGGTAATCAGCCAGCATCAAGAGACTCGTAGAGTAAATTTGGAAATAAATTTGAAAGTCTCTTGAAGTGTGAAAAACAATTAAAATTCTTGTCTTTGCAATTTGATTATCAAACACACTCGGCAGAATAACAAGATATAAATTTAAGCAGCCACTGCTTTTATGCAAAGGAATATAGGTTTTAGTCGATCGTCTATGAGCAGTGTTTAGACTCTCTATACTTATAGATATAGAGAGTCTAAACACGCCTCAAAATCGTGAATTTCTATCACAATTTGGCGACAATTCTTAAAAGTTTATAAGCTTAAATAAACGCTATAAGTTCTGCAAACTTGGGTATTGATGTTTCTGCCTAAACTGACTTCATTTCAAGAACTACACACACGATCGCGCTTTTACGTGATGATTTTGTTTGCGATCGTGGCCGCACTTGAATTTTCTACACCTGCCTCTTACGTGTTTGGCGATCTCTACATTGCGCCAATTTTGCTGTGCAGCATTCGCCTTAGCCGCACCACAACGCGCATTGTGACGATCGCGGCGTGCATATTGACGATGAGCAATCTTTGGATTCCGGATTTTGCGCCTGTCGAACCTTCTACGATCGCGAGTCGAGCGATCGCGACGGGTGCCTTAATCGTGACCGGGATTTTATGCGATCGCAGTCGTCTTTATCAACAAGCCTTGCTGCAACAGCAAGCCAAACTGCAAGCTCAAGAAAAGCTGTCGCGCATTCGCGAAGATTTTACGTCTACGCTGGCGCACGATTTGAAAACGCCGCTATTAGGCGCGATCGAAACGTTGAAAGCATTTCAAACGGGTGGGTTTGGCACAGTGCAAGAAACCCAGCAAACGGTTTTATCAACGATGATCCGATCGCATCAAACGACGCTAAAACTGGTTGAAACGCTGCTGGATGTTTACCGTAACGACGCTGAAGGGTTAAAGCTTGATCTCGAACCCGTTGATTTAGTGGAAATTGCCGAAGAAGTGGCAACAACGCTGCGTCAGCTTGCAACCAGTCGGCGCGTGCATCTTTCGTTTAACTACGGCGAATCGGATTTTCGTAAATTTCTTTGGGTGAAAGGCGATGCTTTGCAGCTTCAGCGCGTGATTGCGAATCTGCTCACAAATGCGATTAATCACTCGCCGCGAGGCGGCAAAGTCGAAGTGGTTTTAGAACCGAGTGCGTCGTTTCAAACGGTTAAAATTATCGATACTGGCGCAGGCATTACCGCCGCAGAATTGCCGTCGCTGTTTAAGCGATTTTATCAAGGACAAAGCGATCGACAAGCAAGCGGATCGGGGTTAGGACTGTACCTTTCACGCCAAATTATCGAAGCGCATAACGGTATAATTTGGGCAGAAAACCGTCAGCCCAACGGCGCGATTTTTGCATTTCGTTTGCCTGCGTTACCGTTTCAATTCAATCAGTGATGTCGCTACCGATTCAAATTCTACTCGTCGAAGACGATGAACTCTTTCGATTAGGGTTGCAAACCCGATTGCAGCAGGAACCCGGATTTGATGTCGTGGCGGCGGCTGAAGACGGTGAAACTGCTTTAGAACTGGTGAGATGTCACTTGTTGAGCGTGGTGATTTTAGACATTGGGCTTCCTGGAATCGGCGGCATTGAAGCGTGCCGTCAAATCAAGCAGCAATGCCCGAATCTACCGATTTTAGTTTTAACGTCGCATCGAGAAAGCACGCTGATTAACCGCATGATCGAAGCGGGGGCGCAAGGCTATTGCTTAAAGGGAAGTGCGTCAGAAACGTTAATTTTGGCAATTCGATCGATTGCGGCCGGGGCGTCTTGGTGGGATTCGATCGCGACGAGTGAAATTCGCGCCGCGTTTGGCAGCGATTCTAAATCGGCAATTCCCGCAGGCGATCCGCTTTTGACGCGCCGCGAGCAAGAAATTCTAACGCTAATTGCAGCCGGAAAAACAAATCAAGAAATCGCTGACGCGCTCTACATTACGCCGGGAACGGTGCGAGTTCACGTTCATGCGGTTTTGCAGAAATTGAATGTGCGCGATCGCACTCAAGCTGCTGTGGTTGCCCTGCAAAAACAGCTTATCTCACGCGAACTGACTCAAGATTAAAGCAACGCTAGACCTGATTTTTTCAAAAATTTGCTAGATTATGTCGAAATCAAACCATTCAATCGCTTTAATTCTCACCACGCTGATTGTGATCGGATTGTTTAGCTTAACGGGCGCAATTTTGTGGTTTGGCTCGAAGCTGCAATCGAATCCGACCGCTCGATCGACGTCTAATTCAACGCTGAATCAAGTCGCGCTTGAGAGCGATCGCAATGTCAATTACAGCCCGCTAAAAGATGATTTGAGCCGCCAAGACTGGCGAAGTGCCGATCGCGAAACCTACGAGCGGCTACTTGAGGTTGCAGGGCCGCAGTCGCAAGCGCAAGGCTTCACCACGGCTTCTGAAATGGAAACGCTGTCGTGTAAAGATCTCCACACCGTTGATCGGCTTTGGAGTGCTGCCAGCATGGGTCAATTTGGCTTTTCAACTCAGCAACAGATTCTCAAGGCGCTCGGCGATTATCGCAAAATGTACGATCAAGTCGGTTGGCAAAAACTATCCGGTGAGTGGCTGATCGAATGGACGTACAATCCTCAAACGCGACGGCTTGACTACAAACCCGGAAAAGAGCCGAATTTCACAAGCCCTCCTCCGGGTCATTTACCAACAGTAGAACGCGGCTATAACTTCAACGTTTCTTTAGATGCTGCCCTGAAGCGCTGCAACCTTTAGCGATTCTACTACGTCAGCTATTTCAATTTTGTTAGATTTTGCGTTGTCAACCTTATTTCAATCGTGTGAATCAAGGTAGTTTAATTCACATTCATAGAATTATTGTCCGTGCGCTCCCATCCATTGATGCATTTCGGTTGATCCGACTCGCTCATCTCCCTGAAAGTTTGAGAAGTTTGGCGAGAATTTTGCTTCAAACGTGCCCGATCGATCCGGTTCACTAAACTGGCACGAGATCGATCGCTCTGAAGTCGTTTTGCACTGCGATAAGTCACCCATTTGATAAGTGCCTCGATCGTTGGTGATGTACATTCCCTGAATTTGATGCGAATCCGAGTATTGGAAAATCGTAGAACCTGGAACCAGTTTACCGTTGTGCCAAATCTCACCTTGATAGCTGCCAATAATGCGATTCGCCCAGGCAGGTTGTGTGTTGTCAGAAGCTTGCGCGGCGATTGCAGAAGCTTGCTCGGCAGTTGCTTTTTGCGCAACGCCAGAGAGATTGACTGTAATGAGCGTTGTAGCCGACAGTAACAACGCTAATTTTGCGCGATTCATAGTAATTATCCTCACTGGATGAATAACTCTAGAATTTTATCAAGCGTGGTTTGAGCGAAATATGACTAGAGCTTTTCAGACCTGTGACAACTCAAGAAACTACAGATTTTGTTTTGATTTATGAGTTCACTAAACGGGGTTGGCTACGATGAGAGGTCCAGGAAGCTCTTTAGATTCTGGAATTTAGAGAACACGATCGAACTGACGTTGAGCTAACGTCAGTTCGGGATCACAAATTGCTTGAATGGGGTCTGAAGGATTGGTGGATCGCCTCAGACGCGGGCGCGATTAAGTTAGCTGCGCAAGTGACGAGCGGCAACGCGGCTACACAGACAAAACCACGGGTTAAGAGTAAGTCACAGAGATTAGTCCCCGAAGGGGAACTTCGTTTGTATAGCCGCGTAGCCGCAGGCAATGTGCGCAGCTAACTGAGTCGCGCTCGCATTTATGGATTAACCCGAACTCCTAAGAAACAAAAATAAGGACTAAAACCGAATCAGCCGCAAAACGTTTGTTTCTTAGGAGTTCTCGCAGGTGCACCTTTGTTGGAGACTCACGGTGAGCTAAAAAACCCTCACTTTTGCTTAAAAAGTGAGGGTATCAAAAATCGATTTTCTAGCTGAAACTAAACAGGTAATGCTTGAGTCTTTTCAGCAACCGCACCCTGCAACTGAGCCGGATCAAGCCCCAGCGTATCAAGCGCCGTCACCGCAATTTGCTTGGTGCTCACGGCTTGATTGTTTACTTCGCCTTGTGCCGAGCCTGGTACCAAACCACCGCCCAAAATTAATCCCACATTGAGATCGTCGGGCGACAGTCCACCATGCTCAGCTTGCTTTGAAGGTTTCGACGGATTGCCAACCAGCACAACGCCTGGATCGAGCTTCACAATCAAGTCAGGCGTGCGATCGTTCCCTGGTGTGCCAAATCCTGCTGCCTGTAAACTATCGCCAGAGAACACAGTGTCAATGCCCGGATTGTTAACCTGCTTCAGCAAGTTGAGAATCGCGGTTGCTTGCGGAGCCTGACTTGGATCTTTGAGCCAGATGAGTGAAATGTCATCTTGCGTCGCCTGAGCCACCCCGATTCCAAAAGCTTTGAGCGTATTAGTCAAAACATCGTCTTTTACCAAGCTGGCTGATCCGAGCCGTGGATTTTGACCGTGCTTCGCCGTCAACACAATTAGCGTAGAGTCATAAAGTCCTTGCTGTTTTAGCGCGTCAACAATTTCACCGATGCTTTGATCGGTGTGCTTTAGCGCGTCTTGCAGATCCGCCGATGGGGTTCCATCGGCTGCAATGCCGCCGCTCAGCACTTTTTGTCCAACACTCAGCGCTTGGAAGTTCATGCCAAACAGATTTGGAACTTCTTCGGGCGTCGTTCCGGTTGAATTCAAGCCTTTGATTTCATTTAGAATCGCTTGAACCTTGAGATCGTCGTAAGCTTTGGTAAGCTGCACGCTCGTGGTTGTACTGGCAAGCGGTAGGTTGTTCGGATTATTCGAGGCATCGATCAGCTTTCCGGTCGTGGGATCGATCGCGACTTTTGCCGCAATTTCTGGCGAGTAATAGTCCTCGATCGCGTTCCCGCTTTGGCCGTTTACGATGTCATAGCCGCCCGGATGTTTATCCGAATAAGCCGTGTATAATCCTGCGGCTTTCGCCACATCAAAAATGTTGTTGACGTTAACGTATTGATGCGGATAAACCGGATTGCCGCTTGCGTCTAGCGGCAATTTAGAGGTGTCAATGCTGCCAACTCCAAAATCACCGCCACCGCTTAGAAGTGTTGAATCTTTGTCGATGCTTTCGTCGAATAACACTTCTGTTCCGGTCGGATCACCTGCTTTTCCGCCAGGTGCAATCAAGTTCCGCGCATAGCTATCGTCATAATAAACGCCAGTTGTCGCGGGGCCTGCTCCGGTTAGATAAGACAAAATACCCGGAAACGAATCCGAGGGGCTACTGGTTGAAGCATTGGTGTACAACACACCCAATTTTTCTAGCGACAAAATGTTGGGAAGGTCAGCTTGCAGGTTTGGATCAGCTAAATCAGCATTGCGCAAACCGTCGATCGACAGCAATAAAACATGTTTTTCGCCTGTATTCAGTCCTACAGTTCCATTGGCAAAGCCCGCCGCATCAAAATACTTCGTATCTCCGACCTGCTGATAATTCAGATAGGTGCGCTGTCCGTTTAGCGCTTGACTTGATTTCAGCACGCCCGAAGTCGAATCAACGCTGTCCGGGTTTCCGTTCAGCGCTTCAGAAATAACGCGCCCGACTAAATCACCGTTACTGGTGGGAACGTTCAATCCTAAAATGCTGGCTAACGTCGGCGCAACATCGGCATTGCTCACCGGAGCGCTATCCACAAAACCGCGCTTGAAGTCTGGTCCGATCGCAATCATATTGTTGAGCGTATCGCCGCGCCCAAACGAACCGTGCATCCCCTGCCCTTGCTGCAACGTCGTATCTGCAATCTCGACCTCGCTTTGGTTCGGATTGCTCGCATCGGTGCTAAACGTCTTAAAGTTAATCACGATCGCAGGCGTCGGCGTTTGTGCCGATCCTTTTAGATTGATCGAACTGAGCGGTAACGTGCCTGCAATCGGTCCATACGCATCATCTACAAACAAGCCGCTCACGTAGTTTTCTTTGGTGAGAATGTCCACGACTTGCTTTAACGTCTCGGCGTTGTGGTCAGGAATGTACACTAAATCCGAGCCGCCGTTTGCTGCCACAATTACATTAGCAGGCGGTGCGGTCGTGGCGTTCGGCGTGCTCAAAGTCGTGCTTGATGCGATCAGTCCGTTGCCGTTGTTGGGTCGATCGCCTTGAGTGGGGTTTAAGAGTTTGTAGGTATAGTTGCCGTCAGTGCCTTTGGTGGCTTGATCGGGGTCAAACAGATTTTGTCCGAGTCCGTGAGCAAGGTCGATTGCGACAAACCCCGCAGGCAGTTGCCCCGGATTGACGCCTTTGTAGCTCAAGGTCGAAGCATAATCGTTAACTTTCGTCCCCTGTGCATCGACCCCAGACTTGCTAATCGTCGAAAAGCCGTGATCTGAGGTCACGAAAATATCGGTGTTGTCGTAAAGCCCTTGATCTTTGAGTGCCTGAATGATTTGGGCTAAGTTGGCGTCGGCGTTTTGAATCGCCGCCTTCGAGGTCGGACCGTTGATGCCCGGTGTCAAACTATTGAGGCTATCGCCCTGATTGTGCTGCGTGCCGTCCGGGTCGCGGGACCAATACACCATCGCAAACGGGTTGCCGTTGTCTTTGAATTCCGGCAAAATCGCCTGCGTGGTCGCGTTGACAAAATATTGCTGCTGCACATAGTTCGCTGCTTGCGTTCCCGGTGTGGTGTTGCTGCCGGAAAAGCCGTTGCTCAGTTGCGCTTGTGTTGGGTCGCTGGTATTTGCGCCATTGCTGCGATCCGGGGCGGCAATGCCCACGCCCGCTTTGATCAAGCGCTGCTGAAGGTCGGCATTAAGCGGAATGCCGCCCGTTTTGCCCGTCGAATCGTCAATCACGATCGTTTGTGGAACTGGAACTTTTCCGGTGCTAGGGTCAACCGTGCCTTGACTGACATCTTGGATGAGCGTGGGGCCGAGTTTCCCGACGGCGGCGGTGCTAAAGCCTGCTCCACGAGCCGCTTGCAGCAGCGTGTCTTCGTTGAGGAAGTTGTAAAAGCTAAAGCTATCCGGGTCGCTTGGGTCGAAGTTGCCGTTGTACTGTGCGTTGAGGTCGCCGAGGACGGGATTGTTTTCGATAAACGGCGTCGGGCTACCGTTAGCGCTAGGGGTGGGAAAGCCCGAGTAGAGAGTGTTGCTAAAATCGCCAGTATCGCCTAAGTAGTGTCCGGTGGCAATGGCAGAAGCGTTCGGCGTGGTGAAGGTGGGAAACAGCGAGTGGCTGTTGGTGAACTCGACGCCTTGCTGTCTCAGGCTTGTCAAGGTGGGCGCGTCGGTGGGATTGACCGAGCCAAAGCGCAAACCATCGGCAACAAAAACCAAAACGTTGCGCTTAGAGCCTGTAGATTGAGCACTGAGAGAGGTTGCATCCATTAACGGAGCAGCCGAATTCGAGCTTGAGAAAGTGTCCATGTGTGTAGTTAAGACAAAACCAATGGCAGCAGGAAGTGACGGTGTGCACCGTTGCCAATCTAAGTATCGAAATGCAGTTTGAGCTAGAGACAAAACACTGCACAATTTGCGCAATCCCGAATGACTTCACAACGTCAAAACCGTTATGAAGATGCTTCACAAGCTGATATTGCGTCAAGCAATTTCAGGGTTATGCTGTTAAGGAAAAGTAAAGGGTTATTGTGATAAGACCAACACCAGCTAAAACAACGATCGAACACAGATGAAGTGAATGAAGTGTCAATGCTGACACCATGACAATACGCGACTAAGTTAATGGCAACGACAACGAAAGATTAAAGTTCGATTAATAAAGCCAATTGAACCTTGTAGCAAACTAGATGTAAAAAGTTCAACATATTTCAATATAAATAGATTTAAAGCATGACAACAGACCAGTGACGTCTCAATGATTGGTCTGTAATTTCTAACCAGGTTAAAGCAACATTGGTTTAATTAAAGGGGTTGGTTAACCGTAATCTGAAAAGCCCCGTAGATTCTCTATTCATAGAGAATCTACGGGGCATCGGTGCGATTGCAGCGCAGCGAAAACCTCGTCGAGCTAACACTGAAATAAAACTTTTGGTGTTATTGCTTTAATAATCGAGTGCTGATAATCGTTCTCGTTTTAAGCAAATAATTCCAAAACTGTTAATGACCGATCGTGAGGAAAAACCCGATCGTAGCAAGCGTCATTAGTCCAGTTGCCATCCAGCCGAGAATCCGCAATCGACGTGAAATCGTAAACTGATTCATAATGCGGCGATTCGTCGTCATCAGCATCAGGATGATCATAATGGGGGGAGCAATCACGCCATTTGCAACCGCCGACCAAAACAACGCATCGATCGAGTTAATCGGACTGAGAGCAATTCCTAATCCGAGCAGGGTTGCGACTGCCAAAATCACATAAAATCCTTTTGCTTCGAGCGGGTGATGATCTAAACCTGTGGGGAGCTTTAGCGCTTCACCCAGGGCATAAGCCGCAGAACCCGCTAACACAGGAACCGCGAGTAAACCAGTGCCTACGATGCCAATGCAAAACAGCAGTGACGCAAAATCTCCTGCGATCGGGCGCAGTGCTTCTGCCGCTTCTGCTGCACTATTGATGTCGGTTTTCCCCTGCGTGTGCAGCGTTGCGGCGGCAGTCAAAATAATAAAAAACGCCACAATATTAGAAAACGCCATTCCTGAATAGGTATCCCAACGAATGCGATCGAATTGTTCGGGTGCTTGTTGCGGTGCTTTTTTAAGCGGTTCTGCGTCGGGTGTCGTTTCCAATTCTTCGACTTCTTGCGACGCTTGCCAGAAAAATAAATACGGGCTAATCGTCGTTCCTAAAATTGCAATGAGCGTGGTTAAGTATTCAGTGCTAAACGAGATATTGGGAAGCAGGGTTCCTTTTAGCGCTTCGCCCCACGGCACTTTCACCGCAAACACAGTTGCAACATAAGAAAACAGCGTTAAGGTGAGCCACTTTAAAATCGAAGCGTATTTTGTATAAGGAACCGTGATTTGCAATACCAGCGACAAAAGCCCAAACCCGACTGCTCCTAAAAACAAAGGCGCACCGTTGAGCAAATGCAGCGCTTCACCCATTGCGCTAATATCGGCTCCTAAATTGATTGTATTTGTAAACACGATTAAAACGGCGATCGTGTAGGTCAACCATTTCGGATAATACCGCCGCAAATTTCCAGCAATGCCGTGTCCGGTGACGCGACCAATCCGGGCGCTAATGTCTTGAATGCCGCCCATAAACGGGTAAACAAATACCATCGTCCATAGCATTCCAAATCCGAACTGTGCGCCTGCTTGAGAATAAGTTGCAACACCGCTTGGATCGTTATCCGATGCGCCAGTAATTAATCCTGGACCCATTAAATGTAATGCTTTTTTGAACGTGAGTTTTTTAGGTTGGATTTCACGCTCAGTCTGAGTTGTCATTTATTTTTTCCAATAACGACTAATAAAGTTAAATCGTTTCAACCCTAGAATTAATAAAGCTTAGCCAATCATGAATCTGTTAATGACCGATTAGAAAGTCGCTTCAATCACAAAAGTTTTACGATTAGAGATGCCAAATCCCATTCCAGTCATAAATGAGAAGCGGAATCAATGCAGTCTTTCTTGAGAAATAAATCAAATTATTTGTACTTAACACAAAACAATTGACACAAGCGAGTCATATTCTGTCATCAAATTGACAACTCTAAAGTTGAACGATCGTACAAGCGCTTTTGTCTAAATAGCATCCTCATTATCATTGAGTCTTATGGGTATTAAACGAAGTATTGCAGCCGTCGCGATCGCGCTTCCGGTTGGATTCTGCACGATCGCCGCAAAAGCCGCCCTTGCCGGATATCGCGATGTTTATGTTGATCAGCGCGTTCCGGTGCAGTATCAGGTTGATCAACGCTTTCCCATCGATCGACGAGCGGAGCTAATTCGGCGCGAAGAAGTTCGGCGTGCGGAAGCTCGGCGCGAAGAAATCCGCCGCGAAGAACTTCGCCGCGAAGCAGAACGGCGCATTTGGGTTCCGGGTCATTGGCAACCTGGCTTTTTAGGCATTGGAGGTCACTGGGTCGAAGGGCATTGGGAAGATCGCTAAGCGCGATTCTCAATCAGCTACAAGCAAGGTCGAGGAAGTGAAGAGTTCCTCGATCAACGCATTAATCATCCTGGTTTGGGGTTTTGAGATAGCGATCGAGATCAAAAAACCGCAGCAACACCGTTAGAGAAGTATTATCATCAATCGGGGTTGTGGCTTCGAGTTCTTGTAGGGTTGTGGAATTGAGATGCTTGAATACTTGATAACGTAGCGTGTCGATCGAGGCTTTTGGAAAATCCGCAATTTCATGATCAAATCGTGCTACTCGACTCTTGGCAAAATTGACTTGAAACCGACAGCGTTTCAGTAAGCGTTGTTGAATATTTCGCGCCAGCGTTGCATCTGTTGTTTCAAGCGTGTAAATGCTTTTATTGAGAACCAATGGAATCACGTCAAGATTTTCTTCGAGAAATAAAAGGCTGCCTTCGCGGTTGTACATCTCGATGCCATCAATTCCCAACGCACCGAGATCGGCTAAGGCGAGAATGCGAGCTACGATCGGGAGATTCGGCTGATTGAGTGCTGGTTGATAAATGGCTTGTTCTTGAGCATCGTATGCGCAAATCGTCGCCCTGATCGCCGCTTGAATTGTAGCGCGATCGCGGTCGCTAAACTGTGCGGCGTTGTGCGCGTCAATGTAATCGAGCAGGCGATTAATCGTTGCGGTTTCACTCACTCCGGCAATTCGCGATCGCGCTGCGTGGGGCTGAGGTTGCGCTTCAAACACTTGCACCATATCGTGCGCAATCACGCATAAATCGAGCAACGGTTCAAGGTGCAAAACCATTTCTGGATCAAGATGCGGGCGAACGGCATCGAAAATCAAGCGCGATCGACGCTGCACTTGGTAAATGTGGTCGCGAGTGTGATAGTAAAGCCGATGACGTTGAATTTGTCGGTCGAATTCCTGCAACGCAAACGCTTCAATCTGCTTGATGCAGTCAGCAACCGTCTCCGCAGGCGATAACGATAAATCAGAGTGCCGAACGTCGCGATTCATAATAGTACGGTAGAAGGCAGGCTTAACTGCTGTTTAGCGATCATAACTTTTTCTCAGGCGTCGTGTTCTTTAGACTTCGCGAACCGATCGTAAAACGGCGCTTAGTGCGATGGTTGTTGATTTGAAAAAGAAAAAAAGCGATTAAAATCTTTTAAGAGAAATGACGCTAGATTGAATTGCTTCGGGAAAACTTCTAATAACTGTTTTACCGCTCTGTACCGTGTACAACAATAAAAAAGCTTCGCAGGAAACTCCAACGATAAAAATTGAGCAGTTAGAGCAAGGGATTCAAGCAGCGCAAGACCGCCTTGCTGATCTCAGGCAATCACAGTCCTTGTCATCGAATGCGATGACTCGATCGGGGAACTGCGAAGCAAAGGTGCAAAGCGCAGTTCGCGAAGTGGATTTATCGCTTGAGGAACTGAGCGTTGCCGTTGAAGCGCTCTACACGCAACAAAGCGAGATTAGCGGTTACCAGGAAGCCTTGAGCCACGAACGGCAACGCTATCAAGATTTATTTAACTTTGCGCCAGACTGCTATTTTGTAACCGATTTGCAGGGCATGATTCAAGAAGCAAATCAAGCGGCAGCGACCCTGTTTAACGTTGCGCAAAAGTTTCTAATCGGTAAGCCGATCTCTATTTATGTTGCAGAACACGATCGATCAAAATTTCGCGTGCAGCTATCTCAACTGTCTGCGCTGCAACACTGTACCGATTGGGAAATTGATTTTCAACCGCGAGACCAGGACGTTTTCCCAGCGTTGTTTTCGGTATCCTCGATCGCGTTTCAAGACGTAGATATCAGCTTGCGTTGGATGGTTCGCAATGTGAGCGCTCAAAAGCAACTCGAAGCCCGCTTAATGCAAGCCAATCAACAGCTTGAAGCGCAAGTTCAAGAGCGCACTGCCGAGTTACTGCACACGATCAAACAGCTTAAAGCGACGATAGCAGAGCGCGATCAAGCAATGCAAGATCGTGCAGAAGCAACGCTCAACTTAAATCAAACGCAAGCGATTAATGCGGCACAAGCGAGTTTACTAAGAACTGTAATCGATAAAATTCCCGATTGGATTTATGTTAAAGATGCTGCGTTTCGGTACACCTTAGTCAATCAAAGTTTTGCTAAGTCGATTGGACGATCGATTAGCGAAATAATCGGCAAAACCGATTTAGAAATTGGATTTTCTGAATCGGTCGTGTTTGGCGATCCTGATGCTGAAGTTTGCGGCTTTCGGATTGATGATCAAGCGGTTTTAGCTGGAGAAACGATTTACAATCCTCGTGATTTGGCAACGGCTCAAGATGGAAGCGCGATCGTGTTTGAAACTACAAAGCTTCCACTGCGCAATGCCGATCAAACGGTGATTGGCATTGTTGGCATTTCACACGATATTACCGATGCGGCAAAGCGCGAAGCGGAACGCCAACAAACCGATCATCATCGCGATGTGCGCTACACAGCGACGCGAATTTTGCTTGATTCTAAACAAATCGAAGGAGTGATTCCAAAAGTGCTTCAGGCGATTTGTCGCGGTTTAAACTGGCAGGTCGGAGAACTGTGGACGCTAGATTCTACGCCTGTGTTGCACTGTGTGGAATGTTGGAATTCACCCAGTGCAAATCTCGATCTCTTTGTTGAAAAAACAAAATCCTACCGCATTGAGTGTGGAAAAAGCTTACCGGGTCGCGTGTGGGAAAGTTTGCAGCCTGTGTGGATCACCGATGTTTTAAACGAAACCAATTTTTTGCGATCGCGTGAAGCTAGTGAAGCGGGTTTACATACTGCGCTAGGATTTCCGATCGTCAGCAACGGCAACTTTATCGGCGTGTTAGCACTGTACTGCCATGCGGTACAGCCTCCGAACGTCGAAATG
Organism: uncultured bacterium; assembly: GCA_964250455.1. Taxonomy (GTDB): domain Bacteria; phylum Cyanobacteriota; class Cyanobacteriia; order Leptolyngbyales; family Leptolyngbyaceae; genus CAXUFL01. Next base: position 45,254 of record CAXUFL010000038.1, read on the forward strand.
CTAACGACGATCGCAATGGTGGGTAATCAAATCGGTCAGTTTATCAAGCGCAAACAAGCCGAATCGGCACTGCGTGAATCGGAAGCACAGCTTCGGCAAACGGTTCAAGAACTGCAACGCGCTCAGGTGCAGCTTGTGCAACAAGAGAAAATGTCGAGCTTAGGGCAATTGGTTGCGGGCATCGCTCATGAAATCAATAATCCGGTGAACTTTATTGTGGGCAATTTAGAGCACACGCAGGGTTATTTCGATGCGCTGCTGCACTTGATTCAGCTTTATCAAACTCACGACGATCGCTCGATCGCGGAAATTCAAGACTATATCGAAGATATTGATTTAGGGTTTCTGCTGCAAGATGTCCCGAATTTGCTCGATTCGATGCGGAGCGGTGCCGATCGGATTGTGCAAATCGTTAACAGCTTGCGCACGTTTTCACGTTTAGACGAAGCAGATTTTAAAGCGGTCAACTTACGCGACGGCATCGAAAGTACGTTAACGATTTTGCAGCATCAGCTTCAGGCTCAGCATTATCGTCCTGCAATTCAAACGAATGTGAATTACGGCGATTTACCGTTAATTCACTGTTATCCCGGATTAATGAATCAAGTGTTTATGCATTTGTTGACAAACGCGATCGATGCGATTAATGATCGTGCTCAATCTGATCAAAACGCAACAGTATCGCCGCTTATTTCAATTAGATTAGGGTTAACGATCGATCAGCAGGTTGAAATCCGGTTGGCAGATAACGGCGTCGGAATTCCTGAAACCATGCAGCAGCAAATTTTTAACCCGTTTTTTACAACAAAAGCAATTGGAAAAGGTACCGGACTCGGACTGTCGATCGCGTATCAAATTATCACCGAACGCCACAGGGGAACGATCGAATGTTTTTCTAAGCTCAACTCCGGAACAGAATTTGTGATTCGGATTCCGATATTAGATCGCTGCTCGATCGCGTGATTGAGTTGCGTTGGGTCGATCGTCAGCCTTTTTCACAATTATCAATTCGTGGAGATGTAGCTTTTTATAGCTCCAACAGCCTTAATCCAGCGTTTACAATCTGCTGTGGCTCAATGTCTAAGCACTCTAAATGGTAGGGACAGGTGAACGCATAGCAAGGACTACACGCAGTCGGCTGGCGCAATAGTTGAGCCGGACAACTGCGCGGTTGCCATTGACCTTCAAGCTCGGTTCCTGCAAACAAAATAACGCTCGGAGTTCGAGTTGCATCGGCAATGTGCATTGTTGAAGTATTGTTGCTTAACATCAATCGAGCATTAGCAATCAAAGCCGCAAGTTCAGATAAACTTGTTTGACCGATTAGATCGATCGCGCTTTGATTCAAGATGTCCATTACAATGCCACTGCGCTCTCGATCCTTTTCAACGCCAGTCACTATGATTTTGTAGCCAGTGATTTCTGCAAGTTGGCGGGCCGCGATCGCAAATCGCTCGGAGTCGTAATTGCGTGATTGGCAACTTGTCCAGGGATTGAGCACGATAAACGGCGCATCGCTCAGTCTATGCTGGCTTAAGCGATCGCGAATCGTTAAGGTTGCCAGGGGATCAATTTGAATTCCCAAAGATCGATCGCGCACGCCAAAGCCCACAGATTCGATTAACCGCAGGTTGCGATCGACTTGGTGAATTTCATCGGGTGCGGCAGTGATTTCATGAGTTAGAATTCCGCCACCTGTTTCTTTTGATTCTCCGACTCGAATCGGAATGCCCGCAAGACAGGCGATCAATCCAGGCGGGTGCGGAGATTGACTAAAGCTTGTAAACACGATCGCCGCATCGAATTTGCGCTGCCTCAAAGCCTCAATTAAGCTCCATTCCCGCGCCGGATCAAATTCTAATCGTCCTAAATCTTGCCACAGCACGCGCCAGGTGATGACCTGATCGATCCACGGTAAAAGCGGGGCTGCAAGCGTTCCGCCTGGGCTTGCCATCAGCGTTAAATGCGCATTTGGTAATGTTTCTTTGATAGTTCTTAATGCAGGACTCGTCATAATCACATCGCCGATATTGTCGAGCCGCATTACCAAAATGTTTTGAACCGCAGACCAATCGTTCACAAGACTTTCTATTTCGTCAAAGAATCACTTGAGCTTCCAGCAATTGCGCGATCGCTGCCATCACTCGATCGATAGAGATTTCATCGACACAGGTTGCCCAATTCGCACTTTGCGGTTTGCGCAACTCCGAAGGAAGCGGACAATTGCCGCTATACCAACACGATTGCACGGTGAAGTTCTCGATTTTGCGCTCTGTACAAGCCGGATAACCTTGTAAATTGACGTGTGGCTTGGGTTGTCCGTAGCGCTCCGCCCACGACGGCCCAAATAGCGTAACGGTTGGAACGCCAACGGCGGCAGCAATTCGAGCAGGGCCAGTATCCGCAGCAATCATCAAATCGGCGTGAGAAAACATCGCGGCAAGTTCTCGCAGCGTTCCCGATCGCCACGTTTTGATGTTGCCCCCGATTCGTTCAACGATAAATTCAACTTGATTTGCGTCTGAACCGATGGGAACCACGATCGAGGCCTTATACTGCTGCTGTAGCTTTTGTCCTAGCTCGATAAAATTCGTTTCTGACCAGCGTTTGATGGCCATTCCAGCATCCGGACAAAGCAGCACGATCGGACGCTTCAACGTTCCTAATCGATGCTGTGCCATTTCACGTTCTTGATCGGTGAGATAAAGCTTGGCGGGCTGAACCGCATCCGGGGCGATCAAGCCTTCTGCAATTAGAATTTGAACAAAGCGATCGCTGACAAACTGATTCGGAGGCGGCGATCGCCATAAATTTGTGACAACGTGTTTTGCATCGCTATTAGCAATGATTTTGTCAATGTCGTCGTAACAGGTATCAGAAACGATTAAGTCAAACGATTCACCGCGCAAAAGATTTTCAACGGCTTGGCGTGCTTTGCCTTTTTCGGCGTAAATCACGCGATCGATAAACGGATCGTGCTCTAGCAAAAATCCTCCGGGCGCAAGGGTTAGCACTGCGATCGTGGTTTGATGCGTTCTTGCAATTGATTGCATTGCACTCAATGCGATCAATACATCTCCCAGCCCGCCTAGTAATTCAACAAACAAAATCCGCATGAACTTAAGCGTTATGAAATTCTTTTCATCGAATAACAGACCGGGAAGGGTGCTGTCATTCTTCTAGAGAAAGAACAAAAGATAGCATTACGATTTTGCTATTGGTGACTCAATAACCTCGGTTTCGGTTAAGCGGGCGCGAAGGCGCGGCTACACAGATAAAACCACCCACGGGTTCAGTCGCGACAAATTCTGGGTGGAGTCCGCTCGATCGCGAACTTGGATTCACGCAAAGCGCAACTCCGAAGGAACCGATGAGCGCGTAGCCGCAGGCAATGTGCGCAGCGAATAGCAGTCGCTTGGCGGGTTAGGTCTCTTATCTATAGCTGTAGCCACCGAGATTAAGACGCAGCTTGGTTAAGTACGATCTCGAGTC
>CAXUFL010000039.1:0-47919 GCA_964250455.1 uncultured bacterium
AATCGGTTCCTTCGGAGTTGCGCTTTGCGCTAACCGAAGTCCGCGATCAGGCGGACTCAGAATTTATCGCTCCTTAACCCGTGGGTGGTTTGGTCTGTGTAGCCGCGCCTTCAGTCGCGCCCGCTTAACCGAAACTCACGTTTGTCAGATCACGACTTGTCTGGATCGCCAAGCAACTATCCCAAACTATACGGTCAGCCGATCGACATTTCTACCGCTTCAGTTCACCATTGCATTAATCGGGGCTTTGCGCATCCCATCGTTCGACTGAAGTAATGGAAGATGAACGGTAAACGTTGCGCCCAATCCTTCGCCCGGACTGCTTGCTTCAACGGTGCCATCGTGAAGTTCAACTAAATGACGCACGATCGCGAGTCCGAGTCCAAGCCCGTTGTGCGATCGAGTCGTTGTGCTGTCGGCTTGACGAAAGCGATCAAAAACGTTGGGTAAAAAATCAGGAGCAATGCCGATTCCTGTATCGCTAATCACAATGTGCGCGGTATGGTCGGGATCGCGAGTTAATCGAACAGAAACCTGTCCGCCTTCGGGCGTGAATTTAATGGCGTTTGTGAGCAGATTCCAGACGATTTGCTGAAGGCGGGTTGAATCACCCCACACATGACCAACGTTTGGCTCAAAATCCGTCGTGAACTGAATCGATTTTGCTTCAAGCTGAGGACGTACCGCATCGATCGCCGATTGAATCACCGCCATCGGATCAATCGATCGACAGTTAAGCTGCAATTTGCCGCGAATAATTTTTGAAACATCCAAAATGTCTTCGATCAGTTGCGATTGCAGTTCGGCGTTGCGCTCGATCGTGGCAAGCGCCCGATTAACGGTCCGCTCATCGTGCTGTTTGGCTCGCAAAAGCCGCGCCCAACCGAGCATCGAATTAAGTGGCGTTCTCAATTCGTGCGACAAAACGGCGAGAAATTCGTCTTTCATGCGGTTAGCGGCTTCGGCTTCTTGACGGGCAAGCTGTTCACGCAGCACTAAGGCGCGAGCGGCTTCGGCTTGCTTGCGCTCGGTAATGTCTTCGATCGTGCCTACATACCCCAATAGTTCGCCGTTGTTAGAAAGCATCGGATTTGAGCGCACATGCACCCAGCGAACGGCGGCATCGGCGTCGCCGTCGTCGGGTGTATGAAAGCGCAGTTCTTCAGAATATTCGCTGTTGCTGTCGATGTAGTGCTCCCATTGAGCAACGGCGCGATCGCAATCTTCGGGATGCACGCAGGGAAGCCAGCCCAACTCAAACTCGCGATCGCAGTGGCAATCCAGCGTGCAAATCGCTTCAAATCTTGGATTCGTGTAAATGCAGCGTCCGGTAGGATCAATCACAAAAACGCCAACCGGAGAGCACGACGAAAGCGATCGAAACTGTTCTTCGCTGCGACGTAGCTCGGCGTTTATTGCAATGAGTTGCGCTGATTGATGCTTGAGCGCTTCGGTTTTTCTAAATAAATCAACGAAAACCGAAACTTTTGACATCAGGATCGAAGCATCGATGGGTTTGAGCAAATAATCGACCGCACCGAGCGAGTAGCCTTTGAATACGAGATGATCGCTGGCGCTAAAGGCAGTAAGAAAAATAATCGGCGTGTGCTGCGATCGAGCGCGGTTGCGAATCAGCGTTGCAGTTTCAAACCCATCGATTCCGGGCATTTGCACATCGAGCAAAATCACCGCAAAATCGCGATTAAGCAAGCATCGCAACGCTTCTTCGCCAGAAGTTGCCTTAACTAGCGTTTCGCCTAAATCGCCGAGAATCGCTTCTAGTGCCAGCAAATTTTCAGGCTGGTCATCAACAAGCAGAATATTAACCGGGGATTTCTCAGCCATAGCGCGAACCTTACACAATCACAGGTTGAAACGGAGCCGTCATCGTCACCAGCATCGAAGCAATTTCTTCGAGCGGAAGAATGCGATCAACGGTGGTGGCAGCAATGGCGGCTTCGGGCATTACTGAACAATTAGCAGTTTTGGGGTCTTGAGCGATCGCGAATCCGCCGTTTGTTTTGATGCGGGCTAATCCTTGAGCACCGTCGCGATTGGCACCCGTCAGAACAACGCCAATCACGCGATCGCGATATACTTCGGCAGCAGACTCAAACAAGACGTCGATCGACGGTCGCGCAAACATCACAGGCGGATCGGTCGATAAAGTAAACTGATCCGGTTCAACCAACAGATGATAGTTAGCCGGAGCTAGATAAATTCGTCCGGGGCGGATCGGGTCTTTATCTTCTACGTCCTGAATCGGCAAAGCGCTGTCCTGCTGCAAGGATTGTCTAAGCATTGAACCCGAATGCTTATCCCGATGTTGCACGACGGCGATCGGTGCATTAAAGGTTCCTGGTATACCTCTTAACATAGTTTTGAGGGCAGAGAATCCGCCCAGGGATGTACCTACGACGATGAGGGGAAACGCCATTCAATTCATCCTCCGGTAGAGTTTCTCTAGTTTAGAAAGTTCAGCATACTGATCGGCATAGCTAGTAAATCGAATTGTTTCTTGGCGTCCGAGTCCCAGAATGCCAAACGAACACAAGCTGTTGTAAAACAACTGATGCACGCGACTTTGCAGCGATCGATCAAAATAAATTAAAACGTTACGACATAGAATAACGTTGAATTCGTTAAATGAGCCATCGGTGACTAAATTGTGTTGTGAAAATACAACGTTTTCTCGCAGCGACGATCGGAAAATCGCATTTTCATAAGCAGCCGTGTAGTATTGTGAAAATGCTTTTTTTCCTCCTGCTTGAAGATATTGCTGCGTATATTCTTGCATCTGCGACAGTGGAAAAATTCCGTTTCTAGCCGCTTGTAAAACTCGTTCGTTTGTGTCTGTTGCGTAAATTCGACAGCGATGATAAATTTCTTCTTCTTGCAGCAAAATCGCCATCGAATACACTTCTTCCCCGGTTGAGCAGCCTGCGTGCCAAATCCGAATAAATGGATACGTGCGCAAAATCGGCACTACGAGATTTCTAAACGCGACGTAAAAGCTGGGATCACGAAACATCGAGGTGACGTTAACGGTTAATCCGAGCAGCATTCGATCAAGGGTGGCTCGATCGTGCAAGACTCGCGCTTGAAGCTGAGAAACGGTTTCAAGCCCTTCTGATTGCAGCACGCTGCGAACGCGCCGTCTTAGCGACGATGGCGCATAGTTGCGAAAATCGTACCCGTAATAACGGTAAACGCCTTCAAGCAACAGTTGAATCTCAATGTCTTCGAGCGAAGGTTGCAGCGCAAGCATGAACTCACATTTAAAAAGCCAATCTCAATACAGTTATCCCATAGATTTTTGAGGTTGCAATCCTTCTGAGTACGTTGACCGCAAGGCAGACCTTGCGGGGCAGGATTAATTCAGGCAAAGGCGCTGCTAAATGAATTAGCCAGGGTTAGAAGCAAAATTTCAAGTAGATTTTTCACCGATCGCTGACGTAACCTTTCTGCCATCATGTCTTAGCTAGACATAATGGCAAGCGGATGAGATTTGATCCGCACGCTCACAACATTCTTTGCTCTTTCTAGGATAAAGCAGGTATTTCGATCAGTTATTGCAACCGCACATTCAGCTTATCTCTACAAATACAAAGTAATGTTTGAAGATAGTGTGAATTGTGACCCGACTATAAAACCGTCATTATACCGAGTGTTAAAGTGAAAATGCCGAAGGTAATGCGGAAATTGCAAAATTATCGGTGTATGACGTTCTAGTTAATTCCACTGATTCAGCTCATGACACAACTTAAGCCCCGCACATTACACAAACGTATTTGAAATTCTTGTCGTGTTTTGATGACTTCTATCCACTAGTGATTTGCGTTGAGTCGATCGCAGTTACTAGAAATTTCAAACCTCTCTGGTGCTCGTTGCCAACCCGCCCACTCTGAATTGTGGGCAAGCCGACACTGGTTAAACCGAGTTAGCTTGGTGGTCAGTCTGCTCGTTCGCCATTTCTCGTGGATGAAATAGAAACGCTGCAAAGTGTCTTGAGCCACCCTCGACAATTTGATTCAAACCGGATTTAGGAGTGAGCTTTGATGGTCATGGTGATCTCAGTTTCTCCGAAGTAGCCTTTCTTTACATCTTTTTAGGTTGGCAACAAAGGTGGAATTGTAGAGAAGGTGTCAGTTGATCGATCGTCAGACAATTCAACAAGCTTGAGCGCAGTGCTTTGTTCACTGTCGATTATCAGAACCCTGAAGAAATTGCAGCAACCTTAAGATGACAAACGTTCACAGCGTCATGGAAACTCGTGCAAGGCAATTGCACATATACTGCGATCGACAGGATTTGCCCGACGGCTTGCCGCATATCGCTTTTCTGTATCCGTTCTGGGGCAGAAACGCTGAAGATGCGTCTAACCCAAACAGCCGTCGCTATGACCAGTACGCCGAGATGGGGTCGCTTTTATTTCAATTATCTAGCATCGAAGACGCTCAGCTTGCCTTGCTTCCGTTCGATTGGTCACAGGCTGCAACGCATCCCGACGCTTTAAGCCTCGCTCAGCATCTCGCCGAGAAAGCCGCACAGCAGAACATTCCCCTAGCCGTTTTTTACTTAGATGATGCAACCGCTCCGATCGAGTTAAACAACGCCTTTGTATTTCGCACATCGGTTCATCGATCGACTCGCCAACAAAACGAAGCTGTGATTCCAGCTTGGAGCGAGGACTTTGTTGAGCACTACTGTCAGGGACAAGTGCAGATTCGATCAAAATCTGTGCGGCCGATCGTCGGCTATTGTGGTTACACCTCGCTTGTGAAGCCCAAAAACGCAGTCACGCATCGCGTGCGGTTGCAGCTTGGAGCAATTCCCGGAGCGGCTGCGATCGCGGCAAAAGCTGGAGTCGATTTAGTGAAGCATCCTTTACCCTGGCTGTATGGTTCGCGGGTGCGATCGCAGGCCTTGTTTATTTTGACGAGAAGTTCAGCCGTTGAGTGTAATTTCTTGATTCGAGATGTACTGCATCACACCGAGAAGCTAACGCTGGCTCAGCGAGAACAATTTGTCGATAACATGCTGAACAGCGACTATATTCTTTGCACACGCGGCGGCGGCAACTTTTCGTATCGGCTTTATGAAACGCTAAGCTGCGGGCGCATTCCCGTATTAATCAACACCGATTGCGAAATGCCGTTTGAGCGTTGGATCGATTGGAAGCGCTATTGTGTCTGGATCGAAGAAGACGACCTCCCCAACATTGGAAAGCGCATTCGAGAATTTCACGATCGACTCAGCGATCAACAGTTTCAGGAGCTTCAGCTACAGTGTCGCAACCTTTGGCTGAACTGGCTTTCTCCTCAAGGTTTTTTTACTAACTTTCACCGTTACTTCGATGCGGTCAAACCATGAACACTGAACTCCCGATGATTTCCGTTGTAATCCCGGTTTATAACGAAGAAAAGGAGATTTCGACGCTGTTAGATTCGCTGATGGCGCTAGAGTGGCCCCGCGATCGTTTAGAAATTCTGTGTGTTGATAACCATTCCACCGATCGCACCGTAGAGATTTTGCGCTCCTACCCGATTACGGTGCTACAGGAACCCATTCCCGGCCCTTATGCGGCTCGGAATACAGCAATTCGTCGAGCAACAGGAGAATTCATCGCGCTAACCGATGCCGATTGTGTGGTGAGTCCAACCTGGCTAACTGAACTGTGGCAAGCCTTTGATCAACCGACGATCGGCGCGGTCGGTGGAAGTTTAGTTCCCCGCACGATTAGCAACTATGTGGATTATTTTGAAGGCTGCGTGTTTAAAAGCCCAAATCATAGTCGAGGCAGCGATCGCATCAAGCCGTATGTCGTCACTGCCAACGTGATGTATCGCAAAGCCGTCTTTGATGAATTGGGACTGTTTGATCAGCAAAACTTTTCGGGGCCGGATGTCGAGATGAGTTGGCGAGTTGTGCAATCGGGACGGTACACCCTAAAAATCTGCGACGAAAACCAAGCGATCGTGCAGCATTCTTACCGAACCAAGCTCAAAGACTTTACCTATGTTCTAGAGCGGGATGCCTACGGATGGTATTTTCTGTCTTCAGGTCATCCTCAAATGGCTCCGGTGCCGAATCCGACCAAGTACTTTATTAAGTTCTTGATCGGGCTTGCGGTTTATCCCTGGACGACGATTGCTCGATTGCTGATCGCTCCGATTCGACGATCGCCCCATTGGGAACTTCCACAAGACTTGCTCCGGCTTGCGGTGCTTTGGCATCACTTTATAGGAACGTGGACGGCAAAGCTGGCCGATCAAGGACGGCAACCTCCCCGAATGCTGCGTTAAGTCTACGCGATCGCCCGTTTAACTCAATCATTAGACTCAAATTAGTATCAATCTGGAAGCTACCGCAGTGAGCAAAGCTGTTTATCAGCAGGTTTGGCATTTCAATCATTGATTAACTCCGTGTTAGCCCTAATGAACCTCACCTCGAACGTTTCCCCAAAAGTTTCCGTTATCATCCCGGCTTACAACGCAATGGTCAATCTTCCTCAAGCCGTTGAAAGCGTTTTAGAGCAATCTTTCACAGATTTTGAAATCATTATTGTCGATGATGGAAGCTCTGACGATATTGCACACTGGGTTGAAGAGCTAGACGCTCCACAAGTTAAGCTTGTTTCTCAACTGCATCAAGGGCGATCGTCCGCGCTCAATCACGGCATTAACCTGAGTCAAGGCGAATACATTGCATTTTTAGACGCAGATGACTTGTGGGAATCAACCAAACTAGAAAAGCAGCTTGCGCAATTTGCCCGCGACCCTAGCTTGGGATTAGTCGATGCTTGGATGGTGATTCTCGATGAGCAAGAAAACGTGCTTTATCAAACTGCGCCTTGCTTTGCTGGGAATGTTTGGCTAGAAATGCTGGAGATGAATCTAATTGCCTGCGGCAGTTCTGCGATGGTGCGTCGCCAATGTTTTGACATCGGTGGGTTTGAAGAGATTCAAGGGTTTGAAGACTGGCATTTGTGGACGCGGATTGCGGCTCACTACGCTTTTGATGTGGTCAAAGAAGTGCTTGTGTATCATCGACGATCGACGATTTGCAGCTTTGAGCGGTGGGCTGTTAATTTGACTAGCGCGATCGAAGATCTTTATCAATCCGTTCCGCTTGAGCTGCTGTGGAAGAAACGTCGATCCTACAGTCGCGCCTACCTCAACATCGCTTCTTCAGCTTATCAAAGCGAGTTCTACGGTCAAGCGATTCGCTTTTTTTGGAGGGCATTTCAAAGCTATCCTCGATTTTGCCTGACTAAAACACAACTTAATCTGCTGATCAAGTCAGCGCTGTATTTTTGGCTTGGCAGGCATCGATCGGCCCAATTCAAGAACGTCGCTCAAATCCTGCGAAATTCGCCACAAGGGTGATAAAACAGAGCGAACAATAAAGCAGAACTGACGTTGGAAAAACTAACTCGATTCTCAAACTGCAATATCTAGAAGTCTTGTAAAACGATTAGAAATCCGTCCGGATAATGGTTGCTTCAGGAGAGTAGTTTAAAGGACACATAAACGTTAAATAAAGATTATAGCGGTTATAGTTCTCGGTGTTACGTTTGACGTACTAATATTTACGTAAGCAGCACTCAGTGATTTCCGACCCTGATAAGTTGGCTTTAACTGAGTGAAAGCACATTGTCTAATCGCAATTGATTTGTTTAACGGCTTGAATTCTTGGCTAAAGTTCATAATCTGATTGTTTCCAATCATACGTTGCTGGTACTGATACTTCTAAGAAATTAGTAAAGCAGTTTACCAGACTCAGGAGTGAGCTTTGAAGGTCGTTTTGATCTCAGTTTCTCCAACGAAGCCTCTACGCTAATGCTTTAATTTCGGGCAGCGATCGAGGTGGAATGACAGGAAAAGTGTGACCAAATTTATTTGTGCGTTTTGCTTGACACTTTTACAGGAAACTTATCATGAGTCGGATTCATGCCATCTGCCTTGTTAAAAACGAAGGCGATGTGATTGCTCAAACCTTACAGTACGCCAGCAAGTTCTGCCACAAAATCTATGTTTTCGACACGGGCAGCACCGATGATAGCTGGAAGCAAATTGAACAATCAGCAAGTCAGATCGTCGTGCCGTTTCGTCATGAAGCAACGACGTTTTATGATGGGCTGCGTGCTCAAGTGTTTAACGCGGTCCGCGATCGCTTTGAATCAGGCGACTGGCTTTACATTCTTGATGCTGATGAATTTCTCGCCGCCGATCCGCGTAAAGCCATTCGCATTGCTGAACAAGAAAATGCTCAACAAATCAACACGGCTCAATATAACTTTCACTTCACCGAACTCGATTGGCAGAAATACCAAAAGGGTTTGGATTCTCGCAGCATTCCGATTCGGGAACGACGACGCTACTACCGCTTTACAAACTTCGAGCAGCGCTTGTTTCGGATCGATGCCAATTTAACTTGGTCTGAGGAAATAAATGACGCCAATCCCCACGGCATGATGGCTCCGCGAGGACGACGAAAGCTCAAAAAATGTTCTTACAAGCTGCCCAATTGCCATTACCAATACCGCGACCCCGAACAAATTAAACTGCGGCTCGAAACTCGGCGAGCTGCCCGCGAAAGCAACGCACACAACTTTATTCACTATCAATCGCTTGATTCTGACATGAACTGGCAACGCTATATTTTCCCAAGCGACCAGTTGAGCTATTACAACAACGATGGCGTTTTCAAGATTCAGTTTGCCGAGCGACTCAGCATTTTTCGAGAAACGTTCGGAAAGCGAGATTTCTTTCGCTTCGATTTTCTGGCTCAAGCACAAAGCAGAAATAATCTGATTTAGTTCATGCTTCCAGTTGACGATATCGCTATGCCTATCTTCAGTGTCATCATTCCTGTTTACAATGCTGGAGCTTACATCGAATCTTCGTTAGCGTCGGTGTTTGCTCAATCTTGTGGTGATTTTGAAGTGATCGTGGTAGATGACGGCTCTACCGACGATACCGCCGATCGCGTCAATACCTTTGCTCACCACACAGCACTGCGCTACGTTTACCAAACCAATGCGGGACCCGCGGCGGCTCGCAATACGGGCATCGACCTAGCGCGGGGACAGTTGATCGCGTTTCTCGATTCCGATGATTTGTGGCATCCTCGCAAGCTCGAAGCTCATTTACAGCAAATGCAGAATGCGCCCGCTTTGGGAATGACGTTTAACTGGTTTGAGGTATTTTACGATCGTCTTGACGCCGATTGTCGATCGCCCTGGTTTACGCCTCCAAATCAACCAAGACTGAACTGGCAAGACTTTTTGCTGCGTAACTGGACTGGAACCAGCAGCACTGTTGTGGTTCGAGCCGAGTGTCTGAAAAATCAACGCGGGTTCGACGCTAAGTTTCGCACTGGCGAAGATTACCAGCTTTGGATTGCGATCGCGCAGGCGGGCTGGGACGTGGGCTTTATTCCAGAGGTATTAACGCTGTACCGCAAGCGTCCGAGCAGCTTAACCGTTGATTATTTGCAGATCGCATTAGATGAACTGCGGGTTATGGAGCAAGGCGTACAAGTCACCGACGAAGCGGCAAAAGCCGCGATCGACGGTGCGATCGCTCGGCGACGAGTTGATGTTGCTTGGGCTTACTTGCGATCGGGACAGCCGCAGATGGCTTACTCGCTGCTCAAGCAGAGTTATCAAGCGATTCCGCAATTTATAGCGGAACGGCTAAAACGCAAATGGCTGCATCGTTCTACGTCTCAACTTTCTCCAGAAGGATTATGAAATCGGAACCGACAACCGACGCTAAGATCCCCTTAATTGCAGTCGTGATCTGCACGTACAACCGCGCCGATCGTTTGCAGTTGGCGCTAGAAGCGCTGACAAAGCAAACGCTTCCGAGTTCAGCGTTTGAAGTCATGGTGGTAGACAATCGATCAATCGATCGCACGTCTGAGGTTTGTCAAGCATTCCAAGCGCGATTTGTTCACTTTCGCTATGTTTACGAACCGATTCAAGGACTTTCAAAAGCGCGGAATACAGGTTGGCAAGCTTCTCAATCTGCCTACATTGCTTACCTAGATGACGACGCGATTCCTTGTGAGCAATGGGTTGAGGCGATTTTGCAGGTGTTTGAAACCGTGCAGCCGCAACCTGTAAGTATCGGCGGCCCGATTTATCCGATGTGGGAAATTCCCCGACCCGACTGGATTACGCCCGTCATGGAAACGCTGTTCACAATGCTCGATGGTGGCGATACGCCGCGCTGGTTTGACGAGAATGAGTACCCCTGGGGCGCAAATGTCATTTATCGTCGCGATGCTTTAGAAGCAGTCGGTGGCTTTTGCGAACAGCTAGGGCGCAAAGGACAAAGTTTGCTATCTGGAGAAGAAACGCTGTTAAATGCCACGTTGAAAGCTCAGGGCGAAAAATTCTACTACAGCCCTCAGGCCTCGGTGTCGCACTGGGTTCCTAAAGAGCGAATTAACCCCGATTGGCTGGTGCAGCGTAGCTATTGGCAAGGCTATTCGGTGGCGCTAGTCGATGGACTGGTCGGCAAGTCGTCGCTGTATCAGCGCTTGAGTAGCACTTGGAACTTATTCAAACGCCTTTTGGATCTCAATCCTCTGGTTTTTCAAGGATTGTCTCAAACCAAATCCCGGCTCCAAATTGGAGTTGTCGCACAAGCAAAACTTCTGCTTTCTTGGCAATGGGGCTACTTTTCTAAAGTTTGGTTTGGATAGCGCATCACGCTTGTTGAGTTTAGCGATCGTTCAAAATCGCAACCTGCCGTAATCTTTCTAAAGCAATCATGGGAAAACCAACGATTATCTGTCTTACGCCAGTTAGAAATGAAGCCTGGATTCTGAATCGATTTTTGCAGTGTGCAAGTCTTTGGGCAGATCACATTATCATTGCGGATCAATCGACAGACAACTCGGCTGAAATTGCTCGTCGCTATCCAAAAGTGACTGTGGTTCATAATCCTGCAACCGGATACAACGAAGCGGAACGACAAAAGCTCATTTTAGAAGCTGCCCGTAAGATTCCCGGCCCTCGGCTTTTGATTACGCTCGATGCCGATGAAGCGTTTACCGCCAACTTTATGACTAGCCCAGAGTGGCAAACTCTGCTGAATGCTCCAGTCGGAACCGCAGTTCGCTTTCAGTGGGCGAACCTGATGAACGATATGGAGCACTACTGGCTCGCTCCCTGGAACTATGCTTGGGGCTTTATGGACGATGGCAGTGAACCTCAGTGGAGTACGCTGCACACCACTCGAATTCCGGCTCCGTTGAATGCTCCAGATATCGTAATGCGCGACATCAAAGTCATGCATTTTGCGTTTACCGATGAGCTGCGTCGAGAAAGCAAGTGGCGTTGGTACCAGTGTTTTGAGCGCATTGTTAATCCGCATCGTAGCGCGATCGAGCTGTATCGGCAGTACCACGAAGCTGATAGCTTAACCCCTGATCAAATTCGCCCGATTCCTCAACATTGGATGCAAGGCTATGTTGATCAGGGAATTGACATGACCAGCATTCATCGTCCTCACCGCCCCTGGTGGGACAAAGAATTAGTGGATCTGCTCGATAAGCATGGCCCGGCTCAGTTCCGAAAACAAAACATTTGGAGCGTTGATTGGGATGCGGTTCATCGAGAAATTTATGGAAAGGATGCGTCTCGATCGCTGAGTGACCCCCGCAGTAAGCTCGATAAGTGGGTGCATCGCTGGCTACAAGCGTCTCAAGCTTATTATCAACCGTATAACCGAACAGTGGATATTCGCATTATTGAGCGGGTGTTGAAGCTCCTCGGCTGGTGAGTTAGCGCTGTTTGATGTTTTTCTCATTGTTGAGGATCGTGAATTATCAGGACTGTTCACAATCTTCTAAAGGTGTGCACTGCCGTTCTCTGTCGCTCGAATTTGCGTCACCCATTTCGTTCCCATGTCATGACCTTGCTTTCCGAGTGAGTTCCGCTTGTTACCAGATTTACAACAGAGTCAGAAAATGAGTAAAAAAATTTTATACGTCGTGCATCGGTACGCACCTTTTCCGGGAGGCTCTGAAAATTACGTTCGGAACATGGCAGAGGAAACTCTGAGTCGCGGTCATGAAGTTTGGGTGTTGGCAGGTGAACATAAAGGGGATTTGAACGGAGTCCGCGTCACAAAAAACCCGTTTATCTTAATGAGAAAATGGGATTTGATTGTGGTTCACGGTGGTGATCTTCCAGTTCAAAAGAATTTTGTAATCCGGTTAGCATTGCAAAGTGCAAAGCTGCTTTCAGCACCGATGTTGCTCATGCTGATTATTCCGTCAGAAAGCCGCATCTACCAAAGAGCAACTCAAGCAGTAAAATACATCGGTTGTTCCACGAAAGAAGATTGGGAATTTGTTAAAGATAGAAATCTGTTACCAAAATCCGTACAGATTCGTCATAGCATCAATGAAAAGGTTTCGGTTGGGCTACCTGGTTTCCGTCAGAAGTATGGAATCAACACAAAATATATGTTCCTATCGTGCGGTGGGTATTGGCCAAACAAAGCGATGCGTGAGCTAGTCGAGCTATTCAATCAAGTCGATCGTGAAGATATTACGCTTGTATTGACGGGTTACGACAATCAATATAATTTGATGCCAGATGAATCTGAACGAGTTAAACCTTTGATGATCGACGATCGTAACGAGGTTTTGTCTGCTATTTCAGAAGCAGATTTGTACATTATGCACTCTCACCGTGAAGGGTTCGGATTAGTTTTACTAGAATCAATGCTCAACAAAACGCCGTGGGCCGCTCGTAATCTTGCTGGCGCAAAACTAATGCATGAATATGGTTTTGCTTATGACGTAGACGAACAGCTATTCGATTACATGAAAAACTTTACAAGTGTTCCTCAAAACAAAATTGAATCCGCTTATGCTTATGTAACCTCGAATCATTTGATTCAAAACACGGTTGATGACATTTTGCAATTAATAGTTTCATCCTGACGGCCTTCTAAAAGTAGGTAAAAGCCAGTAAAGCTGGCAGCGTTTAACTCGTTACAGATAGGTTCTTCTACCCGAATCTACATCTTCACAATCTCGCCTGAAACAGAAATGATTAACTTAATTTGGTGGAAATGTGAGCCTTCTTCTTCTTACGAACTGGATTGGCTTAATTTTCTATTGTCTGACTTCAACGTAAATCACATTGTTGATTATGAAAATGAAGCTTGCGTTGACAATGCAATTATTGTGGCAAACCTAAGTCAAGCGTTTTTTAAAGAAGGTCGTGAAGCGCAGAAAAAATACCGCGAAGAACGGCAGCAATTTTACAGCTATATCAAACGCTTCAGAGCGGCGGGCATGAAAGTGGGCTTGTTTCATTTGGGGGATGAGTTCTACAGAGAATCTACCAGCTTTTATCAGGATCTAGATTTTGTCTTCAGGCAATACTACAAAGCCGAGGATCACCAGAAATATCAGCACTGTTACTATCTGCCCATCGGCTACAAATCTGGATTCTGCCAGGAAATTGTCGATCGACCGATCGCTCAACGTGAGCACCTATGGTCTTTCGCGGGTCACTTAAAGGGGACTCGCTTTGAAATGCTGCGATCGGCGCAAAAAATTCCAGGCGGCAAGTTTCACACCACGCAGCAATGGAATGATCCCAACGGTCTTAACACCCAGCAGTATGCCGAGCTATTAAGCAACACAACGTTTTCGCTATCACCAATGGGCAATTACTCAATCGATTGCTTTCGAGTGTATGAATCATTAGAAGCCGGAGCCATTCCGATTATCGAAGCCAAAGGAATGCGGCAGGCTTTGGCAGTTTTATTGAATCCTCAACTCATTGTTAAATACGGCAGCCGCGATCGCAACTTTTGGTTGAGAAACTATCGCTATTGGGAAAAAGCAATTCCCGGTGATTTTCCGTGTCCTTTAATCTACAACTGGCGAGATTTAGAAGCGGTGATTAGTTCGATCGACGTTGAGCAATCGTCTGAAAAAATCCAGCGATGGTGGAAAGACTATAAGAAGTCTTTGAACCAGCTTGTACAGTTGACGATTAAAGATGCTTTTTTTAGCCAGAGCAGTGCAATACTGCCGCAAAAGCCTCAATCCTGGGTTTTCTACTAAACAAATTCTTGAGAGACACTGTGAAACGGAAACATTTTCAATCGAATCACCCAGAAGCTGATCAAAAGCAATCGAGCGATCGCTGGCGGAATGTGAAACGACTTGTCCAAATCAGCAAAGAAGTGCCTCGTAAACCGCTTTACTTGGGCGTCGTCTGCATGATTTTGGCGGCTCTGTTAGACGGTGCAGGAATTGGTTTAACGATTCCTTTCCTACAAGTGCTGCTCAACGACGGAACTAGCTTTCATCTTCCTGCCCTTCCGTTTCTGCCCGATCGAGGACAGTGGATCACTCAGCAGCCGAAAGGAATTCTTCTAGCTTTGTTCAGTGTGATTCTATTGATTTCGGTGGCGCTCAAGAGTTTGTTTGGCTATCTTGCCGAAGATGGCACGACCCTCTACACGCAAAACATTATTTCTCTTTTCCGAAAGCGGCTTTACGAGA
The DNA here is from genome assembly GCA_964250455.1 of uncultured bacterium. Taxonomy (GTDB): domain Bacteria; phylum Cyanobacteriota; class Cyanobacteriia; order Leptolyngbyales; family Leptolyngbyaceae; genus CAXUFL01. Next base: position 14,551 of record CAXUFL010000039.1, read on the forward strand.
AATACCTTCACGCGCCGATCGCTTTTTTTGACACCGAAAAGATGGGTACGCTGTCAAACATGTTAGGAGAAGTCAACAACATCAATATTCTGCTGAGTTGGGTGATTGGTCTTGCCATCAGCATTACGATCCTGGCAGCCTACATCGCAACAATGGTGCTGGTATCTTGGCAGTTGACCATTTTGATTATTTTGCTGATTGGCGCGGTTGGTTTGGGGCTGAGTCGGCTGCTAAACAAGCTCAAGCCGCTAGGAAGAGCGGAGTATGAAGCTAGAGAAGCGCTGCAAATCCGATTTCTCGATACATTATCAGGCGTCCGAATTGTTCAGTCTTATGCAACTCAGAACTTTGAACTCAGACGCTTTAATCACCTGTGCGATGTGGTTCGAGATCGAACCGTTTTGTCTCTAAAAAAGATGAGGTTGATTGATCCTTTGACCGAGCTTGCGACGATGACCGTAGCGCTGCTGATTTTGGTGTGCAGCTACAACTTGTTGATTGCGAAAGGATTGTTAGGAACGTCAGAACTGCTTGCATTTATGCTGGCGCTGATCAAAATCCTGCCAGTGTCTAAACGCATCAATTCAGGACGAGGAGCCATTCAACAGTTTTCGCCTGCGTTAGCTGCGGTGATCAACACCTTATCTTCTGAAAGGTCGGCAGCACCTACATCTGGATCACACCCGCTTACCCACCTTCAAAAAGGCATCACCTTTCGTCATGTCAGCTTTAGCTACAACGATCGCACCCCAGTTCTTGAAAATCTCAATCTAGAGATTCCCTGCGGAAAGACGGTTGCGCTAGTCGGTTCTTCGGGAGCCGGAAAATCGACGATCGCCGTTCTGGTGCCGCGATTTTATGACGTAACAAGCGGCTCGATCGAGATCGATGGTCGAGATATCCGCGAGTATGATTTGAATTCTTTAAGACAGCGCATTGGCACGGTTAGCCAAGATACTTACATCTTTAATACTTCGATTCGTGAAAATATTGCTTACGGTCTAGAGAATATCAGCGACGATCGCGTCGTCGAAGCGGCTCGTTTAGCCAACGCTCACGACTTTATTCAACAGCTTCCCAGAGGCTACGATACGCTGGTCGGCGATCGCGGCGTGCAGCTTTCCGGGGGTCAACGCCAGCGCATTTCGATCGCTCGTGCCATTCTGCGCGATCCCGACATTTTAATTTTAGACGAAGCCACAAGCGCCCTTGATTCTCAATCTGAACGATTGGTACAAGAAGCGCTAGAGCGACTGCGCCAAAATCGAACCGTTCTTGTGATCGCTCACCGCTTATCGACGATTCGCAGCGCAGATTGCATTGTCGTTATGGAGAAAGGGCGAATTATCGAGTCGGGTAGACATGAACAACTGCTTAAAAACAAAGGCACGTATTGGTCGTTCCACAACGTGCAGTCTGTCCCTGTGAGCTAATCAAACCTCATTCTAAGAGCGGATATGATGCAATCTTTGATACGGCTGAAGCGAACGGCTTTAGGACTGGTATTTATTGCCTTGATCTCGATGGCGGGTAGCTGTGCGATCGGCAAAAGTAACGATGCCACGGCCGAAGCGACCAGTGACCCCACATCGGGAAAAGATGCGATCGTTAGCGCCCAAGCGACGAATATTCCTCCGCTCTCGTTTAGCGCTGAGCTAAGCCGATATCCAGTTCATCCAACCGCTCGCTCACGCACTGTCGACGAAATCTACGATCGCACGGCAACTTCTGGAATCACTTTACCGCCAGATTATATAGCGAAGCGCAAAGAGATTATTCGGATGTATCAAGCCTCTGGAATTGATCTTTCTCTTGACAAGGAAGCGTTACGCAAGCTTCGACCCACGAACTGGTCGAAAAGTACCCCTCAACCGCTTGGTGGCACCTACGCTCAGCCGTACTCGATCGACGCGCCGTTTTATCATAAGATCCCCTCGAATTCGCTTCGCGTTCAACTCCCGATCGGCTATGTCCAAACAGGTCATATTTCAACGCTCGGTGCTGAGGGCGATGGATCAGATGGCTTTGGCATCGGGCTTGTGATTTCTAAAGCGAGCGATCCGGTTCGGCAGATATCGCTTGCGAACGGAGGCTACGCTAAACCCGGAGTGTGTCCGCAGCACAATCCTTTTAAGGGGTACAACACAACAACGCATATCCGCGACAGCGCCAACGTGCTACTCGGCGGCAAGGGTGAAGGAGTCCCTTACCAGTCTTCGGATAGAACAGTGATTTGGCTCGACAGTTCAGACAATACGATCGTGTCAACCTGGATTTCGTCACCGGACTGCGATCGTCCGGATTTAGGCACAAAGCTGGGGAATTGGTCTGGAGAAGCCGTCACCCCAAAAGAAACGCTGCCTAATCTGGGCGATCAGTGGGGGATTAATGCGGCGGCAAAGTCAGATTTAGTCGCGTTGATTCGTCCGGGAGAAGCGATCGATCCTAAAAAGCCGATTCCTCATGCCGTTACTGGACCCGTTAAAAACGCTTGGAAAGCGATCGTGTATCCAGCAAATCATGTGGACAACTCGATCGACCAAAACAATCGAGGACTGCTCGGATACGGGTTTCTTGTTCAGCTTGATCCTAGCTTCGATTTAAACAAAATCAAGCTATCGCTGCCCGCTCGTCGAATTCTAGAAGCGATTCAAACCTACGGTTGGTATATGGATGATACGGGAGTGCGCGATTTCGACATCAAAGGAAACTTTAGCGGGGCGGAGTTTGCACCCTACGGCGGCGTGGATGCGGTCGATGCTGAAATTTTAGCGATTTTGAAAACCCAGAAGCTTTTTGTGGTTCCTCCACTGGTTAAACGATAAGGAACCTTCAACTTATTTTTCAGGAGGCTTAACCATGATCTATCAAGACATCAAAGAATGGATTAAGCAAAGCAACCTCGCTTGGCTTGTGAAGTATCTAAAAAGCTTGTTGGAGCTAAAAGATAGAGTTTTAGAGCTAAGAAAGCGGCTGAGTGCTAAAACTTGGGCGGATCGATCGATCGTGTATCTTGCGGGTCATACGATGCATGAATGGTCTCCAAACAGCCTCAAAACTGGAATTGGAGGATCAGAAACCGCCATTATTAACTTGGCGCGAGAATGGACTAAGCTTGGTTACTCAGTCACCGTTTACGGAAACTTTGGAAAAAATGCGGGCACTTATGACGGTGCAACTTATCGCCACTTTACCGAGTTCAATCGATTTGATACCTTCGATACGCTCATTCTTTGGCGACGAGTAGATTTTCTAAACTTCTCTTACAAAGCGAATCGGGTTTGGTTTGATGTGCACGATGTTTTATACAAAGACCAATTCAATGATCAAAACCTGAAAAACATAGACACCATCTTTTTCAAGTCTAATTATCAACGAGAATTGCTGCCTCAGGTTCAAGAGAATCAGTTTGTGATTATTCCAAATGGCGTCAAAACATCGCTAATTGATATTGATTTGACGCATAAAGATCCTTACAAGCTAATTTATGCATCTAACTATCAGCGCGGACTTGAACTGATGCTTACTCACGGGTGGCACATCATTAAACGGGAAATTCCAGAAGCAGTTTTACATATTTACTACGGATGGAATTTTACCGATTCAATGTACGGTGACGATCCCAATTACCAACGCTGGAAAAATCACATGGTTCAGTTGATGAATCAAGCGGGCGTGGTTGAGCATGGAAAAGTGGGTCAGGATGTTTTGATTGCAGAAAAAGCGAACGCGGTAATTCATTATTACGCAACCAACTTTGAAGAAATGGAGCCAATTTCACTAAAGGAATCCGCGATCGTGGGCTGTTTGCCAGTCACGACTGATTATGCCGCTTTAGCCGAGAAAGATTACTGTCTAAAAAGTCCGGGTGATCCCAATGATCCTAAAACTCAAGAAGCAGTCGCGTACAAAGTCGTAGAACTATTAAAAAATCCAGTGAAGCTAGAAGAATTAAGTCAGCGTTCTCGACAAAGCGCGAGAACTGAAACGTGGGATCAGATCGCCCAGCGCTGGATCAACCAAATGACAAAAACGGATTATTGATTCGAGGCGGTATTAAAAAAGCCGCCTTTTCACCTTGTATAAAATCACAAATCACAAAATGAAGAAAGCACTTGTTACGCTGGCAGTCGGAAAGGCTTACGAAGCAAATTTCGACAAGTACTGCCGAAATTTGTGGTCATTGTATGCAGAGAAACATGGATTTGACTTAATCGTAATTACGCAACAGTTGGATCAGTCTCCAAGAGCGCAATCTAGAAATATTTCATGGCAGAAGTGCTTAATTTTCTCAGTTCCTGAAGTTCAAGCCTACGATCGAGTGGTTTGGGTTGATTCGGATATCTTGATTAACCCAAACAGTCCTGACGTTACTTCAGGAGTTCCATTCGACAAGATTGGCGCAGTTGATCAAGCCGCAACGCCCAGCAAGGAAGACCTTCAGCTTTACCTAAAAAGGTTTCGGGAAGACTTTTCTTCTGACGTTAAGCACGGCTTTATTGAGCACGCGGAAACGCTAAGTCCGGCAATGGCTGAGTATTTGGATTACGCTTTCAACCCCACAGCTTATTACAACAGCGTTGGGCTACCGGGAGAATTTGAATCCATTGTGCAAGGAGGAGTGATGGTTTTTTCACCGCACCATCAAGAAATGCTCGAGCATGTGTATCATACCTACGAAGACATTGGCCCGAATTATGAACAGCAACCGTTGGGCTACGAAATTCTGAAACAGAAAAAAGAATTCTGGCTTTCTCCTAAATTCAATATGACCTGGGTTATTCTCAAAGCACTGACGTATCCTTTTCTAGATTCAAAATCTACCTTAAGGGAAAGGATTCTGAAAAAAGTCGGGGTAGATTCTAGAGCTTCTTTGATCTCGAACTGTATGACGGCATCATTCCTGAGTAACTATTTCCTGCATTATGCGGGCGGCAAGGGTAGCGATATGCAGTACGTCAATGTACCTGGTAAATAACCCCAGTAATCTGAACTCAGGTTCTTAACTCCTAGTTTCTCTTTATGACCGCCTCAAAGATTGTTGTTATGGGTGCAAGTAGCTTTGTGGGTCAAGCGCTTGTGTCAAAACTGCTAGAGCAAGGACACCTTATTCTCGCGGTTGATGATCCTTTGCTTGCTGTTGATCCACTGCATCAAGCCAGCGTTGATCGGCCAAGATTGCATCGACTCGATCGCTCCAAATTGCCGTTGTACCTGTCGCGCTGTGATTTAGTCGTGAATCTTGAACTTCCTTATCCAGGTCAGCAATTTAGAGCCGCGATCGACGCTACCCAAACGCTGCTGCAAGCGTGCATTCAAGCCCAAATCAAGAAGTTTATTCACATCAGTTCAACGTCTGTTTACGGCGATCCTCCGCCTTCACGAATGATTACCGAAGCGTCGCCTTGTCTTGCCTCGCTTAAGCCCCAAACCTCGATTCAGCAAGCAACAGAACGCTTGGTTTTGAAAACAGAAGCAAAAAATACCGAAGTGGTTGTGCTTCAGCTTGGGCGAGTTTATGGCCCTGGCGCAGGCGGCGAAACGGCTCGAACGCTAAGCCAAATGAAAACGACGTTTATCCCGATCGTGAAACAAGGTAACGGCTACTGCAACGCCATTTATATCGATGATGTGGTAACGGCGATCATTCGCGCTTGTGAAGTTTCCGATCTGCACCAACAGCGCTTTATTATCAGTTCCGATCAACTGGTTCGTTGGAAAGAGTTGCTTTCAGGCTACGAAGCAATTTTGGGACAGAAAAGCTTAGTTTATTTGCCGATCGAGTATCCGTGTGAGATTCAAGACTCGATTCCTGTGTTAAAAAAAGTGGTCTCAAAGGTGCTAAAGAAAAGAAAAGTGATGCAAGGAACCAGCGCGATCGCTCAAGCCTTCTACGGCAAGTCGATTTATTATCCTTCTGCCGATGAGTTTCGGGCGTTGGTGGCTCAGCCGATTTTTTCTAATCAAAAATCTCGCGATCGCTTGAACTTTCAACCTCAAATCTCGCTGCAAACAGGAATCGAGCGAATTCGCGAATGGTGGTGTCAAAACCCCTTCAAGGCGCTGTAAATGGCTAGATCAAACGACCAAGTTATCATCGTGGGAAGTGGCCCAACTGGAACGGTTGCCGCTTGGACGCTCGTTAAAGCTGGATTCAACGTCACTCTACTCGAATCAGGATGCAGCTTTCCGAAAAGTCTACATTTGCGCATTTGGAATCAAGAAATTCGCCGCTCCTACGCTTTGGAGATTCGAGATCATGTTGCGTATCCTCAGTTTGAGAATTTAGACGATCCGCTAACGCGCTGGTTTAAGGCGCACTTGCTTGGCGGACTTGGAAGTTTTTGGGGTGGAGTGGTTTTGCGGTTTGCTCCTGAAGACTTTACCGAAGGAGAATCGATTTCAGAGCGGTTTCGCTGGCCGATCGGGTATACGGATCTGGAGCCTTATTACGATCGTGTAGAACATTTAATCGGCGTGAGCGGCGGCAAACGATCGGTACCCGTTCTACCTGCCTGCAAAGTAAACCATACGCTTGAGGTTCCTCAAGAATTCTCTGACCTTGCCGTGGCGGCCGAAAAGTTAGATCGTTGGCTGCTTCCTACGAATCATGTTTACGGTAAATCAACCTCGTTGAGTCAAATTCCGTCTCCGGCAAATATCGGTGTTCGTTTGCTGTGTCAACTGCGACAACACAAAAACTTTCGGTTGATTAGCAATGCTCATGTGACTCAGCTACAGTTGCATCAAACAAAGGCCTTAGCCGCAGGGGTTGAATACCTCGATCGATTAACCGGAGAACTCTGCTTTGAGGCTGGCAAAGCGGTAATGCTGGCAGCAGGACAATTAGGCTCAACCCACATTCTGTTGAATAGCGAGAGCAACGGGATTGCTCACGGTTTGATCGGTCGGTATCTTCACGATAATATGTACGCTGCTTATACCTACCAAGTCGATCGTCCTGCGCTTAACAAGTCTTTGATTTCATACCTCACTCGCCCAACCTACGCAAAAGGAAAGCCGCTACAAACAACAGGGTTTCAGGTTTATGCGGGGGCGCTAAACAAAAAGCCGATCGCAAACTCCAAACTCAGATCGAACTTGGGATCAAGTTCGCGATCGGCGCAAGACGAAGGATTTCCGCTTTTATTTGCCTGCTTTGGAACTCAAATTCCGAACGATTCTCGCTTTGTGTGCTTACATCCCGACGCTAAAGACGAATACGGATTGCCGCTTCTTAGAATTAGCACTCGTCAAGACCAAACAGACCTTGACACGCTAAATCAAGGTCAATGTGCGGCTGAGGAACTCATGGAAAAAGCAGGCTGGCAGTTTTCCTCGAAGAACATTGCGATCGAGCCTCCTGGAACGTCGGTTCACTTTGGCGGCACAATTAGAATGCACGAAAACCCCGAATTCGGCGTGCTAAATAGAATGAACGCGATGCACGAAATCCCGAATCTTTTCGTGATTGACGCGAGTTGTTTTACTACGTCAGTTGAGAAGAATCCGACCTTAACGGCAATGGCGATCGCCATGCGTGCTGCTGATTTGTTAAGTCAAAACAGTCGCTCTCTCGAACAATTACGCTAACTCAAAAAAGGAAAAATTAGGCTATGAGCCGGATTGCACTCGTTATTTTTTATGCGGGCCCTTTGCCTGATTATTTTCGATATTTCTCCGAATCTCTTGCTCGCAATCAAGATATTGACATTGATGTTTATCTGTTTAACGATCAGATTTCTCAGCCTGATTTGAGCGGCAATCTGAAAACAATTCCTTTGACGCTAGAGCAATTTAATCAACTTGCAACTGAAAAATTAGAAATTCCTATTCGCGTGAATTGGGGATATAAAATCAGCGAGTTCAAGCCTGCATATGGGGTAATTTTTGAAGACTATCTGAAAGATTATGACTTTTGGGGATACTGCGATCTCGACATTATTTTTGGAAAAATCAGTCACTTTATTACTGAAGAAATTCTTGCGACTTATGACGTGATTACTGCTTCTGAAATTCAGTTTGTGGGACACTTTATTTTGTTTCGCAACACTGCTACAGTCACGAATCTGTTTCGGCAGACCCAAGACTACATCAAAGCGTTTACCGACAACGAGCAGCACTACAACTTTGATGAATCTTGTCGAAGATTCTATGGTAGACCCTTTTCTTTTGACGAACTGAAAGAAACGTCTCAACTTGCTTCTATTTACGATCTCGTGATGAATTTTAAGGAGAAATATAATCTCAAAGTTTATATGAATGCGATGTGTCGAGAAGAACCTCCGTTTAATATTGTTTATCGAGACGGAGTATTTTTTGATTCAGTCACGCAAAAAGAGTTTTTGTATTTTCATTTAGTCAAGGCGAAGCTGTTTTACTTGTTTCACTTCTACTTGCCATCGATGCCGCATTTGCCTACAGAATTTAGCATCATCACGCAGGGATTGATTCCAGGTAATTCAAAGAATCTTTTGAGTCGGTTGACCTGGAGCATTGCGCGATCGCTGTTTATTCTGCAATATTTCTCTAAAAAGATCTGGAGCAAGCTTAAATTTGAGCCAAGACAAACCTTGCCCGGATGGGAGCGCAAAGTTTTGAAAAGCGACGTTTAACGTTTTCTGATCGCCGATAAATCTTTTAGACAACAGCAACCTGTATGGAATTTCCCGTCTCTGTTATCATTTGCAGCCATAACCCTACGTCCGCTTATTTTAACCGCGTTCTAGAGGCGCTCAAATCGCAAACGTTACCGATCGATCAATGGGAACTTTTGCTCGTGGATAACGCCAGCCAAGACCCGCTCGCTCAGAGAATCGACCTTAGTTGGCATCCTCACGCTCGCCACATTTTTGAAGCGCAGCTTGGATTGGTGAATGCTCGCTTACGATCGCTCAGAGAAGCTCAAGGCGAGCTTTATGTTTTTGTCGATGATGACAACGTTCTCGACAAAGATTACCTACAAATCGCGCTTGAAATTTATCAAAACTGCCCGATGATCGGAGCCTGGAGCGGTCAGATTGTCCCTGATTTTATCGGCGGAACGCCTGAAGAATGGACGCGCCCGATGTGGAATCTCCTCGCACTCGATGAATTCGATCGAGATGTTTGGTCAAACATCGACATGGTGGAAACGATGCCTGTCGGAGCCGGAATGTGTCTGCGTCGAGAAGTAGGACAAAAGTATGTCAACCTCTTAGAAACCGATAACCGCCGATTGCTGCTCGGTCGTCGAGGAACGAGCGGCAAAATTCTAGCGAGCAATGAAGATACGGACATGGCGTTATCCGCGATCGATATCGGGCTAGGAATTGGAAAATTTACCCGATTAAAGCTCACTCACATTATTCCGGCAAATCGGCTCACCGAAGAGTACCTGCTCAAAATTCTCAAAGGAATTGTGTACTCGATGAAGATTATGCACTACTTGCGCGGCGTTCCCGAAGTAACAGAAGTGCTTTCCTGGCGGCGCAGAGTTCGCATTTGGCTTTACAACACGTTTATTATGACTCCGCTTGAGCGTAAGTGTATGCTGGCGACAAAAGAAGCCCAAGAGCTTGCTGATCAGCAAATTCAAGCTATGAGCAATGGATCTTTTATTTATTAGAGCCTGTTTTAAAGCTCTGCGCTGCGTTTGAAATTCACCCGCAAATAAATTGCGGGCTAGTAGCAAAGTCGGCTGAAGCCGACTCACCCACCGTCAACCTGTTTCAACAGGTTTGATCAATTAGCCCGCAAATGAATTGCAGGCGGGTCAGCAACGACTTTAATAAGCTCTAAAACAGTCCCGACTGTTCGATCGATGTTCAATTCTCAACAATGACGATGATTCTGCTCAAGATTTATGCGTAGACCGATTCTGACCGTGTTTTACCAGTTTGATCCGTGGAGCAATAGCTTAGGGGGCATTCAAACGATTATTCGCTCTTTTATCAAGTATGCGCCGGACACCTTCGAGCTACGGCTTGTCGGAACTCAAATCGAAGAACGAATTCGACCCGGACAGTGGCAAGAGCGCGATCTCGCAGGGCGCAACATTCAGTTTATGCCGTTGTTCACGCAGCCCAAAGAAAACGGCAAAAGCTTAATCCCAGATTCGGTTCGCTATACGGCTGGCTTGCTGCGTCGCTGTTTGGCATCGGATTTCATGCACTTTCATCGACTCGAACCAACCCTGGCAACCCGACACTGGACAGGAGATAAAACGTTATTTATCCACAACGACATTCAGCAACAGATTCAAACAACGAATCGTAAAGGCAGTATTCTGTGGCAATATCTTCCTGCCGCTTACTTTGCGATCGAACGTCAAGTCGTTCCTCAATTCACCGAAATTCTTTCGTGCAATACGGCTTCTGCAACTTTTTACAAACAGCGCTATCCTGCTTGTGCTGATCGCGTCCGGTATCTGCGCAATACCGTAGATGATGCCGTGTTTTTTCCGCTTTCACCCGACGATCGAGAACAAGCGCGACAGGCATTTGCGCGATCGCGAGGACTCAACCCCCAAACTCGCTTTATTTTGTTTGCGGGTAGACTACACCCCCAAAAAGACCCGCTTCTGCTCGTGCAGGCCGTTGCCGCATTAAGCGATCCGAATGCTCACTTGCTGATAGCAGGCGAAGGCGATTTAGCAGACTCGATTCGGGCTGAAATTGCTCAGCTTAAACTCTTCGATCGCGTCACACTGCTCGGCGCACTGCCGCAAATCGAAATGGCAAAACTCCAGCGTTTAGCAAGCGTTTTTGTGCTTTCAAGTGCGTATGAAGGACTGCCTGTAACCGTTCTTGAAGCGTTGGCAAGCGGTACGCCAGTTGTGACGACTCGCTGTGGGGAAACGCCTAACTTGCTTGATCGCCAAAGCGGAGTCGTGTGCGACGATCGCACGGCTGCTGGACTCGCAGCCGCAATTCAGCAGGTACTCACTGAATTGCAAGCCTTTCCATCGCACGCCTGCGTAGCGCGTGCAGAACCTTACCGAGCACGCACAGTCGTTCAAAACATTTGTGACGGCATGATGCAGCGTTGGAATCAGCGTCACTTCCAAGCGTAAGCGTTCAGACGCCACTTTCAAAAGCAACTTTGAAGCAGGTTGCGATCGACTCGGTTTGTTAATAACCCGCTTCGATCGAGCAAACCCGATGATTTTGTGTCAATCAGCACAGAACTTGCTGATCGAACACTCCGGGATTATTTTTCCGCTTCTGAAAGTTGCAATAGGCAGCATTTATCCAACTACCCCGCATTAATTTAGGGAGCCAGAATGAAAATTGCAGTTATCGGTGCGAAAGGATTGCCCCCAGAACAAGGTGGAATCGAACACCACTGCGCTGAGATTTATCCGCGCATGGTGGCTCAGGGGCACTCGGTAGATTTGTTTGCTCGGTCCTTTTATACCAATAAGCCCGGATGGAATCAGCACGACTACAAAGGCGTTCGAGTGGTCTCGCTTCCTTGTCCTAAAGGGGGCGGCACCGATGTAATTATGAGTTCAGCGTTAGGGTCGATGCTAACGGCTGGCAAGTACGACATTATCCACTTTCATGCGTTGGGGCCGGCCTTGTTTAGCTGGCTTCCTCGCATTATTTCTCCTGCCAAAATAGTCGTAACTTGTCATGGACTCGATTGGCAACGCGCGAAATGGGGCAAAGTCGCGAAACTCTCAATTTTGATGGGTGAGCAATTTGCGGCGGCTTGCGCTCATGAAATCGTGGTGGTGTCAGAAGCACTGCAAACTTACTTTCTCAAAACCTACGGGCGAGACTCGATTTACATTCCCAACGCGCCCGCGACTTATGCCGAATCTGATCCCAACTTCACATGGGGAACGTCGCTCGGATTAAAGCAGGGACGCTATCTTGTGTTTTTGGGTAGACTGGTGCCGGAGAAATGCCCGGATCTGTTAATTCAAGCCTTTCAATCGCTTCAGCCTCAAGGATGGAAACTGGTTTTAGTCGGCGGCGACGATGGCTCAGACTTCAAACAGCACTTGTTGAATTTAGCCAGTGATAACCCCAACATTCTGTTTACCGGGCAACTCTTGCGCGATCGTCTCGCCGAGATTGTGCGAGGCGCGGGAATGTGCGTGTTGCCGTCGAATACCGAAGGATTACCGATGGCAATGCTCGAAGCGATGGCAGAAGGAATCCCCATTATTGCCAGTAATATTCCACCGCATCAGCAGCTTTTAGGTGGAAATCGGGGCGTACTTTTCCGGAGGGGCGATTTAAAGGGCTGTATACAGAAGCTAGATTGGGCAATTTCACACCCGGAGGCACTGAAATCGATCGCCGAACGCGCAAAACTTTACGTCAAATCTACTTACAACTGGAATCACATCACAACGCGATTTTTAGATTTGTATGAAGCAATCATAGACCAACCTCAAATCTCTGTTAAAGAATCGATGCCCATCGCGTCGAGTCTCGGCACATCCACTATGCTTGATGAAGTTCCGACCCGGTTAAAATACGTAGATAAAGACATCGCTTTGATGTCTAATAAAACTACAGCCCCCACTGAAGCCAAAACTTCTTATCCTTAAAAGCCGTTCTCCTGCGGCAATTCATCAATGTCGAGAAATCAACGCTCGTACCCGAAAAGATACTCAGACTTCAGACTTGATTTAGACTCACTGGAACGGCGCGACTACCACTCGTTATAGGACAGACTTCATGAATGGGATGCCTCCAATTGGACCAGTCGTTAAGCGCAATCTCTGGAATGCACTGTTAACCTTTACGGCAGTGGTCGGCGCATCGTATACGTACTTAAAAGTTACGACGCCTCAGTACGAAGGTTCCGTTCGATTAATCTTAGACGATCGACGCTTAAGCGTTTCTGAACTCGGTCAAGCGATCGCCGCTAACCCAACGCCCGGAAATGCTAACCCGATCGCGACTCAAGCAGAATTAATTACCTCAGAGCGCGTGCTGAAGCGAGCCGTTCGATTGCTGGCGGCGGCCGGACTCGGAGATAAAGCGCCGGATGCCAGCACGATCGCGACCGCGCTTAAAGTAAAGATTGTGCCCGCAACGAACATTTTGGAGGTGTACTACAGCAATCCTAATCCGAAAGTAGTCGCTGCTGTTCTCAATGCGGTTTCAGAAGCAACGGTGCAAGAAAGTGGAGAATCAATTCGTCAGCAAGCGTCTTCGGTGCGGCAGTTTGTTGAAGCCAGAGTTCCCAGTCAGCAAGAAGCTTTAGAAAAAGCGGAACTTGCAGAAAGCCAGTTCAAAGAATCGAACGGAATCGTTTCGCTAGAAGACCAAGACAAAAGTTTAGTGAACAGCTTGTCGTCGGTCGAAGATCAAGTGCGAACGTTATCGGCTGAGTTGTCACAGTCTCAGAGAAAGAGCGGACAGCTACAAAGCATTATTGGGATTAACAACGTTGAGTCTGCCTATCTTACGTCTCGTGCTGGGCAAGATGACGAGCTAAAAGCCTTGAGAACTAAGCTTACAGATTTAGAAGCTCAAGTCATTGATGCCCGCTCTCGGTTGGGCGACCAAAACCCGGATTTGTTGGCTTTAGTGCAAAAGCGAGATGAAACCCGGACGCTCTATGTTCAAAGCCTTACTCGGATTTTGCCAACTTCATCTTCTGTTTCCTCTGATCGTTTAGCCACCGATGATTTAAGCCGGGGCTTAATTTCTACCTACATTACCGGAACCGTCGAACAAAATGCGCTGAGCGACAAGCTAAGAACGCTGCGCAGTCAGCAAGAACCGTTGCGATCGCGCCTTGCGTCACTTCCTGCAAAGCAGCGCGTTTTATCAAGCCTGGCTCGACAGCGTGAACAAGAAGCGCTAACGCTGAAAACGCTTCAAAGCAAGCTCGAAGAGGCTCGCATCGCAGAAGCACAATTAATCAGCAATGTTCGAGTCGTTGGGCGAGCTTCTGTTCCAACAAAGCCTGCGAATCCTAAACCAGCTGCTGCGTTGCTTTTAGGATTAATTGCTGGCTTATCTTCAGCGATTGGCGTTATTCTGCTCGGTGAACTGTTGAATACTAAAGTTGGCAGTGCTTCCGAGGTCGGATCTCAACTGAAACTGCCCGTGTTAGGCGTACTGCCTCGACGATTGCCGCTACAAGCCGATCGATTAAACGGCTTTTTGAACAATCCCGATGCCACCGAACCTTACCGCCGAATTCTCAAAACGCTAGAACTTAGCAGTAAAGGTCCTTTAAAGTCGGTTTTGGTGAGCAGCAGCATTGCGGGTGAAGGAAAATCGAGCGTTGCGGCTTATTTAGCGATCGTCGCTGCGATGATGTCTCGTCGCACGTTGCTGATCGATGCGGATCTCAATCAGCCGTTGCAGCACCACTTCTTTGACTTACCTCAGCAGCCAGGTCTGACCGATGTTGTTGAAAGCGAAAGCGAATTGCTTAACTCGATCGTACAATCGACGCCGATCTCGAATCTGCATGTGCTAACGCAAGGTCGATGGCTGAGTCGTCCGGCTCAAGTTCTTGAAGCGGATGCGATGAGAACTTTAATGAAAACGGCGATCAACGATTATGACTTGGTCATTGTGGACACGTCTCCGATTGCTCGGTTTGCCGATGCGATGACGCTGAGTGCCTATACCGACGGAGTGGTGCTGGTTGTGCGCCCTGAGTTTACCTCTAAATCCGCCGCTTTGCAGTCGATCGCAGACTTGCAGATTAGTGGCGCTAACATTTTGGGCGCGATCGTGAATCCGATGCCAGATCCTTCTCGCATCAATCGCATTCCGTCTAGCCCATCGTTGGACTCGACAAACAAGCGACTTCCCAGCCCAAATTCGCTGCCCTTTTCTGTTTAACCTTGTTCTCAATCAATCGTAGGTTATGACGATGAGAAAAGTTTCCCTTTTACTCTATGCACCGTTAACAATTGCGATCGCCGTTGGAACCTCTTCTCAAATCGTTTTAGCGCAGGTGCAGGGCGCGGTTCTAACCGATGTTCAAGCCACTACTCCGCTTAAACCTGGAGATCAGCTTCGGTTAACCGTGGCTGGATTTCCAGATTTGTCAAACGAACAAACGATTTTGTCGGATGGCACAATTCAGCTCCCGATGGTGGGTGTGCTTAGGGTTGCTCGACTGACTCCGATTCAAGCGGCAGCTTTAGTAAAAACGGCGCTCCAGCCATATGTGCGGCGTCCCCAAGTTGCGCTTTCGGTTGTCAACCCCAGTCCGCTCCGAATCAGCGTAACGGGTGAAGTGTTGCAGCCTGGGCCACGATTGCTTAATCCAACGGTGCAGCAAAGTCAGCAGCAAAATCGAGGAGCAGGTAGCACAACTCAGGGCAGCAGTCCCGTTACTGTGAGCGATGTGCTGATTTTAGCAGGTGGCATTACGCCCGACGCAGATTTGAGAAATATTACGATTCGGCGTTTGGTTCCGAGTGAGCCTGGAGTTGTTCCTCCGGCGTCAAAGGCTTTACCGCTCCCCGCGCGCAGCACCCTGCCAACGCTTGCTCCGGGAACTACTGCGTTTCCTCCGGCTGCAACGCCAGAAACCGCGATCGCGCCGTCTGCGCCAACGATGACCCCGACGGAAATAAAAGTGGACTTATGGGAAGCCGTAAAAAGCGGCAACCTGAATGCAGATGTCCGAATTTACGACGGTGATGAAATTGTAGTTCCTCGTGCTCAAGCCATCAATGCTGAGCAACAAGCCTTGCTTACGTCAACGATCGCACCGAATAAAATCACGGTTCAAGTGATCGGGGAAGTAAACCGCCCCGGACAGGTTGATGTTGCACCGACGGCGAAAGTGCTTGATTCGATCGCCGCCGCCGGAGGAACCACCGACAAAGCCAACAAACGCGCCGTTGAGCTGTTCCGAATGTCTCCGCAAGGTCAACTAGAACGCCAATCCTTTGATCTCGATAAACCCTCTGTTCCCTTGAGAAACGGAGATTTACTGGTCGTTCAAAAAACTGGCTCTAGTAAATTTATCGATACGCTGGGTCGGTTATTCCTGCCAATCTACCCGCTAACGACGATTTTCAACTTGTTTAGATAAGGCTTGCTCAACCAACTTACGAGGCGAATTTAACGTGCAAAGGTGTGACCGCAATCGAAAGCGCTCGAAAAGACGAGCAATTTTCTGCCCGATCGATCACCATTACTTAGACAGCGCCAGCGCCAAATACACGCTGTTTGCAGACAATTCTAAGCAACTGCAACAGCGCGGCGTCAGCCGAAAAGCAGCTCTGCTTTTGATGTCTAATAAAACGACCGTTGCGCTAGACGGAGAATGGGTAGAAGCTTTTTGGTGCTCAGCCTGTCAGAAAACGCAGTGGTACCACGTCCGCAAAACTGGCGATCGCACTTACGATCTGGCGATCGCGCCTCCGGAGCTTTGGCAGCAAGCTCAAGGCGTTTTACATCCAAACGGTAATCCTTCGGTTGGCGAGTTTACTCGAAGACAATCTCGATTACCCGGCGGGAATGCCTCGAAAGACTTCAAGTTTGTCAGCTAGGGTTGCCGCTTGTCGCTAAGTTTGCCTTTTTCAGAGTGAGAAATCATGGGGTATCTGGGATATCTAGTTGGCATCATCGGAGCATTGGTAGGAATCGCGATTGGCGTGATGAGTGGTGCAAATCCACTTTATGCTGGTTTGATGCTGCTGGTTCCGGTCGCGATCGTTTTCTTTTTTAAAAACGTCGAATTTTCTATTTTGTCGCTGCTAGTGCTTAGAAGTGCGCTTGACCCGTTTTCCGAGCGCGGCATTCCCGGTGCTTTTGCGATCGCGTTTTCTGCCTTAGCGCTGCTTTATATCACCGTTCAGCTTTTTTGTAAGCGACCTGTTCAGCTTGATGCTTTCGGGTGGTTTTTTATCGGATGGATTTTGGTTCAGGGAATTTGGGTGGTTTTGCTTCCGATCGGGGGGTTAGGATTAGGCGGTGAACAGCTCTCAGTCGCTATGCGCGAGTGGGTGAGAATCGCTTCTTGGCTGATGGCTTATTTGCTGGTGTTTCAAATGAAGGAACGGCTGCGCCCAGAGCAGGTTGTGGGGGGTCTTTTGTTTGCTTTAGTGATTCCTGTGACAACGGCTTTTCTGCAAATGATTGTTCCGGGCCGCTTGCTGCCGTGGTTTCTAGCTGTAAACGTGAACCAGCACGATTTTCGCATCAATGGAACGCTAGGTGTTGCAAACACGTTTGTGACCTTTTTAATTCTTTTTATCGGTTTAACTTATTGGAAAATTAGCACGGTTAAGAATCGCTTGCCGTGGTTTTTTCTATTAGGTGCGCTGGTCGTTTGCTTGGTAACAACAAAAGTACTGGTTGGCATTGTGATGCTGATTGTGCTGATTGCAACTTTGGTCTTGCCTCGGCTGAGTTTTGGCAATTTGATTGGGTCAGCGCTGCTGCTGATTGTTATGGTTGGCTTGTTTGGAAGTACCGAGTATGGCATAGAGCGCTTAAGTTCTGTGACCCAAACGCCTCTGTTGAATCCTAATATTGATGTCTCGCGTGCGATTCTATTGGCATCTTACGATGACAACAGCTTTAACTGGCGAATTGCTCAGTGGAGCGCGTTAATGCAGCATTGGAGCCATGCTCCTATTCTGGGCTACGGGCTGCAAACAACCAATGTTTTTGGCCCGATGTTTGCTTGGGCGCATAATGACTATGTTCGCGTGCTAGTCGAAGAAGGAATTGTTGGGTTAATTTTGTTCCTGGCGTTTTGGGGAGTGCAGCTAGTCCGGTTGCTTCGATTGATTCAATCTCCTTTTACGCATCGGTCGCAAAAAAGCTTTTGTTCGGTTTTAGCTGCGTTTTTACTAGCGGCCATGGTTGGAATGCTGACTGAAAATGTTTGGAGCCATACCGCTTTGTTCTTTTACTGGTTTGCTTTGTCGGCGATCGTGGATTGGAAATGGGGCGAGGCGCAAAATGAGGTTTTATCACCAAGCCCCGAAAGAGCATTAGGTCAAGAACGCTACTCCTCGATCGACTAAAGCAGCAACGTCCTCGTAAAAGTAGTACACCAGATTTAATAACATCAGAGTTCGCTGCAATTATTCGCGAATGTTTTTGCATTAATAAGTGCTGCATTGCTAAATGCTTTGAGCGACGAGTAATAGCTTTTACGGTTGTTCGTATTGGTCACTGCTTGATTTTGCCGATAAGCTGGATCACGGAGCTATTTAAGGAATCAATTCTATGACCGAAACGCCGCCCGACTCGCTTAACACCGAAGATCTTTTACTCAAGCTACGGCGCAAAGAAGGAAACTGGGTTGAATGGGGGCACTCGTGCCAAACGCTGCAAAAATCAGGCTACACGCCGCAAGCCATTTTTGAAGCGACCGGATTTGAGCCGATTCAGCAAAATCAAATCATCGTCGCGACTCAAGTGTACGACACTATTCTGAATCAAGGCGTATCCGACGAAGTACGATCGCACTTTAGCATTCGTGGCAGTGATAGCCTGTATGAACTGCGCATTCTGACGCAGCCCGAACGCGCCGCCGCCGCCGAATTACTCGTTGATAAAAAGCTCGATTCTGAAGAAGCGCGGGAAGTGGCGCGGGCAATAAAGGATTTCTCCCGCCTGAGCAAACCCCCCGAATCGTTTAGCAATCATCCGGGCGATCAAGTGGCGTATCAGATTTGGAAAACAGCAAAGCAAAAAACCGACTTACAAGAACGATCGCGCCTTATTGCAAGGGGATTAAGATTTGCTTACAGCGATGCGGCTCGTAGCGCGATCGAGCAGTTGCTGACCGATTTTACCGTTGTCCCGGTTCGGTCTGCGCCGCGTTTGCCGCTTTATCGCTTTGAGTCCGATGAAGATTTACCGAAGCTGTTACCTGTTGTGGGAAAACTGCCATTGACTAAAGCAGATTTGCAGGCGGTTCCGGTGATCGAAGAAACGGGCGCGTTTGGAATTGTGCAGTTTGCAGGCGCAGGTGCGTGGATGGCGATTCCGGGTTGGCAAGTGCTAAGGCAAGCCGAAGACCCGATCGCCATTGTGGGCGATAGCGATCGACTGCCGACGCCAATTCCGGGAAAGCCTGAAGAAGTGGTAATTGTCATCGATCGGGCTCAACGCGATTGGAATGAAGAACGGTATTTTGTGGTTGACGAAGCAGATCAGCTTGAGATTCGCTGGTTTGCCGAATCGCCAACGGTGCCGCTACTCGGACAAGTTATTTTGATTGTGCGTCCGAAAAAGGTGCTAGATGAGGACTACATCAAAGAGCTTTGGCAGCTTGATGAGTAATAAGTTGTGTGTCAGTATTCGATAATTGCAGAGTTCTGGCAATTAAAATTGCGGCTACACAACCGAAGCCTGTCTTGCGCCGATTACTCTTTGAGACGGAACTCTTACCGAATGTGAGTCCGGGTTAAGGCACCGCTTGAACGCGCCTTGACGATGGGCGGGTCGTTGCTACAGACCCCTGGTGACTGAGATATTAGCTTCGCGCATTGCTATTAACCTGCGTTCCGGACGAGAATCCCAACCCGCCTGGTTTCTTCGGAGTCGCGCAAAGCGCAACTCCCAGTCCGCGATCAGGCGGACGCCTCTGAGAATTTGCCGTGAGGAACCCGCCTAATCGCGGGTTTGGTCGATGTAGCCGCGTAGAAGACATTGCGCGAAGCTAATAACCTGAGTTCTAGATTACTTCTCTAAACCCGACAAATCTAAGCTATTTCTACCTCGAACTCACGCTTAACGACTCTTTCTCACATTCTCACTGCGTAGCAAAGCGGCTCGACGCTTGAGCTTAGCGCGATTGCCAAATCCTACTAGAAACAACGCGCCTGGAATCACCGTGTGAGGTTCAGGAATCGGCTCGGCTCGAAAAATGCCGACTCGACCATCGGCTAACTCTGCATAGAAAACAACCTGATCAGCATTATTAAGTCCTTTAGCGGAAAATCGACCTAGCGATGCAACGGTTGAGCCAAATAACGGATCGCCTGTCGTAATGATTTTATTTGCGTCTGCATAAGAATTGAAGTACAAACTTTGCTGTTCTGGACGATTAGCGAAATCCGCTAGTCTCGCTTGAAAAGCGAGGGTACCTTGATCGTTAATTGAAGATGAACC
Source organism: uncultured bacterium (assembly GCA_964250455.1). Taxonomy (GTDB): domain Bacteria; phylum Cyanobacteriota; class Cyanobacteriia; order Leptolyngbyales; family Leptolyngbyaceae; genus CAXUFL01. The sequence continues at coordinate 34,608 of CAXUFL010000039.1, forward strand.
AACCGTTAAGCCAATGAATTTACCGTTACTAAACACTTGACCAGGAATAATTCTCGTGACGGTTGCATCACGGGTATTGCCGATCGCGATTTCTGAGTATCCGGCTGGATAAGCGAAACTTGCCGTATAAGTTCCAGAATTATTAATCGACACCGCCCCCGCACTGCCCGATCGCAGCAGCGTTAGCTCATTATCCGTTGCTTTTGCAAAAACTCCACCATTTCCACCTGAGGAAACAACAACGGTATTTGCGTTGTTAAGGGCAACAGAATTAGGATTAATAGCAGATGCACCTGAAATAGTGCGATCGAGACTGGTTGTGCTAACTCGATTATTGCTGATCACAAAAAGTCCAGGCGTGTCTCCAGAACGGGTGGTCGCGGCAAAGGCAACCGTTCCGGTATTACTAATGGCAGGTGCCCCACCTAACGATGTAAAGTTTTGAGTTGCGATCGGCGTGGCTGAGGTGCCAGAACTCGTAAAAACTCCCACATTGCCTGAGGTATTGGTGCTGGCTCCAAATGCAACCGTGCCTGCGTTGTTGATTACAGGATTGGTGATCACCGATCGAAAACTAGGATCTTCACCACTCAAAGCAAATGGCGTCGTCGCGCCACCGCTTCCGGTGAAAACGCCTGTGCTCCCGTTGTTTAAGGTCGCGCTAAAGGCAACTATTCCTGAGTCGTTAATGGCTGGAGCGTTGAAAAAGCTGCTAAACCCATCAGTGGTGTCAGCAATCTTGGTGAAAGTGAAGTCAGCAGCGATCGACCTAGCGGCTGTGAAATTGATCAAGGCAAGCCCGACGATAAGTGACCTCAAGCCCAAAAATTTATCCATCATTGACGATCTCTAACGTCAGTTCAACCCATATTTTCGCTGCAATATGGGTCGGCTTCTCGGATCTACAATCAAAGGCAGCCATTGCTGTCGAACCAAATTTTACTGTTGCCCACAGTAGAAATTAACGAATCGCGCAGTCAACTATCGTAAGAGGTAGTTCAATTGATTAACGCCCAGGGTTTTACGAATCTGTGTGGCAAGCGTTGCGGCTCGAACCAGCATGAAAACTGAAAGCGCCAACCAAAGCAAGTGGGCATTCTTGCCGTACCAAGCGCCAATCGCGATCGGCACAAATGCGATCGCAGCGATTAGCGTTGAGGTTCTCAAAATTCGTCCGGCGGCTAATCCGAGAAAATAGCCATCGAGCAGGTAAGCGATCGAGCCAAATCCCAGCACGGGCAACAACCAAATTACAAACTGATTCACGCGATCGAGAATAAAGTTGTGATTGGTGAGCAAAGCAAAGACTATCGGATTGAACATGAATATACAAGCAATACCAATACCGCAGCTAACGCAAAAAAGTCCAGAAATACACAGCAAGCGAATAAGCTGCGATCGCGATCGTTTCGCATAAAACGTTCCAGCAAATGTCTCCGTTGCAAACGCAAAACCATCAATAAAATAAGCGGCAAGCGTCACAACCTGCAATAGTAAGGTGTTTGTCGTTAATACTTCTGTTCCAAAGGCAGCGCTGAGATTAGTAAACACCGCAAACGTCGAAATTAACGCCAGCGTTCGCACTAAAATATCGCGATTCAACCTGAAAACTGTTCTAAATGCAGCAGCATCAAACAAGCGTGGTAGAAGCGATTTTACTTGAACGATCGACACTTCTTGCACCAAAAACGCAAGTCCAACCAGCAGCATAAAATACTGTCCGAGCGCCGTTGCCAGTCCTGCCCCGCTACTTTGCCATCCCAAACGAACGATCAGCCAGTAATCTAACGCAACACCCGCTAGATTGTTGGTCACAGACATCCATAAAACTTTGCCGCTTTCAGCCCGTCCTAGAAACCAGCCGAGTAAAACAAAATTGATTAGCGTCGCAGGTGCACCCCAAATCAACGCATCGTAAAACGCTTGACCCGATGCTTTCACGTCCGGAGAAGCGCTGAGAATCGAGAATCCGATCGCTCGAATCGGAACTTGCAGCAGCAAAATCACGCTGGAGATCGCGATCGCAATCAATCCATTGCGCACCACAATCAACATTAAAGCATCCGACTCTCCGCGTCCGCTTGCTTGCGCTGTCATTCCGGTTGTGCCCATGCGCAAAAAGCCAAAGCTCCAGTACAAATAGCTGAACACAACATTAGCAACCGCAACGCCTGCAAGATGACGAATTTCGCCCAGATGTCCGAGAAATGCCACATCTAACAATCCTGCGATCGGCACCAGCACGTTTGAAAGAATGTTGACCCCGGCAAGCTGCAAAAACGGCCGTAAAAATTGGGGTTGGTCGGCTTGATGCACCATAAAGACGAACACAGAATTGATTCTGTTTTACTTTAACGAATTCGGTTGTGCAGCAAGCTTTCGACGAGGTTTAAGCTCGATCGAAACCTGCTGACAAACCGGACAGAAATAAATAATCCGAGTCTTTTCACCTTCGTCATCGGCGCGAATTGTTTGCTTTTGTTGTCGAATCGCTGTTCCACATTGCAGACACGGTAAATTCGTGCGGCGAAACACAAAATGACGACTGCCAAAATCGCTTCCCAAGCGGTAAACCAACGTTGAATCGCTGAGCATTTGAGTTCTGATCTCATCAGGAACAGTAATTCCGCCTGTTTCATAAGCTCGACGGGCAACGCGAGGAATTTGATCTTCTAACGCCTTCAAATCTTGCTCGGTTAATTGATCGACTCGTCGCCACGGATCAAGCTTGCATTCAAATAGAATCTCCGCTCGTAAATAGTTTCCGATTCCTGCCGCGATCGATTGATCTAGCAGTGCGGCTCCGATCGTTCGCTCTAACTGTTCTGGCACCCGTAGCCGAGATCGAAAGCTTGCCGCGTCGAAAGCTCCAGATTCAGGCAGAATATCAGAACCAAGCGATCGTAAGATTTCAATGTCTGCATACGGATCGCCCTGACCGATTTGGAAAACCGGAGCCGACAGTAAAATCACGCCGCCTTGAGCCGTTACAATTCGAGCGCGTTCGCGTCGATCGATTTCGGCAGGGGGATCGCCCTCGAAGGTTGTCCAGCGTCCCCACATCATCAAATGTGAGTAAAAGTAATACCCATCCTCGATCCAACCGATTAAGTTTTTGCCGTGCGAAGACACTCGAAGAACTTTACGACCCTGCAATCGGTTCGGGTGAGTTTGGAGCCATTGTTTTGCAATCTTTGTGCGGGCGGTGAGTTGAACGATCGCTCGATCGGCAAGGATACGATCAATCTGATCAGCAAAGCGCCGCACTTCGGGGCCTTCGGGCATAGTTCACACCAGTTGAGAACGAATCAAAAAGCTCAACTGGTTTCGACTGTATCCTTTAACACCGCTCAGGCTCGTCTACCTGAAGAAACCTTCCAACGAGCCGAGCGGCGGAATTTTGAAGCGACTCAATTTACCGCATTTCTGCGGTTTTCTTCGCCCCCGCCTGGGTTTTCGGCTGGCGCGTGTACCAATAAGCCCAAGCAATGAGCACCGCTTGAAATGGAAGCCGCAACCAATACAGCGTTGCATTTTGAGGAACATGATCGAGTTTAACCAGGTGCAACGCCATGTAAATGTTTGCCGGATAAACGGCAATAAACAAGGAAATCAAACACCAAGCGGCGGTAACGCTAATCCAGGGAATCATCAATCCAATGCCGCCCAAAATCTCAAAAATGCCACTCAGGTAAACCGAGGTAAACGGCGGAAACGGTGGTGGCACAATCCGAGCGTACTGATCGGCCGCCGTAAAATGTGTGATGCCCACAAAAATAAGCGGAACTGCGAGAAAGCCGCGAAGAAGTTCTTTATTGCGTTTGATTAGTTGAATCATCAGAGTTAAAGATAAAATGTCATGTGCCAGATGGATCGGATGCGTGAATCATATCAGGCGTTTCGCTAAGGGCGGGAAGCTCGATCGCTTGATTTAAATTCGGACGTTGAGATCGCTCAAATGCTTGTAGCTTCACAGGCTGTCCGGTTTTTGCTGATTCATAAATCGCGCTAATAATCCGAATGTCGGCTAATCCTTCTTCTCCAGACGGTTCGGGTTCGCGTCCGGTGAGAATGCAGTCTGAGAAATACAAAATTTCTGCACCAAACTGATCGCCTGCTTTGAACGATCGCGCCTGCGTTTCTTGCTCGATTGTGATTTCATGCTTTAATTCGCCTTGCAGACTATACGCCGACTGCATTTTTAAATCACCTTTGGTTCCAATCACCTGAAGCGTTGAAACCGACGACGTGCCAAAGCCTGATGTAAACGTCGCTAAGCGCTCATCTGGAAATTTCAAAATCGCGCTGGTCATTTCATCGATTTTCTCGAATCGCAATTCGCCATTATTCGCACTCAGAGCAATTACCTCGATCGGTTCTGCCCCAAACAAATATCGCGCCGCATTAATGCAGTAAACGCCCATATCGTAAACCGTACCGCCGCCGCGATCGATCGGTTCTTCGACGCGAACGTTTCCATCTGCAACGGGTTGCGTAAACACAGAGTTAAAAATGCGCGGTTCTCCAATTTGCCCGGATTGAACCGTATTAATCGCTTCAAGCGTTGATCGATCAAAGTGCAGCCGATACGCGATCATTAATTTCACATGACTTTCTTTTGCTGCCTGAATCATTTCCTCGCATTCAGCAACGCTAACTGCCATCGGTTTTTCACACAATACATGAATTCCCGCTTCAGCCGCTTTTACCGCAAAATCCCGGTGCAAATGATTGGGTAAAGCAATATAAACCGCATCGATTTCGCCACTGTTAAGGCATTCTTCGTACTCGTCATATGAATACAAATGCTGAATCCCGTATTGTTTAGATAGCGTAGACAGCTTTTCTGAGTCGTTTGACACTAGCGCCGTCATTTCGGAATTTGGAGTATTCGCAAACGAAGGCATAACATCTTCTTGCGCAATCCAGCCTAATCCGACGATCGCGTATCGAATTTTGCGTCCTTCGATCGATTGTGCCTGAAACGCCATTCTCAAATCCCCCCAGTACCAAATCTCTCGTTTACTACGCTAGAAAGTTAAATTTTCTGTTTCATCTCTCTACAGATAGTGGGTGCAGAAGTCTTTAGAAAATCGCTTTCAGAGCTGCTTGGTCGTCTTTTCGGGCGACGACGATCGATAAGATTGATATGAATTTAATCAAAATCTTCGGATGCTTCACAAAGACGCTTGATAGAATAAATTAGCTTCAGCCATCCTGAACGCTCACTTTATCGCCTGTCGCATCAATCATTATTCCTATGCTAGATAGCTTGTTTTCGACTCAAGGCATCATGGTTATGTTGCTGGGTGCCTATGCAGTTGCCATGTGGTTGTTTCTTACGAGCGCCCCGAAAGTTCACACAGTCATGGTGTCGGATGTAGAAAGCGCTCGCGAATTTTACGAAGGAATGCTGAACTTAGCGGTTGCCCAAGTGCCGCTTCATTATTACTACAACTACGAGCAGTCGCTAGGCACAGCCGGAATTAACCCGATGTATTTGTCGGGATCGATGGGCAGCACAACCGCTCGCGGCACCGGAAACGATGGATTGTGGTATCAGCTTAAGAAAAATACTCAGTTGCACGTGATTTCGGGTGCGAGTTTTGGTGAGAAAGACCGCCAGCGTCATGTATGCTTCGATCGCGATTGCCTTGACTTGATTTTGCTCCGGGTTCAAACACGCGGTTTGAAACACAAAATCCGTCGCGAAAAGCCACTCAATTTTTTAGTAAAGGATTACACAGGACGAGTGATCGAACTTGCAGAAGTCGCAAACTAGCTCGAATGACAATTCTTGAACCGGAGGGTAAAGTCTTTTGCTCTCTGGTTTCTCCTTTAAAAGAGAAACTGCCCCCTTTCGGAGGCGGTTATGGTGATTTGACTCTAGGACACGGTTTTATTGTGGCTGGAGACTGGGTAGGAATCTGTAGCGATCGTTGCGCATCGATCGAATTGTTTGATCCGTAATTTTTCCTTAACGTCAGTTCCGGTTGAGCCTAGCGAATGAATTCGCGCCTCCGCGCACTAACAGCCGATTGAGTAGAGCAACCCGACAAAGGCGAGTTTTGTCTGTGTAGCCGCGTAGCCGCTCGTCTCTTGCGCAGCTAATCGCAGTCGCCAGGACCCATTCTTATCCAGAACTCAGGTTCCTTAGTATGAGTTCAGGTTTGTTGCCCCAGATGCGGGCGCGATTAAGATTGCGGCTATACAAACCTCAGATCGCAGAGATTAGCTGCGTTGCCGCTCGTCACTTGAAAAGCCGACCTGTGAATTCGAGAAGCCTGCTCACAACGCAGTGAAAAAATTACTCAACTGACGTTTTTTTAAACTTCAGCCATTGCCTCGCTCACCTGCTGCGCAACAAACGGCAAAATTGCTTCATTCGTGCTGTGAAGCTTACCTTCAGTAAACACAGTCAGCAAATACGGCTGAAGGTCGGGTAGCTCGATGTAAGCGGCGTCATGTCGCACTTGACTGGTTAAACCTGCTTTTGTCCAAACTCGCGCCGTTTGTAAAACGCCACCGCCGAGAAATCCGGTAACTTGATTTTCCGGGTCAGCTTTGAGATCGGTCGGGTCAAGCGATCGCTGCATCAAATTCATCATCAAGCGCGATCGCTCTGGACTCACCGCAACCCCGCCCACAATACTATGCAGCAATCGAGCGGTGGCATTTGTGGTCAACTTATTCCGATTCTCGAACGCTTCGCCGTAAAAAGCGCGTTCTCGTCCATACGGCCCATCGCACCACGTTTTTTGATTCACGTTAATCGTGGCAAACTCCGCCCAATTAAGCGACTGCAAATACCGATTTACAATATTTCGCTGATATTTCCACGTTTCAAACGGCGCAGACGGTAATTCAGGGCCGCCCGTGGTTCCGCTCAACACATCCACCACTAACCCCGTCGCATCGTTACTTGAATCTACGATCATGTCTTTTAACGCTCGATCGAGTTCCGCCGAGAAAGGAATCATGCCGCGTTCTAACCATTCGTGTGCGGCAACCAGATAAAACAGTTTAACCACGCTTGCCGGATAAATCGTTTCAACGCCCCGATACGCAAAGCCACGCGGCGATCGACTCCAAAAGTCTTCAGGACGAATCGCGCCGCCAGTATTGACGAACACAGGCGCGTCGTACACAATCCAAGTCATTGCAATTTGATTCGGTGCCAAGCTTGGAAATTCTGCCCAAGTCGCTTGTAGAATGCGATCACCTAATCGCTCTAGCGTTTCGTCTTTGTGAAAAAAAGTCATACCCACGGATTCGTCAAAACAGTAGTTTAGCGTTTATGCAATATCGAACGATCGCCGATCTCAATCTTTACGATTCACCTCAGCTAACGCGCCTTGCGACTCAAGCAGGCGTCGATCGCTATGTAAAAATTTTGTCAGACGATCCGCTCGAAATTATGACCTGCGAAGACGAGTATTCAGGGTGGATCGATCCGCAGGATTTGAGATTTTTAGAAAAAGCAACGGTTCCGTATCAAGCACCGCTTTGGAGTGAAGAAGAAATTCGCGATCGTATTCCTGACGCGATCGCGTTCGCTTATGCTGCAATGTCGGTTCCCAATGTGTATCTTTGGGGCGGAACGGTTGCACCCGATTATGATTGTTCAGGATTAATGCAGGCAGCGTTTGCGTCAGTGGGGATTCGCTTACCGAGAGATGCGTATCAACAAGAAGCGTTTGTGCAAAAAATTGATTTGGCTCAATTAATTCCGGGTGATTTAGTTTTCTTTGGAACCTCAGAAAAAGCCACTCATGTCGGACTTTATTTAGGCGAAAACCGCTACATTCATAGCTCTGGAAAAGATCAAGGACGCAACGGAATTGGCATTGATGAATTGTCGAATGCGGGTGATTTGATCAGTCGAACTTACTTTGCTCAACTGCGCAGTGCAGGACGAGTGATTGAGAGTTACCAGCCGAAAGCGATCGCGGCTTAACACCTTTAAGAGGTTAGCGATCGTCCTGTCTTTTATGCAAACTAGCGCCAGTTCCGGTTAAACCTGGCGAATAAATTCGCGGCTACACAACCGAAGTCCCCCTTCGGGGACTGATCTCTGTGACTAACTCTTAACCCGCAAAGGCGGGTTTTGTCTGGGTAGCCGCGCCTTTAGTCGCCAAGCATCCGTGGTTAAAGTAGCGTGATTGCATGAACGCTACGTTTTTTGCTAGAGACTAGTTTAAACCTCCTAGAACGCACTGGCGAGTTAGCGACACACAGGTTTAAGGCACACGCTATTCTCTAGCTCAGCACCGCCGTTTTTAACTTGCAACTTGGATTACTTTCGTCAACTGAATCTGTGGCGTCAGTCGATCGAGAACCTGCTTCAACACCATCGCTGTCCAGTCAACATCGGCTTCGACGGTTTCGCGGCCCAACGTCAATCGAATTCCAGCTTTCGCGGCTCGATCGTCATACCCCATCGCCAGCAAAATCGGACTTGGTAAAAGCGTTCCACTGCTGCAAGCCGCTCCTGCACTAATGCCAATTCCCGCTAAATTCATGTGGCGCACCAGCACTTTTCCGTTTAACGTTTCTCCATCTGCATCGGTTAAACAAAAACTCACATGATGCGGCAATCGATGAATACGGTGTCCGGTTGGCACTAAATTCGGGACATCTGAAAGCGCATCAAACAATCGATCGCGCAGTCGAATTAATCGCGGCGTCTCGGTTGTCAGTTCTTGAGCAATCAACTCAGCCGCAATGCCAAACCCTGCGATCGCGCTAATCGGTTGAGTGCCCGATCGCAGCTTGCTTTCTTGCCCACCTCCACTCAGCAACGGCATTAACGCCACGCCCGGACGAACGTAAAGTGCTCCAACTCCTTGCGCTCCGTACAGTTTGTGGCTGGAAAGCGACACTAAATCCACAGAAAGGTTCTGCACATCGATCGGCAACCGTCCAGCTACTTGAACGGCATCGGTATGAAACAACGCTCCGTGATTGCGCGTGATTTGACTCAACTCAGCGATCGGCTGCACGGTTCCCACTTCGCTTTGACCGTAGATGATTGAGACTAAAACAGTGTTCGATCGCAGTGCCGTCTTTAAATCGATTGGGTTGACGCGACCAAACGCATCCACCGGAAGCCGTGTGACTTGCCATCCTCGCTGCTCTAGCCAGCGTATCGGCTCAGAAATCGCAGAATGCTCAACGCTCGAAACAATCAGGTGCTGTGGAGACGCAAACTGCTGCACTACACCCATAATGGCTAAGTTATTCGACTCAGTGCCGCCGGATGTAAACACGATCGACTCTGGCGGCGCATTCAGCAACCGTGCCACCTGCACCCGCGATCGTTCTAAAACCGTCGCGGCGCGTTGTCCCCAAGCATGAAGGCTCGACGGATTGCCCCATTGCTCGCTCAAAACATGCTGCATCAGCGCGATCGCTTCGGGTCGAGTCGGGGTCGTTGCACTGTAATCGAGATAAATCTGCATGAGTCAAATGACGGGTGAATCAAAAGAATTTGGGAACGCTACAAACGGTTTCTTTCAAAGTAGCAGTCCAACTCGCGGTCTCAATCTAGCTTGTGGTTAAATTAAAGCGCCTTTTCCAGTTTAATCTTTGTGCGGTACTCCTCGCGCTGAGTCTGTCTGCGTGTCAGTCTGCTCCCGCCCGCACTCGTTTAGCCGTTTTGCCACAAGATCCAAACATTGAAGTTTATACCAATCAAAACCCTGCCGCACAGTTTGTCGAGCCGTATCGCCAGATTCAGCGTCCTGGAGACAATTTAGAGCACGTTCTAATCGAGGCGATCAAGCGTGCAAAATCGAGTATTGAAATCGCAGTTCAAGAGTTTCGGTTGCCTAACGTTGCGCAGGCCCTGCGCGATCGTGCCCGCTCAGGCGTCAAAGTCCGCGTTATTCTCGAAAACACTTATGCTCGTCCGTTTAGCGCTTACACACCCGATGAAGTTGCTAAACTCCCCGATCGCGAAAAAGACCGCTACCAAGAAGCCCGCAAGCTAATCGATCAAAACAACGATGGAGCGCTCAGCCCAACCGAAATCAGCGAAAGGGATGCATTAGTCATTCTCGACAATGCTAAAATTCCCCGAATTGATGACACGATCGATCACTCTCGCGGCAGCAGCTTGATGCACCATAAATTCATGGTGATCGATCATCAAACCGTGATTGTGTCTTCGGCAAATCTCACGACCTCAGACCTGTTTGGCGACGCTGCCCGCCCTAGCAGTCGAGGCAATGCTAACAACCTCCTCAAAATCAACAGTCCAGAACTCGCGGCATTATTTGTTGAAGAATTCGATTTAATGTGGAAAAACCACCAATTCGGCGTTAAGAAACCTTATCGATCGACTCGCTTGGTCAAAGTAGGAGACACGACGATCGAGGTTCAATTCTCACCTTCCGCCGCCAATATTAAGTGGCAGCAAACCACAAATGGGCTAATTGCAAAAACGCTTTCCCAAGCGACTCGATCAATCGACCTTGCGTTATTTGTCTTTTCAGATCAAGACCTCGTAAATTCGATCGAGCCGCAACACGATCGAGGCGTTGACATTCGAGCTTTAATCGAACCTAGCTTTATGTATCGATCGTATAGTGAAGGCTTAGACATGCTTGGGGTTGGGCTTAGCGACCACTGCAAATTTGAACCGAATAATCACCCGTGGCGAAATCCGCTTCAAACCGTCGGCGTGCCGCAACTTCCACCCGGAGATATGCTGCATCACAAATTCGGCATCGTTGACCAAACGACTGTGATTACTGGCTCACACAATTGGACAAACGCCGCCGATCGCGGCAACGATGAAACGCTCTTAGTGATTCATAGCCCGATCGTCGCGGCTCACTTCGATCGAGAATTCGATCGACTGTACGCTAACGCCACGATCGGCATTCCTCCAGCGATCGAGCGCAAAATCAACGCTCAGCAAAAGCAGTGTCCCCAAGCCCCACTGGCTCAATCACCCAAAATCGTCAACCTGAATACCGCAACTCAAGCCGAACTCGAAGCGCTTCCGGGCGTAGGAGCAGGCTTAGCAAAACGGATTATTGCAGCCCGTCAACAAAAACCGTTTGCGTCATTAGAAGACCTCGATCGGGTTCCTGGTGTTGGGACAAAACTTTTAGAGAAATTGCGCGATCGTATCACCTGGTAAGACTTGCTATGCTGGACCTCCACGAGCAAATTTCTACAAAGCTAAATCGAAAATGGATGTAAAGAGATTTAGTAATAGCAGACTAACAACCTTAGCGATAACCCGCCGTTTGCTGCAACGCATGGTTAACCTGCATGTCTCTGCAAATACTTGCCTGCCTCATCTTTAATCTCCTGCTCAATGTCTCCGCGTGACAGAATCTCCAAAACTTTTTCGACGGACATCATTTGGAATGAGGAGAACCTCTACCAAAATTGGTTTGATCGAATCGACTTCACAACTAGAACAGGAGAATGAGTTCGATCACACTTTTGCAGTCACTAATCAGCCAACTCGAACAGTTAGAACACCTGGAATTTTAAACCAGTCAATTACCGAACAAAGTCAAACACCTCCAAGCACTAATCAAAGCCGTCGAAAAGTTAACGCCAGAAGCACAACTCCAGTCGCAAATCGAGGAGTTTCAGGTGCGATCGCACGCTCAACTAGAGGAGCTGAATCACGAGTTAACCAGTCTACGTCAGCTTTTCGAGGAGGGCATTCCAAGACGGATGCGATCGTTCACAGATAATCAGCATTCTTTGGCAAAGTCCTTATGTAACATGGCTACAACAAACTCAAGGAGATACTAGAACTAAGAGTTATGTCTCTCTAACGCTTCGGGCTGTCGAGAAGAAATCGGGTAAGGAGCAGGAACTGCAAGAACAGCGAAAGCAACAAGCAAAGCAGATTCTTTAGCGCTGTGATCAAATACGATCGCAGTATCGATTGATTAACAGGGTTTAAAGTGAATGCAGAACCAGATGCTAGGTCGATATTTAGATCTTAATGACTTTTGTACTTGTACACAAACTTACGGAAAGTACCGCCATAGCTTCGCTACATGAAGACGTGCCCACCTCGATCTCCAGAATACGTAGCATATAGATTCTTTGGCGGAAGCTGATCTTCCATTAGCAAGCGATATTCCAATAATTTCGATGCCAGCTTAGAGAATCTTGACGTGGACTATACTGCTCTTGATTGGGAAGAAGAATCTTTTCACCGTGGAAACTTCTCATCGATCGAGTAATGCTTGGTGAATCTTCCTCAAAGCGATCGCGAGGTACTACAATCCGATAATTCTCATCGATTCCGAACCAACCACGATCGAAAGACCAATGATGATTTTTGCAGAGCGCTAAACCATTATCAAAGCGATCGTCCCGAAACTCAGAGAAGGGTTTGATATGCGCTCCATCAACAATGTTTTGGCTATCATAGCTAATCACTCTTAACTTACAAAAAGCACAGCGATGATCGTACAGAGACACCAAGATTTTCCGAAAAGCAGCGTTTCTGACGATTGTTCTTTCTTCATCCTCTAGGTCTTCTACTCTGTAAACTGCTCCACCCGCTTCAAACAGTCGCAGTTGTGTTTCCTGGAACGAATCAATCTTAAAAAGCTGCTTAACTTGCTCATCTTTGCCTTGAAACCAGCTTTGAATTAGAACAGCAATCAGATTAGCTCTAGAAGCAGAGTCTTGTAGTAGTTCAAAGAGAGCTTCGTCAATATAGGCGTAGTTAACAGCATCTCTCAGTGCAGCTAAACTTCTCGGTCTAATTTTGCAAGCAAGAGAAGCTTCAAATCCAGGATTAGGAACAAGGTGCCAAAACTGTTCGCTTGTAAGATGAAAGAAAGGCAGCGCAATGTCTGACCGATGATTGTTTGAACCGAGATAGCCCCAATATTTTAAGAATGTAGAGATCAGCTCTGCTGATGGGAAGATTCGGTTTCGTCTAAGCTTTTGCTGTTCAATGAGTTCTATTACGGAAAGAATTAGAATTGGCTTGTGTGGGGCTATGCCACGAGCGCGATCGACCCGCAACCGAGAAAAGCGAATTGAGTAGTATTTGAGTTGCTCCAAGTGATTAAAAGTAGGCATACATCACTCAAAAAACACATTGAAATTAAGGGCTTCATCTTCTTGATCAAGCTTGGTTCTACTCAGAATCAATAAAATCTGCTTTGTGTAGTCTTCAGCTCCAAATAGTTCATTTTTCAAAATTCTAAAGCCTGCATTCGCGTACTCTTCAAAAACTCTAAGCCTCAAATCTTCATACTCTTCGAAACGCGAATTAAATAAAGTGGAAGACTTCTGAGAATTGCTCTAAGCTAAGTGA
>CAXUFL010000040.1:0-47425 GCA_964250455.1 uncultured bacterium
ATCAATCCGCGTCGATCGAGTCTTAACGCAATTGCAGCGCTCGAATCGGTTTTAGGTGCGGTTTGTCCGGTGAGTTCAGCAACTTGCGGTAAATTCAAAAACACAACGCCGATACGGGTTCGATCAAGGGCGGCGATCGCGGTTTGATAATCCGACGAGTGCTCTAAATTCAAGTCATCCGCCTGCACATTATTAATCGCATCGCGCAACACTTTCGGACTATTGGCAAACAAAACATAGCGATTTCCAACAACTGCACTCGCAACGCTGATCGGCATCGATTCGCTGGCTTCAACGCGACCGTAAATCATCCTCGTTCCTTTGTACTGCTCGAATTCGAGTTTTGTACCTGCAACGGCGCGTTTCTGCCAAAAAAGCTGAAGAAACTCGCGCGATCGTTCCGCATCCTTTGTGCGCAACGCCAATAAGTAACCCGCTTCTTTGCCGTTTGAACGGTCGCGATCGACATCCAGCGTAGTAATTGCTGCTGTGACTTCATTGCCGATCCAGGGTTTGACATCGCGAGCATAATCTAGTTCAGAATTGCCTAGAATCCCTTGCTGAAACTGCTCAAACTCTGCACGGGCAGAAGCGCGATCGCGAGGGTTTGCTAACACTCGGCGCAGCGTTCCTAAGCGATCGGGATTGACCATCAGTGACGCCATCAACGGTGCTTGCTTTGAAACAAACATCGCCGCCGTGGGTTGGGTTTGAGCACTGCCACGCAGCAGACTTACCGGACTTTGCGCCAATACCCAAGCAAATCCGATCGTGCCGACCAGTAAGAGAACGCCCGCGATCGCCGCGAGAACTTTAAAAAAAGCGCGAAACTTCATGAATCCAAGCATATAAGGAAACAAGGACTTGCACGATGCTCGTCCAAACTCATTATTTCAGCAGCGTGGCAGTCTTGCCAGAACCCATTGGCAAAAATTTCGTACTGCATCCATTCTTGAGAATTGAAGTAAAACATTCACAATCGTATAAAATATTTCCTGAATCCTTTGCTTGAAGATGCATTGGCGAGATTTGAGTTCATAGTAGAGGGGCCACCTGTATCACAGCAGACGCGCAGGCGAGAGCGTCTTAAAGCTTGGAAAATAATTGTGCGACAAGAAGCAGAAAAATACTGGTTACCGGAGCAAAAAACAGCCACAGGCTTCATCATGCTTCAGATAACTTATTTCTACGATTCTGTTGCAATGGACGTAGATAATATCGTAAAGCCAATTCAAGATGCCATTATTGGGTTAGCTTACATTGATGACGATCAAGTAACTGATGTCTTGGTCAGGAAGAGAAATCTGTCAGGTAACTTTAGAGTAAAAGATGTGACCTTGCCGTTGGCAGAAGGCTTTGCCCGTGGAAATGAATTTCTGCATATTGTTGTAATTGATGCCCCAGATCAAGAGGTACTGTCCTGATGGCAACCCCAACTGTAAACACAGAAAGAGAGCGATTATTGAAACTAGCCCAGGAGTATCGTGATAAGGGGTATGAGGTTTTATTTGAGCCAAACCTTGAAGATCGACCTGATTTTCTTAAAAGCTATCGCCCTGATATGATTGCGCGTCGAGGAGACGAAGCAGTCGTCATTGAAGTTAAATCACGCACTTCATTTAACTCTTCCTCGACGCAATACTTACTTGATTTAGCACAGCTAATAAAGCAACATCCTGGGTGGAGGTTTGAGTTAGTAATGACTAACCCAGAGGACGCTGTATCTCACTCTGAAGCTGAGGGATCGCTTCAAGCGCCTGAAATAGAATTACGGCTGCAAGTCGCAAGACAGCTTACAGCACAATGTCCAGAGGCAGCAGTCTTATATGCTTGGTCTCTAATAGAGGCAACTTTACGACTTGTTGCAGAAAAAGAGGGGCTGAGCTTAAAAAGATTTGATCTGCTTTATCTAGTGAAGCAATTAGCGGTTGAGGGTGTAATTTCGAGAGCTGAGTATCAGTTGCTGATGCGTGCACTGTCGTTGCGCAATGCTATTGCTCATGGCTTCAAAACCACCCAACTCACACAAGATTCTGTATGTGAGCTAATTGAGATAACAGAGCAACTGTTAAAAGCTTCACACGCTGAATAGTAGCTCAACATTGAGTTAGATTGGCAGTGCTTTTTTGCTTATTGTTATTGTTTTTGATCGTTGCCAACGTCATTAGGTTGTGATGATTCTTTGTTTCAGATGGGTTTACCCTTCGTTAAGCTACCAACAAGCGGAACAAACGCTCGATCTGCAAGACAGATATCTCTCTGAGATCGCGTAAGCTAAATTTAATCGCTTACTCGCTCAAACTCATGCCATCCCTTCCCCAAATCACGGTCAAAGAGCTTGCCGAAAAATTAACCGACTCGCCCGAAACGATTCAGATTGTCGATGTGCGTGAACCCTGGGAAATCGAAACCGCCAGCTTGAATGGGTTTACTAATCTCCCGCTTAGTCAGTTCTCGGACTGGTCAGACAGCATCTACACGCGCTTAGACCCGGAAAAAGAAACGCTCGTGATGTGTCATCATGGCGTGCGATCGGCGCAAATGTGCGGGTGGCTGATGCAGCAAGGCTTCACGAATGTAAAGAACGTTGCAGGCGGAATTGATGCTTATTCGTTGATCGTTGATCCAACGGTTCCGCGCTACTAAGCTAAGACCGTTGGTTTCGCTACTCCAAACAGGGAATTCTAAAGCAAAAATAAGGAATCTGCTATCTTAGGTTCAATCCGCTATTTTGTCGCAGTTTTTATAAAATGTCCATAAAACCGAACCTAAACAATCGTCAACAGCAAGTGCTTTGGGCAACGGTGCGGCATTACATCGCAACGGCAGAACCCGTCGGTTCAGAAGCGCTGGTGAAAGAATATAATTTGAGCGTCAGTTCTGCCACGATTCGCAATGCGATGGGATATCTCGAAAAAGCAGGCTTGCTGTTTCAGCCACACACATCAGCCGGACGAATTCCTTCGGATTCAGGCTATCGCACTTATGTCGATCAACTGATTCAGCCATCATCGGGGGCGACGATTCAGGTTGAGCAATTGCTCAGCGATCGCCTTCATTGGGAAAAGTGGAGCTTTGAAGCCCTCCTCAAAGGGGCCGCACAAATTCTCTCAACGCTAAGCGGCTATATTGCGCTTGTAACAATGCCTTTAACGCGAACCACACAAATTCGCCACGTTCAGCTTGTGCAAATCAATCCAGAGCGCGTGATGCTGATCGTCGTGACAGATACTTATGAAACGCAATCGATTTTAATGGAGCTTTCTGAATCAACCAGCGATGAAGAACTTGTCGATCGAGAACTGCAATTGCTCTCGAATTTTCTTAGCAATCAGCTTCGGGGTCGATCGATTACCGAGTTACCGACGATCGATTGGAGCGAATTGGGGCGGGAGTTCGATCGCTACAGCCACGCCCTAACGGATTTAATGCGCGATTTGTCTCAGCGTTTAGCGCAATCGTCGATTCCGACTCAGCTTGTGATTAGCGGCGTTTCTGAAGTCTTGCGGCAGCCGGAATTCTCGGAACTCAATCAAGTCAAAATGATTTTGCATTTGCTTGAAGAAGAACAGCATCAGCTTGTTCCGCTTATTTTCGAGCAGCCAGATTCTGACGGTCGGCGCGTTTCGATTCGCATCGGACGAGAAAACCCGCTAGAGCCGATTCGCACTTGTACCTTGATTTCTTCGACTTATAATCGCGGCGCGGTTCCGGTTGGAAGTATTGGCGTGTTGGGGCCAACGCGAATGCTGTATGAAGATACGATCGCGCTTGTTGAAGCAACCGCCGATTATCTTTCAGATGTTCTTAGCTAGGTCAGTTATGGAATCCAGCGTTCCTACTTCGATTTCTCAGAGCGATCCAGCAGGGTCAGCAAAAGCGCTTTTGCCGACCATGTATGATTTACCCAGCGAATTCCCAGAGGAGCCTGGATTGCCCGACGAATATCATGATTTGCAGCCGCATCTGCTCAGCCGCACGCTTCGTTTAACGCAGTATGCGCGAGAAGATTACTTTACCGGAACCGACCTTAATATCTACTACAACAGCGATCATCCGCTTTGGCATAAACGCCCGGATTGGTTTCTCGTTGTCAACGTCCCGCGCCTGTATGACGGGCACGATCTCCGCCTCAGCTACGTGATTTGGCAAGAAGGCAAAAGTCCGGATGTGATCGTTGAATTTTTATCACCGGGAACCGAAAAAGAAGATTTAGGACGCTTCTACGACAAAAGCTCAAAAGTGCCTGATAATCCAGCCTTTCCGCCACCGCCGCAAGACACAAGCGATCGATCGGAACTCGAAAGAACAGGTATAAGACCACCCAGAAAATTCAAGCTATATGAGCGCATTCTGCGCGTGCCTCACTACATTGTTTACAGCCGCTACACAGGACGACTCCGTTATTTTAAGCTCGAAGACGAACAGTACCAAGAGCAACCGCTCAATTCAAACAATCCTCGCATTTGGCTAGATGATTTAGAAATCGGGTTGGGAATTTGGAGCGGAACGTTTGATCAGGTACCCAGCAACTGGCTGCGGTGGTGCGATCGATCTGGCAGTTGGTTTCTAACCGATACTGAACAAGCAAACCTAGAGCGAGAACAGGCTCGTTTAGAACAAGAGCAGACCCAAGCGCAATTGATTCAAGCTGCCCGAAACTTACTCGCAACGGGGATGTCGATCGACCAGGTAATCACCCTTCTATCTCTGACCAAAGAGCAAATCCGATCGCTATAAATTTTAAGCTGCTTTATATCTAATGATTTGCACATAGAGTATCAAGCTGTGGAAATAACGGAACGTATAATCATGACTGGAATGGTACTGCTGAAACTTATCGATTACAAGGCTACCTAACAGTAGTACAGTTAATGCCCTTTGCATTTCCGGCAGCTTAGCTCTTACCAATTTTGTATCGACAGACGTTAAAAAAGTTGAAGGAATTTAAACTCCTTCAACTTTTTTAGTAATCAACAGTAGCCTAAACTTCGTCGTCTTCGAGACGGGCAAACACGAGCGCACAAGCCGCAAACGCAAAAATCAGAGGCATTGGGGATGCAGTGAAATAACCCCAAGCAGCCGCTAAAACGGCACCCGATAGTGCAGATAAACACCAAAAGCGCTCGTCTTGGCTGAGTCCTTTTTCTGCCTTAATCGATCGCAGTACCGTATTCGGAATCGGCACGGGCATCACGGAATTCGGAGGAAACGCCCAATAGCTCGATCGTTCACGAAACCAATCTGTCCAGCCGTTTGTCTGACACCAATCCGCAATCCATTGTTCGCAATAGTGATTCATACTTAGCCTAGAGAAAAGTGTGGGTTTCAAACAGAGAGTTAGCAAATAAACCGTTGCGCTTTGCAATGCAACGATCGACGGTTTTTAAGTTGTTTAGAATTTCTAAACTAGGTGAGGAAGCCGCAATAGGCTAAAAGCGCTCACAAAAATAGCTTATTGATTCGGTCAGCGTTTCAAAAGGGTAACGTGCGCATGACAGCTCGCTCGCCACTTCATTGAGAATATCAAAGCTACTCTTGTGATTCCAGCCTATGACAACAAAGTTTACTTTCGGGTTTGGTATAACGGTTTGTAATGCTCGTAACTAAAGTCAACTCATTTTGATTTTGTATTGTTTGAAGCGAAGGTGAATCAATCAGATTGCAGAGCTAACTCGTCTGCTGGTAAGAATTCTAAGCGGTACCGATATAAGGCGACAGGCGTATTTCTGGATTGAAAATAGTTCGGGTCTTGCGGTGAAAGGTAAATTGCAGTGATTTGATCGGCTTCGATCGGAGGCTTTTTATTTAATGAGTAATGATACTTAGTTGTAGTTTCAACTTGGTTTAAATAAGGTTGTGCAGCACCGCGAAAAACTTGTTGAAATAGTTCGCTTGTAATAAATTGATCGGGGGCAGGCGTTTCGATCGCTCGATCGGTAATTGTAGATGTTAAAGCGCGATCGTCTCTTAGCAACGTAATTTGCCTGTTCGGAGAGTTTGGATCGACTTTCACCGCAAGCACGGCACGATCGCCGAGATACGCCCGTGCAATGTTAAGCCCGTTAAAGGCGCGATCGGCGATCACATGTTGAGTGGATTGCTGAATGAAACGAACATCGAACTCGATCGGTTGATTGATTAGCGATCGATTACTTTCAAATCCGGGCGTAACGATTTCTGGCGCGAGGGGTGCAACCAAATCAATCAGCGTACTTTTAACGCGCCAAGTGCCTGCAATCCAGCTTGGGTAAAACACATCTCCGGTTGCGCGTTCGGTTGGCGGTTTAGTGCGCCAATCGGGAAACGCGCCGATGCGATCGGCTAAATTGCCCGCCCAAGCCCCGTTGCAGCTAAAGAACGCGAAAATACAGAGCGCCCAGATTAATCGCTTCATGCGGGAATTGCCGCTTTTAGCGCAAAGATTTTCTCGATCGCATCTGCTACAACTTTATCTGGAGTCGATGCGCCCGACGTAATACCGACGACGATTTCGCCATCAGGAAGCCAATTTTCGGTAACGATTAAATCACCGTTGAGCGGTTTATGCTCGATGCGGTTTCCGGTCTGGATGCGATCGGCGCTGTCGATGTGATACGAAGGAACGCGGTAATCGATCGCAATCTCCTGCAAATGCGTGGTATTCGAGGAATTGTAGCCACCGATCACCACCATCAAATCAAGCTTTTCTTTGACTAAATCAAACATCGCGTCTTGACGTTCTTGAGTCGCATCACAGATCGTATTAAAGCTGAGGAAATGCTCGTTGAGTTTATCAGGGCCAAATTTGCGCATCATTGTATGCTCGAAAAGCTTTCCGATTTGCTCGGTTTCGCCTTTGAGCATTGTGGTTTGGTTGGCGATTCCGATGCGATCGAGATCCCGATCGGGATCAAATCCAACTGAACAGGCTCGATTAAATTTCGCTAGAAATTCCTCGCGGTTTCCACCGTTCAAAATGTAATTCGCAACGTATTGCGCTTGATCAAGATTCAGCACGATCAAATACTTGCCTGCAAAAGAACTCGTAGCGATCGTTTCTTCGTGATTGTATTTGCCGTGAATAATCGAGGTGTGATCGCCTTTTTTATGTTTCTCAACCGTGTTCCAAACTTTAGAAACCCAGGGACAAGTCGTGTCTACGATCGTACAGCCGCGATCGTTGAGAAACTGCATTTCCCCCACGCTGGCTCCAAACGCAGGCAAAATCACCACATCGCCCTGCGTCACACCTGAAAAATCTTTCTGCCCATTGATCACCGGAATAAACAACACGTTCATTTCGCGTAATCGCTGATTCACCGAAGGATTGTGAATGATTTCGTTCGTAATCCAAATTCGCTCAGTCGGGAAATGCTGCCGCGTTTCATACGCCATCGCCACTGCTCGTTCAACGCCCCAACAAAAGCCGAACGCCTCAGCCAAGCGAATTGTCACGGCACCGCGTTTGAGCGTGTATTGTCGATCGCGAATGTCTTGAATCAAATCGCTTTGATACTCCGACTGCATGGTATCGGCAACTTCAGCATCGTGACCAAAGCCTTTGCGGTGATAATTAACAGAACTATTAAGCGATCGCTTAAACGCTTTGGTGTCCATTCGAGAGCCTCAACACGATTAGATCGATCATAAAACGCTTGGGGCAAGATTAGCGCGTCGCGAACGTGAGTTGATTAAAGGTCTCGATCGCCGATCGCCACACTAAATATCCTTGCTGACTCAAATGCAAGCCATCACTAGTTAGCTCTGGACGCAAAAAGCCTTCGTGATCTGAAAATAACGGCTGGAGATCTAAAAATGAAACGCTTTTTTGATCCGCCATCGTGGACAATCTGCGATTGAGTTGAGCAATGCGATCGTTTGAGAGTCCGATGACCTGCTGAGCGTTGACAACGGTAATATTTTCCTTTGCGTGTGGCAAAATTGACTGCACAACGATTCTAGATTTTGGATGGGTTTTCTTCAGCGTTTCGATCATGCGATCGTAGTTATCTAGCACTTCTTGATCCGAATTGCCCTTAAGCAAATCATTAATCCCAACCATTATAAAAATTGCTTGCGGTTGAGTTTTCTCAAACAAGTTGAGGCGCTTCGATAAACCCAACGCATTTTCGCCGGAAATCCCTTGATTAAGCCAGGTGCGATCGCTTGGCAACAAATCTTGCGGAAACCAAAGCGTCAGCGAGTCGCCCGCCAAAATCATCAAGCGATCGGGCTTACTTTTTGCCGTCGATTCCGCTTCTTTTTTCAGCAGTGCAACCCAATCTTGGTAAGTCAGCGATTGTCCAGCGTAGGGCGGTTGCGGAACACTTTGAGCAACGACCGCTTTAGACGGTTTTTGGGCAGGGCTATCGTGCGAGGAGTGCGACATCGCTTCAGTAAAATAGCGATCGCCTAAAACTCCCAACCCTAAAGTGATACCGAGTATCACATTGGTCGCGATCGACACAAAGACCCAAGCCGGAACCGATTTAGAACTCCGAGACACTGCCACAGCGTTTTGCCCGACGTTTCAACACTGTCAGATCTTATAGCCGAAAACTCTCGGCCAAACGCAAAAAATTCTATAGATTTTTTCTAAACTACATCAAATGATGAACGTACTGCAAAAGGTAAAACGCTCAAAAATGCTAGACACGCTCTGATAACCGTACTCGTCATTAATTTCATCTTTTAACGCTTCTCGTAGAATTCGCTACCCGTCTACACGATTGGACGAATAGTGGCGAGGCGCAACGACATCGCTTCTACATTGCCTTGTTTTGCCTGTTGCACCAGATTCGATAGTTGGGCTGTCATCGGTATTCCTTCAATCAAAAATTTTACAGATTCTTCCGACACATCCCTGCGTAACAACCGACAAAACTCGCAGTAAGCAAATCTAGAGAATTCCTGTAGATAGATGCAAAGTGTCGATCGCTCTCCTACCTTTATTTTGGGAACGCGATTTATCAGGAGCAGAGGGATTTCCTTTGCTCCTGATCCTCAAGCTTAGAGAATCAGAATGCCGAGTATTGTTGTCGATCGACTCAGCAAAATCTATCCGGTTGCCGTTAAAGAAGCCGGACTTAAAGGAACGCTAACGCACTTTTTCAAGCGCACTTACCGTCAAGTCAAAGCGGTTCAAGACGTTTCATTCAAAATCGAACCCGGTGAAGTCGTAGGGTTTTTAGGCGCAAACGGCGCAGGAAAAACAACAACGCTCAAAATGCTCACCGGATTAATTCATCCATCGCTAGGAACGGTAACGGTTGCAGGGCACATTCCGTTTCAGCGTCGATCGGCGTTTCTAAAAAAAGTAACGCTCGTGATGGGGCAAAAGCAGCAGTTGATTTGGGATTTGCCTGCGGTAGATTCGTTTAAGATTAACGCCGCCGTGTATGGCATTAGCGATCGCACGCTACAGCAACGAGTCGGTGAACTTTCAGAAATGCTGTCGCTTGATGGCAAACTCAATCAGCCCGTGCGAAAACTTTCGCTCGGTGAACGCATGAAAGCCGAACTGCTCGCGGCACTGCTGCACCAGCCCGAAGTTTTATTTCTCGATGAGCCAACGCTGGGATTGGATGTAAATGCTCAAGTTGCCGTGCGAGAATTTTTGCGCGAATACAATCAGCGCTATCATGCCACTGTTTTGCTTACGAGTCATTACATGGCAGACATTACCGCTCTGTGTAAGCGCGTGTTGATGATTCATCACGGACAGTTAATTTATGACGGAAGCTTAGAAGGTTTGGTCGATCGCTTTTCTCCGTGTCGCGAAATCAAAGTTGAATTTGCGCGGGCGTATTCCCCGTCAGAATTAGCATCTTACGGACAGGTGCAAGATATTGATAAACAATCGGCGCGGTTTTTAGTGCAGCAAGAAGATTTAACGCAGGCGATCGCTCGAATTCTCGCTGAACTGCAAGTCGTAGATCTTAGCGTCACCGATCCGCCGATCGAAGAAGTGATCGGCCGAGTCTTTCAGGCAGGAACCGTTGCTTGAGAAAGAGTTGAGATGACGATCGCGCTTCAAACCCGTTTGGCTTGAATGCGATCGAGCAGTGCAAAATAAAGCAAGGAGTTTGTTTCTTTTGATTGCTGCCGCAGCGTTTCAAATATTTCTTTTCCTTCTAACAAGTAGGCATCGATCGCATTCCGATTCGCAAGGTAGAAGGTGATCGCTCCGTAGACTTCTTCTAACGTTAATACAGGAAATGATTGAGCAATACTTTCAGGTGACGTTCCTGCTAAAAAAGCATAAACGATCGAATCTAGAGAGACGCGCTTGCCTAAAATGCGGTAACTTCCTTCACGTTCTTCGACATACTGTTTTGTCGTGATAGCAACACTCATCGCTTTTTCACTGAACGCTCTATGCTTTCAAACTTATCACCTAATCTGCGAGTATTTAGCATATTTTCAGAATACGATTCTACGTAGGGTTTGAAGCTAGAAATAAACCTTTAAGATCGCTTTGAACGCTTATGGTTTAAAGTTTACAAGTCTCGATGCGAGAGAAGAGACCATAAACCCAGCCCACAAAACCAGCCCAAAGACATAACCCGCTCTTTTTTGGGAGGTGTCCCTGTGGGGCTGAAGTGCTAAAAATTACAGCCGCATACTGATTGTTCACTTTCCATCCATTGGCGTGACAGAATTTGTTCCACGCCTCCTTATGATACTGTCCATCTAGAATGCCACCATATTCTAGATAAATTTTCTTTTGCACGCTGAAGCCAAAGTGAGCATTGCTATATTTCACCCACAGACCATCGAGCGCTTTCAACGCCTCACAAGGAAAATTCAGCATCTCTTCGCTTGTGAACCAGTCCCCTTCTTTCTTCCCAACAGCAGTAATCATCAATCGGTAAGTCTCATCGTCCGCCTCTTTCCATTGCCCCTTGCTCAAATACTTCTCTAGCTTCTGATATTTCTGCGTCAAATTCAGCATTTCGCAGCGCTAAAGAGAGTTGAATTTCGTCAGAGACAGCCATACGAGTTCAGTGCAATTACGGCATTGAGAAAATTTTAACTTCTAAAAGAAAGTTCTGTGAGAAAAACAGGTCTGTTAAGCTACGGATACTAGTTCAGCGAGGCAACCCATGACTGCCTTAGTAATTAATCTTCGTCCGACGATCGAACTCACCGACGATGAATTCTACAAGTTCTGTCAGCAAAACCCAGATCTTCGTATTGAAAGCACCGCAACAGGAGCGTTAATCGTTATGCCACCGACTGGAGGAGGTTCTGGAAAACGCAACGCGGACTTAACGATCGATGTTGGACTCTGGAACCGTCAAACTGAGCTAGGAGCGGTGTTTGATTCTTCAACCGTCTTTAAGTTGCCGAATGGAGCAAGACGATCGCCCGATGTTGCCTGGGTGAGTAGTGAGCGTTGGAATGCTTTAACTCTAGACCAACAAGAACGCTTTCCACCGATCGCGCCTGATTTTGTCATTGAACTACGCTCTCGAACCGATGATATTGAAGACTTAGAAGCCAAGATGCAAGAGTACATGGAAAACGGTGTAAAGCTGGGATGGTTGATTGACCCGCTCGCGCAGCAAGTCAAGATTTATCGTCAAGGGCAACCCGTTGAAACGCTACAGAATCCCACCACGCTTTCTGGTGAAGCGGTACTACCCGGATTCGTTCTTGACCTAAGCCGAATTTTTCGTTGAACAGGTTTGTTAAGCTACGGATACTGATTCAGTGAGGCAACCTATGACTGCCTTGATAATTAATTTCAGACCCACGATCGAACTCACCGACGATGAGTTCTACAAGTTCTGTCAGCAAAACCCAGATCTTCGTATTGAAAGCACCGCAACTGGAACGTTAATTGTTATGCCACCCACCGGAGGAGAATCAGGACACCGGAATGCAGACTTAACAACGGATGTGAGTCTATGGAATCGACAAACAGAACTGGGCATCGTGTTTGATTCTTCAACCGTCTTCAAGCTGCCCAATGGAGCCAACCGCTCTCCCGATGTCGCTTGGATTACGAACGATCGCTGGAATGCTTTAAGCCCCGAACAAAAGAAGAAGTTTCCGCCGATTGCGCCTGATTTTGTGATCGAATTAAGGTCAGAAACCGACGCGCTAAGCGATCTTCAGGAAAAAATGCAGGAATATATGGATAATGGCGTGCGGCTCGGTTGGCTGATCGATCCTCAAACAAAGCAGGTGAGCTTATATCGTCCCGGTCAGCCTCCTGAAACGCTGCAAACTCCAGCAACGCTTTCCGGCGAGACAGTTTTACCCGGATTCGTGCTAAATCTCAGCCGAATTTTTTGCTAAATCGGCGCTTTGTTAAGCTAACGCCAGTTCCAGTTAAGTTTGGCAACTGCTATTAACTTCGCGCATTGCCACGGCTGACTGGACAAAACCCGCCTTCGGGCTGCTCGCTCTATCTATTTGACTGTTAGTGCGCGGAGGCGCACTTTGTCTGTGTAGCCGCGCCTTTAGTCGCCAGGCTTAACCCGAACTCCTAAGAAACAAATTTTAGATGTAGGACTAAAACCGATCAGCAGCAGAACTTTTGTTTCTTGCTCCCTTCCCAAAGTTTTACCGTTGTTGGAGACTCAGGTTAATCTACAAATACGGATTCAGTAAGTTGACAGCCTCTGATCGAGCTACGCACGCGGCATGTCTCTAACTCAACGAATTTGCAGCAAGCTAGGTCAGACTCCTAACTTAATCTCCGGTTTGTGATGCTCATGCCAGTGGCGAGCGATATCAATGCGGCGACAGGTCCAAACGCGATCGTGCCCCTGCACATAATCTAAAAATCTAGCTAATGCAGCCGCCCGTCCCGGTCGCCCTACCAAGCGGCAATGCAGCCCAACGCTCATCATCTTCGGAGCTGTTTCGCCTTCTGCATACAGCACATCAAACGCATCTCGCAGATAAGCGAAAAACTGATCGCCAGAGTTAAAGCCTTGAGTTGTAGCAAACCGCATATCGTTGTTATCTAGCGTGTAGGGAATCACTAAATGCGGCTTGCCATACTCAAACGTCCAGTACGGCAGATCATCCGCGTAGCTATCCGAATCGTAAAGAAATCCCCCTTCTTCAACGATTAATTTTCGCGTGTGCGGGCTATTGCGTCCGGTGTACCAACCGAGGGGGCGACTCCCCACCACGCGGGTATGAATGTCGATCGCTCGCTCTAAATGTTCTCGCTCAGCGTCTTCAGAAAAATATTTGTAATCGATCCAGCGATACCCGTGACTTGCAATTTCCCAATCAGCAGTTAGCATTGCCGCCACCGCATCGGGATGTCGATCGAGCGCCATCGCAATGCCATACACCGTAACGGGAATTTGTCGATCCGTAAACAGTCGATGCAGTCGCCAAAATCCCGCACGAGACCCGTATTCATAGCACGATTCCATATTCATGTGCCGCAGTCCTTGAAACGGAGTCGCACCGACGATTTCAGATAAAAACGCTTCGGACGCTTGATCTCCGTGCAGAATACAGTTTTCGCCTCCTTCTTCGTAGTTGATCACAAACTGAACCGCAACTCGTGCTTGATTTTGCCATTTCGGATCAGGAGGATGCTGACCGTAGCCGATCAAATCTCTTGGATAAGACGCTGACATACGCGGAGTGAATTGAAAAGACAACACAAATCTTATCAGCGTTGACGCTGCTACTGAATTTGAGAATTTTGCTGCGACAACTGCGCATTGAGAAACAAAACGAGATCTTCAACCGTATCGAGAGCATGAATATCTAAGCAATCATCGGTTTCAATTCCGAAGCGATCGCAGAAATCAGCGTAAAATTGAGCTTCCCAATCAAACCAGCACACCAACGGCAACTGCAAATCTTCGATTAAGCGATCGTGGGGTACGATTTGCGCCCATTGCAAACCAGAATGCTGCTTGATCGAATCGAACACAAATTGAGCAACCGAATCAGACACGTGCAACGGTTGCCAAAATAAGCGATACCAGTCTTGGACTTTGTGAAGCGGGCGCGTGGAGAGCGATCGATTAATTCGGCGACGGAGCCGAAGATCCGGACTCATATCGTCGTAGGTTTTCAAACTCTGCAACCCGTTGTCTAATCTGCGCCACATTCTTTTAGGCTGCTCGTGATCCTTAAAGTTTAGTATTCCCCGAACCGCATCAACTAACGCTTTGTATTATGTCTTCACATTCCGCGCATTGCCAATAACGCTGTACCGTAAGCCGCTTCGGTTTGCGGTGCAATTTTGACCAAAACGCCAATCTGTCGCTGTCGAATCGCTGTCCACGCCGAATTAGCGGCACCGCCTCCAGCGCTAAAAACTTGCGTTAACCGATCAGCACCCAGCGATTCTAGCAGGTGATAGCCGTTGGCTTCAATCCGCGCCATGCTTTCTAACAGTCCGTGTAAAAATTCAACCGGATTTTCAGGACGTGGATTTAATCGGGGTGCAAGGGTTGGATCGTTGATCGGAAAGCGCTCTCCGGGTTGCAGCAACGGATAATAATCAAGCGGACTTTCTTGATCGATCGCGATTTGCGCACTCAGTTGAATCAGTTCTGCATCGCTAAAAAACTGCCGCAAAACCGCTCCACCTGTGTTGGACGCGCCACCCACTAGCCAGCGAGGTTTAGAAGGATCAGTTTGCGAGTTGCCAAATCGATGACTGTAAATGCCGTATTGGGCATTTTCGATGCGGGTTTCGCTTAGAAGTTTGAGCACGATCGTGGATCCAAGTGAAGTAACAGCTTCCCCCGATCGCGTTGCTTGCGCTGCCATAAAAGCAGCGATGCTGTCGGTTGTGCCTGCGTGGAGTTGGCATTCTCTGGGTAAATCGAACTGAGTTGCGATCGTAGGCTGCACTGATGCGATCGCGCTCCCGGGTGTGCGAACCTGCGGCAATAAGTCTTGCAACGGCATCCAATCGGGATATCGCAATTGTTCTACGTCATAGCCAAGCTTCAAACTGTTGTGATAATCGCTTATGCCTAACGCTCCGTGCAGCAGAAACGCCAGCCAATCGGCTTGATGCAAGAAATAACGCGCTTCGGAAAAGTTTTCACAGTGCTGTTGCCACCACAGCAGTTTAGCAAGGCTTGACGTTGCGCCGATCACGGTTGGATGGGTGGTGATCGATCGAATTTGATCTAAAACCGTTGCACCTCGCGCATCGTTGTAGAGAAGCGGTTCAACGATTGGATTTCCAACTCGATCGCACAGCAGCACCGTTGAAGAAGTGCCATTGATCGCAATGTGACCGAGACGGGATCGATGTTCGATTGGCAACGCGCTCAACAATTGCCATAGCGTTGTTTTCCATTGATTAGCAAGATTTTTCGGATTGGTAAAACAGGATTGGATTTGCGATCGAATAACGCCTTCAGAATCAAGGACGATCGCACGCGCCCCAGACGTCCCAAAATCGATGCCCAAAGATAGATCCATATTTCAATAAGGGAACATTAAATTTATCGAATAAAGGTTCTCAAATTTATTTTATTTTTCCTAAAATATCGTCTCAAAAGCAGCATTTCAGGAGGAATGGTATCTATGTATACCTTTAATATCGTTGGAGTTTCTCCAGTTTTGTACTTTTTCAATCAGCAGCAAGAAGTTCTTCATAAAACTTTAGATTTAGGCGTAGAGTACGTTTCAAGCTATGAATGTACGTTAGACGCCTTGATTTACTCGGTTGAAACGGCAACTGCGAGACACGACTGGCGATTAGATGAAGTTGTGGGAACGGTCGTTAGTTTTTGGATGAACAATTCAGAAGCGATTCGCCATTGGAAAAATCGCCTACAAGACTCTGGCAAAGACAGTCTTTTAGTCAGTCGAGTTGCTGATGTTGAATCTTTAAGAATCGAATTCAATCGATTGTTTCAAAACTAAAAGATTGAGCTTTTCGATACAAATTCCGAATTCATTCTGTAGTGTGACGCAGAAAGGCGAACCGTATCGCTTAACTGGGAATCAGTTTCGAGGCACGGTTTTATGGAAACGACTATTGATCAACTTTCACACATCAGACAGCTTGGTAAAACACGGGAAATGATTTTCCCGATCGGGCTTGGCGCGATGCCCTTGTCGATTAGCGGCAAAGTTTCGGAAGACCAAGCGATCGCCACGATTCACAAAGCGCTAGATTTAGGCGTCAACTTGATTGATACCGCCGACGCTTATTGTCAAGACGAATCGAACAAGCACCACAACGAAAAGCTGATTTGCAAAGCGCTTCAACACTATTCTGGCGATACCAGCCATGTGATTGTGGCAACCAAAGGCGGTTTAATGCGCCCGAACGGAAGCTGGACGCGCAACGGCGATCCAAACCATTTGCGGCAAACGATTCGCGAAAGTTTTGAAGCGCTTGGTGGCAGCAAGCCGATCGACCTTTGGCAATATCATTCACCTGATCCGAACTACTCGATCGAAGCGTCGATGTCGGCAGCCAAAGAAGCCGTTGATCAAGGATTGATTCGCTATGTGGGCGTTTCAAACTTTTCAGTCGAGCAAATTAAACAAGCCCGTTGCGTCGTCGATGTCGTGTCGGTGCAAAATCAATACAACCCGTGGCATCGTGACCCAGAATTTGACGGCGTGCTGAATTATTGCGAAAACGAAAGCCTTACATTTCTACCGTGGAGTCCGCTCGGTGGAATGTCTCGCGCAAAGCAGCTCCAAAATTTTGATAACATCGCCCACATTGCGAGCGATCGTAACGTTTCGGTTTACAGTTTGATTCTGGCGTGGATGCTGTCACGATCGGCGTCAATTATTCCGATCCCAGGCGCTTCTAAACCAGAAAGCATAGCAGATTCAGTTAGCGCGGCTCCAGTGCGACTGAGCGAATCGGAGATTGGCGCGATCGACGCCGCCCTAACAAAGATGCAGTCCTGACGATTCCGGCTCTCAGCTTCGCAAGCTTGATCGCTTCAGGCTGGAAGCTAATTTCTAATTTCGTGTTTACAAATCGCAATAATTGTATTAAGCTTTGTGAAGAACCAAAGCAAAAAACGAGATAAATCCATGAGAAGCGGATCAATTGTTGACGATCAAGGCAAGCTGAATAACTTCGCGATCGAGCCTCAGATGTACGTAACCGAGCAGCCGCAGTTCGGCTTCAACGAGAACGCAGAAAAGCTAAATGGTCGCCTTGCCATGATCGGATTTGTTGCACTGTTGGCAATGGAAGTATTGACCGGACATGGACTTCTCGGATTTTTCACAAGTTTGTAAGCTTTAACAAAACTAAAAAGGCGCGATCGGTCTCTCCTCCGATCGCGCCTTTTTAATGGGTTTAATACCATTTCACCAAGTTCCGGATACAGATAGAAATCCTTCACGCAGTCTTCCGATGCTGACTTCCCCAGATTCAGCACTAATCGCCTGAGGTCGGCAGGAATGTAGGTTTTGCTCATGAGGTTTGTGTGAGATAGCAAAGATTGCCTGCTTTGAGCATGACGATGAAATGTTTAATCCTCTCAGATTCATCGAGTTCTCGCTGCTCTAAGGGAGTCAGTTGATTGGCTGCGGAACGAGCGCAAAAATTTCACTTAAATGATTGAATTTTTGAAGTGAATTCATCAAGGTTGATCAAAAGATTACGCTGAGTCATCTGAATTCACAAATGCGCTAACGTGTTTGAACACTGAAGGAACTTTACTATGGCAACTGTAAAAATCGGCATTAATGGCTTTGGACGCATTGGACGCTTGGTGTTTCGAGCGGGGATCGATAACCCCAACATCGAATTTGTGGGAATTAACGATTTAGTTCCACCGGATAATTTGGCTTATTTGCTCAAGTACGATTCAACTCACGGCACGTATCCCGGAACCGTTGAAGCCAAACCCGATGGCATTGTCGTAAATGGAAAATTTATTCCGTGTGTTGCGGTGCGCAATCCCGCCGAGCTTCCGTGGAGCGAACTCGGTGCAGATTATGTGGTTGAATCCACCGGATTGTTTACCGATTTTGAAGGCGCATCAAATCACCTCAAAGCGGGTGCCAAGCGCGTGATTATTTCAGCACCCACCAAAGACCCGGAGCGCGTCAAAACCCTACTAGTCGGCGTCAACGATGATGCTTTTGATCCGGCAGGCGATACGATCGTCTCGAACGCAAGCTGCACGACAAACTGTTTGGCCCCGATCGCGAAAGTGCTCAACGATCAGTTCGGACTCGTCGAAGGCTTGATGACGACCGTACACGCGATGACAGCAACACAGCCGACGGTTGACGGCCCAAGCAAAAAAGATTGGCGCGGCGGTCGAGGTGCGGCTCAAAATATTATTCCTTCTTCAACCGGAGCGGCCAAAGCGGTCACGCTGGTTCTGCCTGAACTCAAAGGAAAACTCACCGGAATGGCGTTTCGCGTTCCCACTCCAGATGTTTCCGTCGTGGATCTCACATTCAAAACCGAAAAACCAACGAGCTACAAAGAAATCTGTGCGGCGATGAAAGAAGCCTCAGAAACTACGCTCAAAGGCGTTTTAGGCTACACCGAAGACGAAGTGGTGTCAACGGATTTTCAAGGCGATGCTCGATCGAGTATTTTCGATGCAGGTGCAGGAATCGAACTTAATTCAAACTTTTTCAAGATCGTGTCTTGGTACGACAACGAATGGGGCTACTCGAATCGCGTGATTGATTTAGTCACGGCAATGGCGAAAAAAGATGGCATTCTGCATTAGCGTAAGTTAAATCTCTGCTGCGATGTGAGGGGGTTGCGCCGCCTAAATCCCCCACTCGTAGCAGGAACAATCGATCGTCTGCAAGTCGGCAATGGTGACTTTGCTATCGATCTGCGATGACAAAGTTGTTCATCTGCGCTCATTCGCTCTATCACCCCGACTGCTGTTGCTAAATCTAGCGATCGACCCGAATTCATACAAAAAGTTAACTAACCTGAGTTCCAGATGAGAATCTCTGCCTAGCGACTCAAATCGCGGCTAGACAGACAAAACCACCCACGGGTTGCTCGATCGAATTGGCTGTTCGTGCGCGAAGGCGCACTTCGTCTGTGTAGCCGCGAATTCATTCGCCTGGCTTAACCGCAACTGACGCTACGTGATCAACAACAACTTACGCTCGGCTTAACCGCAACTGACGCTACGTGATCAACGACAACTTACGCTCGGCTTAATCGCAACTGACGTTAACGAGTTCGATCGTCAGTTAACCTTGTTTTTCTTATGCTCTGTCTCAAGGCGCTGATGCTTGAGTAATATTAATCAAATAATTCGGTAGCGCACATGGCGGATTGATTCTGCACAACGCGCTGAAATCGGACTAGAAGCGCGTTGAGGTCATGCTCGTGGACAAATCTTGTGTTATTCCAATCATCAAATCTGCTAAAGAGTATCAAGCGTATCGCATCAGCCCCCAGGATACGAATCGATTAGCGCTCATATTTGATCCGACGATCGCCAATTTCTCGCTGACG
This sequence comes from uncultured bacterium, assembly GCA_964250455.1. Taxonomy (GTDB): domain Bacteria; phylum Cyanobacteriota; class Cyanobacteriia; order Leptolyngbyales; family Leptolyngbyaceae; genus CAXUFL01. The sequence goes on from CAXUFL010000040.1 coordinate 19,415, forward strand.
TTTTGCGTTGAGATTTTTGATGTGGGTGGAAAAACGCCTCCGAATCGTCATCAGCACGCAGTCGAAATGTTTTTTGTGCTCAAAGGCGAAGGCGTGGCGAAGTGTGACGGTAAAGAAGTGCCGATTCAAGCAGGCGATAGTTTGCTCGTGCCGCCAACGGGGATTCATCAAATTCGCAATACGGGCAGCGATCGACTGTATACCCTGACGATTATGGTGCCAAATGAAGATTTTGCAGAACTGATTCGCAGTGGGAGTCGGGTTGAACTTGATGAAGAGGATTTAGCCGTGCTCAGACGTGCTCCGATGGCGCAATTGGTCGGATAGAGACACAAAGAGGCGTTAAAGTTTTTGTAGCGCTGCTTTCCTAGCTAATTCATGTTTAATGTTCTTCCTAAACAAACCGCATCGATGCAAACTCGCGACGGCGTGAGGCTCGATGCCGATGTGTATTCCCCGGACGCTGACGGTGAATTCCCGGTTTTGCTGATGCGGCAGCCTTACGGAAGAGCGATCGCGTCAACGGTCGTTTATGCCCATCCAATCTGGTATGCCGCACACGGTTATATTGTGGTGATTCAAGACGTGCGCGGGCGTGGAACCTCTGAAGGCGAATTTAAGCTGTTTGAATCGGAAATCGAAGACGGATTTGACAGCGTACAGTGGGCGGCGAATTTACCGCACAGCACAGGCGAGGTAGGAATGTACGGATTTTCCTATCAAGGCATGACGCAACTGTATGCGGCAATCAAGCATCCGCCAGCCCTCAAAGCATTGTGTCCGGCGATGTTGGCGGCAGATTTGTATCACGATTGGGCGTATGAAGGCGGCGCGTTTTGCTGGTTTGCTAATTTGGGATGGGCGATTCAAATTGCAGCAGAAACAGCGCGGTTAAAAGGCGATGAAGCGGCATTTTTGGCGTTTGCTGCGGCTGCAAAAAATTTACCGCTCGGTGGTGCAATTCCCGCACGTCCAAACTTGATGCAGTTCGCTCAGTACGATGCATTTTACCTAGAGTGGCTCGATCGACCCCACGCAACCGATGCTTACTGGCAAAGGCTTTCTCCAAGCGTGCAAAATCTCGATTTGCCGATGCTGCATATTGGTGGATGGTTTGATCCGTATATGCGCGGAACGCTGCATTTTTATCAAATGATGCGACAGCAAAGTCAACAGCTACAGCATTTAATCGTGGGGCCGTGGGCGCATTTGCCCTGGAGCCGCAAAACAGGCGCGATCGACTACGGCTTTGATGCCGCAACCAACTGCGATCGGGTTCAGATTCGCTGGTTTGATCAGTTTCTCAAAGGCATCGATACAGGTTTAACCGATGAAGCGCCGCTCAAACTGTTTGAAATGGGCAGCAATCAGTGGAAATCGTTTACCCGCTTTGAAAGCGCCCAAAAGCTGTTTTATTGGGTGAGTTCTGGCTTGGCTGCGATCAACGATCGAGACGGTAAGCTGGCTTCTAGTCCTGATTGCTCGCTGATTCCGGACGCGATCGTGCATGATCCGTGGCGTCCGGTTCCGGCGTTGGGCGGTCATGCCTCGTATCCCTGTGGATCGTTTGATCGAAGCGCGATCGACGCTCGCAGCGATGTCTTGACCTACACAAGTGATCCGGTTGAATCAGAACTCTCGATCGTCGGAGAACCCGTCGTCGAAGTTTGTTGCACCTCAGATGCCGTCAGCTTTGATTTGTGCGCCGTTCTGTCAGAAGTAAAGCCAAACGGCAGCGTGTACAACTTTTCGCAAGGCTATTTGCGCGTAGACGACGTGCGGAGCAGCATTCATCGAATCACCCTGCAACCGACTTGCATTCAGATTCCAAAAGGCAGCGCGATTCGATTAAGTCTGAGCGGTGCTTGCTTTCCTGCGTATCCGGTCAATCCGGGAACGGGTGCGTTTCCGGGAGCGGCAACCGCGATCGACGCGAAAATCATCACCATCTTAGTTGAGCCAGGAAAATCACGGCTTTTAATCGGGTGAACGGTCAAAGTAATCGACGATCGCTTAGTATCTGTAAAGCTTGCACTGAGCAAAATCGTTTTTTGGCGCTTTCATGACTGTTGATCCTTTAACCTATGTAACCGTTAGAGTGGCTGACTTTACCGACGATCGAGCCGCGATTTCTATGATTCGATCAACGGTCTTTCAAATCGAACAAGGCGTCGATGCTGCTTTAGAATTTGACGGACTCGACGATCGAGCGGTTCACTTTCTGGCATATTTGAACACGCAGCCTGTTGGAACGCTACGAATTCGATTGATTGATCAAACCACAGCAAAGCTAGAACGATTGGCGGTTTTATCTCAGTTTAGAAAATATGGCATTGGTAAAAAACTAATGGAAACTGCCTTAGAATTTTTATCTAACAAAGAAATCTCTGATGTGCGGATTCATGCGCAGGAAGCCGTAAAAGAGTTTTATCAGAAATTAGGATTTGTCGCGGAGGGTGAACGGTTTGAAGAAGCTGGAATTGTGCATCGCAAAATGAGTAAACGCCTTTTCGATGACCGATCAAGGTAGGTGGATCGGCGTGATCAAGCAGCAGCAATGGACTAAAGGACTTCCGATCGTCGGCGTATTGTGGGCGATCGGGGCGATCTTCGATCGCGTTTGGTTTGCGGTTGATCGATCGGTTCCGGGTTGGGATCAAGCCGAGTATCTTACAGGTGCAATGAATTACTGGCAAGCGTTGCAGCAGCCTGAGTTATTTTCCGGGGCTTGGTGGACTCAGTTTTGGATGCTGTCGTCGAAAATGCCGCCATTAGTTTACATTTCCACAACGCCGTTTATTGCTTTGTTTGGTGCAGGCGAAGAACAATCTACGCTGGTGAATCTCTTCTACAGCGCAATTTTGCTTGGATCGGTGTATGGATTGGGCGTGCGATTGTTTAATGTTCAAACCGGATTGTGGGCGGCAGGATTGTGTTTACTAATGCCGGGACTATATGTAATTCGGTTAGATTATTTGATCGATTATCCATTAGTGGCGATCGTCACGCTGACATTTTTTTGCTTAACTCTGTGGGCAACCGAAAAAAAATCTGATGCTGTAATAAAACCGTTGCCCAATCCAATCACAGTTCAATCGATTTCTCAATCTGTTGCAATTGCACAAACGTTTAGTATTCCCCGTTTTCAGCAATCGGTTTTGCGATCGTGGGGGTATTCGATCGCGTTTGGAGTTTCATTAGGCTTAGCGTTTCTGGTCAAACAGCCCGCAGTATTTTTTCTACTGGTGCCGATTCTCTGGCTTGGCATAACCGTTTTGCGACAGCGACAATGGCGACGATTGCTGCAACTCGTCGTTGCCTTAATCGTCGGGTTTTTTATTTGTTTACCGTGGTATCGCACTAACTGGCTCATTATTATCACCGCAGGAAAACGCGCCACGATCGATTCTGCGATCGCTGAAGGTGAGCCACCTCTGAGCGATCCGCAATCCTGGCTGTATTACCTCAAAGCTTTACCCGAACTGATTTCAATTCCGATTTTGCTTGTAGGATTGGTTGGACTAGCGCTGTATTGGAAACGCTCGATCGTGCAGCAAGAATGGACCCAAATTGCGGGACGCTGGACGCGCAGCGTGGATTATGGCGGATTGCGCAAACGGGGGTATCGTCGAGACGTGTATCAAGCGTGGGGTCGATCGATCAACTGGCTGCTGATTTTTCTAATCGGAAGCTATTTGCTTAGTTCGCTCAACGTCAACAAAGACGATCGATACATCACTCCCTTGCTGCCCGTGTTTGCCGTTCTACTGGCACAAGGATTATTGCTGTTTCCCGATCGCTTGCGCTGGTTTCGCTGGGGCGCGATCGGGCTATCAATGCTTTTGATGATCGCCAATACAATTCCGATTCAATTTGCGCCAAAATTTTTACTCGGTGATCATCATCGCAATGCCGTGCTTGCGAGTTCTTGGCACCAAAGCGACGTGATCAGCAGCGTGATTGAAACCGAACCGTATTTGCGCACGACGATCGGAGTTTTGCCGTCGCTGATTGAATTTAATCAGCACAATCTAAACTACGCTGGCGTGCTGCGAAATTTTCAAGTTTACGGGCGGCAGCTTGGAACCCGAATCGAGCAGACTCAACAAGATGCGCGATCGCTGGATTGGTATGTGACTAAAAGCGGTAACGGAGGCGCGATTCGCCGTCTAGACGCTTATGCTGCGCTCACTGATGCGATTGCCAAAAATCCTGATTTTAATCTGCATCGATCGTGGCTTGCTCCGGACAATAGCCAGATCAATCTATACAAACGAAAAATTCCCCCGGTTCAGGTTGAACCGTCTGCGTCAGTTGGCACAATTCCGAGCCGCGTTAAGCTTGAGCAACTTCGCATTCCGAATCGGGTCGCACCGGGAAAGCCGACGCCGATCGTGTATCGCTGGTCTGGATCGTGGAAGCAGATCCGGTCGGGAATCGTGCTGCTGAGTTGGAACCGTACCGCTTCTTTAGACTCAATCGCAACCGAGAAGCAACGAGCAGAAGGAAACGTTTGGTATCACGATCACGCGATCGCGCTCGGGAATTTGCACGCGTCTGCGGCTGACGATCAAGCTCAATTTGACGTCACCGAACGACTCGCAATGTTGCCGCCGATCGAAGCTCAAGGCGTATATACGCTTTACGCTCGCTATCTTAATCGCGAGACTGGAGAAACTTACGATATTGCCGTTCCCGATACGACTTTAATCGTTGCGCCCGATGCAGCCGCGTCAGCCGCTCCTGAACTCGATTTCGTAACTCAACTGCGATCGCTTGCCGCAACGATGCCACAAGGGTTAAAGGCGCTCGATCGCATCTTCGCGGAGGTTGGCAAACTAAATCAGTACGATCCGGTGCAAGATTACGTCACGCAGTTTCGTCAAGCGTTAGAATATCGCTTCAAACAAGACGCCAATAACGTTGAGTTTGGTTATGGTTTGGCGTTAGCGAATGTGTTAAAACGCCGCGTACAGCCTGCGATCGACACGCTTGATCGCGTCGTTCAGCTCGACGGCAAAAATCCTAACGCTTATGCTTACCTTGCCTTTGTTAATCTGTACGATTTCCGTTCTGGTGCAGCACAGAGCGCGATTAATGCCGCGCTTGCTCTCGCACCCAACCAATCCGAACTGCACATTCTCAAAGCCGTTGCCGGATTGATGCAGGGTAATATTATGCAAGCGTGGCAAGAATACCAAAAATTCAAGTAAGCCTATGCCTCAAGTTTCTCTGGATCGTCTTGCCGAACTGGTTCGCGCCGGAACGCATCTTGCCAGTTTTCCAACCGACACGGTTCCGGCATTAGCCGCCATTCCCGATCGAGCCGATTTGATTTTTGCAGCGAAACAGCGCAGCTTTGATAAACCCTTGATTTTGATGGCAAGCGAAATTGATGAACTGTGGTCTTACGTTACGGGAAGTCCAGCAGAATTAGAAATTTGGCAAAGAATTGCGCATCGGTATTTACCTGGAGCCTTAACGCTGGTTTTGCCGGCCAGCGATCGCGTTCCCGTCGTGATGAATCCGATTGATTCCACGACGATCGGGGTTCGCGTTCCCAACAGCGCGATCGCTCGAAAAGTTCTCGCACAAACGGGTGCGTTAGCCACAACAAGCGCGAATCGATCCGGTCAGCCTGCTTTACTAACCATGCCTGAAATCGAAGCTCAATTTCCCGATGTTCTGACGTTGAGCGTGCAGTCTGAAAATGCCACGGTTGCGGCATCCGGCACTCCTTCAACCGTGGCGAAATGGACGCCGAACGGCTGGAACATTCTGCGACAAGGAGCAATTCAGCTTGAGTGAAAAATAGGGGCACGACTCTCAGGGGCATTGAGAGTCGAGGAACTTCAAACACGATCGTCAGTCGTTTCTCACATCCGGGGGATCGGATGCGGAAACAGCTTAATCTGAAACCAGCGAACTTACTCGGTAGACCTGCCAACTGTGATCAGAGTACTTACGCGCTTTCCGCAGAGCAACCGTGAAATTGCAGAAGGTTTTCAAGAAACAAAAAACTATCATTCAACCCTAAATTCCCATAAAGCCTACTTGACTGTTGCGAGTTCCGTTCTAGACTTACTTTGATGCTTTTAGGAATTCCAGCGCTATGAGTTACCGCATGAATCGCCGCGCTTATGCCGAAACTTTCGGGCCGACGATCGGCGATCGCGTTCGATTAGCCGATACTGAATTAATCATCGAAGTCGAGCAGGACTACACCACTTACGGCGAGGAAGTCAAATTCGGCGGCGGTAAAGTGATTCGCGACGGAATGGGACAATCGCCGATTACGAATGAAGCGGGTGCAGTCGACGCGGTGATTACAAACGCGCTGATTCTCGATTGGTGGGGCATTGTCAAAGCGGATGTAGGCATCAAAGACGGAAAAATTGCGGCGATCGGGAAAGCCGGAAATCCCTACATCCAAGACAATGTGACGATCGTGATCGGGCCCGGAACCGAAGCGATCGCCGCAGAAGGCATGATTCTCACCGCAGGCGGCATCGACACGCACATTCACTTTATTTGTCCGCAACAAATCGAAGTCGCGATCGCGTCGGGCGTGACAACGATGATCGGCGGCGGCACTGGGCCGGCGGCGGGCACAAACGCCACAACCTGTACGCCAGGTCCGTGGAATATCTATCGAATGCTGCAAGCGGCAGATGCTTTTCCGATCAATCTCGGCTTTTTGGGCAAAGGCAACGCCAGCCAGCCTGACGCGCTTGAAGAACAAGTCAAAGCAGGCGCGATGGGATTAAAGCTGCACGAAGATTGGGGCACAACGCCTGCTGCGATCGATACCTGCCTCAGCGTGGCCGACGACTACGATATTCAAGTTGCGATTCACACTGACACGCTCAACGAAGCCGGATTTGTCGAAGATACGATCGCGGCGTTCAAAAATCGTGTGATTCACACGTATCACACCGAAGGCGCAGGCGGCGGACACGCGCCAGACATTATTAAAGTTTGCGGTGAAGCCAACGTTTTACCGTCTTCAACCAATCCGACGCGCCCGTATACGCTCAACACGCTCGACGAACACTTAGATATGCTGATGGTGTGTCATCACCTTGATCCAAGCATTCCTGAAGATGTGGCGTTTGCGGAATCGCGGATTCGACGAGAAACGATCGCGGCTGAAGACATTCTGCACGACTTAGGCGCGTTTAGTATGCTGTCGTCGGATTCGCAAGCAATGGGGCGCATCGGCGAAGTGATTATTCGCACGTGGCAAACCGGACACAAAATGAAAGTCCAACGCGGTGCGCTTTCTGAAGATAGCGGTTCCTTCGGAGTTGGGCAAAGCCCTAATCGTAACGATAATTTTCGCGCCAAACGCTACATTGCTAAATACACGATTAACCCAGCCATTACACATGGCATTGCTGAGTATGTTGGCTCGATCGAAGTCGGTAAGCTGGCGGATCTGTGTCTTTGGCGTCCCGCGATGTTTGGCGTCAAGCCCGAAATGGTGATCAAAGGCGGCATGATTGCATGGTCGCAAATGGGTGATGCGAATGCGAGTATTCCCACGCCGCAGCCCGTTCACATGCGCCCGATGTTTGCTAGTTACGGCGGCGCGATCGCGGCAACGTCGCTCACGTTTTTGTCGCAAGCGGCACTTAAAAAAGACATTCCTGAACGATTGAAGCTGCAAAAAAAAGCGGTTGCGGTTTCAGGGATTCGATCGCTGACTAAGCGCGATATGAAGCTCAACGATGCAATGCCTCAGATGGAAGTTGACCCGGAAACTTACGAAGTCCGCGCGGATGGGCAACTTCTGACTTGTGAACCTGCAACCGTTTTACCGATGGCACAGCGTTACTTCTTGTTTTAGGAGGGATTAAATCTCGCTACGTTTTCAGTTCGCCCGCGAATGAATTGCGGGCGAATGGTCGAAGTCTTCTCAAGACTCAACGCAGCGCTAACCTGTTGCAACAGGTTTGATCGATTAGCCCGCAATTTATTTGCGGGCGGGGCAGCGACAACTGACCCGGAGCTTAAAACCGTTCCTAGCGGATCTTGGGAATTCTACTTTAAGTCATTCCCAAACGGTGCAAGTGATGCTTAAACTAATCGACATGAACGTTTCTGATTCTGAGCTGACCCCAATTTTGCAAAACGCGACCCAGAATTTAGTCTGGATCAGCGATTCAGATGCGCCGTTTGAAGTCGTGATGTGGAATCAATCGATCGATCAATTCAGCGATCAAGTGCTGCTTCAACTGACGCATCATCCTGAAACGACGCGGGTTGAAACCGTTGCGTTTGATCAGTTTTTTGCCGCTCCAACGCAACTGCAAGCGTGGCAATCTGAGGAAGAAACCGCGATCGTGCATCAATATCAGCAGCTCGTGGAGGTGCTCAAACAGCACTTGCAGAATTTGCGCGTGTATCGCGTTGGCGAGGTTGAGTTAGATGTCTACATTCTCGGAGCCACTCAAGCTGGGCACGTTGCTGGACTGGCGACAAAATCCGTTGAAACTTGAGCAGATTACAAATCAACTAGTCGTTTGACATACACGCGATCGCAGCGATCGGTTTCAACGCCTGTCGTTGGTTGATACCCGTTGCGCTCGTAAAGCTGCACCGCTTCTTTGAGTACGCTTGCGGTTTCAATCCAAATTTGCTCGAAGCCGTTTCGGGCGATCGATCGCTCTAATTCTTTGAGTAAAAACGTTCCAAGCCCGAATCCTCGCGCTGCGGGCAAGAGATACATTTTGCGAATTTCCACTGCATTCTGACCTCGCGAAATCGGATAGTAAGCGCTGGTGCCAACGATTTTTTCGTTGCGCTCCACGATCCAAAATTCTCCACCCGTTTCGAGGTAGTAAGATTCAACTTGAAGCACATCGCGATCGGCACCGTTCGGTTCTTGCTTTAATCCGTATTCCGCTAAAACCGAACCGATTAAACTAAAGGCGATCGTGCGATCCGATGCTTGCCAATCGCGAATCAGGAAATCTTGATAATGCAGATTCATTTAGCTGTGAATTCGGGGAGCAGGATGCAGCGTCGATAAAATGTCGCTTTCGATTTGGGCGAGTTCTTCGAGGCGTTGCATGAGAATTGAGCGCTCAAAATACGTGTCTGCCAGCGTCCAATAAACGCCGTAGTGCCGCGCTTCGGATGCCATTAATGCGCCATAAAATTTTGCCAATTCTTGATCCGGGCAATGCTCGCTGAGCAGTCCTAACCGTTCGTGCGATCGCGCTTCGATCAATCCTGAAACCAAGAGCGCGTCTAACATGCGATGCGGTTCATCGCGCCGGATTTGCTTGTTGAGCGTTGCTCCATACGGCGGCGGAACGAGCGGTGCAAGCGGAATATTACGACGCTCTAAAATTTGGTTAACTTGCTCAAAGTGCTGTAATTCTTCTTGAGCGATCGCGGTTAACGATCGAACTAATTTAACGCTCGACGGATAGCGAAATATCAAATTAAGGGCCACTCCGGCGGCTTTGCGCTCACAGTGAGAATGATCCAGCAATATTGTGTCTAAATTAGCAAGCGCCTGCTCAATCCACATTAGACTAGAAGGCTGTTGCAAAAATCGAATGGTCGGCAGTGCAGAAACCACAGGTTTGTTTACATGATTTGGTTAGTATTCGCAATTTTAACGGCTTTTTTTGAGTCTATGAAGGATGTTTCGAGTAAGAATAGCTTACGGCGTCTCGACTCTTATCTTGTCGCGTGGGTTGCCAATCTCTTTGCTGTAATGTTTTTGATTCCGTTGCTGTTAATCGCAGGAATTCCAACCATTACCGCTCAGTTTTGGATTGCACTACTCGTGGGGGGTAGTTTAAATGTTGTTTCGTTTCTGCTTTATGTCCGATCCATTCAAATCTCAGATTTATCGCTCACGGTTCCTTTAGTGACGTTAACACCGTTGTTTTTATTGATCACATCGCCGTTAATTGTGCATGAAAATCCAAGCGTGGCAGATGCGATCGGGATTTTATTAATCGTGCTTGGTTCATACGTGCTGAATTTACGCGAACGACGCAACGGCTATTTTGCACCGTTGCGATCGATGTGGCGCAATCGAGGCAGTCGATATATGCTGATGGTTGCCTTTATTTGGAGCATTACTTCAAACTTTGATAAAGTCGGCGTTGTGCATTCATCGCCGTTGTTTTGGTCTACGTCGCTGTATTGCTTTTTAACCGTTGGCATGACGCCGATCGCGATCGTCAAATCCCGTCGCCACTTCGATCAAATCGTTCCCAACCTCAAGCCGTTAATGCTGATTGGATTGTTTCATGCGATCGCGATTACGTTTCAAATGATTGCAGTGACCTACACGCTCGTGACTCAAGTCATCGCAATCAAACGCACTAGCGCTTTGATCAGTGTGTTATTCGGTCACTTTCTTTTTAAGGAAAAAGGATTGCAAGAACGCTTAACCGGAGCCGCAATTATGGTTTCCGGCGTGGTGGTGATGACGCTGTTTTGATTCGGTTTTAACCTTTACGTGAGTTCGGGTTAATTTATAAACGCCTGGCGACTAAAGGCGCGGCTACACAGACGAAGTGCGCCTCCGCGCACTAACAGCCAGTTAAATAGAGTAACCCGTGGGTGGTTTTGTCTGTGTAGCCGCGTAGCCGCTCGTCTCTTGCGAAGCTAATAGCATTCGCGCTCGCGTCTAGGGCAACGACTGGCCCATCAGCCGATTCAAGCCCCATTCAAGCAATTTGTGATCCCGAACTCACGTTAGCCTTTGTTTGAGGAAATGATTGCAGTTGAAATAAAAGATAATGAATCTGAGAGTACTTGCAGTTCGGTTGAAGCCAGCGCAAGATTTGCGTCAAAGCTTGAAATTATTTGCGGCTGAACATCACATCAAAGCCGGATTCGTTTTGTCGGGGATCGGTAGCTTAACTCAAGCAGCAATCCGATTTGCTGATCAATCCAAAAGCGAAATTCTCACCGGAAGATTTGAAATCGTATCGCTAAACGGAACGCTATCCGTTCATGGCATTCATTTGCACATGGCGATCGCAGACGCCACCGGACGCACGATCGGCGGTCATGTAGACAACGGCTGTCTTGTCTACACCACTGCGGAAATTGTTATCGGTGAAAGCGAAGAATTGACGTTTTTAAGAACGATCGATTCGCAAACTGGATTTCTAGAATTAGACATCAAACCAAGATCTGCTGATTGATTTGTTCTGCCCAAGTTTGATTGCGATCGACCGTTAAAACAATACGTTTATAAAATTCATTCTCAAGCTCTAACACCAAAAAGCTATCGCTGCGGTTAACGTACCAAAATTCGCGCCCGTCTCCGGTGTAGTAAGTTCCGGCTTTGATTACACCCGGTAAAAATGTTCCCGGTAAGCGAACTTGGCGGAGTGGATGATCGCTTAGTTTTTCCGTTGATGCTCGAACAATGTGATCAAGCGGAATGTAAAGATCAGCATTAAAGTACATCGCCCAAACTCGTTCCCAAAATTCGAGGTCAATTTTTAGCTGATTATCGGCGATCGAGAGCTGCATACGGTTTCTCCTTTAATTGGTTTGAATATTGAATTAATTGATCGGCGATCGCGGCGTCGGAAAATCCGGTGACTTCGATCGAGTGAATTGCAACATTTCTGCGATGCAAATCATACAAATAAGTTTTGTCGTAATAATTCAAAATTAAATCGATCGCAGGAGCTAAATTACCGCCGCGAATCCACTCGATCGCGCTTTTGGTGTGTTGTCCGCCGAGTTTGCGGCTGATTCGCTCGGTTGCCGCAATCAACGCTTCAGGCTCAACGCTGCCATACACTTCGATCAAAAAATCAATTCGCTCTTGGCGCGATCGCTCAATCTGAATCACAGGCGATTGCATCATGGGCGCAAAAAGTTCATCGGGAACGCGACACAAGCCAACGCGCCGACTTTCCGCTTCGATCCACACAAAACGATCGCCATTTAACGTTGCCCATTGCAGCGCGATCGCGTTTTCAAACTGCTCGTTAGTCGGTTGTGCTCCTAGCCCCAACGCCCCGTAGCTACTGCCGCGATGATTTGCCAACGCTTCGAGATCAAGCACTTGTTCACCCTGCTCGCGCAAAATTGACAGCAATTTCGTTTTTCCGGTTCCGGTCATGCCGCCCAAAATTAAGATCGATCGCGGCGTGGAAAGCGTCGATCGTGCCCAACCACGAAACGCTTTATAGCCACCTTCTAACAGCGTGACGTGAAAGCCCGCCGTTTCAAGCAGCCACGCCATACTGCTGCTGCGCATTCCGCCGCGCCAGCAATGCAATCGAACTTGTCGATTCGGCGCAAGCTGTTTTGCAGACTGCACGAATTGCACCAGCTTCGGGGCGACGAGTTCTAAACCGAGTTCGATCGCGGCTTCTTTGCTGATTTGTTTGTAGCAAGTTCCGATGCGCGATCGTTCTTCGTTGCTAAATAATGGAAAGCTAACCGCACCGGGAATACGACCCGCTTCAAATTCGCTCGGACTGCGCGAATCAAGCAGAATTCCAGGGGCGTTAAGAAAAGCATCGCAAGCGAGAACGTCGGGCATGAAAATCAAGAATCAAGCGGACGTTTCGATCGTAACGGGTAGAACGCTTTCTTGTGCAGAAAGAACCGAACCGACGATCGTACTTTCTGCATATCCGGCAGCTTTAAGAGCGTCAAGACAGTCGGCAGCGTGATCGATCGCAACCGACGCCAACAATCCGCCTGAGGTTTGCGGATCAAACAGCAACGGAAAAGTTGGATTCGATTCGATTTGGGCTAGATTTTCGATCCATTGGCTCGATCGTAAATTTTGAGGATGCAGCGAACTCAAAATTCCAGTTTGCACCGATTCCCGTGCACCTTCGAGGATTGGAATTGCATTCAGGTTTAGTTTGACGCTAACCTTTGATGCCCGCACCATTTCAATTAGATGTCCGAGCAGCCCAAACCCAGTCACATCTGTACAGGCGGTCGCACCAAATCGCAAGAAACAATCGGCAGCTTGCTGATTAGAAACAAGCATCGATGCGATCGCACGATCGATCCAACGCGGTTGCGCTTTGCGCCTCATGTCTGCTGCAAATAGCGTTCCGGTTCCGATCGCTTTGGTTAAAATCAAAACCTGTCCGGGCTGCATTCCGGCTTTTCGCAAGACTCGATCGGGATCAACGAATCCATTACACGCTAATCCAAACGCCAGCGATGCCCCTTCTACCGTGTGTCCCCCAATCAAATCTGCTTGGGCTGAATGCAGCGTTTTCATCGCGCCCGATAAAACTTGGTACAGCGTTTCTTCTTGTTTTGCTTCGCTGGCATACGGAACCGTGACGATCGCTAATGCACTTTGAGCCGTTGCGCCCATTGCAAACAAATCACTCAGGCTGTGATTTGTGCAGATTTGCCCAAATAAAAAGGGATCACTCACCAGCGCGGGAAAATAATCGATCGTCTGCACGAGCAATTGATTTGATGGCACCTGAATCACAGCAGCATCATCCGGAGCGTCTAAACCAATTAACACTAAATTCGATCGAGGAACATCGGCAAGAACGCGATTTAAGGCGCGATCGAGCGTTGTGCTTCCCACTTTTGCGCCACATCCCGCACATCGCATCGTTTGCAAAACTTCTTCCGCATCTCCCGAATCGCCCATATCCGGCAATTGTTGAAATCGATTCATAAACGTCCGATCGATGCGGTCTTTTAGAAACCACAGCAATCGGGACTGCCACCCGATCGCGCCATACGAAGCAACCGCCGATGCTTCTCCAGTGCCGATCAAACTCAAGTAGTTTTTCTGCGGTCGATACGGCTTCAAAGGTTGATTCTGCACAGCACGACGCAGATTTTCAAAAAGCGGTTTTCCTTGCCGCACTGCAAAGACGCCTGCTTTTGGACGGGGATGATCGATCATCGTGGCAATGTCACCCGCCGCAAAAATGCGATCGTGAGAGATCGATCGCAGTGCATCACTCACTAAAACAAATCCGTTTTGATCCACCGCAAGACCGGATTGAGCAATCCAACGCGGAGCCGATGCTTCTGTCACCCACACGATCGCGTCACACTTCACGCCTGCAATTACGCCGCCTTCAGCCGAATCTACTGGCGTTTCTAAATGCAGTTGAACGCCGCGATCGATTAGCAATTGCTGAAAATGCCGTCGTACCCAAGCGTTGTGTCTTGGCATCAAGGCGCGATCGCGCTGAAATAAATGAATCGTGACCGATTCAATATTCTTTTGCAGCCGACGTTGCATATTCAGTGCCAGTTCAACGCCTCCGGTTCCGCCGCCGACGATGCCTAGCGTGAGTTCAGCCGCAGGCTTTTGCAGCAGTTGATCCCACCACGCGAGAAACGCGCCGATCGGTTTTGCGCCGATGCTGTGGCTATTGGTAGTATCCGGCAGCTTTGGCGTGCTGCCAATATCGATCGACGCCCAATCAAAAGCAATATCGGGGTGATAGGCGCACTGCACACGCTGACGCTCTAAATCTAAGCCGATCGCTCGATCGACGATCAACTGTGCATTCGCGAATTGACACAGCGATCGTAGATTAATATGACAGTCTTCGTGGGTGTAGAATCCGGCAACGTGTCCCGGCAGCATTCCTGAATACGGCGTGTCTGACGCTTCGCTGATCAACGTAATCCGCACCCCCGGCAACGGATTCATCCCCAACATCCGAAGCGCGATCGCGTGGCTATGTCCGCCACCGATTAGCACTAAATCTTTTTGAATCGGTTGAATTAAAGCATCCATTTTTTCATTCTAGATTTTGGCAACCGAAGCAACTCGGATTTTTAGCGTCGATCGACTTTAAAAATCCGTTGAATTGGCTATCCAAACCGCCCGAAATAATCGTGCATTCCAAATCCGTCTAGATATCCTAGCAACTGTACCCGCCTGGAAAATTCGGATGAAAAAGCGCTATTGGATTAGCAGTGTGACCCTGAGTGCAATTTTGCTTGCAAGCTGCCGTTCTAAACCATCAACACAAGCGGTAACAGTTCAACCGTCGCCCCAAACATTCGCTCAACCCCTAGTAGCTGCGGTTAATCCAGCACTGCCCCCGATTAAAATTCCGGGAATGATTCAACCAACCGACCGCAAATCTGCATTGCCAACGATCGCCGTTTCTACGACTCGCGATCCGTTTGCCGCCGTAGCGATGCCAACTCAACTTAAAGCCGCAATTCAGCCCCCCGCACCACGCCCTCAGCCCGCATCGTTCGCGCCGCCCGCAGCAATTTCACAGCCCCAAATCGCGCCAGTTTTACCCGAATCGATCAGCGCCCCTACCCCTGAAATTGCTGCACTGCCGACGCCGCCAACCGTACCTACAGCACAAATTGAAATCACGGGCATTGTGCAAGCAGGCGGAAAACGCAGCGCGATCGTGCGAGAAGCCGATGGCGGATCGCGCTATGTGCAAGTCGGCGACACCTTAGCTAATGGACAAATCAGAATCAAGCAAATCAACGTCAATCCGAGCGCAGAGCCAACGATCGTTCTGAGTCAAAACGGCGTAGACACGATGCGTACCGTGGGCAGCACTGCATTTTAAGCAATTCTTGAGAACTTACGTGGGTCGGTCGCGTCTGGTTCAATTTGTCGTTAGACTGGGAAAGAATCAAGTCCTCTAACTGCACCGGAGCGGCTTATGCAGCATCCGAAATTCCCCGATCGAGCCAAGCGCGACCTTTACGAGCGTCGCACGCTCAACGACCAAGAAACCTATCCCTGCCCGATTTGCCGTCATGGTCAGATCGAAGCGCTGACGTTAATGGATGCGTTTGCGTGTAATTTCTGTCGCCATATTTTCACAACCAATCTAAGAGAGCAATCGATTCACGTCGAAGATAGTTCGCAGCCGATGACCTGGCGCTGGACAGGGCGCAATTGGCAAGCCGCCAATCGCACTGAGTTTGATTTAACGCTCGTGATTTGGCTTGTTGGAGCGTCGCTGGTGATTTTGCCACCGGGATTGATTTGGCTGTCGTCGCATACGTTCCCGCCGCTTGATGATAGTTCTGATGCATGGTTTCCCGTGTTTTGGATCGGGCTAACGTTCTTTTGTCATTTCTTTTTTGTGGCGTGGCTGATGGCGGAACATTACCAACTTCCGCTTTATGTCTCAATGAAGGTGCGACTGCGACAGTGGCTCGACAGTCGTCGATCGTAGGAATAATTTATGTCTATGGATTTTAGCGCCGCGATTCCAACGTTTATTGTCACTCTGCGCGAAGGGGTCGAGGCGGCTTTGGTAGTCGGGATTGTGCTGGCGTATCTCAATAAAGCGAATCGATCGGATCTCAATACTTGGGTGTACGCGGGCATTGGTTCGGGTGTAGTGGCCAGCGTTTTAGTTGGCGTTGTGTTTGTTTGGGTTTTGGGATTGCTTGAAGCGTCTAATCAACCGTATGCGCCAGTGATTAAGCCGTTTTTAGAAGGCGTGTTTGGCATTGTGGCGATCGTGCTTCTGAGCTGGATGCTGATTTGGATGACGCAGCAAGCGAAATCGCTCAAAGGTGACGTCGAACGCGAAATCAATACGGCTTTGCAGCAGAACGCAGGCTGGGGAATTTTTACGCTGATTTTCTTTGCCGTTTTGCGCGAAGGCTTTGAAACGGTTGTGTTTATTGCAGCGAAGTTTCAGCAAGGATGGATTCCGGCGCTGGGTGCGGCTGGCGGATTGTTAGGCGCGATCGTGATCGGTATTTCGCTGTTCAAGCTGGGCATCAAAATCAATTTGCGGCAGTTCTTTCAAATCATGGGCGTATTTCTCTTACTGATCGTTTCAGGATTAGTGATTTCTGCTTTGGCGCATTTTGATAAAAGCTTTTTGCGGCTGGCTCAACTTGATCCGCAGTATTCCTCGATTTGTGTTTATCACGATCGCTTAGCCGAAACACATTCGTGTTTTTTAGGCGGTTTAGTGTGGAATACATCAAGCATCCTGCCCGATCGACAGTTTCCCGGCATTATTCTGCACACGCTGTTTGGATATGTCGATCGCTTGTATGCGGTTGAAGCGATCGCTTATGTCGCTTTTCTGCTCACGGTTGGCGGACTTTATTTACAAAGTTTGTCGGGAAAACTGATTTCAACTCCGCCTCAAGAAACGCCACAAAGTTAAATCGATTTTCTGAGATTCGGTATCGACATCGGGATTAGTTTAACTAAAATCAGTGACAGTGCAGCGAGTTCGATCGTGCCCGGAATTCACCGAGTTGAATGGACGCGGATAAAACGCCGACCACGAGCGTTAAGCGCATTTTCAATCTAGACATTCCTGCTCAGAATGAAGGATTTAAGGGGCACAATCCACAATGCAGCGAAAAATCATCGAACTGTCGTTTATTTAATGTGAGTTTGGGTTAATCGATAAACGCCTGGCGAATGCTATTAGCTTCGCGCATTGCCTGCGGCTACGCGGCTACACAGACAAAACCCGCGATTAGGCGGGTTAAGAGTCAACTGTAAAAACTAGTCCCCGAAGGGGGACTTCGTTTGTGTAGCCGCGTTGCCGCTCGTCACTTGCGCAGCTAATAGCATTCGCCAGGCATCCCAAGCAACGACCCGCTAATCCGCCCATCTAGGACACATTCAAGCGATTTGTTATCCCGAACTCACGTTATTTAAGCTTTATCAATTGCTGCATACTGCATCCGATTCGATAGAATTCTAATTAGATGAATTTCTAATCAGTTATGACTGAACCCAATTTCCAAACCCTGCTCGATTTTTTCAAGGTTTTATCGAACGAAAGCCGCCTTAAACTCGTCGGAATTCTGGCGCAACAAGAACGCAGCGTCGAAGAACTCGCTGCCCTGCTCAACGTGAAAGAACCAACGGTTTCGCATCATCTTGGTAAGCTAAAAGCGCTCAATCTGGTTCAAATGCGCCCGGATGGTAATTCTCATTTCTACCAACTCAATCAAGACGCGCTACAAACGCTTAGTAAAGCCGTGTTATCTTCTCCTCAGATCGCCGCAACCGAAGCGATCGACCCCAACGCCTGGGAAGAAAAAGTCCTGCGATCGTTTCTGAGCGATCGCCATCAACTCAAAGAAATCCCTGCTAGTCGCAAAAAACGCTGGGTTATCCTCAAGTGGTTGGTGAATCAGTTTGAATTCGATCAACACTATTCAGAACGATCGCTCAATGACCGCATTAAGCGCGTTCATCCCGACACGGCAACGCTTCGACGTGAGCTAATCGGTTATCAAATGATGCAGCGCGAAAACAGCGTTTATTGGCGTTTACCCGAATCTCAATGGCGTGATGCTCCGGAGAATGCATGACGGAACTATGGCTCGATCGCCTCGAATCTGCGATCGGAACGATTCTTGTCGTTACTGATTCAGAATCGTTGATTGCGCTTGATTTTGCTGATTACGAATCTCGAATGCAAACACTTTTAGATCGACGATTCAAGCAAATTCAGTTGCGATCGGTTAAAAATCCGCTTGGAATGCGCGATCGTTTAGCGGCTTACTTTAGCGGCAACTTTGCCGAGCTAGAGACGATTCCGGTCAATCCAGGCGGTACCGACTTTCAGCAGCGAGTTTGGCGTTGCTTACGATCGATCCCCGTGGGTTCAGCCTGGTCTTACGGGCAGCTTGCTTCGCAGCTTGGCAATTCAAAAGCGGTTCGTGCCGTTGGACTAGCAAATTCGCTTAACCCGATCGCGATCGTTTTACCGTGTCATCGCGTAATTGGCGCAAACGCTCAACTCACCGGATACGCAGGCGGCTTAGAGCGTAAACGTTGGCTTTTGCATCACGAAGGCGTCGCATTGAATGCATCAACGTCCAATCAGCTTACGCTTTTTTAAACGCGGAGAACGATCGGAAATTTCCTCGCATTCGGTCTAAGTTTCAAAAACTCTATGTTATATTTGGTAAGGCACTGCTAGAAGGGTCGCTAGCTCAGCGGTAGAGCATTCGGCTTTTAACCGACTGGTCTCGGGTTCGAATCCCGGGCGACCCATAAAAAAGGGATGAAAGATGAAATAAGTCTTTCATCCCTTTTTTGATCAAGCGGCTTTTTCGGTTCGCGCACGCAATACAGATAGAACGGCGCAAACCCTTTTATCCGTCTTCAGGTACGATTACCCAAAGGGGAACTTGCTTCGCAATCGACCCTAAACCTTCATTAACAATCACGGTATGGGTAGCACGTTCGGTCATTTGTTTCGCATTAGTACCTTCGGAGAATCGCACGGCGGCGGCGTAGGCGTCGTGATCGACGGTTGCCCGCCGCAAGTCGAAATCTCAACCGACGAAATTCAAGCCGAGCTAAATCGGCGGCGTCCCGGGCAAAGCAAAATTACCACGCCGCGCAACGAAGCGGATCAGTGCGAAATTTTGTCCGGCGTGCTTGAAGGTAAAACGCTAGGAACCCCGATCGCCATTATGGTGCGTAACACCGACCCACGATCGCAAGACTACAGCCAAATGGTCGCGACTTACCGCCCGTCTCACGCTGACGCCACCTATGACGCAAAATACGGAATTCGAGCCGTGGCCGGGGGAGGTCGATCGTCGGCACGAGAAACGATCGGGCGCGTTGCAGCAGGCGCGATCGCTAAAAAAATCTTGAAAGAAATCGCAGACGTGGAAATCGTTGCCTACGTCAAGCGCATCAAAGACCTCGAAGCCGCGATCGATGCCAACACCGTAACGATCGAGCAGGTCGAAAGCAACATTGTGCGGTGTCCTGACCAAGACTGCGCCGATCGCATGATCGATCTCATCGAGCAGATTAGAAATCAAGGCGACTCGATCGGCGGCGTGGTTGAATGTGTGGCTCGCCGCGTTCCGATCGGGCTTGGTGATCCGGTTTTCGACAAGCTTGAAGCGGATTTAGCTAAAGCCGTGATGTCGCTCCCGGCAACTAAAGGTTTTGAAATTGGCTCTGGCTTTGCCGGAACGCTAATGACCGGAAGCGAACACAACGACGAATTCTACACCGATGAAACCGGGACGCTACGCACTACGACCAATCGATCGGGCGGGGTGCAAGGCGGCATTTCTAACGGTGAAAATATTGTGTTGCGCATCGCCTTTAAGCCAACGGCGACGATTCGCAAAGAACAGAAAACGGTGACGAATACAGGTGAAGCGGTCACGTTAGCTGCAAAAGGAAGACATGATCCTTGTGTATTACCGAGAGCGGTTCCAATGGTTGAAGCAATGGTGGCATTGGTGCTTTGCGATCATTTGCTGCGGCAGCGCGGACAATGCGGCACAGGATTTTAAGAAGTTTTGGTTTAGCCTGGCGAAGGCGCGGCTACACAGACCAGACTCGCGACAAATTCTGCGTGGAGTCCGCCTAAACGCGGATTGGGATTCGCGCAAAGCGCAACTCCGAAGGAACCGATCAGCCGCGTAGCTGTAGCCGCTCGTTTCTTGCGAAGCTAATTTCAGTCGCCAGTTTGATTAAGAATTAGAAAATTTTCGGCTCTAGCTTTTGACGATCGCGCCAAAATCCGCCAGCGATCGCGCATGATTTCGCAGTACGCCAAGCAAATTCAGTCGATTTTGCTTGATCTGGGGGTTTGAATCCATTACTAGTACGCTGTCTTCGCCGTCAAAAAAGGCGCTGACGGTTGGCGCAATTTGCGTTAAGGCTTGAACAAGCTGTGCATAATCGGCTTGCGTTTGCAGGGTTTGATTGAGTTGCTGAAGGGCTTCAAAAAAGGCTTTTTCTGAATTCTTTTGAAACAACTCCGGGCGAACGACAACGGTTGGATCAAGTTGCTGATCATCGAGGGTGCCTTGAGCCGCAAGGCGCGAAGCGCGATTGACGGTTTCGTAAATAGCCGATAACCGATCGTCATTCCGAATCGTTTGCAAAAATTGAGCACGATCGCGCACGTCTAGCAAATCTTGCAGCGCACGAGTCGCATACGCTGGATCAGACTCTCCTACAACAGCGTTGACTAAATCGTAATCAACTGCGCGATCGTCTCTGAGCAACGTTTCAACGCGCTGCAAGAAAAAGTCTTTTAGCTGCTGCAATAGCTCAGGTGTATTGAGCTTTTGAACTTGGGCATAGTGAGCGCTGAAGCTTGCCACAACTTGTTCTAAAAGCTGTTGCAAATCCAGCTTGAGATCGGCTGCCCAAGTGATATTTACGATCGCCGTTGCCGCCCGTCTGAGCGCAAACGGGTCAGACGATCCCGACGGAATCAAGCCTAATCCGAAAATGCTCACGAGGGTATCGAGTCGATCGCTGATTCCGACGATTTGACCCGCGATCGTTTGCGGCATCGCATCGCCCGCACCACGCGGTAAATAATGCTCGTAAATCGCGGTTGCAACCGATTCAGGTTCACCGCTACTCAGGGCGTATTTTTGACCCATCACGCCTTGTAATTCTGGAAATTCACCGACCATTTGAGTCACAAGATCGGCTTTACATAAGAGTGCCGCTTGTTCGATTTCGTGGCGATCGTTTCCTTTGAGTCCAAGCTGATCGCAAACTTGAGCCGCGATCGCCACGATGCGATCGGCTTTTGATCGCACCGATCCCAAATCTGCCTGAAAGGTTACGGTTTCGAGTTTGGGCAAGTAGCCTTCGAGGGGCAGTCTGCGATCGGCATCAAAAAAGAATTTGCCATCGGATAATCGCGCCCGAATCACTCGTTCATTTCCGGCTGCAATAATCTCGGCTTTTTGCGGATCGCCGTTTGATGCGGTGATAAAGTACGGCAGCAAATCGCCGGAATCCGCTTTGCGCACCGGGAAATAACGCTGATGGCTTTCCATTTCCGTTGTGATCACTTCTGCGGGCAGTTCGAGAAATTCCGCGTCAAATTTGCCCACAACCGCAGACGGATACTCAACTAAATTCGTCACTTCTTGTAAAAGATCCGGGTTGACGATCGCAACGCCTTCGATTTTTTCGGCTGCGGCTTTGACTTGCTGATCGATCGCACGCTTTCTCACATTTGGATCAACTTCAACGAATGCAGACTTCAACGCTGAAACATACGATTTTGCATCGGGAATAGAAATCGTATCGGGATGTAAAACGCGATGACCCCAAGAAACGCGATCGCTTGTATACGCGATCGAATTGCTCGTAATCGAAATCGGTAATACAGCTTGATCGATTAGCGTCACCAGCCAGCGAATCGGACGCGAAAAGCGCAAATCGCCATCGCCCCAGCGCATAAAGCGTTTACCTTCGAGTGACGTGATCCACTGCGGAATCAACTCAGTCAAAATGTCCGCGATCGCTCGACCTTTAATCGTTTTGCGCACGAATACAAAATCGCCTTTTTCGGTCGGGCGAATTTCTAGCGACTCGATCGACACGCCTTGCTTTTGCGCAAAGCCAACAGCCGCTTTGGTTGGCTGTCCATCTTTAAAAGCAGCTTGCGCAGGTGGGCCTTTTACGTCTTCGTCTTGATCCGGTTGCTGATCGGGCAGTCCTTCGATCAAAACGGCTAAACGGCGCGGCGTTCCGTAATAGTGAATTGCCTCTGAAGTGAGATTAAGATCGGCAAGCTGAACGGGAATGCGCGATCGCCACTGCGACAACGCTTCATCGACAAAGCTTGCCGGTAATTCTTCTGTCCCAACTTCGAGTAAAAATGACGGCATGATATTCGATCGACCGCAGCAATTTAACAATTTCTCAGTGTATCGCGCATCTGTGAGGTTTCAAACTTAATCGCGAGGGTTGCGCAGGGTTCCAGACTCGTGATTCGCCACGGAATCTTGTGGCTCTGTAGAAGTCACTAACACCTTATCAACGCGGTTTCCGTCCATGTCCACCACTTCAAACCGCAGCTTATCCCACTCGAAATGATCGGCGGTGTGGGGAATGCGTCCCAAGTGCATCACAACGAATCCGGCTAACGTTTGATAACTCCCGCTTTGCTCACCGGGAAGATCGAGATCGTCAAGATTCAAAACTTCTTTAAACTGATAAATCGGCAACATGCCATCAAACAGCCACGATCCATCTTCGCGCTGCACGGCTTGCGGTTCTGCCAAATCTTCAACCGTGGGAATATCGCCCACGATCGCCTGCAACACATCGGTCAACGTCACCAAGCCCTGAATCACTCCGTATTCATCAACCACAAACGCAATTTGCGTTCCGGTTTGCTTGAATAATTCCAGCACTTTCAGCGCACGGGTGCTTTCTGGCACAAATACTGGCTGCGAAAGCGAACTTGTGAATTCAATTTCCTGCCCGGACATACTTTTAACCAGCAGATCGTAAACCTGCACCACGCCGAGCAAATTATCTAATCCCCCGGTGCAAACGGGAAATCGAGCGTGAGCGCTTTCCATCATGCGGCGGCGATTTTCCTCGATCGAATCTTCTAGATCGATCGAGGTAATTTCCAATCGCGGCGTCATCAACGAACTGACGCGACGTTCGCCCAAGCGAAACACCCGCTTCATAATGTCTTCTTCGGCCTGCTCAAACATGCCCGCTTCGGTGCCTTGCTCGATAATGGCGCGAATTTCTTCTTCGGTGACAAACGGCTCATCTGACGGGCGAATTCCGATCAAGCGCAGCACCACATCGGTTGAACCGCTCAAAAGCCGCACGATCGGCGATGCAATTCTGCCCAAAAACGCCATCGGAACTGCCGCTAACGTTGCAATGCGTTCGGGAGAATTCAGCGCTAATCGCTTCGGAACCAGTTCGCCTAAAATCAATGCGAGATACGCAATAATCAGCACCGCCACCCAGTAAGAAGCGACTTCAGCCGAAGCGCGTAAAATCGGAATCGATTCAAAATACGGCAGCAGACGACGCGAGATTGCTTGTTCGCCAAACGAACCGGAAATTAACGTGATCACCGTGATCAAAACCTGCACGATCGCCAAAAAATTATTCGGCTCTTCAGACAGTCGGAGCGCCACTTGAGCATTGCGATCGCCTTGATTGACAAGCTGCTGAAGCCGGACTTTGCGAGCCGACACGATCGCAAGTTCAGACATGACAAACAGCCCGTTGGCGAGCGTCAACAGCAAGATAACAAGAAAATCGGTAATAAACGATTGCATTGAGCGGTGCTGATTTCTAAGCAAAAGCGGAATGACTGTTTTAGTCTATTCTGAATCTTGAGTCGTTTGGATCGAATCGTCGTCAATTCAGAGTCAGTTGCCAGATGCGCCATCGTCTCAGAATGCATTTGATTATTCGTCGCGGCATTCGGTATCAAGAAGAGTGGAGAGCTTGGTGTGACGAAGCGATCGATCAAGCAATAAAACGCTAAACGATCGCCCTAGATTTGGAATGACTTGGCGGCAAACCGTTCTTAACTACTGCCTTAACCGATATCAAGCAGCCGAACCTACCGCCAGCCAAAACAGGTCGGATTTCAGGCTGGATTCTTCTGTATACCCGATCCGGTCTTTCGGTGACTTGCTCGGTACAATGTGAAGATACATCAAGAGTTTTGGCGTCGAAAATGGCTTTTTCTTCGATTACTCGTGCGCTCGGACGATCGGCGCTGACGGCTGAGCTTCTTAGTAAACTGAGTCAGCAAGGAGAACTGCGGCTGAGCGGATTGGCGCGGTTGCCAAAAGGCATTGTGGCTTCGACGTTGGCGCAAGCGTCGTCGCGTCCGTTGCTAATTATCACGGCTACGCTCGAAGAAGCCGGACGCTGGAGCGCTCAGCTTGACGCGATGGGCTGGCAAACAATGCATTTCTACCCCACGTCTGAGTCATCGCCCTACGAGCCGTTTGATCCCGAAGCCGAAATGACGTGGGGACAACTGCAAGTTTTAGCGGATTTAGCCCAACGGAAACAGTCATCATCGCTGGCGATCGTGGCAACCGATCGCGCTTTGCAGCCTCACTTACCGCCGATCGCAGCCTTTGCGCCGTATTGCTTTACGCTAGAGCGGGGTCAAGAACTCAACCTCAACAAGCTCACGCAAGAACTCGCTCGGTTAGGATACGATCGCGTCAATTTAGTCGAAACCGAAGGGCAATGGAGCCGACGCGGTGACATTATCGACGTGTTTCCGGTCGCGGCTGAACTGCCCGCCCGACTAGAATTATTTGGCGATGAGCTAGACCAGATTCGAGAATTCGATCCCAGTACGCAACGATCGCTCGATCGCATCACGCAGCTTACTCTCACTCCAACAAGCTTTTCGCCGATTATTCAATCGGCTTTAACCGCAGACGCCGTTAAGCCGTATTTGTCAAGCGACGATCAAGAACGCTTGGCCGAAGGACACTCGATCGAAGGCGTTCGCCGCTTTCTCGGACTGGCGTTTGATCAGCCTGCTTCGCTGCTGGATTATTTGCCCGAAAATACGCTGATTGCGATCGACGAACCCGATCAAACGCAGGCGCACAGCAATCGCTGGCTCGAACACGCCGAGGAGCAGTGGCAAGACGTTCAGCCTGCTTTGCCGAAGATTCATCGCAGCGATGCTCAAAATCAAACCGAGCGGTTCGATCGCATTTATCTCAACGAGCTGGCGGAAGTTAAAAACGGCTTAAATCTTGCGTCGCGTCCGGTTCCGGCGATTCCGCATCAGTTTGCTCGACTCGCTGAAACGCTGCGCGGAGAGCGCGATCGTAACTTTGCGATTTGGCTTGTTTCGGCGCAGCCGTCGCGATCAGTGGCTTTGTTGCAAGAGCACGATTGCCCTGCGCAGTTTGTGCCGAATCCACGCGATTATTTGGCGATCGATAAACTGCAAACGCAACACGTCCCGGTTGCTGTAAAGTACTCCGGATTGGCAGAGCTTGAAGGCTTTATTCTGCCTACGTTTCGCTTGGTGGTTGTCACCGATAAAGAATTTTTTGGACAACACACGCTGGCAACGCCAACCTATGTTCGCAAACGCCGCCGCGCCGCCTCGAAGCAAGTTGATCCCAACAAGCTAGAACCGGGGGATTACGTGGTGCATAAAAGCCACGGAATCGGGCGATTTATCAAGCTCGAAAGCCTCACGATCAACAACGAAACTCGCGAGTATCTCGTGCTGAAATACGCAGACGGATTGCTCAGAGTGGCGGCGGATCAGGTCGGGGCGCTGTCTCGATTTCGGGCAGTAGGCGATGCAACGCCCGAACTGAATAAAATGTCGAGCAAAGCTTGGGATAAAACCAAAAGCAAAGTTCGTAAAGCAATTAAAAAAGTCGCGGTTGACTTGCTGCAACTTTACGCTCAACGCGCTCAACAGCACGGATTCGCGTATCCGCAGGACATGCCGTGGCAGCAAGAAATGGAAGATTCGTTCCCGTATCAGCCTACGCCGGATCAGCTAAAAGCCACGCAAGACATCAAGCAAGACATGGAAAGCGATCGACCGATGGATCGCTTAGTTTGTGGCGACGTGGGCTTTGGTAAAACCGAAGTCGCGATTCGAGCCATTTTTAAAGCGGTGACGTCAGGAAAGCAAGTGGCGCTGCTGGCTCCCACGACGATTTTGACGCAGCAGCATTATCACACGCTAAAAGAACGCTTTGCGCCGTATCCGATTCAAGTCGGATTGCTGAATCGATTTCGATCGCCCGACGAGCGCAAAGACATTCAGCGACGACTGGCAACCGGAGAACTCGATATCGTGGTCGGTACGCATCAGCTTTTAGGAAAAGGCGTCACGTTTAAGGATTTGGGCTTGCTGGTTGTCGATGAAGAACAGCGATTCGGAGTGAATCAAAAAGAGAAAATCAAATCGCTCAAAACGCAGGTCGATGTTTTAACGCTGAGTGCAACTCCGATTCCGAGAACGCTGTATATGTCGCTTTCCGGTGTGCGCGAAATGAGTTTGATTACCACGCCGCCCCCGTCGCGCCGTCCGATTAAAACGCATTTATCGCCGTATGATCCAGAAATTGTGCGATCGGCGATTCGGCAAGAACTCGATCGCGGCGGTCAAATCTTCTACGTCGTTCCGCGTGTGGAAGGCATCGAAGAAATTTCGGCTCGAATTCGCGAGATGGTTCCTGGTGTGAGACTCGCGATCGCGCACGGTCAAATGCCCGAATCTGAACTTGAATCGGTGATGCTGACTTTTGGCGCAGGTGAAGCAGACGTTTTGCTTTGTACCACGATTATCGAATCGGGTTTAGACATTCCGCGTGTGAATACCATTTTGATCGAAGACGCGCAGAAGTTTGGCTTATCGCAGCTTTATCAGCTTCGCGGTCGAGTCGGGCGGGCGGGGATTCAAGCTCATGCCTGGTTGTTTTACCCGAAACAGCATCAACTTTCCGATGCCGCCCGTCAGCGATTGCGGGCACTGCAAGAATTTACGCAGCTTGGATCGGGTTATCAGCTTGCCGTGCGAGACATGGAAATTCGCGGCGTCGGTAACTTACTCGGTGCTGAGCAATCCGGGCAAATGGACGCGATCGGCTTTGATCTCTACATGGAAATGCTCGAAGAAGCGATTCGCGAAATCCGAGGTCAAGAAATTCCACAGGTCGATGATACGCAAATCGATCTCAGCCTCACCGCCTTTATTCCTGCCGACTACATCCCGGATCTCGATCAGAAAATGAGCGCTTATCGAGCGGTTGCCGCCGCACAATCAAAGCCGGAACTGGTGCAAATTGCGGCTGACTGGAACGATCGATACGGTCAAATCCCGATCGCGGCGCAACAGCTACTGCGCGTGATGGAACTCAAACAAATCGCCAAAAAGCTCGGCTTCTCACGCATCAAGCCCGAAGGCAAACAGCACGTGGTTCTCGAAACGCCAATGGAAGAACCTGCCTGGAATTTGTTCAAGGAGAATCTACCTGAACATCTGCGATCGCGCTTTGTTTTCACGCCTGGAAAAGTTACCGTTCGCGGCTTGGGAGCGCTTAACGCGGATCAGCAGCTTTCTAACTTGATTGATTGGCTCAGTCGAATGCAAGGCGCTTTACCCGAACCCGCATTAGTGTAGAGCGGCAACGTCGATCGACGTTGCTGAAAAACAATCAAGCTAATTTAACGTGAGTTTGGGTTAACTGCCTAAAACGCCTGGCGATTAAGTTAGCTTCGCAAGTGACGAGCGGCAACGCGGCTACACAGAC
>CAXUFL010000041.1:0-45276 GCA_964250455.1 uncultured bacterium
TTTTCATACTTGACGCCGTACTTATAGCAAACGCCTGTCCATTGATAAAATACTCGCGCTAAATTTAATGCAGCGTCAAAGTTCGCGGCAAACTCAGCGTGAATGCGATCGGTGTATTGCTCGGCGGCGTGATCGACGATCGCTTGTGCTGCAATTTCACCGCTCTTAACGGCGTGCAAAATTCCATCGCCAAATAATGGATTAATCAATCCTGCCGCATCGCCTGCCAAAAGAATGCGTCCTTCGTGCAGTCGTTCTTTGCCGCTCCACGTGGGTAACGGATGCCCATGAAAACGAGCAGCGTCTCGATCGACGTTCACGCCTAATGCATCGAGGTAGTCAAAAATCGTTTTTTGCAGCTCCGATCGAATTGTTCGGTCTCCGCGTGCATCTTTTTTATCTGGACGAAACAAGCCTGCTCCAACGTTTAAATGATCACCTTTGGGAAAAATCCAGGCATAGCCGCGTTTGACGGCTCCATATTCTAGATGCACCACATCCGGGCGCAGATCTACGTGACCGCTTCCCCAGGTATGCGGGTGCTCGATTTCAAGGGCAAGAGCGATCGACGGATTTTTTCTTAAATTCGTCGCTTTGACCGTTACCCCATTTGCTCCATCTGCGCCGATGACGTATCTTGCTTTAGCGCTAAACGGGCTTCCGGTTTTGACGCCTTCTGCACGAACCACCACCCCATCCGCTTCGGGCGTGATCGATCGAACCGCCACCCCATCGCGTAATTCTGCGCCAAACTTTGCCGCTCGTTGGGCAAGTGCATTGTCAAAAACTGATCGTTGCACCATCCACAGCGATAATCGCTCCTCGGTTCCCGGTGGATTAATAGGAGCAAGATAGGCCTCATCAAACTTCCAGGTGTGACGCATCGCGGTCACATCTGATTCCACAAACGCTTCAGGAGCGAGGTCTTGCAAATGACGCTGCATGACCATCGGCATTCCACCGCCGCAGGTTTTGTGGCGCGGCAAAACCTGTTTTTCAAGCAGTGCAACTTTTAATCCGGCGCGGGCTGCTGTTGCCGCCGCCGTTGCTCCTGCTGGGCCAGCACCGCACACAATCACGTCATAGCTTTGCATAGAATCTCGATCGATAAACCGCACTTTTTAGCTTAAAGGGAAACGCCGCAAAATGTTTGGTTCTGTGCCAGCCTTGATCGAGTTTTGCGAAACTAAAGCGAAATATCAACGTTCTCGTTTATCTTAGCAATGGCGTTAACGTTGCTTCTAACTCTGCTAAACTCGATAAAATCAATGCTTTCCAGCATTACTAATGGTTAGCTAATCGGTTTTTAAGTGGAGGCCAAAATGCTTCCATCGATCTTTTTTTGTGATAAAAGTAAGAGGTGAGAATTTAGAGATTCTTGCAAAAAATAGGATGCACCCTTTTAGGCTCAAGCAACTTTCAAATTACATTCGCTGCCGCCTGAATTGGTGTTGCAATGATCACAAAAGCTCTCTGCATCAATGTTTTGTAGAATCTACCTGACTTTGATACATTAACGGCTAAGCGTTAGGTTGGCCTGTAGGCTCTAGATTTTCGCTGCATAAAACTTGATAATTTTAACCGCGATCGTCGTTCACTCACATTTAAAGCTTGTCCTCGAGCATGATGATCACTATTCCCGAACAAACCGACTCTTCATAGTTCGCTATCGGTGGTATCGATCAAAGCGTTGTGCTGATACGACGATCTCAACATGTCTCTGTTTTTGACACTGCCCGCTTTAAGCGCTGTCAATCCGGGTTCAACCATTGTTCCTGATTCAACACACGATATGCATCACAGACGTGGGAGACCGAATGAAGATTTTGGTAATTGAAGACGAAAAAGATGTTCGTCTAAATGTGGTAGAGATTTTGGCTTCGGGAGGATTTGAGTCAATTAATGCCGACAACGGTCTGACTGGAATTCAGCTTGCAAAAGAACGATCGCCCGATTTGATCATTTGCGATATAAAAATGCCGAATTTTGATGGACTGAGTGTGCTGCAAGCGCTCCGTCAAGATCCAAAAACGGCTATGATTCCGTTTATCTTTTTGACAGCAAAAACGGAAAAAGCAGACGTGAGACAAGGCATGAATCTTGGAGCCGACGATTATTTGACCAAGCCGTTTCGTCGATTGGAGTTACTCGACACGATCGCGGCTCGGCTCAAGCGCCATAGCGCTCAAGTTGAGGTTCAAAAAAAGATCGATGAGCTACAGCAAATTAATCTTCAGAAAAGCGATTTACTCAACACGATAACGCACGATTTAAGAGCGCCGTTGACCACGATTAAAGTTGCACTACAGCTAATGGACGCCATGCCAGAAAATCGGCGTCAATACATTGATATTGCCTTAACCGCCTGCAATCAAGGCGATGAACTGATTCAAAATCTACTCGATTTATATCAGCTTGAATCCGGCGAAGCGTTAGCCACGCCAGAGCCGCTTAATCTACAAGAACAGTTGCACAAAATGATCGCGGCGTTTCAAGTTCGATCGCGAGAATGTCAGCAAATTCTCAAAATCAATCTTCCTAATACGCTGCCTGTGATTGTTGCAGATAGCGTGAGTTTGCAGCGAATTCTAGTGGAGCTACTCAATAATGCGTGTAAATATACGCCAATTGGCGGTGAAATTTGCTTTAAGGTGCGAGAATGCCGCGCCTCAAGCGATGCCCCGGTTTTGCAGTTTACGATCGTCAATCAAGCCGAGATTCCTGCCCAAAGCTTACCGCTTATTTTTAACAAGTTTTATCGAGTTCCGAGCAGTTCTACCGACGGTAATACGGCACGTCATCGGCGAAAAGTTGGCGGAACGGGACTCGGACTTGCGTTGGTTAAAAAACTCGTTGAGCAACTTTGTGGAACAATTCACGTCACCAGCGAAAAAGGCTGGACAACGTTTGTGGTGGAGCTACCTTATGAAACGCTTTGAGAATCTTCTTTATCGAGGGTTAAGTTTTGCTTGTGCAGCCCGTAAAATTCTACTAAAAATCGAGATGGTATCACTTCTCTAAATGGCGTCGTTCACACTAAGCTATGCGCGAAGACGAGCAAAAATGGCTACAGCACCGCAATCAGGAACTTGAAGCCTTAGTTATTGAACTTCAAGCGCGGTTAATTGAGCAATCAAGGCAAAGCACAACGCCCCAACTTGGCCAACCCAGCGTGTCAGTGCCGCCGAAAATGTCAGCGCCCTCGATTTTGGGCACTGAATGCGAGCTAGAACCCGATCGCAAAGAAATAGCAGCCACAGCAGATCGAGCAAACTCAGCCAACCTAAGCGAGCTAGAGCGAGAAATCGAGCAGCTTCAAGCCGAAGTACAGCGTCGTCAGCGTGCTCAAGAACATCTACGCAGCAGTGAAGCTCGGTATCGATCGCTCATCGATGCCATGCACGAAGGCATTTTGATGCTGAACGGGGAAGGCACGATCGAAACCTGCAACACGAGTGCAGAAGACATTTTAGAATGCGCGGCAGTAGATTTGATTTCGCGCAGCGTGCGTGACCTCGATTGGCAACTGATTCACGAAGACGGTTCTACGTTTGAACTCGAAGATTTTCCGGGCATTATGACGGCCAAAACGGGAATTTCCTGTTCTGAAGTGGTGTTAGGCCTTTGCAAAGCCGAGAATCGCGTGACCTGGATTTCGGTTAATTCACAGCCCTTGTTTCAGGCAGAGGACATCTTGCCTTATGCGGTGGTGGTTTCGTTTTCAGACATTACGCCGCGAAAAAGCATCGAAGCCGATCGCAACCAGCTTTTAGAGCGAGCGCAAGCCGCCCGCGCTGAAGCAGAGTTTGCCCGTGAGCAAATTTCTCGCGTGCTCGGAAGCATTACTGATGGATTTGTCGCCTTTGATCGTGACTCACGCTTTACTTATGTGAATCACGAAGCCGCCCGAACAATCGGGCGATCGGGCCGTGATTTGCTCGGGAAAGTGCTGTGGTCAGAGTTTCCGGATTTTGGCGATACCTGCTTTGGGCAGCTTTATCGTCGGGCGGTAACAGAAGGCGTGCCGCTTGAACTTGTAGATTATTATGAACCGTGCGATCGCTGGTATTCGGTTCGGGCTTATCCGTCTCGATTTGGGGTGTCGCTGTATTTTCGCAATGTGACTGATTCGGTGCAAACGGTTCGGGAACGCGATCAAGCCCAAGAAGCGCTGCGCGGTGCGCTTCAGCGATTGTCGTTTCATGTTGATAATTCGCCGTTTGCGGTGATCGAATGGGATCGCGATTTGCGGATTACTCGCTGGTCACGCCAAGCCGAAACGCTATTTGGTTGGAGTGCAACTGAAGTGTTAGGGCGGCGGTTTGCAAGCTGGGATTTTGTTGTTGCCGAGGATCGCGATCGCGCCGATCGCGCGATTGCTCAATTGCTTAACGGTCAAAGCACGCGCAACGTCCACTACAGCCGCACGATCGCTAAAAATGGCGCGATCGTGCATTGTGAATGGTACAACTCTGTCCTGTTTGACGAAGCTGGAGCCTTGATTTCTGTGTTGTCGCTGGCGCTGAACGTCGGCGAACGAGTGCGGGTTGAAGGCGATCGTAAAACGGCTGAAGAAGAACTGCGCGACAGCGAAGCTCGATTTCGTCAGCTTGCCGAAAACATTCAGCAAATTTTCTGGATGTATGACGTTGAGCAGCAAAAGCTGGTTTACATTAGTCCGGTTTGTCAACAGGTGATTGGCTACACCAGTCAAAGCTGTTACGATAAACCGCTTTCGTTCTGGCTTAACCATGTCCGCTCTGAGGACTTATCGCAAGTGCTGCGGGCCAGTCGGCAAGCCGTGCGCGGAAACCCTGCCGAAGTCATGTTTCGCTTTACCAAGACCGACGGTCTCGATCGCTGGCTGTTGGCACGGGCGTTTCCGATTCGCAATATGGAAGGACGAGTGTATCGCATTGCCGGAATTGCTGAAGATATTAGCGATCGTAAGTCGCAAGAACAACGATTGCGGCTGCTTGAATCAGTAGTTGTGAACGCAAATGATGCCGTTGTGATTACCGAAGCCGAACCCGTTGAACAACCCGGGCCGAGAATTGTTTACGTTAACGATGCGTTTACCCGCATGATGGGCTACGAACGCGATGAAGTAATCGGCAAAACTCCCCGCATTTTACAAGGTGAAAAAACGAATTTCACGGTTCTAAATAATATTCGATCGGCGTTGAAAAACTGGGAACCCGCGATCGCTGAGTTAGTGAACTATCACAAAAACGGGTCTGAAGTCTGGGTTGAACTCAGCATTTTTCCGGTGACCGATGAAACCGGACACTATACCTACTGGGTCGGATTGCAGCGTGATATCACGCAGCGTAAACGCACGGAAGAAGCAATTCAGCGTCAAAACTGGCGATCGCAGCTTTTTGCTGACATTACGCTGAAAATTCGGCAATCGTTGCAGCTTGAAGAAATTTTGCAAACAACGGTGACCGAAGTGAGAAACTTACTCAAAGCCGATCGCGTGCTGATTTATCGCCTGCAAGCCGATGAAACCGGAGTAGTGTGTAACGAAGCGGTTCGGAATGATTGGAATTCGCTGCTCGGAAAAACTTATATTTCAGAAGTGTTTTTAACGAACGCAGAGCAGTCTTACTGCAATAGTATCGAAGCGATCGAAGATATTGAACATGCTGAAACGCTGCAATCGCGTTTGGCTTTTTTGCGATCGATTAGCGTTCGGGCAGAATTGGTCGTGCCGATCGTGCAGCAAGAAACGCTGTGGGGCTTGCTGATTGTGCATCAGTGCGATCAGCCGCGTCGGTGGTCGGATTTTGAAATTGATTTGCTGCAACAGCTTGCTAATCAAGTAGAAATTGCTTTGACGCAAAGCCAGCTATTGCAGGCGTTGCGTGAAAGTGAAGAGCGATTCCGCACCATGGCCAACAGTGCGCCAGTTTTGCTGTGGCTGATGAATCCGAGCGGTCAATTTATCTTTTGCAATCAAAGCTTGCTGAATTTCACAGATCGCCCGATCGATTTAGAAAACCAACCGGATCGCGAATTAGCTTGGCATCAAGCCGTACATCCTCAAGATTTGCTTGGGTGTCGTAAGACGTACAAGCAAGCGATCGCCACGCGCACCAGTTTTGAAATCGAATATCGACTGCGGCGGTTTGATGGCGAGTATCGTTGGGTGCTCGATCGGGGCGTTCCGCGCTTTATGCCCGACGGCAGCTATGGCGGTCATATTGGCTCGTGTATCGACATCACCGAACGAAAGCGCGTCGAGGACGAACGCAAGCGAGCCGAAATTGAAATGCAAAAAGCACTTTCCAAAGAGCGCGAACTAAGCGACTTGAAATCAAATTTTGTCACCACGGTTTCGCATGAGTTTCGGACACCGCTCAGCACAATTTTATCCTCGGCGGACATGCTCGAATTTTACGCGGGCACCTGTTCGATCGAGAAACAGCTTGAACACGTTCAACGCATTCAAACGGCGGCGATTAATATGAAAGATTTACTCAACGATGTGCTGCTGCTTGAGCGTGCCGAAGCGAAAAAAGTTCAATTTGAGCCAACCCAATTAGATTTGATTCATTTTTGCGTTGATTTAATCGATGAAATGCGGCTTAACGATCAGCATCAGCATCAAATTGTGTTTGAACCTCGCCCCAATTTAACCGAAATTTCAGCTTGCATGGATGCGAAAGTGCTGCGGCAAATCTTCACAAATCTGCTGTCTAACGCTTTGAAATATTCGCCTGTAGGCTCACCTGTTCATTTCCGAATCGATTGCGACGAAGCCTTTGCTTATTTAGAAGTTCAAGATCAAGGAATCGGCATTCCCACACCGGATCAAGCGCGATTATTTGAACCGTTTCATCGAGGAGCAAACGTGGGCGTAATTTCCGGGAATGGATTAGGACTGGCGATCGTAAAACAATCGGTGAGTGTTCATCGTGGACAAATTAGTATTTCTAGCCAGGAATATCAAGGCACGATCGTACGAGTTGTTTTACCGCTCGTGCCTCAATCGAATTCGATACTTTAAGCAGACTTTGTATGGTGTAGTTTGATCACCTCTTTTGGCGCAGAAACTAAAGCGCGATGAGTGCCAACTTCTGATAAATTCGGCATTTCCTGCCAGCAATGGGTGCAGAACCAATACGCTTTTCCCTGCCGGATGTGACGAAGAAGTTTTTCAGAGCAACAAGGGCAATCTGGCATTGTTTTAACCTACTTTGTATTGTTGGAAACGATTCTGAGATAACCAGTTGTTTGTGTCCACTCATTCACGCTTTAACAATAAAGGAACTAGGGATCATCTAACCATAGGAAGTTCCCCCATTTTGTAGGTGAGCTTACCTATTATTCTTATTAATTTTATTGTCATCCTCGGTGAGCGTTCAGTATTACAAATACTAGTTTTTAGTGTTTTTGATCTTGCTGATTAACACCCAATTCAGATGTTGTCTTCAACGATACTTAATTCTTGTATTTCAGTTTACAAATACAGTTTATGTAGACTGCGGTTGCTTCGCGGTTTTCTCAAGCGATCGTGCTGATTTGGTTTTTGTGCAGTGTCATTTGAGTTATGACGAGCTTCTCTGGGTTTTATTGAAACAATGAAACCTAGAAGAAACTCGTTTTTGTAGCTATTAATTCAAACCTCGATTAAATATCTTTTGTGGTTTTCTTAGTGTTTTTTAACAGATTTGACTCATTGAAGTAATTCTTAGAGTCTGCGTCTTGCTGCACATTGGCAATCCATCAGAAACTGAATGTCAGTCGAGTTTGAAAGCAGTAGTGGTTAGAAAATTGACAAAAAGATGCAAAATGAATCAGTGGAAAAAATTCCGATCAAGTTAGACAAGAGCTTAAGTTAGATAAATCATGGATCGTGAGATTTCGGCAGATAGTCGGTTTGGCGTTGGAGTGCGTTATGAAGCCTGGATAGATCTAGCCTGGACGATCGGACTGTGGGCAAGCGCGATCGTGCTGTTTACCATCAATCTAGGCGGCTTGCCGTTGCGCGATTGGGATGAAGGCATTGTGGCGCAAATCGCCCGCGAAATGGTTAAAACGCCGTTTGAGTCGTTGACCTGGCTGTATCCGCAAGACCTCACCGGAAATCCTTACTTTAACAAGCCTCCGTTAATGCACTGGCTGATTGCGTTAAGCTACCGCATCGGCGGCGTGAATGAATGGACGGCTCGCTTCCCCGGTGCCTTTCTAACCGCGTCTTCGGTTCCGTTGCTGTATCAAATCGGACGCGAAATCTTTTTTGGGCGGAGCGCGGCGGTGTTGGCGACGTTGGTGTATCTCACAACGCTGCCGATCGTGCGTCAGGGACGCTTAGCAATGCTCGATGGCGCGGTTGTGTGTTTTCTGCTGTTGATGCTGCTGTGCGTGCTGCGATCGCGGCGTGATTTGCGCTGGGGATTAGGAATCGGGCTGAGCTTGGGGCTAATTTGCTTGACAAAGGGGATTTTGGGGATTTTGCTCGGCGCGATCGCGCTGGTGTTTATCGCCTGGGACACGCCGCGATTGCTGACTTCGGCTTATTTGTGGCTAGGGGTTGGGTTGGGTTGCGTGCCCGTGGGCGCATGGTACTGGCTTCAGATCCAAAAATACGGTCAGGTGTTTCTTACCACTCATTTTCTCAACGAATCGCTAAAGCGGGTTTCGAGTGCAGTCAACAGCAATCGTGGGCAATCGTTTTTCTATGTTTGGGAAATCGTCAAAAACGGCGTGCCGTGGCTGCTATTTTTACCGCAGGGCTTTCGATTCGCCTGCGAGCATCGCAATCTAAGCTGGGCAAAGCTAGTGCTGCTCTGGAGCGGGATTTATTTTGGGGTTATTTCGCTGATGCAAACGAAACTGCCGTGGTATGCCATGCCGCTTTATCCGGCTTTGGCGCTAATCGTGGGCACACAGCTTAACCGAATGTGGCAACCGATAACAGTTCCGTTTAGCGATCGCGTACCGCGTGCCCGAATTTGGATGGGTATTTTTAGCGCGTTGGCGATCGTCGCGGCGGCGGGTGCGGTGTATTTTTCGATTGTGCAACCGTCTGAATCGGAATTAGAGCTTGTGTTTTTGACGTTGGCGTTTACGCTGATGACGACGGCGATTTTGATGGCGCGTCAAGATACTCAATTCATTTCGGTGCTAATTTGGGGAACGTATTTGACGCTGCTCGTGTTTGTGATGTCGCCGCATTGGATTTGGGAGTTAGAAGAAGCGTATCCGGTAAAGCCGATCGCCGCGCTGATCCAGAAAAATACGCCGCCTGGAGCCACAATCTACACGTCTTATCCCAATTATCGACCGTCGCTAAATTTTTACAGCGATCGGGCGATCGTGCCTGCTATGGGTGAAGCATGGCAGCAGCACTGGCGTGAAGATCCGCAACCGTTTATTTTGCTAGAGCCGTTTTGGTTACGAGAGCTGCCTGTAAAACAAACGCAAGTTTTAGCCATCACCGAAGATTGGGTATTAGTGACGCGAAATCGCAGTCCGGTTTTTCGATCGACGACCGTGACGCTTTCGCCGTGAATCGATTTATCGTCGATAGCTCACGTTAAAAAATCACTAAAGCATGTCGTTCAATAACGGTGCTGTAGATTTTCTCGATCGAGAACTCTCCACAAAACGCTGCTTTACAGGTGGTATTGCTGATACACTTCACTAGCGGCCCGATGCAAAAGCGAGTGTCGGTAAACTAAAGCATCGATATCATCGGCATAGCCGCCGCCAATTACACAAGCAACCGGAAAGCCT
Organism: uncultured bacterium; assembly: GCA_964250455.1. Taxonomy (GTDB): domain Bacteria; phylum Cyanobacteriota; class Cyanobacteriia; order Leptolyngbyales; family Leptolyngbyaceae; genus CAXUFL01. The sequence goes on from CAXUFL010000041.1 coordinate 9,745, forward strand.
TGAGAAACGCAAGTCGTTAACACCTGCATTTCACGACGGTACAAGCCCGAATCTGTAAGCGCAAGTTTACCTAACCGATCGCCCAAATGCGGATCAACTCCGGCATCGTAAAACACTAAATCCGGCTTCACCTCAGACAGCAAATCCGGAAGATACTGCGCCAGCGTTTGCAGATATTCATCGTCTTCGAGGCCTTCACGCAGAGGCACATCCAAATCGCTTTGCTGCTTTGTTCCAGGAAAATTCGCCGCGCAGTGCATCGAAAACGTAAACACGCTGGAATCGTCGCGAAAAATAAAAGCTGTTCCATCGCCTTGATGCACATCCAAATCCACGATCAAAATTTTTTTCACTAGCCCGATCGATTGCAAAAATCGAGGCGCGATCGCTAAATCATTGAAAATACAAAATCCTGATCCATAATCGGGAAATGCATGGTGCGTGCCGCCTGCGGTGTTGCACGCTAAACCCCGCTCCAAAGCAAGATGCGCGGTAAGAATCGTTCCCGCAACCGCCGTACAAGTTCGATTCGCTAATTCTGGACTCCAGGGTAAACCGATACGGCGCAGAGCTTTTGCATCAAGCGTGCCGTTGCAGTAAGCCTGGACATACTCCGGAGTGTGAACCAGCTCGATCGAGGTAGTTGTTGCTCGTTGCGGTTGATGAAACTGATTTAGAGTTGCCACTTTATCTGCTAACAGCATCTCGTAAAGTTTCTTAAATTTCATCATCGGGAAGCGATGATCCCGTGGCAGGGGCGCAACGTAATCAGGGTGGTAAACAAGCGGTAAATTCATCAATTATTCTGTCTGAGAACTAATTTTAGTTTTGTAAAAAACTCTGCTCAAATATTGCTGTTTGTAAGATTTTCTAGGGGATCGTCCCTCTCATCCTTTAGACTGATCTCTACTTTGGAACTGTCTCAAACTTCATCATGTCGCATCCAATCTGGCACGAATATCTCAATCTCGCTTCGTTCTTTGCGAGTGTTGCAGGTCTCTATCTTCTGTACGGCAAAAAACAAACGCAAGACGATGACAAAGCCGTTGCCGATCACATTCTGTTTGCCATGACGTTTGCTTACTGGATTGTACATTGCGTCGCGATCGGGGCGCAGAAGTGGGTTTGCCCGGATTGGGAAACCTGTATGCTTAGCCTCAAATGGACAGCCGTCATTTCTTATCTGTTGACGTTCTCGTGTGCGATGAGTTTGCCGTTGCACCGAATTGCCGCTTCACAACGTCAAACCGAGTAGCTATTTGAGAATTTCAAGGATTGCTGCTTCAAGCTGAGGCTGTGAAAGCGTGGTGATAATAAAAACTTCCTGCACCGTTTTACCTTGACGCGCAATTACCTTGTGACCACCTCGAATTGGAACTGAAATCTTCAGCTTTAAGCGTGGAGCATGAGCGCGAACCGAACCAATAACGCCTGGTGTAATGGTTTGAATTCCTGGGTAATACGTCAGTTTTTCAAGCATGGCGATTAATCCAGGAATATGCGTGGAATGATTGAGAACAAGTCGCCCGTGTGGAGTGTTCATGCTTTTTCAAGCGGTGCCATTGTTAAACCTTCCACGCTAAGCTGCTGATGATACAGTTCTGCTTGCTCAAGCGGCCCTGTCCACACGATCGCTTGCCCCTCGAAGTGCACTTGGTTGGTAAGCTTCCAAGCGCGATCGCTGGTCATGTTGGGAATGTACTTTAATAAGCATTTTGCGACGTGCTCGAAGGTGTTAAAGTCATCGTCGAGCACAATGACGTTATAGTTCGGGTACGTTTGGCGAACAGTTTGACTAGTCTTTTCGGGCGTGGTGACGCTTCCTGCCGCGACGATCAAATTTGGAGTGAGTAGCCTAGTCATAGTGAATTAAATCGCTCTCCCGATTGGAGTTTCCCTACCAAATTTTAGATTACTCTTGGCGGATTAGATGGGGCAGGATTGCGATCGAGCTTGTTTCGATCGACCTGCTTGATCAATAAACTGCCTTGCTGAACCTAAAACCCGGAAATTTCAACCTTAGACATCCACCGATCCTTCAACCCTATTTAATGAATTGCGGGTGGGATAGAACCGCAGCGCAGAGGTTTAGAACACGCCTGAAAGGTCGATCGTGCCTTCGCAATTGCTACAGTTTTCTGCTTAACTGTAACGAGGATGTTTGTGTTGCGCGATCTGCTTCAGCAGATTTCCTTACAAAAAGGTTAAACGCTATGGGCAAAAAAAATCGGCAAGCGTTTGATATTAGCGCGTTGTTCAAAAATGTAACCTGGATGCTAACCGGGAGCGGTTTGCTGTTGGGTGTGGTGCTGCTGGTTGGAACGGCTCGATCGGGCAATCAATTTTTCAACAATCTCAAATCTTTATTTAATCAAGCACCGTCAGAACCGAAAGTCGAAACGCGATCGGTTGTAATTCAACAAGTGCGTCAAGCCAGCGAATTAACGACAGCCGTTTTTACAATGGAAGCCGTCGTTCCGGCGCAGCAAGATGCCGCGCTTGGGGGTGTCGTAATTGGCACAACAAAGCTGCTTTACATCGCTCGTGGAGAAGTTCGCGCTGGCGTTGACCTAAGTGCGCTGACGCCAGCCGATGTACAAATTGCTGGCGATGTTGCTCGATTACGCCTTCCGCCGCCGAAACTGTTGGATAAAAAGCTAGATGTGGCTCGATCGAGCGTGTACGACTACAATCGAGGGCCGTTAGGATTAGGGCCGGATGTCGCTCCGAATTTGCAAAAGCTGGCGCAAGAAGAAGCGCTGAAAAAAATTCAAGCGGCGGCGTGCTCGGACGGCATTTTAGAAAAAGCGAACGATCGAGCCAAGCTAGTGGTCGGTCAACTGATTCGCGTTGCGGGCGTTAAAGAAGTCGTTGTTGAAACGCAGTCGCCGACTGCAAATGCCTGTCAGCTATCTTGAGCATTGGTCGGCATCGATTCGGTAAGTTTTTTCGCTGCGAGTAAGCGCATTGCTGCCAACCCCTTTTACTAAACTGACGTTAGGATAACAGCGTGTATTTTTCTATACATTCATATTTTCCGTTGGATTTTCCGACTATTACTTTAACCTGAGTCTCCAACAACGGTAAAACTTTGGGAAGGGAGCAAGAAACAAAAGTTCTGCTGCTGATCGGTTTTAGTCCTACATCTAAAATTTGTTTCTTAGGAGTTCTGGATTAGAATCTCAACCCGCCTGGCGAAGGCGCGGCATACCAGACAAAACCACCCACAGGTTGCTCTACTAAATGGCTGTTAGTGCGCGGCGGCTCACTTCGTCTGTGTAGCCGCGCCTTCAGTTGCGGTTAAGCGGGCGCGACTGACGTTACGTAATCAACGACACTTACGCTCTGCTGCTTAACCGGAATTGACGTTACTTTAAGTAAACCTTAAGCCAGAAAAACATTGCTTTTTCTAGTGCAGGCGTATTTTTGTTGTACACGGTTTTGTTTGAAGAATAATACCCGATCGCGGGGATCGCTCTTTCGGCAGGTGATCCCCGCTTTGCCCAAATTTAAAATAAAAATGAACATCAAACAAAATAAGCATAAATACTGCTAATAATAGAGATCAGATTTATTCCATGCAATGCGTAATAATCGGTCAGGCAGTAACAAAAGCTACAATCTCATTTCTCAAATGAATCGTACATTGCTTTATTTTTAGAAGCCGATGTATTGAATCAAAACTTAATTTTTTGTTGCTTTGAATCTAGCAAATCAAGGAAGTTTAAAATGCAAACCGCTCAAACAGTCCACTGCCCTAACTGCGGCAATCATGCCGAACGATTCTACGTTGACGTTCGGCATTTAATCCGAACCCAGTGCGGAGGCTGTGATTATTTAATGATTACTTGTTCTAAAACCGGGAAAGTAATTGAAGCGTATGCGCCAGGCATTTACGCTCGACGCTAAATTAACGACAAGGAACGAGCAACATTCGCTTTATTCCTGCCGAAACGATGCCCGCAGTTGTCCGCAAGCCGCATCGGCTTCAAGTCCCCGAGTTCGACGCACACTGACCGCAATATTGCGGTCTTTTAATGCATTCATAAAGTTTTCAATTCGGCGTCGATCGGGCCGTTGATAATCGACTTCGCTGATCGGATTGTACGGAATCAAATTCACATGACTTTGAAATCCGCGTAGGTGTTCAGCAAGCTCGATCGCGTGTTCGCGCAAATCGTTCACGCCCGCCAGCAAAATATATTCAAACGTCACACGACGTCCGGTGAATTTGACATATTCCCGACATTCATCGAGCAAAGCTTCGAGCGGATACTGACGCGCACTGGGAATCAGTTGCGATCGTACCGTTTGATTTGAAGCGTGCAAACTCACCGCCAGCGTTGCTTGAAGCTGATGCTCGGCTAAGCGATGAATTCGTCCCGCAATGCCAACCGTCGAAATCGTGATAAATCGTCGTCCGATGCCGATGTCTTCGTTTATCGATCGAACAGCCGCTAACACGTTGTCCACGTTTAGCAACGGTTCGCCCATGCCCATAAACACAATATTGCTCACGCGCTGCTGAAACACTTCCTGCACGGTAAGCACTTGATCCACGATTTCATGGCGTTCTAGATTGCGCTTAAACCCGCCTTTTCCCGTCGCGCAAAAATCGCACCCCATCGGACAGCCGACCTGCGACGACACGCACACCGTTAAACGCTTATCGCTGGGAATTCCCACCGCTTCGATGATTTGACCATCGCCGAGACGCAGCAAAAACTTAATCGTGCCGTCGATCGAGCGGGCTTGATAATGAATCTCTGAACGCCCAAACGGAACATCAGCCGCGATCGATCGCCACTGTTTCGGAAACACCGAAATTTCGCTGATCGATCGAGCGCCTTTCTGGTAGATCCACTGATGCAATTGTTGAGCACGGTAAGCAGGCTGCTGCTGAGTTGCTACCCACTGAGTTAGTTCGGCTAAAGACGCTCCAACAAGCGGCTTTGTTGTATTCGAGATCAGTTCAATTTGCTGAATCACAACGTTATAAAAATGCTACGAAAATAAACTTGAAGCTGCGAAGAAATATTTGAGTTAGACACGACTATTTCTTGGACGTTGCCAAACTTTCTAGCGCTTCACAGACGTGAATTGTAGTTTGAATCTCTATCTTAAAGGATGTCTGAAGCGGTTGGTTGGCTAATCTCTCGCGAATCAATTTCTGAGGTGTAACAATTTGAATGATAAAGGTGGCATTATTTAGAATTGCGTATGAACTGATATCGATTGTAAAAATACTTACCCTTGATTAACTAAACTTTATCGATCGCGCTGCAAGAATCCGTAGAAACCCCGCTTTCTGAATCGCGAACCTAGTACAAACTTTTAGAAAGATTTTTGGAAAGAGCGCTACAGATAAGCCGTAACACCGCGATCGACGCTAACCCGGAAATAATACCTCTAAGTTTTGCAACAGAATTGCGGCTGACTTAGAAGGGTAAATATCTTCTATAGCAGTTTAAGTTGTGCTGCGGCTTTTCAATTCTCTAAATCATTAATTTACCTTTCATCTCAGAGAAATTGAGTGACTCTCACGTGGACATGTCGAACCCTACTCTTGATGATCAATTGCTTCGGATTGGATCAGTGGAAATTAGTTTAAGCCAGTCCGAAGAGCTATTTCGGGCTTATGTCGAAACTGCAAACGACATGGTGTATACCGTCGATTTGCAAGGTGTTTTAACTTACATTAATGCTCACGGCGCACAATTGTTAGGATGTCCACGATCAGAAATTTTAGGACGATCGTATCTAGATTTCGTATCGCCGCCGCATCGAGAAAAAACGGCTCAAGCGTTTGTCAATCTAATTAAAACAGGTGAACTTCAAAACTTTGAATTTATACTAAGAACGCAGCACAACGCAGAAATTCATTTAGAAGTTAATGGACGACTTTTATTTCGAGAAGGCGAATTAATTGGGGGAATGGGAATCGGTCGCGATGTAACTGAACGCAAACGAATCGAAAAGCAACTTCAAATTTTTTCGCTGGCGGTCGAGTCAGCCTACGACAGTAAAGTATTTACAGATCTTGACGGTAAAATCATCTACGCAAACGCCGCCGCCAGCCGAATTTTTAATTGGCAAACGGATATGCTAATTGGTGCTCATGCGGCCGTGTTTTATCCAGAACGAAAGCAAACTGAATGGTTGATCGAGCAAGCGCTCAGCGCCGAGCGCAACTCCGAAGGAACCGCAGGCGGCTGGAGCGGTGAAGTCATTTGTAACCGTCGAAATGGTGATGCGTTTGCGGCGCTGGTGTCGGTGAGTCCGGTGCTAGATGATGCAGGACGCGCGATCGCGGTTTCGTTGAGCACCCGTGATATCACGCAGCAAAAGCAGGTTGAAGCGGAACTTGCCGCAAAAAATCTGGAATTAGAGCGAGCCAGTCGGCTTAAATCTGAGTTTTTAGCGAATATGTCGCACGAATTGCGCACGCCGCTCACGTCGATTTTGGGCTTTTCGTCGATTCTACAAAAACAGATTTTTGGATCGCTTAACGCCAAGCAGCAGATTTATTTGCACCAAATTCATCAAAGCGGTCAGCATTTGCTGGGGTTGATCAATGATGTGTTGGATCTGTCGAAAGTAGAAGCGGGTCAGTTGCAGTTAGATTTTGCGCCGATCGTGGTGAATGAACTGTGTGAAAAAACGCTTTTGCTAGTCAGCGAACAAGCTCGATTTCGCAAGTTAACCGTGCATTCCTCGATCGAGCCGAATTTAGAGCCTGTAATGGCCGATGAACTGCGGCTCCGGCAAATGCTGCTGAATCTGCTGTCGAACGCGATCAAATTCTCACCCGAAGGAGGCGACATCGGCCTTGACGTGAACATGCATGACAATCAGCTTTGCCTCACGGTTTGGGATAACGGAATTGGCATTCCCAGCGATAAGCAGCATTTGTTGTTTCAGCCGTTTCAGCAAGTTGATGGGTCACTTTCGCGCCGCCATGAAGGAACCGGACTTGGGTTAGCGCTAACCCGGAAGTTAGCGGAACTGCATTCAGGCACGGTTGAAATGGAATCGCAAGAAGGTAAAGGCAGTCGATTTACGATTTGCTTGCCGATGATTCCTCCGGTTGCTCCGGTTGGGGCGATCGCGATCGAACCCACGCGGCGATAGTGGAAGATGCAGTTTTAGAGCGAGTTCGACAGAAAGGGATTGCGCCAATTTTGAATTGGGCAAACTCTCTGAATTCTTTATGCTGGAGGACTTCAAACCAATTTTCTCTGATCAAAGTTGCCCAATCAGAGATTTTAGAGGGCGCAACCCGCCTACAACGCAGCGAAAAAACGGTCAGATTCACGTTAACCCAGCATTCTCACTTGATGCTTAACGAATGAGCAATTCAGTCAAATTCACGCTATCGTAGCAATGCTTAAGACCTCATTTGATTAGGCGTTATGCTTTCTGACGTTTCTGTTTTGGCGTTTCAGTTTGCCTCACCGGGCCCGATTTTGTTTGAATGGGGCCCGATCGTGGTTCGATGGTACGGCTTTCTGATTGCGTCGGCAGTGTTGATCGGGGTGACGCTTTCGCAGTATTTAGCGTCGCGGCGGCAAATCAATCCGGACTTGCTGAGTGATTTGGCGATTTGGCTGGTTTTAGCCGCCATTCCCAGTGCTCGGTTATATTACGTGCTGTTTGAATGGCGTCAGTATGCGGCCAATCCGGGATCGATCGTGGCAATTTGGCAAGGCGGCATTGCGATTCACGGAGCAATTATCGGCGGCACGATCGCGGCTTTGATTTTTGCTCGAATTAAGCGCGTATCGTTCTGGCAACTAGCAGATTTAGTTGCGCCGTCGCTGATTTTAGGGCAAGCGATCGGGCGATGGGGCAATTTCTTTAATTCTGAAGCGTTTGGTAGCCCAACAAATCTACCCTGGAAGCTGTTAATTCCCCTCGATCGTCGTCCACCGGGATTTGAATCGATCGAGTTTTATCACCCGACATTTCTATACGAATCGATTTGGAACTTACTCGTATTTGGCTTGTTGATGGTGCTGTTTTTTCGAGATTTGCGCGGTCAGATTCGATTAAAAGCGGGGACAATTTTTCTGGTGTATCTGGCAAGCTACAGTTCCGGGCGGGTTTGGATCGAAGGATTGCGAACCGATAGCTTGATGTTAGGCGGCTTGAAAATGGCGCAGCTTGTGAGCTTAACCGGGATCGCGATCGGCGTTATCGGCTTGATTTGGCTGTATGGAGCAAAGCGATCGCTGCCTGATGTGGTTGCCGATCCAAATACAGCACCTTCAAAATAAAAATCCCCAGAACGGTGTTCCGAGGATTTAGTCAGGGTGCATCTACCATTCCATACTTCTCAGATAACCGTAGTCATCCGGAGAGAATTCAATTTTTTATAGTCGATTTTGATCGCGTTTTCTTAATAGAGAATGTTCGCTACAATGACGAATTCGGATTGCTCACAATGCAGCACAAAAGTCAAGCGAACTGCGATCGCCAGCGCTTAAAGACTCGACAATCTTGGTAAAGGCACGGCATCGAAACCGCTTCATCTAAACCAAATTTTCGTGGACTACTCTTTAGGGTCTGTTCTCAAACCCTTCGTAATTCGCGATAAATCACTCTTTTCATCTACGGCAATTCGAGTTGGCGAACCACTGATAATCCGCTCAAAATTGCGGAACGAATCTTTAATTTCAGGGCCGTGATCGCTGATTGTATATTCGCGAATGCCTTTATCGTGCCAAGATCCGCGCATCTTAAACACGTTAAGCGCTCTCGACATTTCGCCTCGAATTTCTACATATTGCAGCATGATAATCGTGTCGGTAATCGTCGAAATATGCGAATCAGTAATCGAATGCGACCCCATAAATTGATCGGTTGTATTCGTGAAGAATCCAGTGATTTCTTCTTGTTTCGCAAACCCAGTCACCCCGATTACAAACTGACGGAATGCATTATTGCTTACCCCTCGCGCCAACGCCGATAAAGAATCGATCGCAATTCTTGCAGGCTTAAATTGAGCAATTTCCGACTTGATAATTTGCAAATGATCTTCTAATCCCGCAGATTCAGGATACGAACAAAGAATTTTGAGCAAGCCTTTTTGCTCTAAATCTTCAAAATCAATTCCCCACGAATAAGCATTTCTCGACAATTGCGCCCGCGATTCTTCGTAAGCAAACAAAATTGCGCGTTCGCCATGCTGACAAGCTTCCTGCAAAAACTTACTGACGAGCAGCGTTTTTCCGGTTCCGGTTGCGCCTGTTGCCAAAATAATCGAATCTTTAAAAAATCCACCGCCGCACATTTCATCCATTGTTTTAACGCCCGATGAAACGCGCACGTTTGACGATCGCTGCGTTAGTCGCATCGCGCCAAGCGGGAAAATATTCACGCCTTGATCGGTAATCGTGAACGGATACTCGCCTTTCATGTGCGTGGTTCCGCGCAGCTTTAGAATTTCGATCGTGCGTCGTCGCCGTTCGCCTTCGAGCACGTTACGCACGATCGCCACATTGTCCGACACGAATTCTTCCACGCCAAACCGCGCGACTGGCCCATATTCTTCAATGCGCTCGGTGGTCATAATCGTTGTTGCCCCAACCATTTTCAAGCGAGCCACCAAGCGGAAAATTTCACGCCGCACCACCGAAGCCGCATCGTATTGTTGAAACACTGCCGTGATTGAATCGATCGACACTCGCTTTGCTTTGTATTTGCGAATCGCGTATTGAATGCGTTCGATTAACGCAGACAAATCAAAATTTCCAACGACTTCTTGACCTTCGGGATCAGGTGAAGCGTCGAGAATAAACAGTTTGCCTTCATCGATAAACTGCTGTAAATCCCAGCCAAAGCTAAAGGCATTTCTAATAATATCGGCGGGCGATTCTTCAAACGTGACAAATACGCCAGCTTCGTCAAACTGAGTAATGCCGTTGTAAACAAATTGCAGCGCCAGCAGCGTTTTTCCGGTACCTGAAGTTCCGCTTATTAAAGTAGTTCGACCGATCGGCAAGCCGCCATGACTGATATCGTCAAAGCCTTCGATCATTGTGCGAATTTTATGAACGCCAGTCATCGATGAACTGCGTTGTTCTGTTTCAGAAATAGGATTCATAGAGTTAGGGGTCATACCAACGAAGCAAGCTCAACCGCAGGCACGCTGTCACCATTTATTTACCACAAAACGCGAAAATAAATCGTTCAAAGAATCAGAAGCAGAAAGTTAGTCTTATTTATTGCGTGTCCATTTCTTCCTCGCGCAGTTCTTCGTAGAGCAAATCTAAACCGATTAAAACTTTTTCTCGATCGGATAAGTCTCCGATAATTTTGCGCACGGGCGGCGGCAGAATTTTCGATAACGTTGGCGTTGCCAAAATTTTGTCTTCTTCGGCAAGCTGCGGATTTTTCAAAACGTCGATTACTTTCAAAGCGTAAACACCCTGAAAATCTTTCTCAAGAATGTCATTCAACGTTTTAAGCGCGCGAACCGAGTTAGGCGTATTGCCCGCGACGTAAAGTTTAAGAACGTAGGTTTTCTTTAATGAACTCATAATTTAATCAGAGGAATTCGGAGTTAATCGAGAACAATCGTTTGAAGAAAACCAGTCCGCGCCGTTTATGATTCTCGTGGAATTGATCGACGATACATTTCGCACAAGTGCGCGATCGTGTCAATCAGCGTTAATCGATAATCCAGTAAAATTTCTTCGCTTCGTCCCTCTAATTTTAGCTGTTTAGAAAACTCGTCCATGAGTTCCATATGAGTTTCAACAATCTGCGAAACGGGAATGTCTGCAAAAAATACAGTATTGACAAAGTTATCGATTTTTTGGTTTAAGTCTAAGCTGTCTAAAAAATAATTCAAGATGATATCGCGATAATCAAGCCGAAGCTGTTGCAGTAATGCTTCGCGATCGACATGACTCAAGTTGCGCAAAAACTGTTTAGAATCGCGTCGATAGTAAACACTTAAATACCCGAGTCGATCGTTAAGTTTTTCAATCAGTCGTTTTTGCTGTCGCATCAGAAAGTTCTGCGTCGTCAGTTCGCGAGTTAGTTCCGGTTCGTTTAGGATGACTGGAATCGGCAGGGATGGCGATAAATCGAGAAAGGCATCAATGGCGCGATCGATCGAGTTTGTAAGGCGATCAAGGTCGTTGATTGACAGGCGAACTTGAGCGGCATGGTAAGACGATAAATCACGGCTGGAAATTTCAGGTTCAAGAATAACCGTGGGTAATAGCGTTGCTTGGGCGTGTAGCCATTCAATCATAGGCGCTAATGTGTGACTTTCTTGCAGAACAAGACAATCAATTTGCTGTTTCTGCTGCTCGATGAGGTCAAAAAATGCAGCATCAGTGTCACAGACTGTAATACTGTAGCGTCCAGTTTTTTCTTGCAAAATTTGCTCCAGCGATCGCGCTCGATCGGGAGTGTTGACAAAAATACCAATGACCAATTGCGGGCGCACCGTGAAAAAACTGTCCAGAATGACTGCTAAAACCCATAAACGCGGGTCAACATCCAGTCTATACCCGATACTGCTTTTACAGCAGATTTGAGAGGCAAGGGAATCTTCACAGATCGATCTGTTTAACGTGATTTTGGGTTCATGTCCTGAAACGCGCCCGCGTCTCACGCAGCGACCTGTCAACCTAGCCCATCAAGCCGTGTTCAAACAATTTGTTAACTCGAACTCACATTAATTGAACTGTGAATAATGATTTTGGGGTGGTGAGACGATCGCAAAAAGGCGTCGGTTCAATAGCGATTAGCTTCGTTGAAGGCTTTTGCAAAGCTGTGAATTCAGGCAGCCCACACCGGAGGGAGATCATTCGTTGAACTGACGTTGAAAATAAGTTGAATTTTAACCTCGATCGATTACTTCCAAACTCGCTGCTGATAATTCGTTTTACACACGTTCAAAATATGACGATCCATGTCGCTCAGCTTGTTGATGCGCTGAAATCCTTCGAGACCCACGTTGACAAAAGCAGGATTTTCGCGGCTTGCAACAGAGCTATCCCGCACCGTCGCGATCGCGTAAGGATTCTCGGTTTTGTCGTAGCTATCGATGACGGTGAGCGCGAATTTATCAGACTGAATGGAGCCATACGTGCAGTCAAACGACGATCGCGGCATGTAGAGACCGCCGATTAGCTTGCCTTGACGCACTTCAAACACAAAATAAGCTTTGCCGATTTGATCGGGTTCTCCAGATTGACCATAAAGATAAACGCCGTTTGGAAGCGTTGGTTGTGCAGAAGCAAGCTTCATTTTTGGTGGGGCAGTTTGCGCAACCGCGCTTAACGGTAAAAGACTACTTGCTACGATTGAGAGGCCAGCAATCAAGGCTGCTGTGGATTTTTGAGAAAATTGAGTTAAAACGGTTTTCATTGTGATGCCCTCTCAAAATAAAACAGGTAGCAAGTAAATTTATTAACTAGTCTTAGGAGTATTCAGGACTAGTCAATAGTTTCCAGGACGGTCTCAGTATTACTACCTTCCCTAAGGAAGTGATTTCGGAAAACGCAAGGAAGAGAATTTTTAATTCTCGATCTATCTTTGGTGCTCATCGGCAGGTTTAATACAGCGCTAGGCGTTGAAGAAGCGATACGCTGTCACCTTGCGTCGTGATGTATCGATCAAATCATTTTGAACTGAATGTCACAATGCCATAAGTGACACTCTAAATTCTGACCATTAAGGAAAAATTTAGAATCGTCGCGCTTTTGTTTGGGCAATTCTTAAAATGTGTTGCTGTACCGCTTCGAGCGGTTCGGTTTGCGCCAGCAACCAGATTTGCTCAACTAGATCGATCGCCCCTGGTACCCCAAGCTGTAACGCTTCGAGCGTTTCGCGTTGAGCAAAGACTGTTTGCGGCGTTCCTTCTAGAATAAGTTGCCCTTGATTCATGACGAAAATCCAGTCGGCCCAGCCGTAAACAAAATCTAAATCGTGATTTGCCATGAGGATTGTTGTTCCCGTGGCGTGAATTTGGTGCAGTTGATCGATCAGTTCGCGAGTATGACGCGGATCAAGATAAGCAGTCGGCTCATCGAGCAGCAGCAGTTTTGGTTTGAGAACCATGACATCCGCGATCGAGACGCGCTTTTTTTGCCCTAAGCTCAGCGTATGAATCGGCTGATCGGCAAGCTCTGACAAATTGAACTGCTCGATCGCAGTTCCCACACGATCGGCAATTTCTGAGTCTGCAAGGTCTAGATTGCACAGCCCATAGGAAATGTCTTCTTCAACGGTTGCCGCGACGACTTGATGTTCTGGGTTTTGAAATACGAGTCCAATTTGCTGACGTAACCGACTGAGCGATCGTCGATCGTATCGAAACCGTTCTTTCTGCCAAGAAATCACGCCATGCTGCGGCTGCAACAATCCGCACGCCAGTAAAAACAACGTCGTTTTACCACAGCCATTCTGACCGATCAGCGCACAGCGTTTTCCTGTGGGAATCTTGAAGCTGAGATTGTCGATCGAGGCGCGAGTTGCAGGGGGGTAGCGATATGAAACACAATCGAAGTCAAGAATAAAGTCAGGCATGAAACACCGCACTCAGAACAATTAAAATGCTTAATCCTAAAACGGCTTCGATCGTGTAGCGGCGTGAGAATTTGTACGAACTCGATCGCCAAACTCGCAAACTCCCATCAAATCCGCGTGCGGCTAAACTCATTGAAACTTGGCGATAGTGAAATAAGCTGCGCTGAAGCAGTTGACCGATTAGAATTCCTAAGCTGCGCATTCCTCGTCGCCAAGTGCGATAGCCCGATCGAGCATTTTGCGCAATCCAAAGTTCATGGGCGATCGACATCAAGCTAAAAATAAAGCGATACATCAACAGCAAAAGCTCAGTTAATAAAACCGGACAGCGCGATCGACGCAAAATCAGCAATACTTCAGTAAACGGAATCGTTAGCAAAATAAAATACATACAGCTCGTGGATGCAACCATCCGAAAAAGCGTTGAACGAACTTGATAAATTCCAGTCTGGCTGACGTATAGATCTAGATTGCCAATCTGAACGCTTAGATTTTGATAGATATCCGTTTGAACGCTTTGTACATCATGAACTCCAACGCCACTAATCACAAACGCAGGCAAACTTGCAAACCAAAATCCCAACGGTAACGCCAACAGCCGTAAATAAATCTTTGCTGGAATGCCTGCATAAATCACAATCCAGACGCTTAACCAAACCGCAATCAAAAGCTGTACCCCGATCGACGAAATCAGCGAAACTGCCAGCACCGCGATCGCAAACCCTAACTTAAACGATGGAGCCAGCGATCGCAATCGATTCGTATAAGCAAACAAATCAATCTGATCGGTCATCGGATCGATTTTGAGATTGCTTGCGGCCTTTGTACAAGCCGATCACATAGCCGATCGTACCTGCTCCGATCGCGGCTTGCGTTGCAAACAAAAGGCTTTCAATCTCCGGGCTTGCAGGTTCAAAAAATGGCTTAAACCAGGGTTGATAGTCCGGCTGAATTTCGGTGATCGCTTTTTCGCCTTGATCATCTGATCCGGCATACTCTCCGCGTACAAAAACGAGAGGCAGAACCGCCAAAAGAATCACCGTTGCGGCTAAAAGTAAGTTTTGCTGCGATCGTGATTTCATGATTTTAATGCTTTTAAGAGCTGTAGTTCTTGCTGTCCGTAAGATTGCAGCCAGTTCCACACCAAAACGGTCAGCAATCCTTCGCTAACGGCAAGCGGAATCTGAGTTATGGCAAAAATTGAGGCAAACTTTAGAAACGATGCGATAAATCCACCGTTCGCTGCCGGAAACGCTAAGGCTAACTGAATCGCCGTTGTGACATAAGTGAGCAAGTCACCGATCGCTGCCGCCGCAAAAATTGCCAATCGCGGGTGTCCGGTTTTAATCAACAGTTGGTAGATTAAAGACGACGCAAACGCGCCGACGATCGCCATTGAAACCATATTCGCGCCCAGCGTTGTCAAGCCACCGTGCGCCAGCAAAATCGCCTGAAACAGCAGCACCAACGCGCCCAGCACAGTCATCGTCGTTGGCCCAAATAAAATCGTTCCTAACCCGATGCCCGTCGGGTGCGAACAGCTTCCCGTTACAGACGGAATTTTCAAAGCGGATAAGACAAACGTAAATGCTCCCGCCAATGCTAGAAGTAACTTTAATTCTGGATGAGTGCGAATGCGATTGAGCGATCGCACTCCCCAAACAAAAAACGGCACGGCAACAACCCACCAAAAAATCGCCCACTGAATCGGCAAAAAGCCTTCAGCAATATGCATCGCCGCCGCAGGCGTTGCCGACCCTAAAATAATATAAGTGCTTAAGCCAGCCATTATTCCCAGGCTGACCCATTTTTGCGCCTTCATGCTGTACCTCGCAGATGAGACTAGGGTTTACCGCGTTGGCAGGCATTCTGGCTTAGAACGAATTCTTCACAGTTGCGGGACAGCGACAGATTTACACTGCTCTTTCCCTGTTTCCTCTAACGGCTGTTCCCCGTCAGAACCAAAGCGTTCACTTACCTTACTCGATCGATCAAAATTTCTGAAGCGATTTGATAAAAGTTTTTGCGCAATCGACTTGCTACGATGATTAAGCCTTTGATGTTTTTTGTTGGCATGGCTGATACTGTTGTCGTCAAAATTGGCACGTCGAGTCTCACGCACCCAGAAACCGGACAGCTCGCGCTTTCGACGATCGCCACGCTCGTTGAAGTGCTGAGCACCTTGCGACAACAAGGACATCGCATTGTGTTAGTTTCATCGGGGGCGGTTGGGGTTGGCTGTGCTCGATTAGGACTGCTTGAACGCCCGAAATCGATGGCACTCAAGCAAGCGATCGCGGCGGTCGGGCAAGGGCGATTAATGCGGATTTACGATGATTTTTTCACCGCATTAGGGCAGCCGATCGCGCAGGTGCTTTTAACTCGTGGAGACTTAGTACAGCGCAACCGCTACCTCAACGCGCTGCACACGTTTGGCGAATTGCTTCAGCTTGGCGTGATTCCGATCGTCAACGAAAACGATACGGTCGCGATCGACGAATTGAAGTTTGGCGATAACGATACGCTTTCGGCATTGGTGGCCAGTTTAGTGGATGCAAACTGGTTGTTTTTGCTCACCGATGTCGATCGCGTTTATTCGGCAGACCCGCGCAGCAATCCGGATGCTCAACCGATCGCCATTGTGCACAACTTGAGTGAGCTTGCCAAGATTCAAACCGATGGCGCAGGAACACGCTGGGGCACAGGCGGCATGGTGACAAAAATCGAAGCGGCGCGAATTGCGATCGGGGCAGGCGTGCGAACCGTGATTACGCAAGGACGCACGCCGCAAAACATTGTAAAAATCTTAAACGGAGAATCGATCGGGACGCGGTTTGAGCCGCAGCCGCGCCCCAAGAATGCCCGTCAACGCTGGATTGCTCATGGGTTAGTTCCACTTGGAAAGCTCGTTCTCGATGACGGAGCCGTAAACGCGATTTGTCAAGCGGGAAAATCGCTGCTCGCGGCGGGAATAATCGAGGTGAGTGGAGAATTTGAGCCGCAAAACGCCGTGAAATTGTGCGATCGTACCGGAACTGAGATCGCTAGAGGAATTGTGAACTACAACAGCGAAGAACTCCAGAAAATTCGCGGACGACGATCAGAAGAAATTGCAGCGATTTTGGGCTATCAGGGTGAAGACACGATCGTGCATCGCGATAATTTAGTTTTGAGCTAAGGCACGATCATAAGATACAATTCAATCCCTGAAGGGGACGCTGTGAGGAATGCTTGTGAACGAAGTCATCCTGCCTGAAGCACCAAGATTTTTTTCGGTCTTGGGGCTGCCGATGCATCTGCTCAGAGATTATCCAGACTGGTTAGCGAGCCGCATCAATCATCATCTTGGCGCACACGTGATCACGCTCAATTCTGAGATGACCATGCAGGCAGAAGAAAATCCAGCCCTTGCAAATACGATTCGTCAAGCTGAACTTGTGATTCCGGATGGTGCAGGCGTGGTGCTTTATATGCGGCTGCACGGTAAGCGGGTCAGGCGCATTCCGGGAATTGAACTTGCAGAAGCGATGCTAGGTCGATCGATTCAAGCTCCGTCGCCCTGGACAGTTTTCTTTTTCGGCGGTGCGCCCGGAGTGGCAGAATCGGCGGCGGCATTTTGGCGACGGCAAGTTCCAGGAATTAAGATCGTTGGGGTACAAAACGGCTATCTCGCATCGGAAACCGAAGCCGCCGATTTTCTTAAAAAGCTGCACACGCTGCAACCGCGCTTGATTTACGTGGGGTTAGGCGTTCCGCGTCAAGAATTGTGGATCGCGCAGCATCGCCATCTGTGCCCGAATGCCGTTTGGATCGGCGTCGGTGGCAGCTTTGATATCTGGGCAGGCACCAAAGCCCGCGCTCCGCAATGGTTTTGCGACAATCACCTGGAATGGCTCTACCGCTTGTATCAAGAACCCTGGCGCTGGAAGCGAATGACCGCCCTGCCCAAATTTGCGTGGCGATCGATTCTCTACCGCTTCACGCAGCAAAAACCCGTGGTGTGATTAAACTCGGTTCGCACACTACAGAGATTTCGCGGAGGCTTGCTGCTCGATCGTCGGCTACAAGAAGAGCGTTGATCTCCTGAAACCCCGATGACTCAAGTTGTCACTCGCCCCGCTTCTGCAACGGCTCCCTTATCTGAAGCGATTATTCAACTCCAACACGTTAGCAAAACTTACTCAAATGGCAGCCAAGCCCTAGTCGGCATTAATCTTGAAGTGCGAAAAGGAGACTTTCTATTCGTTACGGGCCCGTCTGGATCAGGAAAATCAACGCTGTTGAAATTACTGTACGGTGCCGAGCGTCCGTCCGAGGGTGAAATCGTCGTCGATCGTGGCCGTCCCGCTTCACTTCGCGGCGATGCCTTAGCTCAGTTACGACGACGCATCGGCATTGTGTTTCAAGACTACAAGCTGATTCCTCGTCGAACCGTTGCCGAAAACGTCTCGATCGGGCTATGGGCACAAGGCTACAGCCGTAGCGAAATCCAGCGTCGTCTTCAACCTGCGCTCAAAATGGTCGGACTAGCGCACAAAGCAGCGTGTTTTCCCACTGAGCTTTCTGGGGGCGAACAGCAGCGCGTTAGCATTGCGCGGGCGATCGTCGCGACACCTCCAATTTTGCTTGCCGACGAACCAACCGGAAACCTCGATCCGGATAATTCCTGGCAAATCATTAAAATTCTCAAAAAACTAAATCAAATCGGCATTACCGTGATGGTGACGACTCACGATGAATCCCTGATTCGGTTGGCGAATCACCCAGTCGTGCAAATTCGCAACGGACGACTGCACGCGATGCGCGATTAAATCAAGCTTTTTCTAGCCAGTCAAAAATCTGATCGAGTTGCGTAAGCGTCACTAATCCGTATTGCCACAGCACCATCGGTAATTGCGCTTGTTCACCTTGTCGCGCCGCAAGCTCGATCGCACCCGCCGGAATTGCTAACTCTTCGCGCAGAAATTTAATTAAACCTATCCGCTTTTTCGCTTCCATTTCAAGTATCACCTCCGTTCCTGAGAAATATAAAAATCTGTATTAACTTGTGTAACAAATTCTCACATTCAGGAGATCTCTCTAAGGTTTTAGATTTCACACGATCGGGTACATCTGGCGACGATAAGAGTCGATGCACTGCTTGTATTTAACCTGACGTCGGGTTCACTCATAAACGCGGGCGCGACTGAAGGCGCGGCTACACAGACAAAACCCGCCTTTATCAGGTTAAGAGCGAATTGGAAAGACTAGTCCACGGAGGTGGACTTCGTTTGTGTAGCCGCGCCTTCAGTCGCCAGGCATTTGTAGCAATGACCTGCCCATTCTCAAGGCGCATTTAAGCGATCGGTTAACCCGAACTCACGTTATTTAGGTTTTGAGTGCGACAGGTTATGCAGTCAACACGATTTCGCGGACTACTATTAGAAACTCACTTTTAACCGCGTTTTGAGCGGGTTAGTGCTTAATGCGCTCAGCCGTAGAAGTGCATTAATCCTCAAGGGTCGCAACAGTTTGATTGCTGGCAAGCGATAAAGCTTCCTTGCTCAATCTGAAGGGTGCTGTGCTCGATGCCAAATCGATCGTGCAAATCGTGATGAATTCGGGTCAAAAAGCCATCGCCCGGATGACCCGCAGGCATAATTAAGTGAGCCGTGAGCGCAGGTTCTGTTGTGCTCATCGCCCAAACGTGTAAATCGTGCACAGCCACAACGCCCGGAAGCTCATTCAAGTAAAATCGGACTTCTTGTAAAGGAATTCCTGGCGGAACTGCATCAAGCGCTAAACCGACCGCTTCGTGCAACAGTTGCCAAGTGCTAACCACGATAATAACGGCGATGACCAAGCTAATAGCTGGATCAATCCAAAGCCAATGAGTGAATGTGATCACAATGCCCGCCACGACCACGCCTAAAGAAACCAGCGCATCGCCCGCCATATGCAAAAATGCGCCTTTAAGATTGATGTCCCGATCGCGCCCCGACGCAAACATCAGCGCCGTTACACCGTTGACGGCAATTCCAACGAGCGCCACGCCGATCAGGGTGCCGCCTTGAATCGGTACCGGATGCCAAAATCGATCGACGGCTTCAACGGCGATCGCACCCATTGTAACTAGTAGCACGATTGCATTAATCAGCGCTGCATAAATCGACGATCGCCGTAAACCGTAGGTAAATCGCGGCGTCGGCTTGTGCGAAACAAGCCAGCTTGCGCCCCACGCCAGCACCAAGCCCAACACATCGCTTAAGTTGTGTCCAGCATCCGCAACCAGCGCCAGCGAATAAGTCAAAAATCCGAACGTGGCTTCGATCGCGACAAACCCCACATTCAAGAGAATCCCGATCGCAAATGCGCGATTATAGGTGTTGGGTGCGTGATGATGATCGTGATGATGTCCAGACATAAAAGCCAGCGTCGATAAGCCTTTTTATCATCATATGAACAATCGTTCAATCGTTCAAGGAATTCTTTCAAACGCTTTGCGGAACTTCATCCCAAAGCGTCGTGGTTTGTCTGAGGCTGAGGTGATTGCCGTTTCCTAGAATTAAATGATCCAGCAGTGGAATATCGAGAAATCTTGCGCCTTGAAGCAGTTGGCGCGTGAGTTCAATGTCTTCTGGACTCGGTTCAACGTTGCCAGATGGATGATTGTGAGCCACGATCGCTCGATTTGCTCCCTGCCGAATAATTTCGCGGAAAATTTCTCGCGGGTGTGCCAACGTTTCGGTTGCGGTTCCGATCGTAATCACCTGCATTCCGAGTAAACGATTTTTGACATCAAGCAGCAAAACGGCAAAGCGTTCTTGTGACTGCCACATTAATTCGTGACTCAACGCGGCGGCGGCAACCTTTGGGTCATCAATGATCGTCTTTTCTGGAGGGCGTGATTGATACACCCGCTTACCGAGTTCGATCGCAGCTAAGATTGTAGTTGCCTTTGCTGTTCCAATTCCGGGTATTTTGACTAGCTCCGCAATGTTCACATCTCGCAAAGCGCTCAACGGATCACGCTGATGCTGGCCGAGTTCCTGCAACAAGTGCTGCCCAAGACCGACGGCGGAGAGCTTTCCGGTTCCGGTGCTGAGCAAAATGGCAATCAGTTCTGCGGTCGAAAGCGTTTTTGCACCTTGAGCTATCAAGCGTTCGCGGGGACGTTCACTTTCGGGAAGATCGGCAATTCTAAACGAATAAGTCATCAATCGATCGCGTTAACAAGTCGTTCTCATTTATCCCTTTTAGCAAACGGCAAGCAACGACCGGAGAACACAAGATCATTTTGGTAGGTCAGAAAAAGTAACAATGTGGAACCGAAGATTTATGAGTGCGTTGCTGATTGGCACGCTGACAACCGGGGCGATTTATCAGCCCGCAAATGCTGTTCGAGCGCAAGACTACACAGCAGAACAATTTGTGGCGGTGCTGTATGGGTTGGGGTATGCCGTTTCGTTAGATGCCCCGATCGCTGATGCACGAGTCAGACAAGCGATTCGAGATTTTCAGGTGCAGTACCGTTTACCGATCGACGGCACGCTTAATCTACCGACGCAAAATCAAGCGGCAGATTTAATCCGGACGCTGCAAACGGCATTAAATAAAACGGTGAAACCGAGTCCGCAGCTTCCCGAAAGTCAGTTTTTTGGTGAGCAGACTCAGCGTGCGGTGCGATCGTTTCAACAACAAAACAATCTTCCTGTGACGGGAATTGCAACTCTAGAAACCCGCCAACGGTTAAACGAGATTGAACAAGATGCGATTCCACCGCGACCGGACACGCCTAGCGAATCTACCGTCCCGCCTTCAAATGTTCAGCTTGAAATCTACACTGAAGCTCAACTCAAAGCGATTTTGCTAGGTCTCGGTTATGACATTAATCCTCGCGCTGCGCTGAACGATTCACCCACGGTTCGAGCCGTTCGAGAAATTCAATCGCTGTACGGCTTATCAGAAACCGGACAGCCCGATCGAGCCACTCAAGAGCGACTTTCTGCGATCGTCCGAAATTTGAGAAATAATCTTAGAACAATTTTGCAAACCGATCTGCCCATTACTCAGTACTACGATAATGCGGCTCGATCGGCGGTACGCCAATTTCAATCGCGCTATAAACTGCGGCAAACGGGCGTTGCAAATTTGCAGGTGCGGTCTGAAATCGATCGGATTGCCCGCCAGAAACGCTGAACGTTTGTGCAATCAAGTCATGTTGTAGAGGCGGACGTTGATTCTATGCAGGATGAACCGCGTTGCCAAAGGCGAGAAGCTGCCTTCAGTTCGACAATTCTCTCACTAACCCGAATTCTAGATAAGAACGCGCCCTGGTGACTTCTATTAGCTTCGCAAGAAACGAGCGGCTACGCAGCTATACAAAACGAAGTCCCCCTTCGGGAACTACATTCTAAAATTGGCTCTTAACCCGTGGGTGGTTTTGTCTGTGTAGCCGCGAATTTATTCGCCAGGCGTCTGAGGCAACGACCCACTCATCCGCCGATTCAGACTCCGTTCAAGCCATTTGTTATCCCGAACTCACGTTTACTACGTTGTGATCGGGCTGTGCTCCCTAAATCCCCTCTTCTAGGAGAATTTAGGGAACTTCCCGAATCTGTAATCGTAGCCAACTCCTTTGCCGAACTAACATGAGTTAAGCCTGCAACAAGTTACTTGAGTTCTAAACTTGGCTTAATCCTTGATGCGAATTAACTCAGTCAAGATGTTGTCTAAACCCCCATTGACGTTGATATGTTCGATTTTTTCAGCAATGCGCTCTAGAATTTCTAATTCCTTGAGGCGCAAAGCAACCGGATTATCTTCCATTACTTTTGCTGTGTTCAACATGCTCCGGGTGGCTGCGGTTTCTTCGCGACGGCGCACGACGTTTGCTTGAGCCGCTTTTTCTGCTTCCACAACTTTGCTCAAAATCGCTTTGATTTCGCCCGGAAGAATAATATCTTTGACGCCAACCGAATCGACTTCAACACCATAACCCCCGCTTTTCTCGCGGATATAATCCGCGATCGTCGCATCGATCGCCCCCTTGTCTTCGAGCAACTGATCGAGCGATCGCGTGCCAACCGCCGATCGCAGCGCAAACTGAAGCTCTTTGTACAAAAAGCCAGAAATATCGCTCAGCGCAGTTTTCGCCTGAACCGGATCGACGACGCGAAACCCTGCGGTGAGATTCAAGCGCAACGGTACTTTATCTTTTGACAGAATCTCTTGTCCGGTTACTTCTAACGTTTGTAGCCGCAAATCGATCGATTCAGTTTTGAACGATCGACCAAATTTCCACCAGGCATGAAGTCCGGGCGTCAAGGTTTCTTGTAGTACGCCATCAAGATAAAGTAATCCAACATGCTGCGATGGAACTTCAAGAATGTGCAGCGATTCGTGGCTGATCATCAACACGTCATTTAAGCCAGAAACTAACTCCATTACTAAGTGGGGTGGAAGTTTTGGCGATCGATCAAGGTCGATGATTTCAACCTCAACGGCGTTCCAGAACAGCTTGCGGCTGCACGGAGGCAAAATGGCGATCGGCTTGCGGTTATGTCGCACGATCGCGACATGCTGAGCGCCGAGCTGCACCAACTTACAATAAGCCGCGACAAACTCTGGATGCTGTTCGATCAGCACGTCTTCAAAGGGAAAATTTGGATTCGGATCGGTGCGGCTGACTAAACGTATGGCAACTTTCTGCTTGAAGTTCCAAAACGCATACTCTCCGGGTTCAAGCAACCGCACAAAATTATTCTGAACGTAGAGTAAGCCGATTTCCGCTTCTGAAACTTGAAAGTTTTGCACACCCTCGATCGTCACGCCGCGCAATTGCTGCACAAATAAAGCAGGCAATTCTAACGATTCATCTAGATTAAATCGATGCGCTTCTACGTCTCCGATGCCGCGCCAAAATCCCCGAAGCTGATTCGGGCTGACGCTGATCCAACGTCGCCCCAACCGAACTAAGGCCGCTTCGTTAAACGCGGGTGCCACTACGATAAGATGCGGCTCTAGCTCGGCGCGATGCGTTTGCAGCAGCAGTTCTAAGTTCTCAAGTCTGGCTTCGGGCTGATTGACATCGTGATACACTACGCGCCAGCGTGTGAACGGAGAGCGGTAGTACGTTCCCGGTGGCAAAATGCGCTGAAAATCACTGCGGTAATACAACACGCCGCGCTCGTTTGGTTTTACATAAAACGTTTTCAACATCGGATTCGCTCAATTTCTAGCAATGAAGCGTCTGGTGGCTTCATACTACAACATACTACATGAATATCAAAAACCCCGCAAGCGCTATTCTTCACAGCTACGGTGCGGGCGACTCGGCTGAACGCTCAAGGATCGATCGACTCCTTTAAGGCTGGATTAAGCAGTTGCCTACCGATACGCCGTGCCGTAGCAGGACGTACTCAAGCCAAAAAGCGAATTCGATGCAAACCCTTTAGCGTTGTCCGATCGCACAAGCCTTTCACTGCTGCCGATCGATCAGTCTGTGACTCAACGACGGCAGAAGAATAACGCGATGCGGGGTTGAGAATAAAGTGGAGTCGAACCACCGGGATTGCTCCCGTACCCAAGTTAGTCAGCTTAGAAGGCTGAGCCAGTTCCTAAAACTGGTGCCCTTGCCCAGGGCGGGGTGGTTGGAAATACAGGAATCGAACCTGTAACCAATCGACGCTAAAGCCGATCGCTCTACCGTTGAGCTAATTTCCTAAAGTCTAATTAGCGATTAGACGGTCGAATTAAGAACAAAGCTGCTGTGGCATACGCACTTAACAATCTGTTGGCGCACCGACCAGACATGCAGAATCTGAATCACTACAGCGTCACTTCATACTTTTTCCTGATTCGACGCTAACACAGCTATGTTTTGAGCGTCAACGTTTCAAAACATAGCTGAACCTGCAATTCAGACTGATCACTCATCGTAAAGAAATCAGAACGGAGTTGATTACGCTTGTAAACACTGCCAATATAATTCGGAAGTGAACCTTGAGGGGGTGTTTCACACCTCAATCTAATCGAGCGTAATCAGGACTAGCAGGATTGGTGCGCTACAAAACGAACGTTTGTATTAGGTGACTGAGTTTTTAGCACTGGAATAGTAAAGTATTTCGCGTTGAAACTGATCAAATTTCTGGAAATTTCTGCAATGCAAAATCCACAAAAGCCAATACCCGCTCGCCTGAGTAATCGCTACGACGTGATTGGCGTGTTAGGCGATGGTGGTTTCGGAACTACTTTTTTAGTTCAAGATACGCAGATGCCCTCGGCGCGAAAATGCGTTCTGAAACAGCTTAAACCCGTTTACGACAATCCTCAAATTCACCAGCTCGTTCAAGAGCGATTTCAGCGAGAAGCGGCAATTCTAGAGCAATTAGGCGATCGACACGAACAAATTCCCCGTCTGTATGCTTATTTCTCTGAAGACGATCACTTTTACTTAGTCGAAGAATGGATCGAAGGCGAAACGCTACAGCAACGCCTTGTCCGCACGGGCGTTCAATCTGAAGCAGCGATCCGATCCATGCTGGTTCAGATATTACCCGCGATTCAATACGTGCATCAGCAGCAAATCGTGCATCGCGACATCAAGCCCGACAACATTGTATTACGCACGCCTGATGATGTGCCTGTGCTGATTGACTTTGGGGCCGTCAAAGAAACGATGAGCACGATCGTCAACTCGCAAGGCAATAGCTCACACTCGATTATTGTCGGCACGCCCGGATTTATGCCCCCCGAACAAATGGCCGGTCGTCCCGTTTATTCCAGCGATCTTTACGGCTTAGGTATGACGGCAATTTATCTCGCCACCGGGAGGGTGCCTCAAGAACTCCGAACCGATCCGCGCACCGGAGAATTAATCTGGCAAGCATTCGCGCCGCAAATTAGTTCAGAATTTGCCGCCGTTTTAAACCGATCGATTCAGCCTTACCCGCAGCAGCGATTCTCAAGCGCTCAAGAGATGTTAGCCGCGCTCATGCCGGGATCACTTGGGGTTGCACCTTCTACGCTAATCTCCGCGCCGCAAACGCCCGTCCCAATTGCGACTCACACCGTCGCGCTGTCGCAACCGCATCCTGCTTCTCAAGTGATTCCCGCCCAAACCGGAAACGACTGGAAAAAAGCCGTGATGATAGGCGGCATAATTGGCATCAGCATTTTAGGCGGAGCACTGCTGCTACGATCGCAAATTCCTGGCTTGACAGGCGCATCTGAGCCAGTTGAGAAAGCAACCCGCCCGATCGATTCGTCTACTTCACCCTCGCTAAGCCCTAGCCCGTCACCGATTGAGCAACCCGCACAATCGCCTGTTGCTCAAACCCCACAGTCGCCAGTCTCACAGCCCACGCAAAGCCAAACGCCCCAATCTGCACCGCCTGCGAATGCCCCCCCTGCTCAAAATAATCCGCGCCCCCCGTCGAGTTCTGACGATACCGCTCAGACAAGCCAACAAAATCCTTCTAAAGATAACGCTCAGCAAACTCCGCGTCCTGACTCAATGGGAACCAGCAACGCCACGATCGTTGGTGATCCCGGTGCAACTAATATTCGCACCGGGCCCGGAACAAACTTTTCGACGCGACACATTGCTTATCCGGGCGATCGCGTGCGGATTTTGGCAACGAGTCGTGATGATAATGGCAACCTCTGGTATAAAATTTACTTTCCGATTTCCAAAGCCGATGGCTGGATTTACGGACAACTGCTCAAACCAGATTAACCGACCGCTATGAAGCGATTTTTTGCTCAATTCAATCGAATTGCTAAGATTCCTGCGCGGCTGTGGTTTTGGCTGATCATGCTGGCAACCGCGATGGCAATTATCGGAGCAGGTGTTGCCGTCGTGACCGATCGATCAGTGTCTTCGATCGTGTTTGCGTCTTCACAATCGAGTCCACCCGCTCAAAGTCTGGTTCAACCAAAGCAAACGCCTGCGCCGATCGTTACTCCGCCGCCTGCGAAGCTGTTGATCAAAACCTCGTTTGGTCATTTACCGTATGGCGAAGATGATCCGAAGCGTTTGATCGATGCGGGGCGGTTTGTGCGGAGTGGCTCTGCACGAATTGAAACGTTAGATTTTGAAGCCAGCCAAGCGTTTCGAGAAATGATGGCGGCAGCAAAAGCCGAAGGCGCTGAGTTAATGCCGATTTCGGGGTTTCGATCAATTCGCGATCAGCAAGCATTGTTTGCGCAACAGATTCAGCGTCGAGGTAGCGCACAAGCCGCCGCTCGAATTAGTGCGCCTCCGGGATACAGCGAGCACCATACCGGGTATGCGATCGACATTGCCGACGCACAGCAGCCCGATACCGACTTAAAAATTGCGTTTCAAACCACAAAAGCGTATCAATGGCTCCAAGCAAACGCGGATCAGTTTGGTTTTGAGGAGTCGTTTCCGATCAATAACCGTCAAGGCGTCAGCTTCGAGCCGTGGCACTGGCGATTTACCCTCTCGAAACGAGCCAGCCGGATTTTTGCAACGGCTAAACGGTTGTCACCCTCTGCTAAGGCAGAAATCTCTACGCGGTCATGGGCATCTTAATCTAGAGCGAGACAGCCTTACTCAAGCGTGAATTCGCTCAAACGAATATCACGTTGAGGTTAGCAATGCACAATCAATTGATCGCGGGTTTGTGTTCGCTAGATGCCGCATAGCGATCGACGCGAAGTGTATCGATCGCTATGCGGCTGTTGTGTTGAACGTTGAGCCAGATTTCTTTAAAGCCCTTCAAAACCGGGATGAGTTTCTCGGAACAGTCGGAGGATTGCCCGATGAAAAAGCGCTACAGCAGCTAGAAGAAAAGCGCGATCGACTATGTAGCTATTAGAAACCATCATCAAGACCATACTTTCTTGCACCTGATATGCTCTGAGAATGAGATCGCTAAAGCAGCATGAGCGGAATTGACCGAGATATTATCCCAGACTCCCGAACTCGCCATCTGCCTAATACCCCCCAAGTCCAACGACTGCTATGAAGAGAGGGCAGAGCGCATGTATTCAACGATTGCGAAACCCTAGAACGAGTTACAAAGGCTATCATTTCACGGGGAGAGCGCACCGGAATCGAGGGTAAGGAACCCCAGGCATAAATGCCGGGGCTGTCAACCCGCCCCGACCCTTCGGGCGGGTTGACAGCCATCCTTACCAGACCCCTCAACAGAGGAGTCGTTATCTCGGTCACGACACCCAAGAATGCGTCGCTAGTTTTTGGCTCTGTCACCTGCAATTAAACAGTTCTAAGGTCACTGGAACAGTGTTGCAAGTCGAACAAGCCGAGATAACACGGTCGAAGCGAACATTACCCAGAAATGGAGACTTTCAATGTCCAACTACGTTTTTGTTCTCGATACCGACAAACGACCGCTAGAGCCAGTTCACCCTGGCACAGCGCGCCACCTTCTCAATCAGGGGAAAGCTGCGGTATTTCGTCGTTATCCATTCACGATCATCCTCAAAGAATCGTGTCCTGATGTCCCCGTACAGAACCTGGAACTCACATTAGATCCGGGTTCTAAAGTGACGGGCATCGCCATTAAGCAAGGCAGCAAAGTTATCTTTGGAGCCGAATTGCAGCATCGGGGACAGCAGATTAAGGATGCGTTACTGTCCCGTCGTCAACTCAGACGTTCTAGACGGAGCCGTAAAACGCGCTATCGCAAGGCTCGATTCCTGAATCGGACTCGTCCCGATGGATGGTTGGCTCCATCCTTGCAGCATCGCGTGTTGACCACGCTTACTTGGGTTCGCAAGTTTATGCGACTTGCACCCATTTCGAGCATTGCTCAAGAGTTGGTTCGGTTCGATATGCAGCTAATTTCAAACCCGGAAATCTCCGGGATTGAATACCAGCAAGGGGAATTGCAAGGCTACGAAGTGCGAGAGTATCTTCTAGCCAAGTGGAATCGGAAATGTGCTTACTGTGGAGCGGAAAATGTGCCACTCGAAGTCGAACACATTCACCCCCATTCTAAAGGTGGCTCCGACCGAGTTTCTAACCTGACGCTTGCCTGTCATCCTTGCAATCAAAGCAAAGGAAATCAGGACATTCGAGACTTTCTATCAGGCAAGACAGACCTGCTGAATCGAATTCTCAAGCAAGCGAAGTCCCCACTTAAAGATGCGGCTGCGGTCAATTCAACACGATGGGTGTTATTCAACGCACTGAAAGCAACAGGAATGCCAGTAACGACGGGGACGGGCGGACAAACTAAGTTCAATCGAACTCGATTAGGTCTTCCTAAATCTCACTGGCTTGATGCTGCTTGCGTGGGTCATGTCGAATCACTCGAAGTGTTGACTTCAGAGCCGTTGCAGATTGCGGCAAAAGGTCATGGAACCCGCCAGATGTGCAGAACTGACAAGTACGGTTTTCCATCTCGTCATGTTCCGAGAAACAAGTTTGTAAAAGGTTTTCAGACTGGTGACATCGTGAAAGCGATCGTCACGGCTGGAAAGAAGGTTGGTGTTTATGTGGGACGGGTCGCAGTCCGTTCGACAGGCAGTTTCAACATCTCAACTGCTAACGGGTTGGTTCAGGGAATCAGCCACAAATACTGCAAAGCAATCCACCAGAAGGACGGTTACTCGTATGGACATTAAGACTCTGTGGCTCAAGAGCCACGCGGGAGGGGCATTCTCCTCCCCATGTGTGAACCCAGGGGTTTCCGCGCCCCTCCCCAACCCTCGGAGGTTTCGATGAAGAAGATGATTATGAGCGCTATGGACTCTACTTCTCTGAGCCGATCGGCTACATAATTAAAGCAGATGGGAGCCAAACCCCGCTTTACTACGGTGAGATCAAAATCGTGAAAACAACAGGTGAGTATCATACAATCCCACGCACTAGCCCTCGTAGAACAAGCTAAAACCTGGGAGTTTCTAGAACTTTGGGTTGATCCAGTTCTTTTCCCGCCTAAGATTCTCATGCTTGTGGGTGATCAAGATGGCACTTGCCGTATTTTTAATCCTGCCTCTGACTATAAAGTCGTCGTTGCTCACTCTAGCTATGAAGCTGCCCAAGAATGGCTGCTCGAAGATGAATATGAACGGGTGAAAGGGCAACTTCGAGCTGAAGAAGTTTTTTAGCAGAACCGTTGTATAACAATTCGCTTGCACCTGATCGTTTAGAGTCTTTTCATTGAGATCGAAAGGTTGTTCACGGTGGGTAAAGCGAAACGTTAGACAGCGCTTTTCTAAATATCAGTTAAGCGGTTTTTTCGCTGCATTGTGAGTGAGTTGTGCCTCCTAAATCCCCCCTGCAAGGAGGATTTAGGTAGTCCCGAAAACAGGTTGCTTGGCGCATTGCCATTAGCTGCGCAAGAAACGATCGGCTACGACGCCAACTCGACCTCACCGCTAACTTAGCAATTAAGCGTCGCTTAGCACCCAATTCACCAGCGTCCGCACTCCATAACCCGTTGCGCCTGCGCCGTTATAGCCATTTTCTTTGTCCGCCCAAACTGGACCCGCCACGTCAAGGTGTGCCCACGGCGTTTCTTTGACAAACTGTTTAAGAAAAACCGCCGCCGAAATCGCGCCCCCCGCACGAGCACCCGTATTCTTCATATCAGCAATGCCCGATTTCATGCTTTCAAAGTATTTCTCTTCCATCGGCATCCGCCAAAGTTTTTCACCGGACTGCTCAGACGCTTTTACAAGCTGATCGGCAACCTCATCGCTCGGACTCCACAAGCCTGCAATGTCATCGCCTAACGCAATCACACAGGCTCCGGTCAAGGTTGCGAGATCGACGATCGCATCGACTTCTAGTTTCTCGGCATACACTAGCGCATCTGCCAGCGTTAAGCGTCCTTCTGCATCGGTGTTGTTGATTTCGATCGTTTTCCCGTTCGAGGCGACCAGAATATCACCTGGATGAATCGCCCGACCGCTAATCATGTTTTCCGTCGATGCCACAATAAAATGCACCTCGACATCGGGTTTAAGCTGCGCGATCGCTTTTGCGGCTCCGATCGTTGCGCCTGCTCCACCCATGTCGGTTTTCATCATTTCGATGCCACTGCCTGCCCCTTTGATGTTGAGACCGCCAGAATCAAACGTGAGTCCTTTGCCGATAATCGCGAGTTTGCGGCGAGCGGTGCCTTGCGGTTTGTAGGTGAGATGAATGAACTTTGGCGGTAAATCTGAGGCTTGCGCAACGCCAAGAAACGCGCCCATCCCCAGTTTTTCGCAGTCTTCTTTTTCGAGGATTTGGCTTTCTAAACCGAATTCGTTGGCGATCGCCAGTGCCGTTTCTGCCATCGTAACGGGCGTAACGTAGTTTGCAGGTGCCGCTACGAGTTCACGCGCTAAAAATACGCCTGAGCAGATTTGCCGTGCGGTTTGAACGGCGGCTTCTTGTCCGGCAAGCCCGAGCAGTTCGATTTGGTCGATTTGCCCTTTGTCGTCGGGTTCAGATTTGAAGCGGTGATCTTGGTAAAGCCCAAGCTCGATGCCTTCGACGATCGCCTGAGTTGTGGCCGCCGCGTCATCGTGATAAATCGGAAGGCTTACCCCTAACGTTTTGCAGCGTTCGCGCTTTGCGGTTTTTGCGGCTTTTGCGGCTGCTCGTCGCAGCGTGTCTAGCTTCAATGCATCGGGTTTACCAAGCCCGACTAAAATCAGTTTGCGAATCGGGCTGCCTGCAATTCGAGTTGAAGCGCTGCTGTTTGGTTTTCCTTTAAATTCTGTATCAGCAATCAAATCTTTGATCGCACCAGACAGTTTTTCATCCAGCGTAGCTAATCCGGATAGCTCGGTTGCGTCTTCAAACACACCGATCGCCAGTCCATCTCCTGACCAATCTAATAGCGAAGTTCCTGTGACGTTTAAATTCATTCCGACTTCCCTTTATGGGTTCAAGTTCTGCTTCCAGTATCGATCAAAACGACAAAAACCGTGTTTTAGTGTTAGATTGAGCACGCTTGCCGTTTACGCCATTGCGTAGTTGTAGCGAGAACTACCTTTTTGCAATACAAAGCGATTGATCTAGGCGAATCAGCGTTATTTTTGCTTGAGATCTTTTAATTTTTGCTATAACTGCTAACAGCTTTCGCAATCTTGCCTTCTGCCCCCCGAAAGATAATGCTCAAGCAATTGGTCAGGGAACGACGATTTTGGTTAATGTTGGCAACCGGAGCCGGAGCGATCGGGCTGCTTGCTGGTGTGCTTTTTCCGATCGAGAAGCTTAGAGAACTCAATCAGCCGCAAGCCGCGATCGCGCCGTTTGGCAATCAAACCGGGACGATCGGGGCACCGAGCGCGATCGTGTCTCCGCTTGTGAATCAATCGGCAACGCAGCGTGAGCTATCGTTAAAAGCCGTTGCGCAAAAATCCGATGCGTCTTTAGAGCGCAATCGTGCTCGATATTTGCTGGCAAGCGATTTGATCGGGGAAAAACAAGGCGACAAAGCGTTAGCGCAGCTCAAAGATTTAGAAAAAGATTACGCCGTTTTAACACCCCAGATTTTGCTTAAGCGTGCTCAAGCGTATGACGTGGCGGGCAAGTCAAAAGAAGCGACGGCAACGTGGCAAGATTTGATCAAGCGATTTCCAAAAGACGCGGCGGCAGCAGAAGGATTATTTGTGCTGGGGCGCAACGATGGGCAGCATTGGGATCAGTTGTTGGCTCAGTTTCCTGCGCATCCTCGATCGATTGAAGTCGCCAAAACTCGCTTAAAGCAAAATCCGAAACAGCTTCCGTTAATGCTGATCATTGCGAAATACGGCGTTGAAAGCGATGGCTACACCGATTTACTCGATAAGCTGATTTCTCAATTTGGCCCACAGCTTCAACCGCAAGATTGGGACGCGATCGGGTTTGGATATTGGGAAAATCAAGTTTATGACAAGGCAGCGATCGCGTATTCTCGCGCTCCGCAAACCGCGCTCAGCGTTTATCGCTCTGGTCGCGGACTGCATTTAAGCGGAAAACCAGGTGCAGAGGATCGCTATCGTCAAACCGTTCAGCAATTTCCGCAATCTTCAGAAGCGAGTTTAGCGTTGACGCGACTGGCGGATTTAGCTCCCAACCCGCAAAGTGCGATCGCGTATCTGGATCAAATTATTCAGGCGTTTCCCGATCGTGCACCTCAAGCGCTGGTGGACAAATCCAAACGGCTAGATGAACTCAAAAGCGCTAAAACCGCCGCTCAGATGCGTCAGCTTGTTTTAACGCAGTACGCAAACTCGGACGCTGCCGCCGAAATGCGTTGGGAGTATGCCAAAGAAAGCGCTAAAGCGGGAAATATCAAACTTGCGAAACAATGGGCAGATCCAATTCTTGCGGCAAATTCAACCAGCGAGGTTGTGCCTGAAGCGGGATTTTGGGCGGGAAAATGGGCGCAGCAAATCGGCAACAACGCAGAAGCCGCGAAGATTTTTCAGCGTGTGTTGAGCGATCATCCTGAATCGTATTATGCGTGGCGATCGGCGGCAATTCTGGGCTGGAACGTGGGAGATTTTAACTCGGTACGATCGCTTAATCCCCAAGTGCAAAAGCCCGCCGCTCGTCCTGAACTGCCGGCCGGATCGCCTGCGATGAAAGAACTGTATCAACTCGGTCAAGATCAAGATGCTTGGGCGTATTGGCAGCTTGAATTTCAAAATCGCACCGCGCCAAGCATTGCCGAACAGTTTGTCGATGGCGTGATGCGTTTGGGAATGGGGCAGAACTTAGACGGAATTTTCATGGTCGGGAATTTGCGCGATCGCGACAAGCCCGACGACAAAGCGCAATACCAACAACTCAGAAAACAAACCGCTTATTGGCAAGCGCTGTATCCATTTCCTTATATGGATCAAATCGAATCTTGGTCACAGCAGCGCAGTCTAAATCCAATGCTTGTAACGGCGTTAATTCGTCAAGAGTCGCGCTTTGAATCGAAAATTAAATCGAGTGCGGGTGCAGTGGGATTAATGCAAGTTATGCCCGATACGGCAAGCTACATTGCAAATAATATCAAGCTCAAACAATTCAAGCTTGATGACCCGGAAACTAATATTAAACTCGGCACTTGGTATCTCGATTACACGCATCGCGAATACAGCAATAATTCGATGCTGGCGGTTGCAAGCTATAATGCTGGTCCTGGTGCGGTTGCGGATTGGTTGGGTAAAAACAAAACCCAAGATCCCGATGAATTTATCGAAAATATTCCTTACAGCGAAACACGCGGCTATGTCAAATCTGTGTTGGGCAATTATTGGAATTATTTGCGTTTGTACAATCCTGAAATCTCTCAGCAAGTCGCCCGAATTGCCACCAATCATCCGACTAATAATTAGCTCGTGCGCTTTCACAATAGAAATAGCGTCGATCAGAAACGAGTGTGCACTCAACCGAGATTGCGCAAGCGTCGAAGACTTTACGGGAATTAATTGAGGCAGCGATTCCTTCGGAAGCTTGCGGAGCAATCGCGAATGAGAAGATTGTTATCTGCTAGATCGGAATTGCAAGTCTCATCTTCATCCTACTAAAAGCCGCTCAATTTCTCTAGACCATCGAATAAAGCACAGTAAAATAACAATAACTGCCATCATTTTGTGCAAATTATGGTCTCAGCTTCTGACCTAGACCTACTAAACGAACCTTACAGCAACGAGCCAGAATTGGAAGATTCGCTACACCTTGCCCAAATTGTTTTGCTGCTCACTTGTCTTGAATGGTGGTGGCAGCAACGGCAAGATTTCTTTGCGGCTGGAAATCTCAGCATTTATTATCAACCGCCCGAACTGCAATCAAAGAAGTTTCGCGGCCCTGATTTCTTTGTGGTGCTGAACACAACGCGCCGTTCTCGTCGAAGTTGGGTAGTCTCAAACGAAGGTGGAAAGTATCCAAATGTGATCGTTGAGATTTTGTCTCCGGCTACGGCGAAGAACGATCGCACGATTAAAAAAGAGCTTTATCAAGATCTGTTCAAAACGCCTGAATATTTCTGGTTTAATCCCAAGCCCAAAAAACTAGAGTTCAAAGGCTTTCGTCTCCAGAACGGACGCTACGAAGAAATTCTCCCAAATCTTCAAGGCTGGATGTGGAGCGAACAGCTTGGTTTATATTTGGGAGTGGCCAACGGTATGTTACGCTACTTCACCGCCGAGGGGGTCATGATTCCCAATTTCGAGGAAGAAACGGCTCGCACCTCACAAGTTATTGCGGCAATGGAGCAGCGTTTCGAGCAAGAACGCCAGCGAGCTGAGCAAGAACGGCAACGAGCCGAGCAAGCATCCTCGATCGTGCAGCAACAGCGCGAAGAACTGCATCGCCTCCGCGCCTTTTTACAATCTCAAAACATCAATCCCGACGAGCTACCGCAATCGTAAATCGACGGCAATTCGGTGAGCACAGGCAAAGCCAGAAAATGCAACCGCATTTAAGCCTTGCCCTGGAAACGTGCTATCGCCTACACAATAAAGATTTGGAACTGCGGTGCGATTAAACGGCATTCCCAACAAGCCAAGCAGCTTGCGAGCAGGAATCGGGCCATACGTGCCGTTATCGCGCCCTAAAAAGCGGCGATGCGTTCTCGGTGTGCCCACTTCCTGAAGCTCGATCGAGGTTTTTAGATCCGGAAAAATCTTCGACAGTCGATCGATTAATCGATCGGCAGCGTTCTGCTTTTTTGCTTGATATTCACTCGGAGAAAGATTTGCCCATTCGGTGATCCAACTCGGCGTAAACGCATGAATAATCTGATGTCCAGAGGGTGCTAGATTCGGATCAAGCAGCGTTGGAATTGAGACAAAGATGGTTCCTTGCTCTGCTTCCATATCGCTCCAATCTTCTAGCAAAATGTGGTGACACTCAGTTCCCGGTGGCAAAGCATCGGCTTTCACGCCTAGATGCAAGCTCAAAAAACTTGGAGATTGTTGATAACGCTGCTGCCATTTTTTCTCGCTGTTGGGCTTTTTGTCTGTCGGCAATAGTTTATCAAACGTATCCCAGCGAGTCGCATTAGAAACAACTCGTTTGGCGGAAATGATTTC